>NZ_JBITZX010000011.1:38869-291351 GCF_044547145.1 Streptomyces sp. NPDC052773 | reverse complement strand
ATCGCAAGGCGGAGGAGGGAGTCGATGCGGAGCATCGGCGACCGACGACAACGCGGCGAGGCGCGGTGCCAGGCGTCGGGAGCCCGGCATGATCGGCGAGACACCCCCTAGGGGGCGAGGTGGCGGCGTTGCGGGGCGTGTGCGGCGCCGTTGTGGCCGGTCGCGCAGTTCCCCGCGCCCCTCAAGGCCGGTCCTCGTGTCCGGAGCTCTCGAGGTGGCGGCCCTTCAGCAGGAACCATGCCGCCACCGCCGTCGCCAGCAGGACCGCCGCACCCACGCCCGCCGCGATCGTCAGGCCGTCCACGAAGGCCTGACGGGCCGCGTCCAGCAGGGCCCGCGCCTGGCCGGTCGGCAGGGCGTGGGCGGTCTCGACCGCCCCGCCCAGTGACTCGTGCGCGCCCTCGGGCGTGCCCGCCGGGGCGGGGAAGCCCCGGTAGACGCCGGTGACGATGGAGCCGAGGAGGGCGATACCGAGGGCGGCGCCCAGTTCGTACGCCGTCTCGGAGACCGCGGAGGCGGCGCCCGCCTGCTCCTTCGGTACGGAGGCGAGGATGACGTCGGCGGTCACGGTGAAGGAGAAGCCGGCGCCGATGCCCACGATCAGCAGGGCCGCGCCGAGCAGCGGGTAGCCGGTGGACTGGTCGAGGAAGGTCAGCGCGGCCAGGGCGAGGCCGACCGCGGCGAGTCCGCCGGCCACCACGGACCGCACCGAGAAGCGGCGGGCCGCCGTACCGGCGACCAGACCGGCCGTCACCGCGCCGATCGCGGCGGGCAGTTCCGCCAGACCCGCCTCGAACGGCCCCCTGCCCTGCACCAGCTGGAGGTACTGGGAGAGGAAGAAGACGAGGCCCGACAGACCCAGGATGGTCAGCAGGTCGGCCAGCACCGCGCCGCTGAAGCCCCGGTTGCGGAACAGCCGCATGTCGAGGAGCGGGGAGGGGAGCGTCAGCTGACGGCGGACGAAGCCGTACAGCGCGGCGGCGCCCAGCGCACCGGCGGCGAGCGTCGCCCACGCGAAGCCGTGCGCGGCGGCCTCCTTCACGGCGTAGACCACAGCGATCATGCCGACCAGGGAGAGCAGCACGCTGGGCAGGTCCCACGGGCCCGGGTCGGGGTTGCGGGACTCCGGCAGCAGCTTGACGCCGACGAGGACCAGGACCGCCATCACGGGCAGGTTGATCAGGAAGACCGAGCCCCACCAGAAGTGCTCCAGCAGGAAGCCGCCCGCGATCGGGCCGACCGCCGTACCGGCCGAGGCGGTGGCGCCCCAGATGCCGATGGCGAGGCTGCGCTCGCGCGGGTCGTGGAAGAGGTTGCGGATCAGGGCGAGGGTGGCCGGCATCAGGGTCGCGCCGGCGACACCGAGCAGCGCCCGGGCGAGGATCAGCAGCTCGGGGCTGGTGGCGTAGGCGTTGAGCACGGACACCGCGCCGAACGCGGTGGCGCCGATCAGCAGGATCCGCTTGCGGCCGACGCGGTCGCCGAGGCTGCCCATGGTGACGAGCAGACCGGCGATGACGAAGGAGTAGACGTCGCCGATCCACAGCAGCTGGGTGCCGGACGGCGCGAGGTCTTCACTGATGTACGGGGTCGCGAGGCCGAGGACGGTGGCGTCGACGGCCACCAGCAGCACGGCGAGCACGAGGACGGACAGCGCGAGCCAGCGGCCCGGACGCTTCACCGCCTCGTCGTGGTGCGCCGGCTGCACGGTGCTGGTCATGGTTCCTCTCTCCGTAGTGCGCCGCCGAGCATCAGCTCGGCGATCATGAAGGGAAAGTCGTTGCGGGCGGCCTTGCCGTCGAGCACCGCCCAGGCGCCCGCGGCGAAGAGGCCGTAGAGCGCCTCGGTGAGCCAGGTGGGCGAGAGGTCGATACGGAACTCGCCGGCGTCCTGGCCGCGCCGGAAGAGCGCGGTGACCCGGGCGTCGATCCGGGCCCAGCCCGCGTTCTGCTCCTCGCCCTCGAACAGCTGGTTCTCGCTGTAGAGGAAGGCGAGCAGACCGGCGGCCGGCTGGATCTCGCGGACCAGTCGGCGGACGGCCTCGCTCGCGGCGCCCTCGTCGAGCCGGGCCCGCTCCAGCGCGGCCTCGCACTCGGCGATGCCCAGTGCCTCCAGCGCCCGGACGAGCGCGTCGCGCCCGGCGAACTGCCGGTGCAGTGTGGCCCGGCTGATCCCGGCGGCCTTGGCGACCTCGTCCATGGTCGCGGTGGATTTGCGGGTCAGCAGGTCGGCTGCGCTGCGCAGTACGTGCTCTCGGTCGACGGCCATGAGACAACCATAGACCATGTGAGACATCTTTGTCTCATGCTGGGCATGTGCGACTCATCGGTGGTCGGCAGGGATGCCGGTCAGTGCCAGGGCAGCTGCCCGCGCCGCTCCCAGTACGCGCGCGGGTCCTCCGCGAGCGCCGCGAGGCGTGCCAGCTGCCCCTCGTCCAGGTCCACGGCGGGAGCGTGCAGATTCGAGGTGAGCTGGGCGACGGTCGCCGCGCCGGAGAGCACCACGCCGGCCCACGGCTGCCGCAGGATCACGGCGAGGGCCACGGCGTCACAGCCCAGCCCGGTCTCGCGGGCCACGGCCCTCAGCTCCTGCGGCGCGTGCTCCTCGGCCAGCCGGCCGTTGGCCATGGCCTCCTTGACGATCACCGTGAGTCCGGCGTCGTGCGCCTCGGCGAGGGCGGGGGCGGCGGAGGTCTCCAGGACGTTGTACGTCGACTGGACGGTACGGAACAGCGGCTCGTCGTCGACCGTCACGGCGAGCGCGGCCCGGATCGCGTCGGCCTGGGCGGGGCCGCTGGTGGAGAAGCCGACGGTGACGCCCTGCGCGGCGGCCTCGGCGAGGCGGGCGTGCAGGTTCTTGTCGGTCAGGGCGGGGCTGTCCGGGGTGACGGAGTGGATCTGGTAGAGGTCGAGCCGGTCGCCGAGCAGGGCGGCGGTCTCGGCGCGCTGGCGCTCGTAGGTCTCGAGGCTGTGGTCCTTGACCTCGTGCCGCTCGGCGTCGGTGGACCAGTCGGCCGTGTAGGTGTAGCCCCACTTGCTGCCGACGACGGTGTCGTCGATCTCGGGGTGCGCGGCCAGCCAGCCGGCCAGGAACTCCTCGGAGCGGCCGTAGGAGCGGGCAGCGTCGAAGTAGCGGACGCCCTGGGCGTAGGCGGCGTCGAGGAGTTCGCGGGTCCGCGCGCGCAGCGCCTCCACGCTGCGGTCGGTGCCGAGGTCCTGGTCCCGGCCGAGGTTGATGTAGCCGGGGCGGCCGACGGCGGCGAGGCCCAGGCCGATGTGGCAGGTGGGCGTGGTCGCACGGGCGAGACGGGCGAAGGGCATCGCGGACTCCGTTCGGTCGGCTGACTGCGACCAACGTAACCCGCGATGCCCTCTCGTCACTTCTTGGCGTTCGCCCACGCGTGCTGGGCGGCGACGTCCGCCTTGACCTCGGCGAGCTGGACGGCGACGGCGCTGGGCGCGGTGCCGCCGCGGCCGTCGCGGGAGGCGAGCGCGCCGGGCACGTTGAGGACGGAGCGGACCTCCGGGGTGAGGTGCTCGGAGATCTTCGCGAACTGCTCGTCGGTGAGGTCGTCCAGCTCCTTGCCCTCGGCCTCGGCGACCTTCACGCACTCGCCGGCGACCTCGTGCGCGACGCGGAACGGCACGCCCTGCCTGACCAGCCACTCGGCGATGTCGGTGGCGAGGGAGAACCCGGCGGGGGCCAGCTCCTCCATGCGCTCGCGGTGCACGGTGAGGGTGGCCATCATGCCGGTGAAGGCGGGGAGCAGGATCTCCAGCTGGTCGATGGAGTCGAAGACCGGCTCCTTGTCCTCCTGGAGGTCGCGGTTGTACGCGAGCGGGAGGGCCTTGAGGGTGGCCATGAGGCCGGTCAGGTTGCCGATCAGGCGGCCGGACTTGCCGCGCGCCAGCTCGGCGATGTCCGGGTTCTTCTTCTGCGGCATGATCGACGAGCCGGTGGAGAAGGCGTCGTGCAGGGTCACGAAGGAGAACTCCTTCGTGTTCCAGATGATGACCTCCTCCGCGATCCGGGAGAGGTTCACGCCGATCATCGCGGTGATGAAGGCGAACTCGGCGACGAAGTCGCGGGAGGCCGTGCCGTCGATGGAGTTGGCGGCGCTGCCGTGCTCGAAACCGAGGTCGCGGGCGACGGCCTCGGGGTCCAGGCCGAGGGAGGAACCGGCCAGGGCACCGGAGCCGTACGGCGACACGGCGGTGCGCTCGTCCCACTGGCGCAGCCGCTCGGCGTCCCGGGACAGGGCCTGGACGTGGGCGAGGACGTGATGGGCGAAGAGCACCGGCTGGGCGTGCTGGAGGTGGGTGCGGCCCGGCATGGCGACGTCCGGGTGGGCCTCGGCGAGGCCGATGAGCGCGTCCTGGAGTTCGGCGATCAGGCCGCCGATGATCCGGGCGTGGTCGCGCAGGTACATCCGGAAGAGGGTGGCGACCTGGTCGTTGCGGGACCGGCCGGCGCGCAGCTTGCCACCGAGGTCGGGGCCGAGACGCTCCAGCAGGCCGCGCTCCAGGGCGGTGTGCACGTCCTCGTCGGCGATCGTGCCCGTGAAGGCGCCGGAGGCCACGTCCGCCTCGAGCTGGTCCAGCCCGGCGATCATGCGGGTCAGCTCGTCCTCCGTGAGGAGCCCGGCCTGGTGCAGCACGCGCGCGTGGGCGCGGGAGCCGGCGATGTCGTACGGCGCGAGCCGCCAGTCGAAGTGGACGGACGCGGACAGCTTGGCCAGGGCCTCGGCGGGACCGTCGGCGAAACGGCCGCCCCAGAGCCGTACGTCACCGCTGTTGCTGCTCACCTGCGCTGCTCCTCTACTGTCGCTGTTCTGCATGAGTATGCAGAGGACTGCATGATTCGTCAATTTCACCGGGCGAAATGCCTCGTTCTTCGGACAGATGAGCGATGGCGCCAATAATCTTTAGACATGGGAAAGACTTACGAACGCATAGACGGCCGGCTCCGCACGTTCATCGAGGAGCAGCCGGTCTTCTTCACCGCGACGGCGCCGCTCGCCGGTGACGGCACGGTGAACCTCTCCCCCAAGGGCCTCAAGGGCTCCTTCGTGGTGCTCGACGAACACCGCGTGGCCTACCTGGACTTCGCGGGGTCCAACGCGGAGACCATCGCGCATCTGCGGGAGAACGGCCGGATCACCCTGATGTGGTGCGCCTTCCAGGGCCCGCCGAACATCGTGCGCGTACACGGCCGCGGGGAGCCGGTGTTCCGCGACGACCCGCGCTTTCCCGGCCTGCTCGCCCGCTTCCCGGACATCGACCCCACCGCGCACGGCCTGCGCGCGATCATCGTCGTGACGGCCGAACTCGTCCGCGACAGCTGTGGATACGGGGTGCCCTTCATGGCGTACGACGCGGACCGCGACCTGCACGGCAGGCGCTTCGCGCGGGAGGACGACGCCTCGCTGAGCGCCTACTTCGAGAAGAAGGACCACATCGCGACGAGCATGGACGGACTGCCCGGGCTCCCCCTGCCCCTGCCACCGCTCACCCCGCAGGCCTGAGCCCGACCGGCGCACCCGACCGGCCCACCCGGACGGCGCACCCGGACGGACACCGCCCGGGTCCGTCGCTAGCGTCGACGGCATGCGTCCCGCCGTCGCCGCCGCCGTGTCCCTGCTCGTCTGCGCCGCCCTGACCGCCGTCGCCCCGCCCGGCGGCGGCGCGCTGCCCGACCGGATGGCCGACACCGGCGGCGGCCGGCAGCTGATCACCGCGGTCGCGCCGCGCGCCGGGGCCACCACCGGCACGGTGACGTGGTGGGAGCGGCGCGGCGGGCGGTGGGTGAAGGAGGGCTCCGCGCCGGCCCGGTTCGGGAAGAACGGACTGGTCGAGGGCGCCGCGCGCCGCCAGGGCACCAGCACCACCCCGACCGGGCTGTACGACCTGCCGTACGCGTTCGGCATCCAGGCGGCCCCGCGCGGGACCACGTACCGCTACCGCCCGGTCCGCGAGAACTCCTGGTGGTGCCAGGACAACGACTCCCGCGCCTACAACCGCTGGACCGAGCCCCGCCCCGCCGACTGCCGCGCGGCCGAGGCCGAGCATCTGGTCTCCTACGGCACCCAGTACGCCCACGCGCTCGTCATCGGCTTCAACTACGCCAAGCCCGTCCGCGGCCGGGGCGCCGGAATCTTCCTCCATGTCAACGGGCGCGGTGCGACCGCCGGCTGTGTCTCCGTGCCGGCGGACGCGATGCGGCGCCTGCTCGCCTGGGTGGATCCCGCCGGGCGGCCCCACATCGCCATCGGGACGAAGAGCGGGCGGACGGCCGTGACACGGTACTGAACACCGGCCCCCTCCCCCACGTATCTCTGGGCCAAGGGACTACGACACACCCGTTGCCCCCGTCCCCGGAGGAACCGTGACCACCACGCTCGCAGGCGGCCGTGCCGCCCGGCGCCAGACGATGCGCCGCATCCGTCCGCGCCGCTCCCCCGCCGTGCCGCTGGTGCTGGCCCTGTGGGCCGGGGCGGGCGCGGTGCTGTGGCTGTGGTGGCACACCACCCCGTCCATCGCGGACACGACGGGACGGATCATCGGCGCGGGCCGGATCACGGGGCTGCTCGCCGGCTATCTGATGGCCCTGGTGGTGCTCCAGATGGCGCGGGTGCCCGCGCTGGAGCGGCGGGTGGGCTCCGACCGGGTCGCCCGCTGGCACGCGATGACCGGCCGCTACACGCTCTGCCTGGTCCTCGCGCACGTGTTCCTCATCATGTGGGGGTACGCGCTCCAGGCCGGGCGGACCCTCGGTGACATCGTCACGCAGACCGTGGAGTCGGTGAACCAGCTGCCGGACATGGGCAAGGCGGCCATCGGCACCGGTCTGCTGCTGTTCATCGGGCTGATCTCGACCGGCGGGATCCGCCGCAGGCTGCCGTACGACGCCTGGTACCACGTGCACCTGCTGACGTACGCGGCCGTGTACCTGACGTTCTGGCACCAGATCAGCACCGGCAACGACTTCGCCGTCGAGCCCGTCGCGAAGACCTTCTGGTACGGGCTGTACGGCACGGTCACCGCGCTCGTCGTCTGGTACCGGATCCTCACGCCGGTCCGCCTCAACCTCAGGCACCGGATGCGGGTCGAGGCGGTCATCGAGGAGACGCCGGGGATCGTGTCGGTGCTGATCGGCGGGCGGAAACTGCACCGGATCGGCGCGGAGGCCGGGCAGTTCTTCCGCTGGCGGTTCCTCGCACCGGGCATGCGGTTCAGCTCGCATCCGTACTCGCTTTCGGCGGCGCCCCGCCCCGGCATGCTGCGGATCACCGTGAAGGCGATCGGCGACCACAGCGCGCGGCTACGCGAGCTCACCCCCGGCACCCGGGTGTGGGCCGAGGGCCCCTACGGGGCGCTGACCGCGCAGCGCCGCAGCCGCGGCAAGGTGCTGCTGGTGGCCGGCGGGGTCGGCATCACCCCGATGCGCGCCCTGTTCGAGACCCTGCCGGGCGCGGCCGGTGACATCACCCTCCTCTACCGGGCCAACAGCACCCAGGACCTGGCCCTGTGGGACGAGCTGGCCGCCATCGCCGACGAGCGGGGCGCCCGGCTGATGTACGCGGTGAACAGCCCGGACGGGGCGCGCCCGGACATCTCGGCGGAGCGGCTGCGCGAGAAGGTGCCCGACATCGAGCAGCACGACGTGTTCCTGTGCGGGCCGCCCGGCTTCGCGCAGTCCGTCTACGAGGCGCTGCGCGGCGCGGGGGTGCCCGCGCGCCGTATCCATCACGAGTCGTTCGAAATGTGATCGACGGTCATTCAGGAGCTTGCGGAGCCATGAGGAAGAGTCACCCGATCCGGCGTGCCCTGCTCGCCACCGCCGCCACGGTGTCCGGCATCGTGCTGCTGCTGTCGCTGAAGCCGGCGTCCGACCCGGCCTCCGCGTCGGCGGCGGGCGGCGCGGCACCGCAGCCGACGGCGGCGGCCCCGTCCCCGCAGGGCGGCGCCCAGGCCACCGGGACCACCACGGTCACCGGCGAGGCCGCGCGCACCCAGTACGGCCCCGTGCAGGTGCGCCTGACGGTCACCGACGGCCGGATCGTCAAGGCGGAGGCGGTCCAGGCGCCGAGCGGTGGCCGCAGCGGCCAGATCACCGCCGACGCCGTACCCCGCCTCAACCAGGCCGCCGTCGCCGCGGGCAGCGCGGACATCGACGCCGTCTCCGGAGCGACGTACACCAGCACCGGCTACCGGCAGTCCCTCCAGTCCGCGCTGGACCGGGTGGGCGGCGCGGAGGCCGGGGCCGGGGCGGGGGCCGATGCGGGAGACGGGGCCGGGCCCGGCGCGGGCGCGGAGGCCGGTGCCGGGGCGGAAGCAGGTGCTGGGGCCGGGACCGGGGCCGGGGCGGAGGCGCAGGCGCGCACCGTGACCGGCGCCGTCGCCAGGACGCAGTACGGGCCGGTCCAGGTCCGGATCACCGTCAGCGGCGGGCGGATCACCCAGGCCACGGCGGTCCAGGCACCCGAGGGCGGCCGCAGCAGCCAGATCACCGCCGACGCCGTACCCCGCCTCAACCAGGCCGCCGTCGCCGCGGGCGGCGCGGACATCGACGCCGTCTCCGGAGCGACGTACACCAGCACCGGCTACCGGCAGTCCCTCCAGTCCGCCCTGGACCAGATCGGTGGCTGACGTGACAGAAGCTCCCGTCGCGGTGCGCCGGACGGAGGAGGCGATGGGGACCGTCTTCTCCTTCGACGTCCGCGGCGGGGATCCCCGTACCGTCCGCGCCGCCCTGGAGGAGGCGGTCGACGGGCTGCACCGGGCCGACGCGGTCTTCAGCACCTACCGCGAGGACAGCCAGCTCTCCCGGCTGGCGCGCGGCGAGCTGACCGTCGAGGAGTGCGCCCCGGAGGTCGCCGAGGTGCTGGAGCTGGGCGCGGAGGCGGAACGGGCGAGCGACGGCTGGTTCAGCACCACCTACGAGGGCCGCATCGACCCCACCGGCATCGTCAAGGGCTGGGCGGTGGAGCGCGCGGCGCGCACCCTGGCGGCGGCCGGGGCGACCGGGGTCAGTGTCAACGGCGGCGGCGACGTCCAGCTGCTGGGCGTGCCGGGTGCGGGGCGGCCGTGGCGGGTCGGCATCGCGGACCCGATCCGGCCCGGCGGCCTCGCGGCGGTCATCACCGCGGCCGGCACCACCGAACTGGCCGTCGCCACCTCCGGCACCGCCGAACGCGGCGCCCACATCACCGACCCCCGCACAGGAAAACCGGCCGTCACCGACCTCCTCGCCGTGACGGTGGTGGCCCCCCGCCTCACCTGGGCTGACTGCTGGGCCACCGCCGCCTTCGCGATGGGCGCCCGCCAGGGCCTGGCCTGGCTGGAGAGCCTGCCGGACGTGGAGGCCCTGCTGATCACGGCGGGCGATGAGGTGAGATGCACGAGGGGCCTGGCGTCTCGACTGGGGTGAGCGTCCCCACCGTCAGGGGCGCGGGACTGTATCCATGTGCGGCTCCGCCGCGTGGGCGCGACCAGCCACAGCGAACCCGCACCCGGTCCACGACAGGCCACCACCCCGCTCAGTGGCCGTTCTGAGCCAACCGAAGCAAGTGATCGGCCAGCGCCTGCCCCCCGTCCGGCCGCCGAGAGATCAATAGCAACGTGTCGTCACCGGCGATCGTCCCCAGAATGTCGTGCAGCTCGGCTTGGTCGATCGCCGAGGCGAGGAACTGCGCCGCCCCTGGAGGCGTCCGCAGGACCACGAGATTCGCCGACGCCTCCGCCGAGATCAGCAGCTCCTGCGAGAGCCGCCGCATCCGCTCCTCCTTGGCGGACTCCCCCAGCGGAGCCCGGGGGGTCCGGAAACCCCCCTCGCTCGGCACCGCGTAGATCAGATCGCCGTCGGTGTTGCGGATCTTCACCGCGTTCAGCTCGTCCAGATCCCGGGAGAGCGTCGCCTGGGTGACGCTCAGCCCGTCGTCCGCGAGGAGCTTCGCCAGCTGGCTCTGACTGCGCACCGGCTGCCGGTTGAGGATGTCCACGATCCGGCGGTGCCGTGCGGTGCGGGTCTGCGGCACGGCAGGCCCGGCGGTCTGCTCGTGATCCTGCGCCTGGCTCATCGTCGTCTCATTCTCCGGATCGTCCGTCCCCGTTGACTGCGTCGAGGATGCCGGGCAGCGCCTGGAGCAGCGCCGCCACATCGTCGTCACCGAGGTTCAGCGGCGGCATCAGCCGTACGACATCGGGGGCGGGCGCGTTCACCAGGAAACCGGCGTCCTGAGCCGCCTGCTGCACCTGTGCCGCAAGCGGTTCGGTGAGCACGATACCCAGGAGCAGGCCCGCGCCCCGGACATGGGCGACGAGCGGGTGGCCCAGCCCCTCGATCCCGTGGCGCAGCTGGTCACTTCGGTGCTTGACGTTCTCCAGCAGTCCTTCGTCCGCGATGGTGTCGAGGACGGCGAGTCCGGCGGCGCAGGCGACGGGGTTGCCGCCGAAGGTGGTGCCGTGCTGTCCGGGCCGGAGCAGGTCCGCGGCGCGGCCGAAGGCGACGGTGGCCCCCAGCGGGAGGCCGCCGCCGAGGCCCTTGGCGAGGGTGACGACGTCGGGCAGGACGCCCTCGTGGGCCTGGTACTCGAACCAGTGCCCGGTGCGGCCGATGCCGGTCTGCACCTCGTCGAGGACGAGCAGCGATCCGGTCGCGGCGGTGATGGCGCGGGCGGCCTTGAGGTAGCCGGGGGGCGGGACGACGACGCCGTTCTCGCCCTGGACCGGCTCGATGATCACCAGCGCGGTGTCCTCGGTGACCGCGGCGGCCAGCGCCTGCGCGTCGCCGTAGGGGACGTGGGTGACGTCGCCGGGCAGCGGCAGGAAGGGGTCCCGCTTGGCGGGCTGGCCGGTGAGGGCGAGGGCGCCCATGGTGCGGCCGTGGAAGCCGCCGTCGGTGGCGACCATGTGGGTGCGCCCGGTGAGCCGGCTGATCTTGAAGGCGGCCTCGTTGGCCTCGGCGCCGGAGTTGCAGAAGTAGACCCTGCCGTCGCGGCCGAAGAGCTGAAGGAGCCGTTCGGCGAGGGCGACGGGCGGTTCGGCGACGAACAGGTTGGAGACGTGGCCGAGGGCGGCGATCTGCCGGCTGACCGCCTCGACGACCGCCGGGTGGGCGTGGCCGAGCGCGTTGACCGCGATACCTCCGACGAAGTCGAGGTACTGCTTGCCGTCGGCGTCCCACAGCCGGGTGCCCTCGCCGCGGACGAGGGGCAGGCGCGGGGTGCCGTAGTTGTTCATGAGGGCGCCCTGCCACCGCGAGGTCAGTTCCTGGTTGCTCACGACTCCCCCTGGGTGTGCGGTTCCTCGGGCTTCTCGTCGGGCACGACCATCGTGCCGATGCCCTCGTCGGTGAAGATCTCCAGCAGGATCGAGTGCTGGACGCGGCCGTCGATGACGCGGGCGGTCCTGACGCCGTTGCGTACGGCGTGCAGGCAGCCCTCCATCTTCGGCACCATGCCGGAGGACAGCTCGGGGAGCAGTTTCTCCAGCTGGGAGGCGGTGAGGCGGCTGATCACCTCGTCGCTGTCCGGCCAGTCCTCGTAGAGTCCCTCGACGTCGGTGAGGACCATCAGGGTCTCGGCGCCCAGGGCGGCGGCGAGGGCCGCTGCCGCCGTGTCGGCGTTGACGTTGTAGACGTGGCCGTCGTCCCGGGAGCGGGCGATCGACGAGACGACGGGGATGCGTCCGTCGGCGAGCAGCGCCTCGATCGCGCCGGTGTCGATGTCGGTGATCTCGCCGACCCGGCCGATGTCGACGAGTTCGCCGTCGATCTCCGGCTGGTGCTTGGTGGCGGTGATGGTGTGCGCGTCCTCGCCGGTGAGGCCGACGGCGAGCGGGCCGTGCTGGTTGAGCAGTCCGACCAGCTCGCGCTGCACCTGCCCGGCGAGCACCATCCGTACGACGTCCATGGCGTCCTCGGTGGTGACGCGCAGGCCGGCCTTGAACTCGCTGACGATGCCGTGCTTGTCGAGGGCGGCGCTGATCTGCGGGCCGCCGCCGTGCACGACGACGGGCTTGAGCCCGGCGTGGTGCAGGAAGACGACGTCCTGGGCGAAAGCGGCCTTCAGATCCTCGTCGATCATGGCGTTGCCGCCGAACTTGATGACGACGGTCTTGCCGTTGTGCCGGACGAGCCAGGGCAGCGCCTCGATGAGGATCTGCGCTTTCGGCAGTGCCGTGTGCTTGCGTGTGCTCATGACGAGTAGGCGCTGTTCTCGTGGACGTAGTCGGCGGTGAGGTCGTTGGTCCAGATGGTGGCGGTCTCGGAGCCGGCGGCGAGGTCGGCGACGATGTGCACCTCGCGGTAGCGCATGTCGACCTTCTCGCGGTCCTCGCCGACGGAGCCGTTCTTGCACACCCAGACGCCGTTGATGGCGACGTTCAGCCGGTCCGGCTCGAAGGCGGCCTTCGTGGTGCCGATCGCGGAGAGGACCCGGCCCCAGTTGGGGTCCTCTCCGTGGATGGCGCACTTGAGGAGGTTGTTGCGGGCGATGGAGCGGCCCACCTCGACGGCGTCCGCCTCGGTCGCGGCGTTGATCACCTCGACCTTGATGTCCTTGCTGGCGCCCTCGGCGTCCCGGATCAGCTGCTGACCGAGGTCGTCGCAGACGGCCCGGACGGCCTCGGCGAAGGCGTCGTACTCGGGGGTGATCCCCGAGGCGCCGGAGGCCAGCAGCAGCACGGTGTCGTTGGTGGACATGCAGCCGTCGGAGTCGACGCGGTCGAAGGTGACCTTGGTGGCGGCGCGCAGCGCCTTGTCCAGGGTCGCGCTGTCGAGGTCGGCGTCGGTGGTGAGGACGACGAGCATGGTGGCGAGGCCGGGTGCGAGCATTCCGGCGCCCTTGGCCATGCCGCCGACGGTCCAGCCGTCCCTGGTGACGACGGACGTCTTGTGGACGGTGTCGGTGGTCTTGATGGCGATGGCGGCCTTCTCGCCGCCGTGCTCGGACAGCTGGGCGGCGGCGGTCTCGACGCCGGGC
This sequence comes from Streptomyces sp. NPDC052773, assembly GCF_044547145.1. Taxonomy (NCBI): domain Bacteria; kingdom Bacillati; phylum Actinomycetota; class Actinomycetes; order Kitasatosporales; family Streptomycetaceae; genus Streptomyces; species Streptomyces sp. NPDC052773. The sequence continues at coordinate 278,369 of NZ_JBITZX010000011.1, read as the reverse complement.
AGCAGCTTGTCCATGGGCAGCAGCACGCCGATGAGCCCGGTGGAGCAGACGGCGACCTCGCCGGCGCCGATGTCCAGCACCTCCGCCGCCTTCTCGGCGGTGGCGTGGGTGTCCTGGAAGCCCTTCGGGCCCGTGCAGGCGTTGGCGCCACCGGAGTTGAGGACGACGGCGGTCAGCTCGCCCGCCTTCAGGACCTGCTCGGACCACAGCACGGGGGCGGCCTTGACGCGGTTCGAGGTGAAGACGCCCGCGGCGGCGCGGCGCGGCCCGGTGTTGACCACCAGGGCCAGATCCGGGTTGCCGTTCTCCTTGATCCCGGCGGCGATCCCCGCCGCCTGGAATCCCTTGGCTGCCGTGACGCTCACGGTGCGACTCCGATCGTGGAAAGACCCAGCTCCTCGGGAAGTCCGAGGGCGATGTTCATGCTCTGGACGGCACCGCCGGCGGTGCCCTTGGTCAGGTTGTCGATGGCGCTGACGGCGATGATCCGGCCCGCGGCCTCGTCGTACGCGACCTGCACCTGAACGGCGTTGGAAGCCTGGACGGACGCCGTGGCCGGCCACTGCCCCTCGGGGAGGAGGTGCACGAACGGCTCGTCGGCGAAGGCCTTCTCGTAGGCCGCGCGGACGGACTCGGCGGTGACGCCCGGCTTCGCCTTCGCGCTGCACGTGGCGAGGATGCCGCGCGGCATCGGCGCGAGGGTCGGTGTGAAGGACACGCTCACGGGTTCCCCGGCCGCGGCGCTGAGGTTCTGGATCATCTCGGGCGTGTGCCGGTGGCCGCCGCCGACGCCGTACGGCGTCATGGAGCCCATGACCTCACTGCCCAGCAGATGCGGCTTGGGCGCCTTGCCCGCGCCGGAGGTGCCGGACGCGGCGACGATCACGGCCTCGGCCTCGGCGAGTCCGGCGGCGTAGGCCGGGAAGAGGGCGAGGGAGACGGCCGTGGGGTAGCAACCGGGTACCGCGATGCGCTTGGCCCCCTCCAGCGCGGCGCGGGCACCCGGCAGTTCGGGGAGGCCGTAGGGCCAGGTCCCGGCGTGCGGGGAGCCGTAGAACTTCTCCCAGTCGGCGGCGTCCTTCAGCCGGAAGTCGGCGCCCATGTCGACGACGAGGACGTCCGGGCCGAGCTGTTCGGCGACGGCGGCGGACTGGCCGTGCGGCAGCGCGAGGAAGACGACGTCGTGGCCCGCCGCGAGCACGTCCGCGGTGGTCTCCTGGAGCACGCGGTCGGCCAGCGGCAGCAGATGCGGCTGGAGCGCGCCGAGCCGCTGTCCGGCGTTGGAGTTGCCGGTCAGGGCGCCGATCTCGACCTCGGGGTGCGCGAGGAGCAGGCGCAGCAGCTCTCCGCCCGCGTATCCGCTCGCTCCGGCCACTGCCGCACGTACCGTCATGGAACCTCCTCCTGGATGGCATGACTATACGTATCGCTGCACGTTTATGCAATCGTGTGGGAGTGGCCGCTCCGGGCCCGGCCAGGCTTCTCCGGACTTCGCCCGGCCTTTCCTTGCCCGCCGGACGATCACAGGGTTACGGTCCCCGGGCACGTGTCGGGGGCTCGGACAGGCGGGGGACATGACGGAGCACGGGCAGAACAGGAGCGCGCCCGCACCGGGGCCGAACGCGTGGGGACAGGCCGCCACGGCCCTGGCTCTGGTGGGGGCGCTCGGCATCGGGCTGTGGACCGTGCAGCAGACGTCGTCCTCGTCCTCGGCCCCGGACGGCACCCCGCCGCCGGCCGCCTGCTCGGACGGGGAGACCGCCACGGCGTCCTCGTCCCGGTACGTCACCGGGGCGCAGCTGTGCGAGGCGCTGAACCGCTCCGACCTCGCCGCACTGCTGGGCACGCCGGGCCAGCGGGCGAAGACCGCGAACGGCAGCGACGGCTCACTGAAGACGGGCAGCGGCAAGGAGATCGCCACCCCGTCCGCCCAGGTCGAGTTCGACACCTACACCGTGGCGCTGGCGGCCACCTACGACCGCCTTCCGGTGGCCGGGTCCGCCGGGCTGCTGGGGCCCGACGCGCGGCAGCGGACCCTGCTGGGCCGCCCGGCGGTCCTGTACTCGAGCCGCACCCTCAGCATCAGCTTCCGCCTGGACGGCGGCGACTCCCGCAGCGAGCCCGGCGTCCCGGCCCGCGTGGTGTCCGTGGCGCGGGACGCCGAGGACAGCGGCGGCTCCTTCGAGGTGAGCCTGTGGCGCGCGGACGGCGCGGTGCCGGACGACGCGGTGCTGCTGCGCGTCGCCGAGCAGGTCCTGCCGACGGTCCCCCGCTGGTCCGGCGGCGCGTGAGGACGGCCCCCACGAAGCACTCGGCCCGCCGCGTCGGCGCCGCCCGGTGACCCCCGTCGGCCGGGTGATTCCCGGCCCGGCATGATGATCACATGACTCCGATCACCGGCCTGGATCTGACCGGCTTCACCGAACGCGAACCCGGCGTGTGGACCGACCCGCAGGGGCTCGTGCTCTCGGTGCACTTCTTTCCCCTGGTGCCGGACCTGCCCGCCCGGCTGGACGAACCCGAGCGGCTGCGGGCCGGTCTCGCCGAGGGGGCGGCCCGGGCCGGCGGAGGCCTGATCGAAGCGGAGCCCGGCGTCGTCGACGGCGTCCCGGCGGTGCGGCAGATCGTCAAGGTGCCCCGGCCGCAGGGGCGCGGCCAGGTGTTCCTCGGGTCCTGGACGGTCCCGAAGGCCGGGTGCAGCACCGTGCTCAAGGTGCAGGCGGCGGAGGGCTCGACCACCGGGATGCGCGAGGCGATGGTGATGGCGCGGGTGGGACCGGCGGACTACTTCCGGCCCCACCCGTACGCGCCGGGCCTCAGCGGCGGGCTGCCCTACCACGTGGGCGACGACGAGCAGTGGGACGCCGCTTTCCCGGACCATCCGCTCACCCTGGTCCGGGCCGCCCTGCGCCGGATCACGCCCACGGTCACGCTCGACGAGCGGTTCAGGGTCCTGCCGCCGTTCGCCGGCTGACCCGCCCGTGCGGGCCGCCGTCTCTCGGACGGCGGCCCGGACTCCGGTCCCGGACGCTACCTCTGCCCGATCCGCAGGAAGGTGACCGAGTTGGCCGGGAAGGTGTACGTGAACTTCGTGGCGACGCCCGAGAACGTGGACGTCACCGGGGTGACCGGGGTGTCCGTCTCGGTGTTCACGTCCTCGGGGTCGGCGGCCAGGGTGGTGACCCGGGCCCGGGAGGAGACCTCGGCGCCGCCGAGGTCGATCGCCGTACGGGCCGCCGTGGACTGCGCGTTGACGACCTTGACGATCAGGTCGCCGGTGCGCTCGTCCTCGGTGACGACCTGGCGGAACGGCTCGGCCGGCTTGTCGTCGGTGAAGCTGCCCCAGAGCTGCCCGTCCAGGTAGAGGCCGACCTGCCGGCCCCGCACCTTGATGTCGATGTCGTAGGCGCGGCCGGTCTCGATGGAGTGCGGCTTGGAGATCAGCGTGGACTTGCCGCCGTCCGAGGCCTGTTCGACGGCGGAGCTGGTGTTGTTCCAGCCGCCGAGGTTCCACCAGTAGTAGTTGCCGGTGTCCTTGACCCCGAAGGCGACCAGGAAGCCCTCCTTGCCGGACTTCTTGGTGGCCTTCACGTGCAGGTCGTAGTCCTTCCAGGCCGGGTCGCCGGCCGTGACCAGGGTGTTCTCGGCGGCGGCGTCGGTCTGGACGTAGGCGCCGTCCTGGACGGACCAGCTGCCCGCGCCGACGTGCTTCCACTGTGAGGCGCCGGCGGAGAAGTCGTCGCTCAGCAGGGTGGTGCCGTCGGCCGCGGTGACCTTGACGTCGTCGTACGCGGCGCTGGTCGCCCAGGTGGACAGGCCGACCGCGCCGGTGATCGGGCCGCTGACGTCCGGGGTGCCGGTCGCGGTGGAGGGGATCACGCGGTCGCCGACGTTGTTCATGAACAGCTTCTGGACCTCGTAGTTCGCCGAGTTCCAGGAGGCGTGGTTGTTGAACCAGATCATGTCGGGGCTCCACTGCACGTAGTCCTCGTTGGCGAGCAGCGGGGCGTACGAGGCGAGCTTGACGACGTCGGCGTTGCGCTCCAGGCCGGTCATGAACGCGGCCTCGGCGAGGGCGTTCTTGAAGGCGTTGCCCTGGGAGGCGTACTCGCCGAGGAAGACCTTGGGGCCGTTCCTGTCGTAGCTGTCGTAGCGGTCGTTGTTCTGGAGGAACCACTGCGGGCTGTTGTAGTAGTGCTCGTCGACCATGTCGACCTTGCCCTCGCGGTTGAGCTTCCAGGCGGTGTCGAAGGTCGTTCCCGCGTCGTCGGGGCCGGAGTTGGAGATGACGGTGATGTCCGGGTACTTCGCCTCGATCGCGGCGCGGAACTTCTGGAAGCGGGCGAAGAACTCGTTCGGCAGGTTCTCCTCGTTGCCGACGCCGATGTGCGTGAGGCCGAAGGGCTTCGGGTGGCCCATCTCGGCGCGCACCCTGCCCCAGGTGGAGGTGGCCGGGCCGTTGGCGAACTCGATCAGGTCGAGGGTGTCCTGGATGTGCCGCCGCAGCAACGCCTCGTCGTCGGTGGCGCGGTTCTGGCCGCAGCCGGTGACCAGGGCGGGGACGACGGGCAGCGGCATGGCGCCGATGTCCTCGGCGAAGCGGAAGTACTCGTAGTAGCCGAGTCCGTACGACTGGTTGTAGCCCCAGAAGTTGGCGTTCGTGGCGCGCTGCTCGACCGGGCCGATGGTGTCCTTCCACTGGTAGGCGCGCTTGCGCTGCCAGCCGCTCGCCTCGCTGTAGTCCTGCATGGAGCCGGTGTTGACCAGGCAGCCGCCGGGGAAGCGGACGAAGGCCGGGTTCAGGGCCTCGATCTTCTCGGCGAGGTCCTTGCGCAGGCCGTTCGGCTGGTTCTTGTACGTCTCGCGCGGGAACAGCGACACCATGTCGAGCGCGGCGGCACCAGAGGAGGCGACGGCGAGGCGTCCGCGGTTGCTGGTGCGGGTCGCGCCGAAGGTGGCGGTGTACTTGGCCCAGCCGCCCTTGACGGCCACCTGGCGGGCGCTGGCCAGCTCGCCGGCGGCGTCCTTGAGGGACACGGTGAGGGTGGTCCCGGCGGCGGCGCGCGCCCACACGGAGAAGTCGTACCTCTTGCCCCGCTCGACCCGGATGCCGGTGTTGTAGCCGGCGTTGGTGACGGACGAGCCGGCGTCCAGGGAGAGGTAGTTGCGGTTGCGCTCGTTCAGCCGGCCGTCGTCGTTCACGACCCGGGCGGTGCCGTCGACCGTCCAGGAGGTCAGCGGCGTGTACGCGCCGTTGTCGGCGGTGGAGTACTCGAAGGACCGGTTCTGCACCAGCTCGGCGTAGAGCCCGCCGTCGGCGGCGCGGTTGATGTCCTCGAAGAAGACGCCGTACATCGTGTCGTCGATCTTCGCCCCGGTGGCGGACGGGTCGACGGTGATCGCGTAGTCGGTGACGGCCTCGGCGTGCGCGGGCGAGGGCACGAGCACGGAGGAGACGGCCAGCGCGGCGGTCGCGGTCAGGCCGAGTCTCCAGCGGGTGGTGCGGGTGGTGCGTGACATGGATACTCCGCGGCTCTCTGCTCCGATGGGGAGATGTTCGAAATATCGGACGTTGGTCAGCACTTCGAACGGCAAGATAGGGAGGGGGCGGGTACGCGTCAATGGGTCGCGCAGCGGCGAACGGGACGGAGAGCGGTACGCGATGGGCGAGTTCTGGCCAGTGCCGGAGGTACTGGCGTTTCTGGCCGGGAGCTGGCGGGTCGAGCGGTCGGTGCGGGATCTCGCGAGCGGGGACGAGGGCCGCTTCGACGGAACGACGGTTTTCGGCCCGCTGGAGGGCGGTGCGCTGCTGCACCGGGAGTCCGGAACCTTCGTCTGGCAGGGCGTCGCCCGGCCCGCCGAGCGGACGCTGCGCTTCCTGCCGGGAGCGGCCGGCGCGGGGACGGCGGACGTGCGGTTCGCGGACGGACGGCCGTTCCACGACCTGGACCTGACGACCGGGCGCTGGGTCGCCGACCACCCCTGCGCGGCCGACCTCTACCGCGGCGAGTTCACCGTCCGCGAGCCGGACCACTGGCGCACGGTGTGGCGGGTCCGGGGCCCGGCGAAGGATCTGGTGCTGACGACGGACTACGCGCGCGTGGGCTGAGCCCAGACGCCGGGAGAGGGGCGGGAGGCGGCGAAGCAGCCGTCGAACCGCAGGTTCCAGCGGCCCGCGTACCCGGTCACCGTGGTCGTCGACAGCGGGCGGACGTCGAGGTTCCAGTACGTCGACGGGGGCGCCTTCAGCGCGTACACCAGCGCCGCGCGGATCACCGACGGCTCGGCCACCGCGACGATCCGGCAGCCGTCCTCCCGCGGCCGGGTGTCCAGCCAGCCGCCGACCCGGCCGATGAAGGCGAGCAGCGACTCACCGCCGTGCAGGGTGCTGCGCGGATCGGCGAGCCAGGCGTCCACCGCATCCGGCTCCCGGGCCATCGCCTCGCCGAGGGTCAGCCCGCGCCAGCGGCCCATGTCGCAGTCCCGCAGGGCGAGTTGCACCAGCGGCGCGTAGCCGAGGGCGTCGCCGGTGGCGCGGCTGCGGGGCGTGGGCGAGCAGTAGCGCAGGTCGGCCGCCGCCGGGGGCAGCAGCTCGCGGGCGACGCGCTGCACCTCGTCCCAGCCCGCCTCGTCCAGCGGCCGGTCGTCCTGGAAGCGCTCCGCGAGCAGCGGGGAGCTGCGCGCGGCGGCGACGAACGTGACCCGAAGTGCCATGCGGGGATGGTGAGGCGCGGCGGTGCGCGGGTCAAGAGCTGTTACCCATGAGTTACCCAGGGTTGCCCGAGGTCACCGTGGGCGCACCCGGCTCCTGCTCGGCGAAGTGCAGCGCCATCCATTCCTCCGGCCGCTCCAGCGGCGCGAACCCCAGCTTCGCGTACACCCCGTGCGCGTCGTGCGTGGCCAGCAGGATGCGTCGCAGCCCGTGCGACCGCAGCTCCTCCCGTACGGCCGCCACCAGCGCCGTCCCGACGCCCTTGCCGCGCACCGACGGGTCCACGTACACATCGCACAGCCAGGCGAACGTCGTCCGGTCGGTGATGACCCGGGCGTACGCCACCTGCTCCCCCGACCCCGTGTCGTACACCCCGAAGTTGAGCGACCCCGCGATCGCCCGGTCCTGCTTCGCCCGGTTCCGCCCGATCGCCCAGTACGCGTCGGTGGACAACCACCGGTGCACGCGCTCGGCGTCGACGCGGTCGGGGTCGGTGGAGATCTCGTAGCCGTCGGGGAGGCTGAAGTCGTCGGTCATGCGGGGAGACTGGCAGGTGCCGGGCGCCGCAGTCGAGGGGTTTTCGCAGGTCGTCCGGCGTTGTCAGTGGCGGGTGCGATGCTGCGGTCATGAACGGGATCACGACCGCCGCGGACTACACGTGGCTGGAGGAGCGGCACCCGGACCTCATGGAGGCGTACTGCGTCACGCTGGTGCGCGGGCTGACCGCCGAGGGACTGCTCCGGGAGCTGAGCGCCGAGCCGGCGGGCCGGCTCACCGGCGTGGCCGCGCTGGGCGAGCCGTCTTACGAGGTGCAGGCCCCCTCCCTGACCTACGTCGGAGCCACCACCGTCGGCGACTGGGCGCTGATGATCGAGTACAACGGCTACCTGGGCATACGCGACGCGGCGATGGTGCCGTTGTCCCGCGGGCGCACCGTGGTCTCCCACTTCCGCAACGTCAACGCGGTGGACCACTTCAAGTGGTACGAGGACGGCACGCTGCGCCTGCACTTCGAACCCCTCTTCGCCTACCACCGCGACGGCAGCCACCCCGACGAACTGCTCACGGAGATGCGCGAGTCGGGCTTCGACCTCAGCGAAGACGACGACCGGGACACCGGGCGCCACACCGAGGCCGCCTTCGCCCTCGCCCATCGCCTCACGGGGATACGCCTGACCCCGGAGCTGTTCGAGAGCGCCGAGTTCCGCTGCGGTGTCGCCCCGGTGCCCCGGTCCTCCTAGGGGGTGTCTCGTCGATCAGGCCGGATCAGCGAGCGGCGTCTGGTGCCGTGCATCGCAAGGCGGAGGAGGGAGTCGATGCGGAGCATCGGCGACCGACGACAACGCGGCGAGGCGCGGTGCCAGGCGTCGGGAGCCCGGCATGATCGGCGAGACACCTCCTAGGGCACCTCAGGAGCCACTCGCCCTAGAACACCTCGTCGCAGGCCGTCCGCAGGCGTCGTACGCCCTCCGCGATCTCGCCCGTGCCGGCGACCGCGGCGAAGCTCAGGCGCAGGTGGGCGGCGGGCGGTTCGGCGCTGAAGTAGGGGCGGCCGGGGGTGATGGCGACGCCCGCGCGCAGGGCCGCCGCCGTGAGGGCGGTCTCGTCGGTGCCTTCGGGCAGCCGTGGCCAGAGGTGGTAGCCGCCGCTCGGGATGTGCGGCAGCGCCAGCTCGGGCAGGTGCAGGGCGAGCGCGGCGGTCATGGCGTCGCGCCGGACCTTCAGCTCCGCGGACACGGCCCGCAGATGGCGCGGCCAGGCCGGCGAGCCGACCAGCTCCAGCGCCGCCTCCTGGAGCGGCCGGGGCACGAAGAAGGTGTCGACGACCTGGATGGCGCGCAGCCGCTCCAGCACCGGACCGCGGGCGGCCAGCGCGCACACCCGGAAGCTCGGCGAGGTGGCCTTGGTCAGCGAGCAGACGTGGACGACGACCCCGTCGGGGTCCTCGGCGGCGAGCGGGCGCGGCAGCGGCGGCGCGTCCTCGTGCACCAGCCGCCGGACGTAGTCGTCCTCGACGACGAACGCCCCCGCCTCGCGGGCGATCCGCAGCACCTCGCCCCGCCGCTCGGGAGCGAGGACGGCGCCGGTGGGGTTCTGGAACAGCGGCTGGCAGACGAAGACCCGGGCGCCGGTGGCGCGGAACGCGTCGGCGAGCAGCGCCAGGCGGACCCCGTCGGAGTCCACCGGGACCGGCACCGCCCGCAGCCCCGCCGCGCGGGCGATGGCGAGCATGCCGGGGTATGTCGGCGACTCCACGAGGACCGGCGCGCCGGGCGGGGCGAGCGCGCGCAGGGCGGTGGTCAGCGCGGACTGGCCGCCGGAGGTGATCAGCACCTCGGCCGCGGTGACGGCCCCGCCCGGGCCGCCGATGCTGCGTGCGAACCACTCCCGCAGCTCCGGCAGGCCCTCCATGGGCGGCCGGCCCCAGGCTCCGGGACGGCGCCCCGCGCGCGACAGTGCCGCGGCCATCGCCCGCTCGGGCTGAAGGGAGGGATGCAGATAGCCGCCGTTGAACTCGATCACACCCGGCGGCGGCGCGGCGAGGGAGACCAGCACCCCGGCGGCGTCCACGGAGCGCGGGGCCGGCTCGGCGGTGCCCTCCGCGCTGAGCGTGAGTTCCTGCCACGAGGTGTCCCCGGTGGGTGCGGCGGGCCGGCGCGCCTCGGCGCGGAACGCCCCGGCGCCGGGCCGGGTGACCACCAGCCCTTCCGCGGCGAGCTGCGCCAGCGCCCGGGACACGGTCACGGGACTCACCCGGAACCGTTCCACCAGCGCACGACTCGACGGCAGCTTTCCACCCGGAGAGTAGCGGTCGAGCTCTCTCCGCAGCTGTTCCGCCAGTTCACCCACACTGCTACGCTCTTGCATGAGAGCACAGAGTAGCGCTACCAAGCCGACGACGATAGCGGTCGACACCCCTTCCGCTCCGCGGGCCCGCGTCTCCGGCGGCACCCTGCAGGCCGCCCTCGGTGTCGTCGCCTTCTCCCTCACCTTCCCCGCCACCGCCTGGGGCCTGGAGGGGTTCGGGCCCTGGTCGCTGGTGGCCGTGCGCAGTGTGCTGGCGGCGCTGATCGCGGGCGGTTGTCTGCTCGCCCTGAAGGTCCCGCTGCCGGACCGCCGCCATCTGCCGGGGCTGGCCGTGGTCGCCGCCGGCGTCGTCCTCGGCTTCCCGATGCTCACCACCCTCGCGCTCCAGACGTCGACCACCTCGCACGCCGCGGTCGTGGTCGGACTGCTGCCGCTGACCACCGCCGCGCTGTCCGCCCTGCGCGTCGGCACCCGCCCGTCCCGCACCTTCTGGATCGCGGCCCTCGCGGGCGCCGCCGCCGTGGGCGTCTTCACCGCGCAGCAGAGCGGCGGCGGCCTGAGCACCGCCGACATCTACCTCTTCGGCGCGCTGCTGGTGTGCGCGGCCGGCTACACCGAGGGCGGCCGGCTCGCCCGGGTCATGCCGGGCTGGCAGGTGATCGGCTGGGCGCTGGTGCTGTGTCTGCCGCTGAGCGTCCCGGCGGCGGCGATCACGCTGGCGTACGAGCCGGTGACCCTCACGGCGCACGCCGTGGCCGGGCTGCTGTGGGTGGCGGCGGGCTCCCAGTTCCTGGGCCTCGTGGTCTGGTACCGGGGCATGGCGGCCATCGGCATCCCGAAGGCGAGCCAGTTGCAGTTGGCCCAGCCCCTGCTCACACTGGTGTGGTCGGTGCTGCTGCTGGGCGAGCACCTGACAGTGGCCGCCCCGCTGACGGCCGCGGCCGTGCTCGTCTGCATCGCCGTCACCCAACGGGCGCGAGGCTGAACGGCGCGCGTCGCCCGGTACCGCCCGGCGTCCACCGCCGTGGACTCAAGGCCACGGACCGCTGCTCCCGCGATGGTGAGGAGGCCCCAGATGCGCGCAAGCGTGGGCGACCAGCTTGTCCAGCACGGCAGGGTGGTCGGACAGCACGACAAGGTCGGCGAGATCGTGGAAGTGCTCGGCCAGGAGGGCAACCCCCCGTACCGCGTCCGGTTCCAGGACGGGCACGAGGGTCTGTGCTCCCCCGGCCCCGACACGGAGATCCGGCACCGGAGCACCCGGCCGCCGACGACCGGCCAGTCCTCGATGACCGACCGGCCCCCGGCCACGGGGCAGACCCCGATGACGGGCCAGTCCCCGACGACCGGACAGACCCCGATGACCGGGCAGCCCCCGACCACCGGACAGACCCCTACGACCGGCCGGTCTTCGATGCCCGACCGGCCCCCCATGCCCGGAGAGTGACTCAGCGCGCGGGGTTCGCCGGCTGCCGGTAGTGGTCGGCGATCACCCGCGCCATCGCGCCGACCGGGTCCGCCGCCACGTCCTTGGCGGCGAAGAAGACGTGCCCGCGCACCTGCGGATGCTCACGGGCCAGCGTCAGATGCCGGGACAGCTCGGCGGGGTCCTGCCAGGGCGCGGGCTGCGCCGGGTTGCCGGCCCGGTACAGGGCCTCGCCGATGTACAGCTTGGTCGCGGTGCCCCGGGCGACCTCGGACCACCACGGGACCAGCTTGGCGTAGTCGGCGGCGGCGTAGCCGATGTACCAGTAGAGCTGCGGGCAGATGTAGTCGATCCAGTTCTCCCGCACCCACCGGCGGGTGTCCGCGTAGAGATCGTCGTACGCCTGGAGCGCCCGGGTGTCCGAACCGCGCGAGTCGGTGGCCGCGTTGCGCCACACCCCGAAGGGGCTGATCCCGAACCGGGCGGCGGGCCGGGCCTTCTTGATCCCCGACGCCATGTCCCGCACCAGCCGGTTGATGTTGTCGCGCCGCCAGTCGGCCCGGTTGGTGAAGTCACCGCCGTACCGGTCGTAGGCCGCGTCGTCGTCGAAGCTCTGGCCGGGCACCGGGTACGGGTAGAAGTAGTCGTCGAAGTGGACGGCGTCGATCCGGTACTTGGCGACGGCGTCGAGCATCGCGGTCTGCACGAAGGCGCGGACCTCGGGCAGCCCCGGGTTGTAGTAGAGCCGCCCGCCGTAGCTCACCACCCACTCCGGATGGCGGCGGGCGGGATGACCCGGCACCAGCCGGCCCAGGTCCCCGTGGGTCGCGACGCGCAGCGGGTTGAACCAGGCGTGCAGCTCCAGACCGCGCCGGTGGGCCTCCTCCACGGCCGTGCCCAGGGGATCCCAGCCGGGGTCCTTGCCCTGGGTGCCGGTGAGGAACTGAGACCACGGCTCGTACGGCGAGGGCCACAGCGCGTCGGCCGCCGGCCGCACCTGGAAGATCACCGTGTTGAGCCGGCTGCGCACCGCCTGGTCGAGGTGGGCGATCAGTTCTGCGCGCTGCTGGGCGGCGCTCAGCCCGGGGCGGGAGGGCCAGTCCCGGTTGGTGACCGTGGCCAGCCACATGCCGCGCATCTCCCCGGCCGCCGCGCCGCCGCCCGCCGTCCCGGCCGACGCGTCCTGTTCCGGTCCCCCGGCCCCCGCGGCTGCGTCGTCGTCCGGCACCGGGCCCTCGTCCGCCGGCCGCCGCGCGGCCCGTCCCGGGGCGGCGGTGGCGTCCCCCGTCATCAGCAGGGCAGACACCGCCGCCGCGGCGAACGCCCGACGGGTCACCCGTCCCATCCCACGTCCCATGACAGAACACCCCCTACACCGCGTCTCCACGCGGTCACGGATCGTCTCCGGGCCCAGAATGCCCGACCCCGGCGATCGATCATCGATACTTGGCGGTAACGTGCACGAACGGAGCAGGCACGAAGCAGGCTCGAAGCAGGCCCCGGGACCCGGCGGCCCTGCCGCGGCCGAACGGATCAGCGAAGGGGACGATGTGACAGGCATCCCGGCGGGAGACATCGCGCGCGTGGGAGTGGTCGGCTGCGGCCAGATGGGCGCCGGTATCGCGGAGGTGTGCGCCCGCGCCGGACTGGACGTCAAGGTCGCCGAGACCACCGGCGAAGCCCTGGAGATCGGCCGCACCCGGCTGTTCAACTCCCTGGCCAAGGCCGCCGAGCGGGGCAAGATCAGCGAGGCGGAGCGGGACGCGACGCAGGCCCGGCTCAGCTTCACCACCGACCTCGGCGAGTTCGCCGACCGGGATCTGGTGATCGAGGCGGTCGTCGAGAACGAGCAGGTCAAGACCGAGATCTTCCAGGTGCTCGACCAGGTGGTGACCCGCCCGGACGCGATCCTGGCCTCCAACACCTCCTCCATCCCGCTGGTGAAGCTGGCCGTCGCCACCGCGCGCCCGGACCAGGTCATCGGCATCCACTTCTTCAACCCGGCCCCGGTGCAGCAGCTCGTCGAGCTGATCCCGGCGCTCACCACCTCCGAGGGCACCCTCAGCCGGGCCCAGCTGTTCACCGAGAAGGTGCTCGGCAAGCACGCCATCCGCGCCCAGGACCGCTCCGGCTTCGTGGTCAACGCGCTGCTGATCCCGTATCTGCTCTCCGCGATCCGGATGTTCGAGTCGGGCATCGCCAGCCGTGAGGACATCGACAACGGCATGGAGATGGGCTGTGCCCACCCCATGGGCCCGCTGAAGCTCTCCGACCTCATCGGCCTGGACACGGTCGCCTCCGTGGCGCACTCGATGTACGAGGAGTACAAGGAGCCGCTGTACGCCGCTCCCCCGCTGCTCCAGCGCATGGTCGACGCGGGGCGGCTGGGCCGCAAGACCGGTTCCGGCTTTTACACGTACGGCTGATAACGGCTGTCACCCGGTCGGCTGATCAGGGCTGCGCGCCCTGGTCCCGTACCGCTGACTACGCAGCGCTAGCTGCATGGGCCCGGCACCTGACGGAGGTGCCGGGCCCACGGCATTCACACACCGTGTGCGCGTCGGGTACGCATATGCCGTGCGCACACACTCCCCACGCGCCCACCAGGGGAGTTGACTCGGGGATGCAGCATGCAAGGGATGTGAGAGACCACGGAAAGGAGCGGTCGTGACCGCCGATCCCCAGCATTCCGTCTCCCTGGAGGAACTCGCAGAGTTACGTCGCCGCCTCGACGTGGCGTACGCCCGCGTCGAGGGCGGACTGGCCCTGCTCTCCCACCGCACCGAGGAGACCGCCAAGGAAGTCGACGAGCTGCACACCCGGCTCGTCCACCTGGAGCACGCTCGTTGGCCGTTGCCCTCGATCACGGCCGTGACCGCGATCGGGGCCCTCGTGGTGGCGATCTGGCAGGCCTTCGGGCGTTAGGGCCTGCCGGAGGGGCCCGGGGCCACGGTGTCCTGGCCGAGCCGGAGATGATGCAGCAACAGCAGTGCGGCCGCCATGTTGGCGGCCGGGACCTCGCCGCGGGCGACCAGGTCGGGGACGAGCTTGAGGGGGACCCATTCCCGGCGGTCCGACTCGAAGTCGTCCACGGGATGCCCGACGTACTCCCCCTCGTCGGTCCAGTAGATGTGGTGCCGGGCGTCGGTGAGCCCGTTGGACGGCTCCACGCTCATCAGGTGGCGCAGCGGTCCCGGCCGCCAGCCGGTCTCCTCCTCCAGCTCCCGGGCGGCCGCCGCCGCGATGTCCTCGCCGTCCTCGACGACGCCGGCCGCGAGTTCCCACCCCCAGCTGTCGGTGATGAAGCGGTGGCGCCACAGGAGGAGGACCTCGTTGGCCTCGTTCACCACCGTGGCCACGGCGACGGGCCGCAGCCGTATCAGGAAGTGGTCGAGGTGCCGGCCGTCCGGCAACTCCACATCCGCGAGATTGACGCTGAACCAGCGGTTTTCATACACGGTTTGTTCGTTCTGCTTCGTCCACTGCACGGTTCTGCCACCTTCCGCCGAGTAAGTGGCAATATCGCAGCAGGAGCGGGCGGGCAGCAGGCGCACGGCGGCCGCTCCCGGGGCGGCGGCGGGCGCAGCGTGTCGCGGAGTGTCGCAGTGGATCGCGGTGAATCACAGTGAATCACCGTGAACGGCTGTGCATCACGGTGCATCACGGTGCATCACCGCGCATCACCGCGCATCACAGCGCATCACGGTGCTTCGCGTGGCGGCCGGGCCGCGGGGTCGTCTACAGCGGTACGCGCAGCGCCCCGTCGATCAGCTCGGCGGCCTCCGCCGTACCGGCGCCGCCACTGCGCACCAGATGCTCGCGCACCGCGCGGAGTCTGTCCCGCAGCCGCTGCGATTCCATCCCCCGGGCCTGCTCCGCCATCCGCACCGCGGTGTCCACGGCCTTCTCGGCGTTGCCCTGGCGCAGTTCGATGGTGCTGAGCATGGCCAGCCGGTGCACCCGGCCCCGGTCGTGGGCGGGGGTGTCCACCGCCGCCTCGGCGTGCTCCCGGGCCGCCGCCAGCTCGCCCAGGCTGAGCAGCGCCTCCGCCACCTGGACGTTGACGAGGCCGGGCTGCACATAGCCGGTCTCGTCGGGCTCGTACCCGCGCCGGATCCGCTCGGCGGCCTGCTCGGCCCGCCTGATGCAGGACAGCGCGCCGCTGCCGTCGCCGAGATGCGCGTAGGCCTTCGCCTGCATCGCGTACAGGTCGGAGGCGAGGGCGGGGGTGATGTGCCGGCCGGCGGCGCGCAGCGCGGCCTCCGCGAAGGCCACGGACTGCCGGTACTCCTTCATGAAGAGCGACTGGTTGACCAGCAGCGCGATCACATACGCGCCGAGTCCGCGGTCCCCGCTGGCCTTCGCCAGCCGCAGCGCCTGGTGGAAGTAGCGCTGGGCGAGGCCGTGCGCGTCGGAGTCGTAGGCGCAGATGCCCGCGATGGCCACCAGGCCGCCGGTGGCCCGGTGCAGCTGACGGCCCGTCGCGTCGGTGTAGCCGCCACGCAGCAGCGGCGCGGCCTCGGCGTTGAGGAAGCCGACGATCCGGGTGCGCGTCGCCACCCCGCCGGTCTTGCGGTACATCTGCTCGTAGTGGGTGCGGGCGGCGCGCAGCATCTCGATGTCGGCCGGGGTCACCCGGTGCCGCCCGCCCCGGGAGACGTCCACGTCCTCGGGCGGGTTCTCCCATTCCCACACCGGCATCACGGCGGGGGTGCCGGTGACCGCGGGGGCGCCCAGTATGTGCGGGCGCTGCTGCTCGTCGGAGCGCCACAGGGCGGTGGCGCGCTCCACGAAGCCGGACAGCGAGGTGGCGTGCCCGCTCGGCTCGCCGCCGGGGACGCCGAGGCCGATGTCGTCGAGCGTGACCGGCCGGTGCAGCCGGGCGGCGAGCACCTCGCAGATCAGGTCGGGTACCTGACCGCGCGGGCGCTGGCCCTTCAACCAGCGGGCCACGGCGGTGTGTTCGTAGCGGAGCGCGAGGCCGCGCGCCCGGCCGGCCTGGTTCACGTGCGCGGCCAGTCCGGCGTGCGAGATGCCCGCCTCGTCCAGGATCGCGTCGAGCAGGGTGTTGGGCTGCATAGGTCAGGCCCCCAGGTGCTGGCTCGCTCGGTGCTGACAGCGTAGTGAATCCGGCTTCACACGGGGTGTGAACGGAGTGCCCGCATCCGGGCGGTGCGCGCGCTGTCGCGGAGGGTTTCCAACGGGTTGACTGAAATGCCTCGAAAGAGGCCGGGCCGTCGGCTCCCCCTCGTACAGTGCGGCGGCCCGTGCTCACGCCGTCCGCCCCGTCGCCTGCCCGACACTCCGTGGCGGGGCGGACGGCTCGGCCGGCTCGGCGACCTACAGGTGCCGCGTCGGCTGCGGGTGCGTCGTGGCGGAGCGCGCGGTTCCGCGCGCCGCCGAAGGGGCGCGCCTGCGCAGCCGTTCGTTGCGCAGGACCAGGAAGGCCACGTCGTCGGCCGGGGCTCCCTGGGTGTGGCGCAGCAGGCGCGTGAGCACGGCGGCCAGGAGGGCCTGGGGAGTTCGCGCGCCCGCGTCCAGCGCCGCCGCGAGCACCTCCGCCAGCGGGAAGAACCGGCCGTGCGCGTCCCGGGCGTCCTCCGCCCCGTCCGTGTACAGGAACAGCACCTCGCCGGGGCGGAGCGCGGAGCAGCGGACGGCGGGCAGTTCGGGCGGCAGCGGGAACGGGCCCAGCGGGGGCAGGGGTTCGGCTCGCGACAGCGGCTCCACCCCCGTGTCGAGGAGCCGGTACGGCCAGGGATGACCGCAGTTGAGGGCGCGCACCTCACCCCCGCGCCCGATCTCCAGCAGCAGGACCGTGACGAACTCCTCGGCGACCGGGCTCTCCCCGTCCGACCGGGCCCGCTCGCGCAGGTGGCGGGCGAGGGCGCGGTCCAGGCGGCGCAGCACCCTGCCGAGGTCGGGCTCGTCGTGCACGGCCTCGCGGAAGCTGCCGAGCACGGCTGCGACGGTGCCGATGGCGCCGATGCCGTGCCCGCGGACGTCGCCCATCACCGCCCGTACGCCGTGCTCGGTCGCGACGACCTCGTACAGGTCGCCGCCGACACGGGCACCCCGGTCGGCGGACAGCTGGGCGGCGGCCACCCGCAGCCCGTCGACGTGGGGCGGCAGCGGTCGCAGCAGCGTGCTCTGCGCGGCCCCGGCGACATCACGGACCTGCTTCAGCTCGCGCAGCAGCACCTGCCGCACATGCAGCATCAGTCCGGTGCCGACGGCGAAGAAGACCGCGCTGGTGGCGATCCGCGCTCCGAGCCCGGTCTGCTGGGCGAGCGGGCAGGCCAGCTTGTAGGTGACGGCCATGGCACCCCAGGCCGTGGGCAGCCCCAGCGCGAGCAGCCGGCGGCCGGGCGCCCGTGCCCTGATACGGATCATGCGGATGGCCCCCATATAGGCCCTGACAGCGCAGACCGACCCCGAAAGGCCGGTCCGATTCTGTCGCCGCATGCCCCGATCGAGCCAGATCACCTGATTTTGCCACTCAAACGAGTGAGAAGGATGTGGGGGGCGACGCCTCCCCCCCCAAAGGGGCGCGGGGAACTGCGCGACCAGCCACGAACGACCTGAAGCCGCCCACGGTCGCACAGCACCCCGCTCGGTAGGCGCCGGAAACTAACCTCGCAGCACGGCTCCGGTCCGCTCAGCGGCCAGCGCCACCGCCGCGTCCCGCGCCGCCGACGCCTCGTCCACGGTCAGCGTCCGGTCCGCGGCCCGGAACCGCAGCGCGTACGCGAGGGACTTCTTCCCGTCGCCGAGCTGCTCCGCGTTCTCGTACACGTCGAACAGCCGGATGCCCTCCAGCAGCTCACCGGCGCCCTCCCGCAGCGCGGCCTCGACCTCCGCGTGCGGCACCGGCTTGTCCACGACGAGCGCGACGTCCTGCGTGGCCACGGGGAACGTGGAGATGCCCGGCGCCTGCGGCGTGCCGTCGCCGGCCCGCTCCAGCGCGTCCAGGTCCAGCTCCATCGCGCAGGTCCGCTCGGGCAGTCCGAGCGCCTTCAGCACGCGCGGGTGCAGCTCGCCCGCGTGGCCGACGACCCGCTCGGCGCCGTCGGCGACGACGAGCAGCTCGGCGCACCGGCCCGGGTGCCACGGTCCGTACTGGCCCTTCCGGACGACCAGTTCGGCCCCGGCCTCGCGGGCGACGACCCGGGCGGCCTCGACGGCGTCGGCCCAGTCGGCCGGGCGGCCCTTGCCCCACCAGCCGGCCTGCTCGCGGGCGCCCGCGAGGACGACGGCGACGTGGCGCGGCTGCTCGGGCAGCGCGGCGTTCAGTGCGGCGATCTCCTCGTCGGTGGGTCGGCGGTCGACCGGCACGTGCCCGGCGACGGGCCGCTCCGCGCGCGGGTGGAAGACCAGGCCGGTCTCGAACAGCGCGAGGTCGTGCGAGCCGCGGCCGTCGTTGCGGCGCAGCGCGCCGAGCAGACCCGGCAGCAGCGAGGTGCGCAGCGCGGGCTCCTCGTCGCTGAGCGGGTTGACCAGCTTGACCACGCGGCGGGCGGGGTCGTCGGCGTCCAGGCCGAGCTGGTCGAAGACCTGCTCGCTGACGAACGGGTAGTTCGGGGCCTCGACGTAGCCGGCGCCGGCCAGCGCGCGGCCGACCCGGCGGTGCAGCCGCTGCCGGTGGATCAGGCCGCGGCCGGACGGGGGCTTGGGCAGGGTGGAGGGCAGGTTCTCGTAGCCCTCCAGCCGGATGACCTCCTCGGCGAGGTCGTTCGGCTCCAGCAGGTCGGGCCGCCAGGACGGGACGGTGACGATCAGCTCGTCCTGCCCGTACACGTCGCAGCCGATCTCCTGGAGTCGCCGTACGACGGTCTCCCGGCCGTAGGTGACGCCCGCGACCTTGTCGGGGTGGTCGGCGGGCAGGGTGATGGTGTGCGGCGCGGACGGGGCGATGACCTCGGTGACGCCGGCGTCGGCGGTGCCGCCCGCGAGCAGTACGAGCAGGTCGACGGTGCGCTGGGCCGCCGCGGCGGCGGCCTGCGGGTCGACACCGCGCTCGAAGCGGCGGGAGGCCTCGGAGGACAGCTTGTGGCGGCGGGCCGTACGGGCGACGGAGACGGCGTCGAAGTGCGCCGCCTCGATCACCACGTCGGTGGTCGCACCCTCCACGTCCTCGTGATCGGCGATCTCCGTGTTGGCGCCGCCCATCACGCCCGCGAGGCCGATGGGGCCGCGGTCGTCGGTGATGACCAGGTCCTCGGCGTGCAGCTTCCGCTCGACGCCGTCGAGGGTGACGATCTTCTCGCCCTCCTCGGCGCGGCGCACGCCGATGGTGCCCTGGACCAGCTTGCGGTCGTAGGCGTGCAGCGGCTGGCCGAGCTCCATCATCACGTAGTTCGTGACGTCGACGGCGAGCGAGATCGGGCGCATGCCGACCTTCTGGAGCCGGCGCTGGAGCCAGATCGGGGAGCGGGCCTCGGGGCGCAGGCCGGAGACGGTGCGGGCGGTGAAGCGGTCGCAGCCGAGCGGCTCGGAGATCTTCACCGGGTAGCCGAAGGCGTTCGGCGCCGGGACGTCGAGGAGGGCCGGGTCGCGCAGCGGCAGACCGTAGGCGATGGCGGTCTCGCGGGCGACGCCGCGGATGGACAGGCAGTCGCCGCGGTTGGCGGTGACGGCGATGTCCAGGACCTCGTCGACGAGTTCGAGCAGCTCGATGGCGTCGCGGCCGACCTCGGTCTCGGGCGGCAGGACGATGATGCCCTTGGTGCCGTCGTCGCCCATGCCCAGCTCGTCGCTGGAGCAGATCATGCCGTGCGAGACCCTGCCGTAGGTCTTGCGCGCGGCGATGGAGAAGCCGCCGGGCAGGGTGGCGCCGGGGAGGACCACGACGACCTTGTCGCCGACCGCGAAGTTGCGGGCGCCGCAGACGATCTCCTGGGGCTCGCCGGTGCCGTTGGCCTGGCCGACGTCGACGGTGCAGAAGCGGATCGGCTTCTTGAAGCCCTCCAGCTCCTCGATGGTCAGCACCTGGCCGACGACCAGGGGGCCCTTGAGGTCGTGGCCGAGCTGCTCGACCGTCTCGACCTCCAGACCGGCCGAAATGAGCTTGGCCTGGACGTCACGGCCGGTCTCGGTGGCCGGCAGGTCGACGTACTCCCGCAGCCAAGAAAGCGGGACCCGCATCAGATCTCCATCCCGAAGGGCCGGGTGAACCGGATGTCACCCTCGACCATGTCTCGCATGTCTTCGACGTTGTGGCGGAACATCAGCATCCGCTCGATGCCGAACCCGAAGGCGAAGCCGCTGTACTTCTCCGGGTCGACGCCGCAGGCGGTGAGCACCCGCGGGTTGACCATGCCGCAGCCGCCCAGCTCGATCCAGCCCTCGCTGGAGCAGGTGCGGCAGGGGCGGTCGGGGTTGCCGACGGACTCGCCGCGGCAGACGTAGCACACCATGTCCATCTCGGCGGACGGCTCGGTGAACGGGAAGAAGTTCGGCCGCAGCCGGGTCTTCATGCCCTCGCCGAACAGCGACTGGACCATGTGGTCCAGGGTGCCCTTGAGGTCGGCCATGGTCAGGCCCTCGTCCACGGCCAGCAGCTCGACCTGGTGGAAGACCGGGGTGTGGGTGGCGTCCAGCTCGTCGGTGCGGTACACGCGGCCCGGGCAGATCACGTAGACCGGCAGCTCACGGTCGAGCAGGGAGCGGATCTGCACCGGCGAGGTGTGGGTGCGCAGCACGACACCGGAGTCGGCGGTGCCGTCCGGGCCCTCCACGAAGAAGGTGTCGGCCTCACCGCGCGCCGGGTGGTCCGGGCCGATGTTGAGCGCGTCGAAGTTGAACCACTCGGCCTCGACCTGCGGGCCCTCGGCGACCTCGTAGCCCATGGCCACGAAGATGTCCTCGATCCGCTCGGACAGGGTGGTCAGCGGGTGGCGGGCGCCGGCCGGGACGCGGTCGTACGGCAGCGTGACGTCGACGTCCTCCTCGACCAGCACGCGGGCGTCCCGCTCGGCCTCCAGCTCCGCCTGACGGGCGGCGAGGGCCTTGTTCACGGCGCCGCGGGCCATGCCGACACGCTTGCCGGCGTCGGCCTTGGCGTGCGGGGGCAGGGCGCCGATCTCGCGGTTGGCGAGGGCCAGCGGGGAGGCGGGGCCGGTGTGGGCGACCTTGGCCTCGTGGAGCGCGTCGAGGGAGTCCGCGGCGGCGAAGGCGGCGAGCGCCTCGTCCCGCATGCGCTCGATCTCTTCCGGTTTCAACGCCTCGACCTCGACAGGGTCGTACGACTTATTCGGTGCCGACATCTCTTCCCGTGCTTCCGATTGGCTGGCGGATGGTCCCCGTGACCGGCCGGTGAGCTGGCTCGTCTGGGCCGTGTGCAGGACACAAAGGTGCCAAAGGCCGAGTCTAACGGGGTGAGGGTGTACGAATGCGCCCGTGGGTCACTGGGCGAGATACGCCGGTGCCCCCACGGGCAACGTAAATCGGAACTCGGCGCCGCCCTGGGGGGCGCGGCCGACCGTGATGGTGCCGCCGTGGGCCTCGACGATGCCCTTGACGATGTAGAGCCCGAGGCCGGTGCCGCCGCGCTTGCTGCCCCGCCAGAAGCGGGTGAAGACGCGGTTCATGGACTCCTCCGGGATGCCGGGCCCCTCGTCGCTCACCGTGACCGACGTGCCGGCCTCCTCCCCTTCGCGGGGGGACGCCGTGGCCGTGATGTCGATGGTGACGGTTCCCTCGCCGTGCCGCACCGCATTTTCCAGCAGGTTGCTCAGCACCTGGTCGATCTTGTCGGGGTCGGCCCACAGGTCGGGCAGCGGCTGCTCGATGCGCAGCAGGAACCGGTCGGCGGGCTGTCCTGCGGCGACGTACGCCTGGATGTGCCGGCCGACGGCGGCGCCGATGTCGACGGGCTGGCGGCGGACCTCGAGGCGGCCGGAGTCGATGCGGGAGATGTCCAGCAGTTCGGCGATGAGCCGGGTGACGCGGTCGGCGTCCGCGTCGACGGTCTCCAGCATCAGCCGCTTCTGGTCGTCCGTGAACCGCTCCCACTTGGCGAGCAGGGTCGCGGTGAAGCCCTTGACGGAGGTGAGCGGGGAGCGCAGCTCGTGGGCGACGGTGGCGATCAGCTCGGCGTGGCTGCGCTCGGTGCGGCGCCGGGCCTCGGTGTCGCGCAGGCAGACCACGACGCGGCGGACGGGCCCGGTGGGCTCGGTGCGCACATAGCGGGCGGAGACGAGCACTTCCCGGCCGCCGGGCAGCAGCAGGTTGCGCTCGGGCTGGCGGACCCGGATGGCGAGGCCGCCGTAGGGGTCGGTGAGCTGCCACCAGCGCCGTCCGTCCAGGTCCTCTAACGGCAGGGCCTTCTCCAGGCGCTGCCCGAGGGCGTCGGCGGCGCGCACGGCGGTGATCCGCTCGGCGGCGGCGTTGAAGCAGACGACGTGTCCGTGCTCGTCGGCGACGACGAGGCCGTCGGGCAGGTCGTCGGGATCGATGCCGAGCTCGGCCGCCGGATCACCGGCCGGGGGCGCGGGCGGGTGCCGCACGTCCCGTGCTCCCGGTGCGCTGCTCGTGCCGACGCTCATCCCCGTATCCCACCTCTCCGATGGTTGAGTGGGCCCCGAGCCCGTCACCCTACTAGCTCTCGGTGACGGTTCGGCACCCTCCGGAGGCGCGCTGGGCCCGGGCCGAGGCATAGAGACATACGGCGGCGGCGGTGGCGAGGTTCAGACTCTCGGCCTTGCCGTGGATGGGGACGCGGACCACGGCGTCCGCGAGGTCGCGGGTGTCCTCCGGCAGGCCCCAGGCCTCGTTGCCGAAGATCCAGGCGGTGGGGCCGCCCATGGTGCCCTTGTCCAGCTCGTCGTCGAGGTCGTCGGTGCCGGCGCCGTCGGCGGCGAGGATCCGCACCCCGGCGTCCTTGAGCCCGGCGACGGCCCGCTCGACGGGCACGCCGACGGCCACGGGCAGGTGGAACAGGGAGCCCACCGAGGCGCGCACGGCCTTCGGGTTGTACAGGTCGACGGAGGCGTCGGTGAGGACGACCGCCTCGGCGCCCGCGGCGTCGGCGCAGCGCAGCACGGTCCCGGCGTTCCCGGGGTCGCGGACGTGCGCGAGGACGGCGACCAGCTTGGGCCGCGCCTTCAGGATCTCCTCGAACGGGGTGTCCACGAACCGGCAGATCCCGACGAGCCCCTGCGGGGTGACGGTGGTGGAGATGTCGGCGATCACCTGCTCGGAGGCGAGGTGGACGCGGGCGCCGCAGTCCCGGGCCTCGCCGACGATGTCCGCGTAGCGCTCCGCGGCCTCCACGGTCGCGAACAGCTCGACGAGCGTGTCGCCGTACGCCGCGGCCTCCCGCACGGCCTGCGGTCCCTCCGCGAGGAACAGCCGCTCCTTGCCCCGGAAGTTCCGCTTGGCCAGCCGCCGGGCGGCGGAGACGCGGGGGGAACGGGGGGAGATCAGCTCGGGGCTGGCGGGGGGCATCCTCTTCTTCACCTTCAGCAGTTCAGGTTCGCGGTCTTCACCACACAGCAACGGACCCGCGGGCACCCAGCCCACGGGTCCGTTCAGTCACGCCGGCTCAGAGCCGGCGCGGTGTCACGCAGCCTTGGGCGCGTTGACGTCCGACGGCAGCGCCTTCTGCGCGACCTCGACGAGCGCGGCGAACGCGTTCGCGTCGTTGACCGCCAGCTCGGCCAGGATCTTGCGGTCGACCTCGATGTTCGCGGCCTTCAGACCCTGGATGAAGCGGTTGTAGGTGATGCCGTTGGCGCGGGCAGCGGCGTTGATGCGCTGGATCCACAGCTGGCGGAAGTCACCCTTGCGCTTCTTGCGGTCGTTGTAGTTGTAGACCAGCGAGTGGGTGACCTGCTCCTTGGCCTTGCGGTACAGGCGCGAACGCTGACCGCGGTAGCCGGAGGCCTGCTCGAGGATCGCCCGGCGCTTCTTGTGGGCGTTGACTGCCCGCTTGACGCGTGCCACTTTTTAACTCCTTGTAGCGGGGCCGTGGGTGTCCTCACACGGCCCGGTAATCGATTGGGTCCCGGTGTCTTGCGTGGTTCAGGCGCTGAGCGCCCGACCTCACTTGCCGAGAAGCTTCTTGATCTTCGCGGCGTCGCCCGGGGCCATCTCGGCGTTGCCGGTGAGGCGACGCGTCACGCGGGACGACTTGTGCTCGAGCAGGTGGCGCTTGCCGGCGCGCTCGCGGAGCACCTTGCCGGAGCCGGTGATCTTGAAGCGCTTGCTGGCACCGCTGTGCGACTTGTTCTTCGGCATAGCGCCGTTCTCTCCTCGTCGGTGGCGCTCCGGTGCCCGGTCACGAGAACCGGGCACGGTGGAGCGTCGTACTTGTTTCGGATACTGCCTCGGGACTCGGAAGTCCCCGGGATCACGCCTCGGCGGGTTCCTCGGCGGCAGCCTCGGGGGCGGCCTCGGCGTCGGCAGGGTTCTGCGAACGACCGGGGTTGGCCTTCGCGGAAGCCTTGCGGGCCTCCTGCGCCTGGCGGGCCTCGGCCATCGCCTCGGTCTTCTTCTTGTGCGGACCGAGGACCATGATCATGTTGCGACCGTCCTGCTTCGGGTTCGACTCCACGAAGCCGAGGTCCTGGACGTCCTCCGCGAGACGCTGCAGCAGCCGGTAGCCCAGCTCGGGCCGGGACTGCTCGCGACCACGGAACATGATCGTGATCTTGACCTTGTCGCCCTGCTTGAGGAACCGGACGACATGACCCTTCTTGGTGTCGTAGTCGTGCGGGTCGATCTTCGGCCGGAGCTTCATCTCCTTGATGACCGTGTGCGCCTGGTTCTTGCGCGCCTCACGGGCCTTCATGGCCGACTCGTACTTGAACTTCCCGTAGTCCATGAGCTTGCACACGGGCGGACGGGCGTTCGCCGCGACCTCGACCAGGTCCAGGTCGTACTCCTGCGCAAGCTCCAGGGCCTTGGCAAGCGGCACGATGCCGACCTGCTCGCCGCTGGGACCGACAAGTCGCACCTCGGGAACGCGAATCCGGTCGTTGATGCGGGGCTCGGCGCTGATGGATCCTCCTCGGTAGCACCACGCGACGGTCTGGCGGACAGCCGCGTAACGTCTGTGTTCGTTAGACCTAACCGCGCCGAAGCAGAAAAAATGCCCCGGACGATCACAGGCGGGGCTCCTCGAACTACTACCGGAGCACCGACGCGATCATCGCGGGGCGCGCATTCGGACGGATCGCCGCCTCGGGGACGGGACCGTCTGACCGGTGACCCGCCGCCCCGGAGGGCGGTCAGGTGGGAGTTCGAAAGCCTCCACTTGTGGGCCGGGCCCGTGAACTGTGAGGCACACGTGTCCGACCGGTCGTTACACAAGGTTAGCAGCCTCGCCCGGAAAGGGCTAACCGAGGCTGACTACGGCTCGTCCCGCCGCAGCCCCTATGGTGAACGCCATGAGTGAAGAGACGCCCGACTTCGACGCCATGACCCGCGACATCGCGGAGGTTCCCGCCGTCGAGGTGATCGTGACGGTGGCCGTCAACCTGATGAGCGCCGCCGCCGTGAAGCTCGGTCTGACCGAGGAGGGCGACAAGTACAAGGACCTGGACGAGGCCCGCAAGCTGATCCACGCGCTGGCCGGCCTGCTGGACGGCAGCGCCACCGAGATCAGCTCGTTCCACGCGGCGCCGCTGCGCGACGGCCTGAAGTCGCTCCAGCTGGCGTTCCGCGAGGCGTCGGTCGTCCCGGACGAGCCGGGCCAGGGCCCGGGCGAGAAGTACACCGGCCCGGTCTACGGCTAGGCACTCAGGGCTTCATCCGCGTACATACAAGGGCTCGCCCGGAGGGGTGGTCCCGGCCGGCAGCAGTGCCAGGTCGAGGCCGCGCACCAGGCGGGCCCTCAGTGTCTCGTCGGCGGCGAGCCGCTGCGCCACCGCGCGGGCGGTCTCGGCGGGGGCGGCGGCCGGGTCCAGCACGAGGGCGAGGGTGCCGTCGGCCTGGCCGGGGCCGAGGTGGGCGCGGACCACGGACGGTTCGGCGGCGACGGCGGTGCGCACCGCGTCCAGGACGGCCGGGTCGGCGAGCGGGTCGGTCGTCGTACGGCCCTCCGCCAGTGCCAGCAGCGCCGGGCCGGTCAGCTCGAACGGCACGGGTCCGGCCAGGTCCAGCACGACGGTGTCGGCCTTCTCGTGGGCGGCGGCCTGGAGCGCCTGATGCAGCGGTACGGCCACGGGGCGGGCCTGCGGGTCCCAGCGGGCGAGGGAGTCGGTGGAGGTGAAGGCGGGCAGCGCGGTGCGGCCCGCGGCCTTCAGGGTGGGGACGGCCATGTCGCTGGTCTTCTCGCGGCGCAGCCCGTTCTCGTCCTCCTCGACCTCGCCGAGCACGGCGACGACGGGGACCAGCAGCCGGGCGCCCTTGAGGGCCTGGAGCACCGGCTCCAGGGCGGTACGGTCCTCGGCCCAGGCCGCGAGCGCCGCGCTCAGCCGGGGGTCGGCGGAGCCGTCGTCGTCGGAGAAGCCGGGGTCGGGAATGTTCTTGTTCGCCACGGTCACCGACCCTATCGGCAGGCTTGGGGCACGTCGGCGGGGGGATGGGGCGGGGCCGGGGCCGGTCAGTAGCCGCCGTGGTGGCTGCGGCGGCCCCGCCACAGGACCACCGCGGCCACCAGGAGGACGCCGCCGACGCTGCCGGCGAGGGGGCCCGCCCAGCCGGAGTGGCCGTTCTCGGGGTGGGTGGCGTCGGGGCCGGGGCCGAAGTACTTCTCGCCGTAGGCGGCCGAGCGCAGGTCCCGCGGTTCCAGGCGGGCGGCGGCCTCGATGGCGGCGGCCGGGTCGATGAAGCCGAAGCCGCGTGAGTCGTCGCGGCCGTCGGCGGGGGCGTTGCGGGCGGTGTCCTCCAGGAGGCGCTTGATCTGGGCCGGGGTCAGGTCGGGGTGGGCGGCCTTGACCAGGGCGACGGCGCCGGAGACGAAGGCGGCGGCGGCGCTGGTGCCCCAGCCCTCGTAGTACTTGCGGTCCGGGTCGGCGATGACGACGTCGACGCCTGGGGCGCTGACCGTGGCGTACCAGCGGCGGGTGGAGAAGGAGGCGCGGGTGCCGAACTTGTCGACGGCGGTCGCGGCGATGACGCCCGGGTAGGCCGCCGGGTAGGAGATGTGGTCGCCCTTCTCGCCGCCGTTGCCGGCCGAGGCGACGACCACGGAGCCCTTCCGCAGGGCGTACTGCACGGCCTCGTCCTCGGCGGGCTCGGGGTGCGCGGAGGCGGAGTCGTCGCCGAGGGAGAGGTTGATGACGTCGGCGCCCTGGTCGGCGGCCCAGCGGATGCCCTCGGCGAGGGCGTTGCCGCGGGTCTTGCGGGCCTTGCCGCGGGCGGGGTCGCCGTCCTCGAGGATCACCCGGACGGGGAGGATCTTCGCCTCGGGGGCGATGCCCATGACGCCCTCGGTGCCGCCGTAGCCGTGTCCGTGGCCGGCGATGATCCCGGCCATGGCGGTGCCGTGCCGGGCCCAGGCGCGGTCGCCGCGCTTCGCGCCGAAGCCGACCATGTCCGTGCCTTCCAGGACGTTCCCGGCGAGGTCGGGGTGGGTGGCGTCGACGCCGGTGTCGAGTACGGCGACGGTGATGCCCGCGCCCTTGGTGGTCTGCCAGGCCTCGCGGGTGTGCAGGGCGTCCAGGGCCCACTGCTGGGCGCGGATGCCGTCCGCGTGGGCGACGGTGGGCGGCACCAGGGCGACGGAGGCGGCCAGGAGGGCGCTGAGCAGGGCGGCGCGGCGGGTCGTACGGCGGGCCGTACGGTCCTTCGTGGTGCGGCGGGTCATGAGGGCTGCTCCGTGGCGGCGACGACGGACTTGCGCAGGCTCCGCTCGACGCGGTCGGCGAGGCCCTTCGCCTCGTGGCCGAGGCCCGCCTGGGCGGGGGCCGTGGTGGCGCCGGAGGCCATCGCGTCGGTGGCGGGCTGCGGCTCGTCCACGGCGCGGCCGTCGGCCCAGCCGGAGACGGCGTAGACGACGACGGGGGCGTCGGTGAGCACCGAGAGGGTCCAGGAGGCGCGCTGGGCGTCGCCGAAGCCGGCGGACGCGGTGCCCTTCGCGGCGTAGGGGCGGGGCATCAGGTCGGTACGGCGGTACAGGCCCTCGTCCTTGAACCGTGCCTCCAGGGAGCGCATGCCGGCGGCGTCGGCCTTGGTGAAGAGCAGGCCGACGGTGGTGACGTGGCTCTGGGTGGCGTCGGTGTAGGTGGCGCGCAGCAGGCGCTCGCAGCCGGCGGGGGCGAGGGCCTTGCGCAGCAGCGGGTCGAAGGCGTCCGCGCAGCCGGTGTCGGGGGCGACGGCGATCCGGGTCCAGGTGCGGTCGGCTCCGCCGGGGCCCGCGCCGCGGCCCGCGACGGTGGGCGGGAACAGCCGGTCGACGGGCACGTTGTGCCAGAGTCCGGCGGCCGTGGCGAAGGCGCCGCGCTCGCCCGCGTCCGCGGAGTCGCCGACGAGCCAGCTGCCGGTGACCGCTCCGCCGATCAGTCCGAGTCCGAGGACCACACAGGCGGCTGCCGCGACCGTGTGCCGGCGCACTCGGCCGCCGAGCGGGCGGTACGGAGGCGGGTCGCCGAAGGAGTCACCGAGGGCGTGGGGCATCGAGAGTCCGGGGGCTGGTGGGGAGCTCCAGGAGTGCCTGAGGTCCGGTGCCGCCGGGCCCCGGCCAGGGAGCCGGGCGGGGTCCTCGGCGCGGGCGGGGTGCGACGGGGCACGGTCCGGCCTGCGGGCGGCGCCTTCGGAGTGCGGGGCGGCACGATCCGGCCGGCGCGCGGCGCCTTCGAAGTGCGGGGCGGCACGGTCCGGCCTGCGGGCGGCGCCTTGGGGGTGCGGGGGCGTGGCCGGGGCGGCGGTCTGGTGCCGGTCCGGTCCGGCTGTCCCGGTGGCCGGCCGGCGTACCGATTCAGCCGGGGCCGCGGCGCCGTCGGTGCCCGTCGCGGAGGCCGGCTCCGGCGGGACGGGGCGCAGCCGGGTGGTGCGCTCGGTGGCGGTCTCGGCGGCGGCGTCCGCGGAGCGGGGCGGCACGGGTCCGCGCGGCGGCGGGGGCGGCGTGTCCGGGAACCGGGCCGAGGCGGGCGGCGGGGGCGGGGTGAGCGGGGTGCCGTCCGGTCGACGGGACGCGCGGGCACTACCGGGGTCCCCCGCGCGGGCGCGGCCGGAGTCACCCGGGCGAGGACCACCCGTCTCCCCCGCGCGGGCACCACCGGAGTCACCGCCGCGAGCGGCCTCGCTCGCCCGCGCGTCCGCGGACGCGTCGTAGGCGGCGGAACGCGAGGCTCCGAGGCGGGCGGAGCCGTCCGCGGCGGCGGTCGCACCGCGCGGCTGCTCGCCGGGAATCGGGCCGCCACCGCGCGACTGCCCGCCCGGGATTGGGCCGGAGCCGCCGTGGGCGGGAAATGCGGCGGAAGGGGAGCCGGCGACACCGGCCGGGCCCCCCGCGGGCGACGGCGTGCCGCCCGCCCGCTCGGCCGCAGCCGGGCCCTGGGCGGAACGCGGGCCGCCGAGGCGCGTGGAGGCGTCCGCCGGGGAAGGCGTGCCGGCCGGGGCCGAGTCCGCGGAGGGACGCGGGGCACCGAGCCGCGCGGAGGCGTCCGCCGGGGAAGACGTGCCGGTCGGGGCCGAGTCCGCGGAGGGACGCGGGCCGCCGAGGCGCGTGGAGGCGTCCGCCGGGGAAGACGTGCCGGCCGGGGCCGAGTCCGCGGAGGGACGCGGGGCACCGAGCCGCGCGGAGGCGTCCGCCGGGGAAGGCGTGCCGGTCGGGGCCGGGCCTGCCGCGGGGGCGGAGGGATCAGGGCGGGCGGAGGCTTCCGTGGGGGTGGGTGGGGTGGCCGGGCGTGGGGGGATGGGGGCGTGCCGCGCGTCCGTGGTCATGCGCCCCCCGTTTCCTCGTACCGGGCCCGCTCCTCGTACGGGGCCACCCTCTGCCGGTACGCGAGCCGCCCGTCCGCACGTCGCACGCATACCCGCACGGCCGGACCGCCATCCGGCGCGGACACCGCTCCGGGGCCGTTCCGCCGTGCGTGCGCGCCACTTTACGGCGTGCCCGCACCGATGCGGGAACCAGTCCACGACCGCGGGGCATCTGCCCGGAACATCCCCCTACCCTGCGGTAATCCTGTCTGGCAGGCTTCGTTCATGACTGCGCGCGCCGCCGACCGGGCCCGTTACGACCGGGCCACCGCCCATCTCGACGCCCCGCTGGCGATCGTGGACCTGGACGCTTTCGACGCCAACGCGGACGACCTGGTCCGCCGGGCGGGCGGGAAGCCGGTCCGGGTGGCCAGCAAGTCCGTGCGCTGCCGGGCGCTGCTCGAACGGGTCCTGGCGAAGGACGGGTTCTCGGGGGTCATGTCGTACACCCTCGCCGAGTCGCTGTGGCTGGCCCGGTCGGGGTTCGAGGACGTCCTGCTCGCGTATCCGTCCGCCGACCGCGCGGGGTACGCCGAGCTGACGAGCGATCCGAAGCTCGCCGCCGCGGTGACCGTGATGGTCGACGATCCGGCGCAGCTCGCCCTGATCGACGCCGCGCGGGACGGTGGGCGTGAAGTGGTGCGGGTGTGCCTGGAGTTGGACACCTCGCTCAGGCTGCTCGGGGGGCGGGTGCGGGTCGGGGCCCGGCGTTCGCCGCTGCACTCCCCCGCCGAGGTCGCCGAGCTGGCGCGGTCGGTGGCCCGGCGGCCGGGTTTCGAGGTCGTCGGGATCATGGCGTACGAGGGTCATGTCGCCGGGGTCGGGGACGCGGTCGCGGGACGGCCGGTGCGCTCGCGGGCGATACGGCTGATGCAGGCGGCGGCGCGCCGGGAGCTGGCCGAGCGGCGGGCGGCGGTGGTGCGCGCCGTGCGGGCGGTGGTGCCGGGGCTGGAGTTCGTCAACGGCGGCGGCACGGGCAGTGTGCAGTACACCGTGGCGGAGGACGCGGTGACGGAGGTGGCGGCCGGGTCGGGGCTGTATCTGCCGCGGCTGTTCGACAACTACACGTCGTTCCACGGGCGTCCGGCCGCGCTGTTCGCGCAGCCGGTCGTACGGCGGCCGGGCGTGGGGGTCGTGACGGTGCTCGGCGGGGGGTATCCGGCCTCCGGCGCGGCGGGGCGGGACCGACTGCCGGTGCCGTATCTGCCGGAGGGGCTGCGCTACGACCCGCAGGAGGGCGCCGGCGAGGTGCAGACGCCGCTGCTCGGCTCCCCCGCCGACGATCTGCTGATCGGCGACAAGGTGTGGTTCCGGCACGCGAAGGCGGGTGAGCTGTGCGAGCGGTTCGACGCGCTGCACCTGGTGGAGGGCGACCGGGTGACGGCGACCGTGCCGACGTACCGGGGCGAGGGCCGTACGTTCCTCTGAGCCTCCTCCGCACCGCCGGGGCCCTCCGAGTCCCTACGGCCCACCAGGGCCCTCTGTGTCCCTACGGCCCGACGCTGCTGCCCACGCCGCCGCCCGGGTCGGCGTCGCCGGTGACGCGGATGCCCTTGGTGATGCGGTCCATGTCGGTGAGCGGCGGCCCGTCATCGCCCGCGTCGAAGACGAAGCGGACGATGACCGGCGACTCGGTGCCGACGCTGGACTGGAAGGCGAGGGACTGGACGTAGCCGCCGGGGCCGTCCGCCGTGGTGACCCGCCAGCGAACGAAGTACCCGGCGCGGCCCGCGACCGCGACCGGCCCGGAGTCGACGACCCGGTGGGACTCGATGCCGCCGTGGAGGCGCCGGCCGAGGGCGTCGCGGTCGTAGGCCTTGTCGGCGGCGTCCGCGATGTCGCCCTCGGCGAGGGCCTTCGGGGAGGTCTCGTCGGTGGCGGTGGCCGTGCGGGAGAAGACCATGCCGTGCCGGCACAGGCCGACGCCGCTCGGGCACTCGTAGGTGCCGTCGGTGGTCATCACGACGTTGTCCTGGCTGACGTTGCGGGGCCGGACCCAGCCGTCGAGCAGCGGGAACGTGATGCCGTTGAGCTGGTCCTCGACGACGGCCGGGTCGTCGGCGGACGGCTCGGAGGGGGTGGAGGGAGCGGAGGGGGTGGGTGACGGCGGCGGGGCGGGCTCCTGTGTGGGGGCCGTCGGCGTGGGGGTCGTCACCGGTCCGGTGCCGCCCTCCCCGTCCTCCTTCAGGAAGACCGCGCCGGTGACGATCGCCGCGACCAGGACGGCGCTCGCGACGGTGAGGGCGATGGCCCTGGACCGCGCGGTGCCGCCGCCCGGTGCGGTGGGCGGCGGCGGACCGGGGACGGGCGGCGGGCCGGGCACCGGGTGCCCGGCGGGTTCCGGGGCGCGCTGGTGCTCGGTCCAGGCCGTGCCGTCCCACCAGCGCTCGGCGTGCGGGGCCGAGGGGTCGCGGTACCAGCCCGGCGGCGGTGTCATGCTCATATCCCGGCACTGTAGGCCCACGGCTACAGCGGTGTGACGTACGCCCCCGAGATCCCGCCGTCCACCAGGAAGTCGGTGGCGTTCACGAAGGAGGAGTCGTCGCTGGCGAGGAAGGCGACCGCGGCGGCGATCTCCTCGGCCTCGGCGAACCGGCCGAGCGGGATGTGCACCAGGCGGCGGGCGGCCCGCTCGGGGTCCTTGGCGAAGAGCTCCTGGAGCAGGGGGGTGTTGACCGGGCCCGGGCAGAGGGCGTTCACGCGGATGCCCTCGCGGGCGAACTGCACGCCCAGCTCCCGGGACATGGCCAGAACCCCGCCCTTGGAGGCGGTGTAGGAGATCTGGGAGGTGGCCGCGCCCATCCGGGCCACGAAGGACGCGGTGTTGATGATGGAGCCCTTGCCCTGGCGGCGCATATAGGGGATGGCGGCCTTGCAGCACAGGTAGACGGAGGTGAGGTTGACCTCTTGGACGCGCTTCCAGGCCTCCAGGCCGGTCTCCAGGATGGAGTCGTCGTCGGGCGGGGAGATGCCGGCGTTGTTGAAGGCGATGTCGACGCTGCCGTAGGTGTCGTACGCCGTCCTGAACAGCGCCTCCACCTGCTCGGGGTCGGTGACGTCCACCTTGACGAAGATGCCGCCGGTCTCCTCGGCGGCGGCCTTGCCGCGGGTCTCGTCGACGTCGCCGCAGACGACGTGGGCGCCCTCGGAGGCGAGCCGGCGGGCGGCGGCGAGGCCGATGCCGCTGCCGGCTCCGGTGACGACGGCGGTACGGCCGACGAGCCGGCGGCAGATGCTGTCAGAGGTCTGAGAGGTCACTGTGCGGGGCCCTCCGTGCTGGTGGGGACGTTGCTGATGAAGACGTTCTTGGTCTCGGTGAAGGCGGCCAGGGCGTCCGGGCCGAGTTCGCGGCCGATGCCGGACTGCTTGAAGCCGCCGAACGGGGTCCAGTAGCGGACGCTCGAGTGGGAGTTGACGGAGAGGTTGCCCGCCCGGACGGCCTGCGAGACGCGCAGGGCGCGGCCGACGTCGCGGGTCCAGATGGAGCCGGACAGGCCGTACTCGGTGGCGTTGGCCAGGGCCACGGCCTCCGCCTCGTCCTCGAAGGGGAGGACGACGGCGACGGGCCCGAAGACCTCCTCGACGGCCACGCGGGCGGTCGGGTCGACGCCGGTGAGGACGGTGGGCGGGAACCAGAAGCCGGGGCCCTCGGGGGCCTTGCCGCGGATGCCGGGCGCGTCCGGGTCGACATAGCCGCGCACCCGCTCCAGCTGGCGGCGGGAGATCAGCGGGCCCATGTCGGTGGTCTCGTCGGCCGGGTCGCCGACCGTGACCGCCTCGATGGCGGGGGCCAGCAGCTCCAGGAAGCGGTCGTGGGCGGAGCGCTGGACGAGGATGCGGGTGCGGGCGCAGCAGTCCTGGCCGGAGTTGTCGAGGAAGGCCATGGGAGCCGCTGCGGCGGCGGCCTCGATATCGGCGTCGGCGAAGACGATGTTGGGGCTCTTGCCGCCGAGTTCGAGGGTCACGCGCTTGAGGTGGGCGGAGCCCTTGGCGAGCACCTGTTTGCCGACGGCCGTCGAGCCGGTGAAGACGATCTTCGCGACGCCGGGGTGCTCGACGAGCGCGTCACCTGCGACGGGGCCGTGGCCGGGCAGCACCTGGAAGAGGTGTTCCGGAAGGCCCGCATCCAGGGCGAGTTCGGCGAGCCGCAGGGCGGTGAGCGGGGTGGTCTCGGCGGGCTTGAGGAGCACCGCGTTGCCGGCGGCGAGGGCGGGGGCGGTGCCCCAGGCGGCGATCGGCATCGGGAAGTTCCAGGGGGCGATCACGCCGACGACGCCCAGCGGTTCGAGGATCGTGACGTCGAGGCCGCCGGGGACCGGGATCTGGCGGCCGGTCAGCCGTTCCACTCCCCCGGCCGCGTAGTGGAGCAGGTCGCGGACGTTGCCCGCCTCCCAGCGGGCGTTGCCGATGACGTGGCCGGCCTCGCGGACCTCCAGGAGGGCCAGTTCCTCCAGGTGGTCGTCGACGGTGGCGGCGAACCGGCGCAGCAGCCGGGCCCGGTCGCCGGGGGCGAGGGCGGCCCACGCCGTCTGCGCCTTCGCCGCGCGTACGACGGCCCGGTCCACGTCCTCGGCGGTGGCGGCCGGGACGGTGGCGACGACCTCCTCGGTCGCGGGGTTGAGCACCTCGAGGGTGTCGGTCACGGGTTGCCTCACATCCGTTCGAAGGAGCGGCGCAGCTCCCAGTCGGTCACCGCGGCGTCGAAGCCGGCCAGTTCGACGCGCGCCATGTTGCGGTAGTGGTCGACGACCTCGGTGCCGAAGGCGGCCTTCGCTACGGGGCTGTTCTCCCACAGCTCGGCGGCCTCGCGCAGGGTGGTCGGCACCTGCTCGTACCCGGCGCTGTAGGCGTTGCCCTCGCAGGGCTGGGGCAGCTCCAGCTCCTGCTCGACGCCGTACAGGCCCGCGGCCACCATCGCGGCGACCGCGAGGTGCGGGTTGACGTCGCCGCCGGGCAGCCGGTTCTCGAAGCGCAGGGAGCGGCCGTGGCCGACGACGCGCAGCGCGCACGTGCGGTTGTCGTGGCCCCACGCGACGGCGGTCGGGGCGAAGGAGCCGGGCTGGAACCGCTTGTAGGAGTTGATGTTGGGGGCGTAGAGGAGGGAGAAGTCGCGCAGGGCGGCCAGCTGTCCGGCGAGGAAGTGGCGCATGAGCGGGGACATCCCGTGCCTGCCTTCGCCGGCGAAGGCGGGCCGGCCGTCGGCGTCCGTGACGGACAGGTGGATGTGGCAGGAGTTGCCCTCGCGCTCGTTGTACTTCGCCATGAAGGTGAGGGACATGCCCTCCTGTGCGGCGATCTCCTTGGCGCCGGTCTTGTAGATCGCGTGCTGGTCGCAGGTGACCAGGGCCTCGTCGTAGCGGAAGGCGATCTCGTGCTGGCCCGGGTTGCACTCGCCCTTGGCGGACTCGACGGTCATCCCTGCGCCGGCCATCTCGTTGCGGATACGGCGCAGCAGGGGCTCGATACGGCCGGTGCCGAGGACGGAGTAGTCGATGTTGTACTGGTTGGCCGGGGTGAGGCCGCGGTAGTTCGCGTCCCAGGCCTGTTCGTAGGTGTCCTTGAAGACGATGAACTCCAGCTCGGTGCCGACCTGGGCGGTGAGGCCGCGTTCGGCGAGCCGGTCGAGCTGGCGGCGCAGGATCTGGCGGGGCGCGGCCACGACCGGGGAGCCGTCCTCCCAGGCGAGGTCGGCGACGACGAGGGCGGTGGCCGCGTTCCAGGGGACGCGGCGCAGGGTGCTCATGTCCGGGCGCATGGCGAAGTCGCCGTAGCCGCGGTCCCAGGAGGACATCGCGTAGCCGTCGACGGTGTTCATCTCGGCGTCCACGGCGAGGAGGTAGTTGCAGCCCTCGGTGCCGTGTCTCATCACCTCGTCGAGGAAGAAGCGCGCGGCGAACCGCTTGCCCTGGAGGCGTCCCTGCATGTCCGGGAAGGCCAGGACGACGGTGTCGATGTCACCGCCCGCGACGAGGGCGTGCAGCTCCTCGACGCTCAGCGGGGGTGTGCGGTCTGCCACGGGGAGGGCCTCCTTCGGTCAGCCGGGAGCCCTAAGGTATGAGGGGAGACCTTTACTTGGGAAGGGGGCACGGCCACATGCCACGCGATCCGGTGGAACCCGCCGGTGCCGTCACGGGTGCCGGTGCCGATGCCGTCACGGGTGCGGGTCCAGGTGCCGTGACGGGTGCGGGTCCCGGCGACCGGCTGGCCCCCGTGCTGCGCGCGGTGCGCGCGGGCAACGGCTTCGAGGAGGCGCTGGAGCAGATCCTCCAGATCCTGCGGCTCGGCCTGGTGCGCGGCGGCGAGCGGCTGCCGGCCGAGCGGGAGCTGGCGGAGCGGCTGGGGATCAGCCGGGTGACGCTGCGCGAGGTGCTGAAGGTGCTCCAGGACCAAGGGATGGTGGAGTCACGGCGCGGCCGGTACGGCGGAACGTTCGTGCGCGAGCGCGCGGACGCCGTCGGCGAGGACGAGCTGCGGCGCCGGGTCGCGGGGGTCGACCTGGAGGACGTCCTGCGGTTCCGGGAGGTGCTGGAGACCGGCGCGGCCGGGCTGTGCGCGGCGCACGGGCTGACGGACGCGCAGGCGCGGCGGCTGCGCGAGGCGCTGGCCGGCACCCGGGACGCCCCGCTCGCCGACTACCGCCGCCACGACACCCTGCTGCACCTCACCCTGGCCGAGCTGTCCGGCTCGCCGACGCTGACCGCGCAGTACGCGGCGGTACGGGCCGCGGTGAACGACCTGCTGGACTGCATCCCCCTGCTGGTGCGCAACCTGGAGCACTCGCAGCACCAGCACACCGCGCTGGTGGAGGCGGTGCTCGACGGGGACGCGGACGGGGCGCGGGAGATCATGCGGGAGCACTGCGCGGGGACGGCGGCGCTGCTGCGCGGGTTCCTCGGGTGAGCGTCTTGCCAGGGCGTCCACGTCTCGGCAAAGGTATGGAACGAGTCCATTACGGTGCGGTGCGGGAGGTCGGATGACGGACGGGCGGCCGCTGATCGGGGTCAGCACCTACCTCGAGACGGGGACGCGCTGGGGCGTGTGGGAGTTGGAGGCGGCGCTGCTGCCCGCCGGATATCCGCGGCTCGTGCAGCGCGCGGGCGGGCTGGCCGCGCTGCTCCCGCCGGACGCGCCGGAGCGGGCCGCCGCGGCCGTGGCCCGGCTGGACGGCCTGGTGATCGCGGGCGGCCCCGACGTGGACCCGGCCCGCTACGGCGCCGAGCGCGACCCCCGCACCGGTCCGCCGGCCCACGCCCGGGACGCCTGGGAACTCGCCCTGATCGAGGCGGCACTGGCGGCCCGGATGCCGCTGCTCGGCGTCTGCCGGGGCATGCAGCTGCTGAACGTGGCCCTGGGCGGCACCCTCGTCCAGCACCTCGACGGCCACGCCGAGGTGGTCGGCGTCTTCGGCCGCCACCCGGTCAAGCCGGTCCCGGGCACGCGCTACGCCGCGATCGTCCCGGAGGAGACCTCCGTACCGACGTACCACCACCAGGCCGTCGACCGCCTGGGCACGGGCCTGCTCCCCTCGGCCCACGCCGCCGACGGCACGATCGAGGCCGTCGAACTTCCGGACACCGACGCCTGGGCGCTCGGCGTCCAGTGGCATCCGGAGATGGGCGAGGACGACCGCGTGATGCGCGCGCTGGTGCACGCCGCCACGACAGCCCGGCCGAGGCCCTGAGCGAGTCGATCGGGGCGCGGGGGGCGGTGCCCAAGGCACTCGCGACGGCTCCCCAGCGAGTCCCCTCCCCCGATCCCCCGGACTACCGCCGCGTCAGCGACAGCAGGTCCCGTGCCGGGCCCGTCGGGCGGTGGCCGGTGCGCCAGACGGCGCGCAGGTCGCGGCGGAGGCTGACGCGGTCGACGGGGACGCTGACCAGGCGGCGGGTGGACAGCTCCTCGCGGACGGAGAGTTCGCTCAGGACGGCGGGGCCCGCGCCGGCCACGGCGGAGGCCTTCACGGCGGTGGTGGAGGACAGTTCGATCAGCGGGCGGGCCAGACCGCCCAGTGCCGCGTCGAGGACCTGACGGGTGCCGGATCCCTTCTCGCGCAGGACGAGAGGGGTCGAGGCGAGTTCCGCGGGCGCGAGGGGCTCCCGGCGGCGGGCCCAGGGGTGGCCGGGTGCCGTGACCACGATGAGCCGGTCACGGGCGACGACCGCCGAGTCCAGCCCGGGCGGCACGGTCAGCCCCTCGACGAAACCGAGGTCCGCCTCGTCCGCCAGCAGCCGCTCGGCCACCGCCGTCGAGTTCCCGGCGAGCAGCGACACCGCCGTGTCGGGCCGCTGGGCGCGCAGCGCGAGCAGCCAGCCGGGCAGCAGGTACTCGGCGATGGTCATGCTGGCCGCCACCCGCAGCCGCGAGTCGCGCCGGTCCCGCAGCGCCTGCGCCCCCGCGTCGAACGCCTCCGCCGCCTCGACGACCCGCCGGGCCCAGTCGGTCACCAGGGCACCCGCGTCGGTGAGCCGGGAGCCGCGCGGCGAGCGGTCGACCAGGGCGACGCCCAGCTGGCGTTCCATGGAGCGGATGCGGCTGCTGGCCGCGGGCTGGGTGATGCCGACCTCGCGGGCCGCGGCGCCCAGGCTGCCGAGCCGGGCCACGGCCAGCAGCAGTTCCAGGGCGCCCAGGTCGGGCACCCGGTGCGCCAGCGACCCGGCCGACGCGGCGTACGCCGGAGACTCGGTCGACGCGGCGCTCCCGGCGGACGCGGCGGTCCCGGCGGACCCGGCCGGTGCGGACTCCTCCATTCCGTCGGGGCCCGTGGTGTTGCTCGTGCTGCTCATAAGGCCAGTTTATGCCCTCATAGAGAGATCGTCCCTGGTGGGAGCGGCCCGCGGACGGGAGGGTTGCGGCATGGTCACCGCAGTCCGCCACCTCGGCCCCAACTGGTACGCCTCCGTGATGGGAACCGCCGTCGTCGGTACGGCGGGCGCCGCGCTCCCGCTGCCCCTGCCGGGCCTGCGCACCGCCTGCACCGCCGTATGGGCCCTCGCCCTCGCCCTGCTGGTGACCCTGCTCGCCGCCCGCGCCCTGCACTGGTCCCACCACCGCGACCAGGCCCGCGCCCACCTGAGCGACCCGGCCACGGCCCCCTTCTACGGCTGCCTGGCCATGGCCCTGGTGTCGGTCGGCGGCGGCGCCCTCACGCTCGGCCCGGACTGGCTCGGCGAGACCGCCGCGCTCACCCTCGGCGCGGTGCTGTTCGCCGTGGGGACGGCGGTCGGGCTGTCGGTCGCGGTCGCCGTGCCGTACCTGATGGCCGTACGCCACCGCGTGGAGCCGCACCAGGCGACCCCGGTCTGGCTGCTGCCGCTGGTCGCGCCGATGGTGTCGGCGGCGGTCGGGCCACTGCTGGTGCCGCACCTGCCGCCCGGACAGGCCCGCGAGACGCTGCTGTTCGCGTGTGTCGGGCTGTTCGGGCTGAGCCTGTTCGGCACGCTGCTGATGCTGCCGCTGGTCTTCGCCCGGCTGGTCACCGGCGGCCCGCTGCCGCTCGCGCTGACCCCGACCCTGTTCCTCGTGCTCGGCCCGCTGGGGCAGTCCACCACCGCGGCCGGCATGTTCGCGGACGTCGCCCCGATCGCCGTACCGCACTCCCACGACGCCTGGTTCGCGCTGCCCGCCGTGCTGTACGGGGTGCCCGTGATGGGTTTCGCGCTGCTGTGGCTGGGGCTGGCGACCGCGCACGTGGTGCGGGCCCGGCGGCAGGGCATGGGGTTCGCGCTGACCTGGTGGGCGTTCACCTTCCCGGTCGGTACCTGCGTCACCGGCGCCGGGTCGCTGGCCCGGCACACCGGGCTGGTCGTCTTCGACGGGCTCGCGGTCCTGCTGTACGGCGTGCTGGTCGCCGCCTGGGCCACGGCCGCCGCGCACACCGCGCGGGGACTGGTCAGCGGGCGGCTGCTCGCAGCGCCGCGCCCAGCACCCGTGGTGCCTCGGCCAGCGACGGTCCGTACCACGTCAGGTGCCGTCCGCTGACGAGCGCGCAGGTCAGCCCGGGGAAGGCCTCGGGGCCGTCCTCGGCGGTGAACCGGTAGGGCTCGTCGGGCAGCACCACCAGGTCCGGGCGGGCCGCGACCAGCTCGTCGAGCGGGACGCGGGGATAGCGGTCGGCATGGTGGGCGTACGCGTGGTCGACGCCGAGCCGGGCGAGGACGTCGCCCGCGAAGGTGTCGCGGCCCAGCACCATCCAGGGGCGCCGCCAGACCGGCACCACGGCCGTCCTGCGCCGCTCCGGCACCGGCTGGTCCGCCCAGGCCGCCTCCGCCTCGTCCAGCCAGCGCGGCCGGGACCGCGCACCGCACGCGGTGAGCACCCGGTCCAGCTCGCGGAAGGCCTGCGGCACGTCGCGGACCTCGGTCACCAGCACCTCGACGCCCGCCGCGCGCAGGGCGTCCAGATCGGGGGCGCGGTTCTCCTCCTCGTTGGCGATCACCAGGTCGGGGGCGAGCCCGATGATCCGGTCGGTCTTCGGGTTCTTGGTGCCACCGACGCGGGTGACGTCGAGGTCCACCGGATGGCTGCACCAGTCGGTGGCGCCCGCCAGCACGCCGGGCAGGGTCACGGCCACCGCCTCGGTGAGCGACGGCACCAGCGAGACGACCCTCACTGGCGGTGCCGGTCCTGGACGGCCTCGATGTGCTCCGCCACGGCGACGACCAGCACCCGGGTCTCCGGCACGGTCGCCCGCCAGCGGTGGCGCACCCCGCCCGTGAGGTAGAGCGTGTCACCGCGGCCCAGTCGGTAGGCGCGGCCCTCGGCCTCGATCTCGACCTGGCCGTCCGCGACGTACATCAGCTGGTCGTTGCGGTGCTGGAACTCGCGGCCCGCGTCATGGTCGCCGGTGAACTCGGAGGCGTGCATCTGGTGGTGGCCGCGGACCAGGGACCGCATCTGCGGCTCGGGGGTCGGCTCGGCCTCCTCGGCGCGCACCACGTCGACGCTGCACGCCGGGTCGGCGGCGGCGAGGAGTTCGACGGCGGTGGTGCGCAGCGCGTCGGCCATCTTCTCCAGGGAGCTGCGGCTGGGCCGCGCGCGGTCGTTCTCGACCTGGCTCAGGAAGGGCACCGACAGGCCGCTGCGCTCGGCCACGACGGCGAGGGTGAGCTCCAGGGCCCGGCGCCGCCGCCGGACGGCCGCGCCCACCCGAAGGGGCTGTTCTTTGTGGTCGCCCATCGCTCCGGCTCCCTCCTTCGCTCGCCGCGCTGCTGCCGATGAGTAGTTCTCTGCACCCTACGCATGTTCGGCAAACCGTTTCACGGGGCCGTCGCATCGACGACCCACGGGGTGGGGTGCGACCTGACAGTTCACGCCAGTGGATCGGCCGCCCCGGGCGGCCCGCGGGCCCCTATCCGCACAGTTGTTCGCTCTCTCCTTTCAATGCGGCAGCGGTCCCCGATGTTCCCGCCCGGGTCCGATCGGCCGGGGGCTCGTCCCGCGACCGGGCTCGGGCAACGGCGTAGCGCTCCGTGGTTGTCCGGATCCTTGTGGTGGGCCGCACATGCCGCGAGGGGCGGGCCGCCACCACGACGGATGTCGTGCGGTGGGGCCCGCCCCTCGCTCCGGGCGGTCGGGTCCGTCAGGTCACCCGGCCGCCTGGTCCTTGCCGCCCCGGCCGTCGACCGGGGCCCACTCGTCCACCAGGCCGGGGTGCTGCTTCAGCCAGGTGCGGACGGCGTCCTGCTCCTTGCCCTTGCCGGCCTTCTGGATCCGCGACTCCAGGCTCGTCAGCTGCTTCTCGGTCATCGAGAAGTCCTTCAGCCAGCGGCCCACCTCGGGGTTGTCCTCGGCGAACCCCTTGCGGGAGAGCGTGTGCACGCCGTCGCCCTCACCCCAGGCGCCCTTGGGGTCCTTCAGCTTCTTCAGCTCGTAGTCGCTGTACGCCCAGTGCGGCGACCAGAGCGTGACGGCGATCGGCTTCTTCTGGGCGTACGCGCGCTTCAGCTCGGCGAGCATCGCGGGCGTGGAGCCGTCGACGACGTCGTACGCGCCCTCCAGGCCGTACTCCTTCATGACCTTGCTCTTGAGCAGGCCCATCATCCCGGCGCTGGGCTCGATGCCGACGATCTTGCCGCCGAAGTCGTCGGCGTGCTTCTTCAGGTCGTCGAGGGTGTTGACGTCCTTCATGTACGCCGGGACGGACAGCTCCAGCGAGGTCGGGCCGTACCACTTGCCGAGGTCGTCGAGCTGCTTGCCGTACTTCGCCCAGTACTCGGCGTGGGTGGTCGGCAGCCAGGCGTCGGTCTGGAAGTCGACCTGGCCGGTGGCGAGACCGGTGTAGAGCGGGCCGGCCGCGTACTGGGTGGTCGTGACGTCGAAGCCGCGCCGCTCCAGGAGCTCCTTCCAGAGATACGTCGAGGCGATGCCCTCGTCCCACGGGATGTACCCGATGGTGATCTCCTTGCCCTTGCCGACGTTCGAGGCGGAGGCCTCGGCGGTGCCGGCGGAGGAGCGGAAGACGCCCATGCCACCCGCGACGAGCGCGAGGACGGCCACACCGACGAGCGGCACGGCCGGGCGGGGACGGTGGGCCCAGACCGCCTTCGCGCCGCTCGCGACGCGCGCCCTGGCGGCGGCGCGGCGGCCGAGCGGGGAGATCTGCGTGCCGAGCGCGCTGGTCATCCGGTCCAGGTAGATGGCGAGGACGACGATGGCGACGCCCGCCTCGAAGCCGTAGCCGATCTCCAGCTGGCCGATGGCCTCGTTGACCGCGCCGCCGAGGCCGCCGGTGCCGGCCATGCCCGCGATGACGACCATCGACAGGCCGAGCATGATCACCTGGTTGACGCCCGCCATGATCGTCGGCAGGGCGAGCGGCAGCTGGACCCGCAGCAGGGTGTCCCGCGGGCTGGTGCCGAACGCCTCGGCGGCCTCCACCAGCTCCGCGTCGACCTGGCGGATGCCCAGCTCGGTCATCCGGACGCCCGGCGCGATCGCGAAGATCAGCGTG
The DNA here is from genome assembly GCF_044547145.1 of Streptomyces sp. NPDC052773. Classification (NCBI taxonomy): domain Bacteria; kingdom Bacillati; phylum Actinomycetota; class Actinomycetes; order Kitasatosporales; family Streptomycetaceae; genus Streptomyces; species Streptomyces sp. NPDC052773. The sequence continues at coordinate 235,604 of NZ_JBITZX010000011.1, read as the reverse complement.
GCGATGACACCGGCGGCGGTGCCCAGGCCGAAGAACAGGATGGCCGGGATCAGCAGCACCATCGACGGCATGGTCTGGAGCAGGTCCAGGACCGGCCGCACGGTCGCGCTGACCCTGCGGGAGCGGGCCGCCCAGATGCCCAGCGGTACGGCGATCACCAGGGCGATCACGGTCGCGACGAGCACCAGGGAGAGGGTCGACATGGCCCGCTCCCACAGGTCGAGCGAGTCGACCAGGGCGAAGCCCGCGAAGGCGAGGACGCCCGCGACGAGGCCGCGCAGCCACCAGGCCAGCACCGCGAGGATGCCCGCGAGCAGCAGCGGCTCGGGCGCGGTGAGCACGGCGTTGATGCCGTCGTACATGCCCTCGACGAGCGTCTTGACCGCGTCGAAGAGCCAGGAGAGATGGTTCAGCAGCCAGTCGACACCGGAGTCGACCCAGTCACCGAGCTGAAGCCTGGGCATCACGCGGTCACCGTCCCTTCGCGCGGGTTGTCACAGGGCACGGGTCCGCCCTCCTCGTCGCCGAGGAAGCCGACGAGGCGCCGGCGCGGCACGACGCCGACGACCTGCCGCTCGCCGTCCAGGACGGCGACCGGGTGCGGGACGCGCGCGCTGATCGCGCACAGCTCGGCGAACGGGGTGTCCGGCGTCGCGGTCTCGCAGCCGCAGGTCCCCTCGTCGCCGTGCAGGCCGGTGTCCATCACGGCGCCGGCGGTCAGCACCCGGGAGCGGTCGACGTCCTGGATGAAGGAGGCGACGTAGTCGTTCGCGGGGCGCAGCAGGATGTCCTCGGCCGTGCCGGTCTGCACGATCCGGCCGTCGCGCATCACGGCGATGCGGTCGCCGAGGCGCATGGCCTCGTTCAGATCGTGGGTGATGAAGACGATCGTCTTCTTCAGCGTCTGCTGCAGGGTGAGCAGCTGGTCCTGCATGTCGCGGCGGATCAGCGGGTCCAGCGCGCTGAAGGACTCGTCCATGAGGAGCAGGTCGGCGTCGGTGGCGAGCGCGCGGGCCAGGCCGACGCGCTGCTGCATGCCGCCGGACAGCTCGTCCGGCCAGGACTTCTCCCAGCCCGCCAGACCGCACAGGGCCAGCGCCTCGCCGGCGCGCCGCTCGCGCTCGGCGCGGGGCACGCCCTGCACGGCCAGGCCGTAGGCCGCGTTCTCCAGCACGCTGCGGTGCGGGAACAGCGCGAAGTGCTGGAAGACCATGCTGATCTTGCGGGCGCGGACCTCGCGCAGCTCGCGCGCGCCGAGCGCGGTCAGGTCCTGGCCGTCGAAGCGGACCGCTCCGGCGGTCGGCTCCAGCAGCCCGTTGAGCATGCGCAGCAGGGTGGACTTGCCGGATCCGGACAGGCCCATGACGACGAAGATCTGGCCCGGCTCCACGGTGAAGGAGGCGTCGATCACGGCCGCGGTGGTGCCGTCGGCGCGCAGCTCCTCGCGGTCGGCGCCGGCGCGGAGCCGGTCGACTGCCTCGTCCGGTCGTCTGCCGAACACCTTGTACAGATGGTCGGCCTCAAGCCTGGATGACACACGAACCTCTCGTCATGGACGGCAACGAAAAACAGAGCGATGGGGCGCAGGAATCACGTTCAATGCGCAACCGGCATCGCTCCGAAGCGGCGCCTGCCCGGGTCCCCTCACGGCAAACGCAAAGGTGGGACAGCTCACGGGGCGGGCGCAGGGCGCAACGCGTTCCCCGCGCGGCACCCGGCGAGGATGGCCGGTGGTGGCGTACGGGTGGGGCTGTCGGTGGCGTACGGCATGATGCGAGACGTGACCGGACGACTGATGCTCCTCGACACCGCCTCGCTCTATTTCCGCGCCTACTTCGGCGTCCCGGAGTCCGTGAAGGCACCGGACGGCATGCCGGTGAACGCCGTGCGCGGGCTGCTGGACTTCATCGACCGGCTGGTCAAGGACCACCGCCCCGCGCACCTTGTGGCCTGCATGGATGCCGACTGGCGCCCGAAGTGGCGGGTCGACCTGATCCCCTCCTACAAGGCGCACCGCGTCGCCGAGGAACACCCGGCGGGACCGGACGAGGAGGTCGTGCCGGACACCCTGTCGCCGCAGGTCCCGGTCATCGAGGCGGTCCTCGACGCCCTGGGCATCGCCCGCGTGGGCGTGGAGGGGTATGAGGCGGACGACGTCATCGGCACGTACACCGCCCGCGCCACGGGCCCGGTCGACATCGTCACCGGCGACCGCGACCTCTACCAGCTGGTGGACGACGCGCGCGGGGTGCGGGTGCTGTATCCGCTCAAGGGCGTCGGCACGCTCCAGGTGACCGACGAGAGCTGGCTGCGCGAGAAGTACGGCGTCGACGGCGGCGGGTACGCGGATCTGGCGCTGCTGCGCGGCGATCCGAGCGACGGGCTGCCGGGCGTGGCCGGCATCGGCGAGAAGACCGCCGCCAAGCTGCTCGCCGAGTTCGGCGACCTGGCCGGCGTCCTGGCGGCCGTCGAGGACCCGCGCGCCAAGCTCACGCCCACCCAGCGCAGGCGGCTGACCGAGGCCCGGCCGTATCTGGCGGTCGCCCCGAAGGTGGTGCGCGTCGCGGACGACGTTCCGCTGCCGGACGTCGACACCACCCTGCCGCGCGCCCCGCGCGACCCGGAGATGGTCGACGCCCTCGCGGCGCGGTGGGGGCTCGGCGGTTCGCTCCGGCGACTGCTGGTGACGTTGGGGGCGTGAGGGTACCCGGTCGGCGACGACGCCCCGGCGGCACCCGGTGTCCGTTCCGTGCGGCGCCCGCGCGGCGCTCCGCCCGCGCTCGACGCGTGGTCGTGGGTGCGACACGCGTCCGGAACGTGCCGGGGTGTGGTGTCAGTGGAGTGGGCGGAGTGCTAACTTAGGTTTGCCTAACTTCAGGGATCAGGGAGGCCGTCATGGCAGAACGTCCGGCCAGGAAGCCGCGGAAGGCCCACACGGCACAGGTCGTCCGCACCGAACGGCTCACCCCGCACATGCAGCGCGTGGTGTTCGGCGGCGACGGCCTCGCCGGGTTCGCCGCGGGCACCTGCACCGACCACTATGTGAAGCTGCTGTTCCCGCCGGCCGAGGGCATCACCTACCCCGAGCCGTTCGACCTGGACCGGATCCGCGAGGAACTGCCCCGCGAGCAGTGGCCGGTGACCCGGACGTACACGGTGCGCGCCTGGGATCCCGAGGTGTGCGAGCTGACCCTGGACTTCGTGCTGCACGGCGACGAGGGCCTGGCCGGCCCCTGGGCGATGCGCGTGCGGCCGGGCGACACCATCCGCTTCCTGGGCCCCGGCGGCGCCTACGCCCCCGACCCCGACGCCGACTGGCATCTGCTCGCCGGTGACGAGAGCGCGCTGCCCGCCATCGCCGCCGCCCTGGAGGCGCTGCCCGACGGCGCCCGCGTCCGCGCCTTCGTGGAGGTCGCCGGCCCCGAGGAGGAGCAGAAGATCGACTCCGACGCGGAGGTCGTCTGGCTGCACCGGGGCGACCGGCCCGTCGGCCAGGCCCTGGTCGAGGCCGTCCGCACGCTGCGCTTCCCCGAGGGCCGGGTGCACGCCTTCGTCCACGGCGAGGCCGCCTGCGTGAAGGAGCTGCGCCGCCTGCTGCGCGTCGAGCACCAGGTCCCGCGCGAGGACCTCTCCATCTCCGGCTACTGGCGCCTCGGCCACAACGAGGACGGCTGGCAGGCCTCCAAGCGCGAGTGGAACGCCCGCATCGAGGTCGAACAGGAGGGCGCGGCGCCGTCGGCCGCGTGACCGGCTCGCACCGGCGGCACCCGTCAGGCGTCTGATGCGTCAGGAGCCCGGCAAGATCGGCGAGACCCCCCTGGCACCGTCCGCCGGTCGTTTCCGCCCGGCCCGCGCCGTCACCGCGGACCCCTCGAAGCCGCCCCCGCGGAGCCGCTTACGCTGGACGGCGATGAGACGCAGGAGCCGTATTCCGTCCGCACCGCTCCCCCAGCGCCACGGGGTCGACCCGGTGCGGGTGCGGCTGCCCGCAAAGGGGCCGTGGGCGACCGTCCGGGAGCATCTGGTGGAGCGGCTGTCGGGCGCGGGGCCCGGCGTCGTCGACGGGATGTTCGACGCGGGGAAGATCGTCGGGGCGGACGGCACGGCGGTGGCGGCGGACGCGCCGTACGTGCCGGGGATGTTCGTGTGGTTCCACCGGGAGCTGCCCGAGGAGGTCCCGGTGCCGTTCCCGCTGCGGATCGTGCACCGCGACGAGCACATCGTCGTCGTCGACAAACCGCACTTCCTGGCCACCACCCCGCGCGGCAGCCATGTCGCCGAGACCGCGCTGGCCCGGCTCCGCCGTGAGCTGGGCGTGCCCACGCTCAGCGCCGCGCACCGGCTGGACCGGCTCACCGCCGGGCTGGTGCTGTTCACCGTACGGCCCGAGGAGCGCGGCGCGTACCAGACGCTGTTCCGGGACCGCCTGGTGCGCAAGGAGTACGAGGCGGTGGCGCCGTACGATCCGGCGCTCGCCCTGCCCCGGACCGTGCGCAGCCGGATCGTCAAGGAGCGCGGCTCGCTCACCGCCGTCGAGGTGGCGGGCGAGCCGAACGCGGTCAGCCGGATCGAGCTGATCGAGCACCGGGACGGCCTCGGCCGGTACCGGCTGGTGCCCGGCACCGGGCAGACCCATCAGCTGCGGGTGCACATGAACACGCTGGGGGTGCCGATCCTCGGCGACCCCCTCTACCCGGAGGTGACCGCCCCCGCCGCGCCCGGCGACTTCCGCGACCCGCTGCAACTGCTCGCGCGGGAGCTGGAGTTCACCGATCCGCTGACGGGGGCGGCGCACCGCTTCCGCAGCACGCGGACGCTGGCCGCCTGGCCCGGTCAGTAGCCGCGCCACCAGCGCAGGAGTCGCTGCCAGGCCCCCGGCTTGCGATCCGGCTCCGGCTCGGGGGCGGAGGCCGAGGCAGAGGCGGGATCGGGGGCGGGCACGGCGGCGGAAGCGGAAGCGGAGGCGGGGTCGGGCTCCGGTGCGGTGGCGGGCTCCGGCTCCGCGGGCGGCAGCTCCCCCGGAGGCAGCTCCGCCGACGGCAGCTCCTCGGGCAGCGGCTCCGCGGGCAGCGGCTCCCACGCTGGGCCCTTCGGCGGGTTCGGCGTGTGGCTCGGCATCTGGTCGATGTCCTGCTGCGGCCTGGGTTCGAACCGCACCGGCAGTTCCACCAGATGGCGGGAGGCGATGGACTCCCGCCACTGCAGCTCGTCCTCCTCGCAGTCGAGCTGTACGTCCGGCAGCCGCCGCAGCACCGCGTCCACACCGACGTCGGCGATGACACGGCCGATGTTCTGACCGGGGCACTCGTGCGGTCCGCCGCCGAAGGCGAGGTGCGACCGGTTGCCCATCATGCTGGCCTTCAGGTCGGGACGGATCCGCGGGTCGACATTGCCCGGCGCGGGCGCGAAGAGCAGCCCGTCGCCCTTGCGGATCTGCCGCCCGCCCAGCTCGGTGTCCTGCTTGGCGAAGTAGGCGAAGACCGTGCTGAACGGCGGCTCGTCCCACAGGGACTGCTCCACCGCCTGCGCCACGGTCATCTGGCCGCCGTTGAGCTGGGCCCGGAACCCGGGGTGGGTGAGGACCATGCGCAGCGCGTTGGCGAGCAGGTTCGCCGTCGCCTCGTACGCCGCGATCAGCACGACCCGCAGGTGCTCGCGGATCTCGTCGTCGGTGAGCCCGGCCTCGTGCGTGACGAGCAGCCCGGCGATGTCCTCGTCGGGCTCGGCCCGCCGGCGGGCGGTGAGCCGGGCCAGGGCCTCCATGATGTACGCGTTGCTCGCGATCGCGGTCTCGGTGCCCTTGAGCATGTCGCGGGCGCAGTGCACGATCCGGTCGTTGTACTCCTTCGGCATGCCGAGCAGGTCGCACATCACCGCCATCGGCAGATGCTCGGAGTACTGGCTGACCAGGTCCGCCTCGCCGCGCTCGCAGAACTTGTTCACCAGCGCCTGGGCGTGGCGGTAGATGGACCGGCGCATGATGCGGTGGTTGATGGGCGACATGGCGCTGGTGACCGCGGAGCGCAGCCTGCGGTGCTCGTCGCCCTCCGCGTGGGAGCAGATGGGCTGCCAGGCGATGTGCGGCATCAGCGGGTGGTCGGGCTTGACCCGGCCGTCCAGGAGCGGGGTCCAGATCCGGCTGTCACGGCTGAACAAGGCGGGCGTGTTCACCAGCCGCAGGTTCTCCGCGTGGCCGAGGACCACCCAGATCGGTACGTCGTCGTGGAGCAGCACGGGCGCCACCGGGCCGTGCTCCGCGCGCAGTTCCTCGTACAGGGAGCGCAGGTCCAGGGGCTGGGGGCCGTGGAGCCGGCGCAGCCCGCCGGTGTCGAGTCCATGAGCGGGGCAGCCGGGGGGCGGGGTGGGGGCGGGGCCGTCCGTACCGGTGGTGGTGGGGATGTCAGACGTCACGGTGGGTCGCTTTCCAGGCGTCTTGGGCCGGTCGTCACTTGAGCCGGCCGGTCAGGGCGAGGTTGTGCAGGAAGCGCATCAGGGTCATGAGGACGTCGCGGCTGGAGGCGCGGCGGCGGACGTCGCACTCGATGATGGGGATCTCCGGCTCCAGGTCGAGGGCGGTGCGCAGCTGCTCGATGGGGTAACGGGGCGCGTCGGGGAAGGTGTTGACGGCCACCACGAAGGGCACGCCGCGCTCCTCCAGGCGCCCCATCACGTCGAAGCTGACCTCCAGGCGCCGGGTGTCGACGAGGACGACCGCGCCGAGCGCGCCTTCGAACAGGCCGTTCCACAGAAACCAGAACCGCTCCTGGCCGGGGGTGCCGAACAGATACAGCACCAGCTGCTCGGAGATGCTGATGCGGCCGAAGTCCATCGCCACGGTGGTGGCGGTCTTGGTGTCGGAGCCGAAGTTGTCGTCGACCCCGATCCCGGCCTGGGTCATGGTCTCCTCGGTGGTCAGCGGCCGGATCTCGCTGACCGAACCGACCATGGTGGTCTTGCCGACGCCGAACCCGCCCACGATCACGATCTTCACCGCGGCCTGTGCCGTGTGCGGCAGCTGGTCCTCCGCGCGGGGGCCGGGAATGGTGTCAGAGCTTTTGAAGTCCATGCATCACCGCTTCGAGGAGGGAACGGTCAGGAAGCGCCTGGCGGACGATCGGGGCGCGCGCCTGCACCAGTCCGGCCGCCAGCATCTCGGTCAGCAGAGCGGAGACCACGCTGAACGGCAGCTGGAGGTAGGCGGACAGCTCCGCTCCGGAGAGCGGGGACTCGCACAGCCGGACCACCGCGGCCTGTTCCGGGGGCAGCGAGCCGGCGTCGTCGGCGCGCGCCACGATCAACGTGACCAGGTCGATGTCGGCGGGTACGCCGTCGCCCTCGCCGATCAGATAGAGCCGTTCGGGGTGCTTGCCCTCGCCCTCCCGCGGGGGTGCCGGTTCCGCTTCCTGCCCGGGGTGGCGCCTCTGGCGTTGCGGAGGAGTCATACGCTCTGCCCGTTCCGCCGGGGCGGACTGGTGAGGTGGGTGCCGAGGCGCACGATCAGGTCCCGCATCCGGCCGCTCATCAGGCCGGGTTCGGTGCGGACGTCGGAGAGCACGGCGATGTAGGCGTTGGGGCCGGCGTTCATCAGGTAGAAGTAGCCGCCGTCCACCTCCATCAGCAGCAGCCGCATCTCGCCCTTCTCGCTGGCGTGGATCTCGTCGGTGAGGGCGTGGGCGAGGCTCTGCATGCCGGCGCAGGCCGCGGCGACCCGGTCGGCTGCGTCGGGATCGCCGCCGTAGCGCGCGATGCGCAGCCCGTCCGCCGACAGCACCACGATCATCTCGATGCCGAGGGTCCCGTCGACGAGGTCGCGGAGCATCCAGTCGATGTTCCCTTGCTGCTGGATCACGTGAGGTCCCCCTTGTCCTCGGCCTCGGCGTCGGCCGGTCGGTCCTGGTTTTCCTTGAGCAGATGCTGATAGGCGGCCGGGTTGACGGTGAAGGCGGTCGGGTCACCCGGGTTGTCCTTCTTCAGCCCCTCGTAGAAGGCCTCGACCCACATGCCGGGCAGGGGCCGCTCCTTCTCCGGCTCGGGCTCGGGCTCCGGCTCCGGTTCGGGGCGCAGCGGCGCCCACGGGTTGTCCTTGATCTCGTTGGCGGCGGCCCGCTCGGCGGCCTCCTTCACGGCCTGGTCCCAGGCCGCGTCCTCGGCGATCTGCTGGCTGAGCGGGGTCTTGACCCGGCTGCGGCGCTGCGGCAGCCCGTTCTCGGTCCACTCGGTGACCACGGGGACGTCGTCCTCGAGGGACACCCCGGCCGGGATGCGCGGGTTGGTGGGGCGGCGGACCTTCGGCTTGCGCTTGGGGCCTTCGAGGGCGTCCGGCGGGCGCGGGGCGATGGACTGGGCGCCGATGCCGTGGGGCACGAGGCCGAACACGCCGGGCTGGTCGGTCATCATGATCCGCGGCAGCACCAGCACGGCCCGCAGACCTCCGTACGCCGAGGAGCGCAGGGAGATCTGCATGTCGTATTCCTTGCACAGACGGCCGACGACGGCGAAGCCGATCCGCGGCAGGTCCTCGATGACCTCGAGGTCGGTGCCCTCCATGGCCATGGCCAGCAGGTCCTCGAGGCGCCCGCGGGACTCCTCGTTCAGCGGCGGGCCGCAGTCCTCGATCTCGATGGCCACGCCGTACTGCACCTCGTGCGCGGTGACGTGCACCTTGGTGGTGGGCGGCGAGTAGCGGGTGGCGTTGTCGAGGAGTTCGGCGAGGGCGTGGATGACCGGCTCGACCGAGATGCCCCGGATGTTGACCTTGGCGATCGACTTCAGTTCGATGCGCCGGTACTCCAGGATCCGGGACATGGCGCCGCGCAGCACGCTGTAGAGCGCGACGGGCTGCGGCCACTGGCGTCCGGGCCGGCCGCCGCCGAGGACGGAGACCGAGTCGGCGAGGCGGCCGATCAGGGCGTTGCCGTGGTCGATGCGCAGCAGGTCCTGGAAGACCTCGTGGTTGGTGCCGTGGTCCTCCTCCATCTCGCGGAGTTCCTTGGCCTGCTGGTGGACGATGGCCTGGACGCGCTGGGCGACGTGCACGAAGGACTGCTGCGCGCCCTCGCGCTGGACCACTTCGCTCTCGATCGCCCTCAGCACCGCCTGGAGCAGGTCGGCGTGCGGCTTGCGCAGGTCGCGGAAGCTGGGCTCGAACTGCTCCAGGCGGAGGATCGCGTCGCGGGTCGCGAGTCCGCGGCGCAGCCATCGGACCGCCCGGGGCAGCACGTCCTTGGTCAACCGGCCGAGCAACAGGTCCTGTTCGGCCAGGCGTTGCTCCAGCACGGCGGAGCGGCGGGCGTGGTCGGCCTGCTGGCGGCGCAGTGCCCGGCCGCGACGGGCCGCCTCGGCCGCCGTCACGAGGACCAGCAGCGTGGCGATGCCGCCGCACAGGCCGACCGCGAGCCGAGCCGGGTATGCCACCACGGCGACGGCGGCTCCGGTCGCCGCCGCCATCACTATGGCCGGCGGCAACAGCACGCGCGCGTATGGGAGTTCACGGCGGGGCGGGGTTGGAACACTCACCATGTGGGCCCTCTGAAACGAATCGACTGGGTGTCGGGCGAGCTTGCGGGGGGAAGAGTCATGGATATGTCTGGGTATTCACGACGATTTGGAACAGACGCACGAATTCAGCGCAACTCGGTGCGCTGCGGGCGAGCTTAGTCCGACCGGATCATCGGCGTGTCATATTCAGCAACCGCCTGAAGCGGGCTACGGACACGGGGTACGCTCGACTCCATTTACACGCACGGAGATCGTTCGCACACACGCCGTCACGGCGCACAGACATACGAAAGCCGCCCACCCCAACGGGTGAACGGCTTCGCTCAGGGTGCGGCGACTTTCCCCGCCGACGGCGGACTACCCAACGGACGAGTAGGCCACAACCCCCCGCAGCAACCCCTCAACCGCCTTGCGCGCGGCCTTCGGCACGGTGGAGCCCTCCGCGGGAGCCGCCGCCTGGATCTGCCCCAGCACGTCGATCACCTGCTTGCACCACCGCACGAAGTCGCCCGCCGGCATCTCCGCCTCGCGCAGCACCTCGTCGAGCCCCTTGCCGGAGGCCCACATGTACGCGGCCCAGGCGAAGCCGAGGTCGGGCTCGCGCTGCCCGACACCCTCGGTCTGGGTGATGCGGTACTCCTCCTCGAGCGCGTCCAGCCGCCCCCAGATCCGCACCATCTCGCCGAGCGCGGCCTTCGCCTTGCCGGACGGCAGCTTCGGCGCGAGCGCGTCGTCGCCGACCCGCGCCTCGTACACCAACGCCGAGACGCACGCGGCGAGTTCGGTCGGCGCGAGGCCTTCCCAGACCCCGGCCCGCAGGCACTCGCTGGCCAGCAGGTCCAGCTCGCCGTAGAGCCGGGCGAGCCGCTTGCCGTGCTGGGTGACCTCGTCGTCGCGCAGATAGTCCAGCTCGGTCAGCAGCGCCACGATCCGGTCGAAGGTCCGCGCGATGGTGTTCGTACGGCCCTCTATGCGGCGCTCCAACTGCTTGGTGTCCCGCAGCAGCCGGTGATAGCGCTCCGCCCAGCGGGCGTGGTCCTCGCGATCGCTGCACCCGTGGCACGGATGCGCCCGCAGGGCCGCCCGCAGCCGGGCGATCTCACGGTCGTCGGCGGCCTGCGAGCGGCGCTTGCGGTGCCGATCCGGCTCGATGTGCCCGGCCTTGGTGCGCAGCGCCGACGCCAGGTCGCGCCGGGACTGCGGCGAGCGCGGGTTGAAGGACTTCGGGATCCGCATCCGCTCCAGCGGCTCCACCGGCACCGGGAAGTCGATCGACGCCAGCCGCTTGACCTGCCGCTCGGCGGTGAGCACCAGCGGGCGCGGCCCGTCGTAGTGGTCGAAGCCGCGGTGGCCGTTGGAGCGTCCGGCGGGCAGGCCCGGGTCCAGCACCAGCGCGAGCCCGGCGTACTTGCCGGTCGGGACGTGGATGACGTCACCCGGCTTCAGCCGCTCCAGCGAGACGGCGGCCTCCGCGCGCCGCTGTGCGGCGCCCTGCCGGGCCAGTTCGGTCTCGCGGTCCTTCAGCTCCCGGCGCAGCCGGGCGTACTCCTCGAAGTCGCCGAGGTGGCAGGTCATGGAGGCCTTGTAGCCCTCCAGGCCCTCCTCGTTGCGCTGGACCTGGCGGGAGATGCCGACGACCGACTTGTCGGCCTGGAACTGGGCGAACGAGGTCTCCAGCAGTTCGCGCGAGCGGTGCCGCCCGAACTGCTCGACCAGGTTGACCGCCATGTTGTACGACGGCTTGAAGCTGGAGCGCAGCGGATACGTGCGGGTGCCGGCCAGCCCGGCCAGGTGCTCGGGGCTCATCCCGCGCTGCCACAGCACGACCGCGTGGCCCTCGACGTCGATGCCGCGGCGGCCGGCCCGGCCGGTCAGCTGGGTGTACTCGCCGGGGGTGATGTCGGCGTGCTGCTCGCCGTTCCACTTGACGAGCTTCTCCAGGACCACCGACCGCGCGGGCATGTTGATGCCCAGCGCCAGCGTCTCGGTGGCGAAGACGGCCTTGACCAGCCCGCGCACGAACAGCTCCTCGACGACCTCCTTGAACGTCGGCAGCATGCCCGCGTGGTGGGCGGCGATGCCGCGCTCCAGGCCCTCCAGCCACTCGTAGTACCCCAGCACATGCAGGTCCTCGCGCGGGATGGAGGCGGTGCGCTCCTCGACGAGCGCGCGCACCCGGTGGCGGGCCTCCTCGTCGTTGAGCCGCAGTCCGGCGTACAGGCACTGCTGGACGGCGGCCTCGCAGGCGGCGCGGCTGAAGATGAAGGTGATGGCCGGGAGCAGGCCCTCGGCGTCCAGCCGCTCGATGACCTCGGGGCGGCTCGGCGTCCAGATCCGCGAGCGCTGGCGGCGCTCGCGCTCCCGGTCCGCCTCACGCATCGCCCGGCCGCGCCGGCGGTCCTGGAAGGACGGCCGGCTCGCCTCCATCCGCGCCATGCGCGTGAGGTCGGGGTTGACGGCCTTCCGGTGGCCCTCGCCCTCCTCGAACAGGTCGTACATCCGCCGCCCGGCGAGGACGTGCTGGAACAGCGGCACGGGCCGGTGCTCGGAGACGATCACCTCGGTGTCGCCGCGCACGGTGTCCAGCCAGTCGCCGAACTCCTCGGCGTTGGACACGGTCGCCGACAGCGACACCAGCGTCACGGACTCCGGCAGGTGGATGATCACCTCTTCCCAGACGGCGCCGCGGAAGCGGTCGGAGAGGTAGTGCACCTCGTCCATGACCACATAGCCGAGGCCCAGGAGGGTCTGGGAGCCCGCGTACAGCATGTTCCTCAGCACCTCGGTGGTCATCACGACCACCGGGGCGTCGGAGTTGACGCTGTTGTCGCCGGTGAGCAGGCCGACCTTCTCGGTGCCGTAGCGACGGCACAGGTCGTTGTACTTCTGGTTCGACAGCGCCTTGATGGGTGTCGTGTAGAAGCACTTCTTGCCCTGCCGCAGGGCGAGGTGGACGGCGAACTCGCCCACGATCGTCTTGCCGGAGCCGGTGGGAGCGGCCACCAGCACGCCCTTCCCCGCCTCCAGGGCCTGGCAGGCCTCGATCTGGAAGGGGTCGAGGCCGAAGTCGTACATCTCGCGGAAGGACGCGAGCGCGGTGGCCTGCTCGGCTGCCCGCCTGCGGGCTGCCGCGTACCGCTCGGCCGGTGAGAGGTCCTGTGTCATCGTGCTTTCGAGCGTACCGGGCCGCACTGACAACAGGACGATCATTATCCGGATCCGGTCCTGGCAATCCGGCGGTATCCCCAGCTCAGGGGCGTATCACCCGGACCGCCCCGGGCACGCAGCGCGCGGTCAGCGGCAGCGGTCCGAGGGGCTCCCCGTCGGCGTAGCCGGTGATCCCCGCGGCCGCGATCTCGATCTTCGCCGCCCGGTGCACGGTGACCTTGGGATGGTCGACGTGCCCGCCCCGGTACACGGTCGGGAAGACCCGCAGCAGCGTCCGCCGCGAGCAGTCCCCGACCACGGTGATGTCGAACAGCCCGTCGGTGAGGTCGGCGCCGGGACAGATCCGCATCCCGCCGCCGTACGACGACCCGTTCCCGACCGCCACCAGCGTCGCCTCGACCTCGCGGACGGCGCCGTCGTCCAGGGTGATCCGGTACGGGAACGGGCGGAACGCGGCCAGCTCGGCGAGCATCGCCAGGTCGTACTTGAGGCGCCCGGCGGGCCATCGCATCCGGTTGCCCCGGTCGTTGACCCGGGAGTCGAAGCCGGAGGCCAGTACGGTGCCGAACCAGCGGTCCCCGACCCGGCCGAGGTCGATGTCGTCCAGCCGGGAGCTTTTGAGGGCGCCGGCGATCAGCCGGCCCGCGGCGGCCGGGTCGCGCACGGGCAGGCCGAGCGCGCGGGCGAAGTCGTTACCGGTGCCGACGGCGACCAGGCCGAGCGGAGTGCGGGTGCCGGCGACGGCCTGGAGCGCCAGGCCCGCCATGCCGTCCCCGCCGACTGCGATCAGGGCGCCGGTGCCGTCCGTGACGGCGGCACGCGCGCGGGTGAGGGCGTCCCCGGCGTCCGCGCCGAGGACCGTCCGCACCGAGAAACCGGCCGCCCGCAACGCGGAAGCGGCCGGCCGCGCCGCGTGGGCGCCCCGGCCGCGGCCCGCGGTGGGGTTGACGAAGAGGGTGATCTCGCTGGTCACGTCCGTGACCCTACGAGCTGCGCCCCGGTCCTCAGGTCACGTCGTCATAACCGTTGACCCGGTCCCTGGTGGCCTGCTCGGGCAGGGCGGGAGCGGTGCTGACGGGCTCGATCTCGCCGATGTCCTCGGGGGTCAGGTCCAGCTCGGAGGCCTCGTCGTCGGCGGGGCCCTCCGCCTCGCGGCGGGCGCGACGCTTGTCGTTCAGGAGCGAGATGCCCGTGGCGCCGAAGTACATGACCCAGATGGGGCCGGCGAGCGCCAGCATGGAGAGGGGGTCGGTGCTCGGCGTGGCGATCGCCGCGAACAGCGTGATGCCCAGGATCATGCCTCGCCACCAGCCGGCCATCCTCTTGCCGGTCAGCACCCCGCCGAAGTTGAGCATCACCAGCAGCAGCGGCAGCTCGAAGGAGAGACCGAAGACGACGATCATCCGCATGACCAGGTGCAAGAGGTCTTCGAGAGGCAGCTGGTTGTCAGCGCCGATGATCGCGAACTCGAGCATCACCGAGGCCATCTTCGGCAGCGACCAGTACGCGAAGTAGGCCCCGAGAACGAACAGGGGGAATCCCGCGGCGACGAAGGCGAGGCTGTACTTCTTCTCGTGCCGGTGCAGGCCCGGGGCGACGAACGCCCACAGCTGGTAGAGCCACACAGGGCTGGAGAGCACCACACCGGACGCCAGCGACACCGTGAGCGCCAGCGTGAACGGGCTCAGCAGACCGTTCTGCACGATCCGCGCGCACTGCATGTCCTCGGTGCCCTTGGCCAGCTCGGCGAAGCTGTACGCGCATCCCACCGCGTCCAGGATGGGATCCGTGAAGAACTCGACGATGTGCTTGTAGAAGAAGGCTGCGATCACCGTCGCCACGAAGATCGCTACGAGACTCTTCACCAGCCGGTTGCGTAGCTCACGCAAATGGTCCGCAAGGGGCATCCGCCCCTCGGGATCCCTCTCACTTTTGCGGGCAGACTTCAGCAACCCACGTTCCCATCTCGTACGGCGGGCCGGAGGTCACCGGCCCTGCGTCAGCGCTTGGTGGTGTCCGTCGGCTCGGTGACCGGGCGGGAGCTGGTCACGTCGCCGGGGGCGGCCTGGATGACGCGCTGAGCGGGGGGCTGCTCGTCGGTGGAGTGCGGCGGGTCGGCCGGCGCGGACTTCTTGTCGTCCTCCTTCATCGCCTTCGCCTCGCTCTTGAGGATGCGCGCGGACTTGCCGAGCGAGCGGGCCATGTCCGGAAGCTTCTTGGCGCCGAACAGCAGGATGATGACGACGAGGATCAGAATGATCTCGGTAGGTCCGAGCCGTCCCATAAGTCTTTACCTTCTCACCGAGGCGGATGGGTGGGTGGCTGTCCGACCGGTCGGACAGGTGTCCGAGCAACCGGGCCGACAGCGATCGTAACGCTCAGGGGTAAACGTCCGGCAATCCCCGTGCGTACTCCCGGTCCGCGATCCGGGCCTCGTTCTCCGGACCGCGACCGTCAGCGTACCTGCCGGGTGGGGCAAGTTGACAGGGCGAAGCGGCCCAAAGCACATGAACCGGCTGGGCTCACAGGGGCCGTACGGCTGACCTCACAGCGCGTCGGCGGAGCGGGCCGCGCTGACCGCGGCGCGCTCCAGGTCCTCCGCGGCGCGGTTGATCCGGCGGGCGGACTCCGTCACCTGCCGACCGAGGCGCCGGGCCTCGACGAACACCCGTATGGCCAGCACACCGAGAACGGCGAGACCCAGGAAACCCACAGCAACCGCGAACATCGGCCAGAACATGACGCCGAGCCTAGACCGTCCTAGACGGTGGAGTGGAGCCGCAGCGTCCGCACCCCGCCGCCGGTGAGCAGTTCGACGATCCGCTCCCCCGCCGGCTTGCGGACGGCCGCCCCGCACTCGGGGCAGGTGAAGGAGTAGAACGTCGTACGGCTGCTGGCGCCGATGGCCAGCCGCAGGGCGCTCGCGGCGAGTTCGAAGCGGCCCCGGCAGTCCGGGCAGCCCGCCTTGAACACCACGGGGGTCACACTGCGCATCCCCGCGAAGGCGGAGGCCACCGACACACCCTGCCCACCGAACGCCGACTCGCTCACAGCCCCTGCTCCTGCCTCTCGAACAGCCCGTGGTCGTCGTCCGCCGGCACCCGCGGCGTCCGCCCCGGTGCCTCTGCCCCCTCGTCGTACGCCTCCGGCGCGTCGATCTCCGCGTACGCCGCCAGTGCCTCGCGGGCGGCTCGGCGGGCGCTTTCGGCCAGTTCGGCCGGGGCGACGATGCGGCCGTCGGCGCCCAGGCGCAGCGCGAGGCGGCGCAGCGAGGCCGGCTCGGGGGTGCGCAGAGTGATCCGCAGACCGCCGTCGGTAAGCTCCTCGGCGCTGTCGTGCGGGTAGTACTCGGCGACCCAGCGACCGCCGGGGCCGACCTCCACGATCACCTCGGGATCCTCGGCGGCGGGCTGCACCAGCCCCTCCGACAGGTCCCGCAGCTCGATCTCGGGCGGCGCGGACGGCTCGTCGAGGATCTTGATCTCGGCGACCCGGTCGAGCCGGAAGGTACGGCGCGCCTCGGAGCGGCGGCACCACGCCTCGACGTAGGTGTGGCCTACGCTGACCAGCCGGATCGGGTCGATCTCGCGCTCGGTGACCTCGTCGCGGGCCGGCGAGTAGTAGCGGATCCACAGCCGGCGGCGCTCGGAGATGGCCCGGTCGACGTCGGCGAAGACGCCACCCTCGGACTCGAAGGTGACCGACAGCCGGGAGCTGGCGCCCGCCGCCTCGCCCGCCGCGGTCTCCACCTTGGCGGTGGCGCGCAGCAGCGCCTGCCGGTCGCTCTCCCGCAGCCCCGGCAGGGTGGCCACCGCGCGGGCGGCGACCAGCAGGGCGGTCGCCTCGTCGGCGGCGAGCCGCAGCGGCTCGGCGGCCTCCGCGCCGAGCGCGGCGGGGTTGTGCCACCAGATGCGCTCGCCGTCGGTGTCGATGTCGAGCAGATCGCCGCCGCGGAAGCTGGTGCCGCACATGGGCAGCACGTCGAGGTCGGAGACCAGCTCCTCCTCGGTGATGCCGAAGGCGCGGGCGACGTCCTCGATCCGGGCCCCGGGGCGCTCCTTGAGATACGTCACCAGGGAGAGCATCCGTCTGGTCTGGTCGATGGCGTTCACGGGCCTGACCGGTTTGCCTGCCACTTGTCTGTCCCGCTTCCCCTCAGCCCTCGGCGACGGCACGCAGCCGGTCCACCACGTCGGCGCGCAGCTCGGCGGGTTCCAGGACGACCACGTCCGGCCCGAACTCCACCAGCCAGGCGTCCAGTCCGTGCCCGTACGGAATCTCCAACTCGTCCCAGCCGTCGCCGAGTTCCCGCACCGCGGTGGCCTTCGCCCGCAGGGGGTACCCGGCGCCGGCGCGCAGCCGGATGCGCGCGCTGCGGTCGGCGGTCTCGCCCGCCCAGCCGGCGACGGTCTCGCGGACGGTGACGACGTCGGGGACCGGCGCGGTGAAGCGGCCACCGCGCGAGCGCACCTTGCCGGTGATCCTCGACAGCCGGAACACCCGCTCGGCGCCCCGGTCGCGGTCCCAGCCCGCCAGGTACCAGTGGCCGCGCCAGCACTCCAGCGCCCACGGCTCGACGTGCCGGGTCTCGGGGCGGGCGGCGGTCGCCTTGCGGTATTCGAACATCACCGGGCGGCGGTCGCGGCAGGCGAGCATCAGCGGTTCGAAGGCGGCCTCGTGCACGGGGATGCGCGGTTCCAGGGCGCCGTGCGCCTCGTAGGGGTCCACGTCCTCCGGCAGTCCGGCCGCGCGCAGTTTCTGCAGGGCGCCGCTGGCGGCGCCGGCCAGCCGGGCCTGCTGCCAGACCTTGGCGGCGAGGCCGAGGGCGGCGGCCTCCTCGGCGTCGAGGGTGATGGGCGGGAGGCGGTTGCTGTCGCGGCGGGCCAGGTAGCCGACCTCGCCGTCCAGGTTCTCGACGGTCTCGATGACGAGGCCCAGCTCGCGCAGGTCGTCCTTGTCCCGCTCGAACATGCGGTTGAACGAGTCCTCGCTGCCGGCCGCACCATTGTCCGGCCCGAAGGCCTCGACGTACGCCTCGATGGACTCGCGCAGCTCACGCTTGCTGAGCGGCCGCCGCGTCCCGAGCAGACACAGCGCGAGGTTCATCAGCCGCTCGGCCTTGGCAATGGCCATCGACGCCCTTCGCCTTCCCTATGGTGCTTCCGACCGATGACCGTACCGCTCCGCGGTGCCCGGGCAAAAGCCGAGGGCCCATGCCCGGACAGGCATGGGCCCTGGATGATCGGAGCCGGTCGGATCCCGCACGCGGTCCGTACGACGATCGGAACGTCTCCTGATCTTTTACGACTCCTGTACGACGATCAGACCCCGAGGAGGTCGACCACGAAGATCAGGGTCTCGCCGGGCTTGATCGCCGGGGTGGGGCTCTGGTTGCCGTAGGCGAGGTGGGCGGGGATGGTCAGCTGGCGGCGGCCACCGACCTTCATGCCCTGCACGCCCAGGTCCCAGCCCTTGATGACCCGGCCGGCGCCCAGCGGGAAGCGGAACGGGGTGCCCCGGTTCCAGCTCGCGTCGAACTCCTCACCCGTGCTGAAGGCGACGCCCACGTAGTGCACGGTGACGGTCTGACCCGCCTGCGCGACCTCGCCGTCACCCTCCCAGATGTCCTTGATCTCGAGGTCCGCCGGGGGCTCGCCGCCCGGGAAGTCGATCTCGGGCTTCTCGATGTTCACGTCTGAAGGCTCCTGCATGTGTACGACAAGTAACGCGCCCAGTCTTTCATCCCGCCCGGCGCGGCCGTGCCCAGCCACACCAGGCCGGCCACCGGCGCACCCCGCGCCGGGCGCCCGGCCGGTCAGGCGGCGCCTCACATCTTGGCGAGGATGTCCACCGTGAACACCAAGGTGGCGCCCTTGGCGATGCCGCTGCCGCTCGGCGGGTTGTCGCCGTAGCCCAGGTCCGGCGGGATCACGATGACGACGCGGCTGCCGACCTTCTTGCCGGTCAGCCCCTGGGACCAGCCCTTGACGACCTGCTGGAGGGAGAACGACGTCAGGGCCTTGCGCCCGTACGTGGAGTCGAACTCCTTGCCGTTCTGCCACTGCACGCCCTTGTACTGCACGAGGACGCTGTCCTGGGCGCCGACCTCGGGGCCGTCGCCCTCCAGGACGTAGTTCGCCACGAGCTTCTTCGGCGGGTCCGCCTTCGGGACCTCGATGGACGGCGCCTTGCCGTCCGTGTTCGTCCCGACCTCCGGCACGGCCGCGTCGTTCTGCGCGACCTCCTTGCCCTTGGCGGAGCTCTTGGCGTTGAAGGTGCCCTTGAGGTCCACGACGAAGACCAGGGTGTCGGTGCCCTTGATGCCCGCCTGGGGCTGGCCCTGCTCGCCGTACCCCCAGGTCGGCGGGACCGAGAACTCGACCCGGCTGCCCAGCTTCTTGCCGGTCAGCGCGTGGCGCCAGCCGTCGATGATGCTGCCCTGGGCGAGCTGGATCACCAGCGGCGTCTTGCGGTCGTACGAATTGTCGAACACCTTCGCGGTGTCCCAGATCTGGCCGAGGTAGTTCGCCTGGATGTAGTCGCCCTCCGCGACGGTCTGACCGCCGCCCGCGACGACGGTCTTCACCGCGAGGTCCTTCGACGGCGACCCGCTGCCCTTGGCGATCGTCGGCTTCTCGTCGAACTTCGTGCCCGCGGTGATCGCCGGCAGCGGACCGTCGACGATCTTCGGCGACGGCGCGGCGGAGGTGGCCTGCCCCGTCGGCGAGGCACTGTCACTGGCCTTGCCCGAATCGGCCTTGTCGTCGCCGCATCCGGCGAGCGTGACCAGTCCGGCGGGAACGGCAATCATGAGTGAGCGTCGGCGCACGATAGGGGCCTCGTAATCGGTCGATCTTGTGGATGGCGTGCGCGCAACTCTACGGCGTGAGAAGGGCGCCGTACGGGTAACGTACGGCGCCCGTGTGGCGTTCCGGCTTGTCGTGCGGAAAACGCCGCGGCTCACATTCCGGCGATCAGCTTCTCCACCCGGTCGTCCACCGAACGGAACGGGTCCTTGCACAACACGGTCCGCTGTGCCTGGTCGTTGAGCTTCAGATGCACCCAGTCGACGGTGAAGTCCCGGCGCTGTTCCTGGGCCCGTCGGATGAAGTCGCCGCGCAGCCGGGCCCGAGTGGTCTGCGGCGGAACGGACTTGCCCTCGAAGATCTTCAAGTCGTTGCAGATCCGGGCGGCTTGGCCCTTCTTCTCCAGCAGGTAGTACAGGCCACGACGGCGGTGGATGTCGTGGTAGGCGAGGTCTATCTGGGCGACCCGCGGATGCGACATGGTCATGTTGTGCTTGGCCCGGTACCGCTCGATGAGCTTGTACTTCATGACCCAGTCGATCTCGGTGTCGATCCGGTCCAGGTCCTCGGTCTCGATCGCCTCCAGCGTGCGGCCCCACAGCTCCAGCACCCGCTCGACGGTGCCGGTGCGGATGCCGCGCCGCTCGCAGAAGTCGAGGGCCTTCTCGTAGTACTCGCGCTGCACCTCCAGGGCGGAGGCCTCGCGGCCGCTGGCCAGGCGCACCTTGCGGCGGCCGGTGATGTCGTGGCTGACCTCGCGGATCGCCCGGATCGGGTTCTCCAGGGTGAGGTCGCGCATCACCGTGCCCGCCTCGATCATGCGCAGCACCAGGTCGGTGGCGCCGACCTTCAGCAGCATCGTCGTCTCGGACATGTTGGAGTCGCCCACGATGACGTGCAGCCGGCGGTAGCGCTCGGCGTCCGCGTGCGGCTCGTCGCGGGTGTTGATGATCGGCCGGGAGCGGGTCGTCGCCGACGAGACGCCCTCCCAGATGTGCTCGGCCCGCTGGCTGACGCAGTACACCGCACCACGCGGGGTCTGCAGCACCTTGCCCGCGCCGCACAGCAGCTGCCGGGTGACGAGGAACGGGATGAGGATGTCCGCGAGCCGGGAGAACTCCCCGTGCCGGGCCACCAGATAGTTCTCGTGGCAGCCGTAGGAGTTGCCCGCCGAGTCGGTGTTGTTCTTGAAGAGGTAGACGTCGCCCGCGATTCCCTCCTCGTGCAGGCGTCGTTCCGCGTCCACCAGGAGTCCTTCGAGAATGCGCTCGCCGGCCTTGTCGTGGGTGACCAGTTCGATCACGTTGTCACATTCGGGTGTCGCGTATTCCGGATGAGAGCCCACGTCGAGATAGAGGCGGGCACCGTTCCGCAGAAAGACATTGCTGCTGCGGCCCCATGACACGACACGGCGGAAGAGGTACCGCGCCACCTCGTCAGGCGACAGACGGCGCTGTCCCCTGAACGTGCACGTGACGCCGTACTCGTTCTCCAGCCCGAAAATGCGGCGGTCCATGACTGAACATTACGCCCGATCCCCTGAACTGAAACGGGGTTCGACGGCACGATTTGGATCATTTTCCGATGAAGACGCAACGACCGCGGTCCGCGCGGGAGCCGCGAGTACCCTTCCGGTGGCCAGCAGCACCAGCAGCGACACCCCGCCGGCGGCGCCGGGCACCGCGAATCCCCACAGGGTCCCGCCCCACTCGATGACCGGCCCGGCCAGGCCCGTTCCGACCGAGGCGCCCACGGTGAACGTCGTCACCAGCCAGGAGAACGCCTCGGTGACCGTGCCGCTCGGCGCGTGCCGGTCCACGATGACGAACGCGCAGGCGATGGCGGGCGCCAGGAAGACCCCGGCGAGCGCGGTGAGCGCCGTCATGGCGACCGCGCCCGGCATCAGCATCAGCGGCAGATAACAAACCGCCAGAAGCGCCACCAGCACGCACAGTCGCCGCTCCGGGGAGCCGCTCCACTGCCGCGCCCCGTACACCGCGCCGCCGGCCAGCGCGCCCAGCCCCAGGGCCGCCATCAGCCAGCCGTAGACCGCGTCGCCGCCGTGGTCGTCGGCGTACGACACCGCCGCGACCGTGATCGAGCCGAGCGCCACGCCGACGAACAGGAAGGCGACGAGCAGGGCGATCAGGCCGGGCGAGCGCAGCGCGCCGAGCCAGTGGGCCTCGCGGGGAGCGGACCGCCACGCGCGCGAGGGCGGCGACACGACCACGGAGAGGGCGCCGAGGACACCGATCACGTTCAGCACCAGCAGCGCGGCCCGCTCGGACCACAGGGAGGCGCAGAGGGTGACCAGGAGTGGGCCGACGGTGAACATGACCTCCTGGGCCACCGCGTCCATCGCGTAGGCGGTGTGCACCTGGTCCTCCTTGCGGAGGACGGAGGGCCACAGCGCCCGCAGGCCGCCCTCCAGGGGCGGGGTGAACAGACCCGCCGCCGCGACCGCGGCGTAGGACAGGAGCGCCGGCTCGGTGCCGGCGAACGCGAAGACCGCCATCGCCAGGGCCGACAGCACCGCGGCGGGCAGCTGGACGCGCGGCTGGCCGTGCAGGTCCACCAGACGCCCGAGCAGCGGCTGGCCCACCGCGTTGGCGACCCCGTACACGGCCGCCAGCGCGCCGGCCAGGCTGTACGAACCGCCCTCCGCGCGGACGAACAGCACGATCGCGATCGCGGCGGTGGCGTTCGGCAGCCGCCCCACCAGCGTGCCCGTCAGCAGCCGGGCGGCGTGTTTCGCCCTGAGGATCTCCAGGTATCCCGCAGCCATGTCCCCCGCCTTCCGGCTCGAAGTTTTACGTATAACGTCCTCCGTCATACGTACCATGTCCGCTGTTCGCACGTCCAGGCGGAGCCCGGGCGCGACCCCCACGAAGGAGCAGCCCGACGGTGGCACGAGCCAGCACCCGCCCCACGAGCCGCGACGTCGCCGAGGCCGCCGGAGTCTCGCAGGCCGCCGTGTCCCTCGTCCTGGGCGACAAATGGCGCGGCCGGGTCTCCGAGGCGACGGCCGAGCGGGTCCGCCGGGCCGCGCGGGACCTCGGCTACCGGCCCAACCTGGCCGCCCGCAACCTGCGCCTCGGCCGCACCCGCACCGTGCTCCTCGTGGTCCCCGCGCTGACCACCGAGTTCTTCGCCGGCGTCTACACCGGCGCCGCGCGCGTCGCCGCCGCCCACGGCTTCGGCGTCGTGCTCTACCCCTCCCCCGAGGGCATCGGCCCCGCGCGGGACCCCTTCGCCTCCGCCCAGGCCGCCCTGGACGGCGTCATCGCCTCGTCCATGGCCGCCGACGCCCTCACCGCCATCCGCGGCGACCAGCTGCCCCTCGTCATGCTCGACAGCGACCCCGAGGGCAGCCTCGGCGCCGCCACCGTCAACCTCGACATCACCGACGGCGTGCGTCAGGTCGCCGAACACCTCCTCGGCCTCGGCCACCGCCGCTTCCTGCACCTCGCCGCCGACGTCCCCTCCTGGACCTTCGAGATCCGGGCCCGGGAGCTGGCCGCGCGGGTCGGCGCCGTCCCCGGCACCACCGTGCGCACCGCGCCCGCGCCGATCTCCATCGAGGGCGCCCGCGCCGCCGCCGAAGCCGCGCTCACCGCGCCGGGCCCGCGCCCCACCGCCATCGTCTGCGACGACGACAAACTCGCCGCCGGCGCCTACAAGGCCGCACGCCGCCTGGGCCTGCGCATCCCCGACGACATCTCCGTCACCGGCCTCGACGACCTCGCCCTGGCCACCGCCATCGACCCCGAGCTGACCACCGTCCGCCTCGACGCCGAGCTGTTCGGCGAGCGCGGCATGCAGGCCCTCCTGGCCGTCCTGGAGGGCCGTACACCGCCGCGCGGGGACATCCCGGTGGAACTCGTCGTCCGGGGTTCCACGGCGCCGCCACCGGCCGTCTGAACGCGCGACGCCCCGGTCCTCGACGGACCGGGGCGTTCTGTTCACGCGCGGGCGGAGGTCACTCCTCCTCGGAGGACTCGGAGGACTCGGAGGACGCGCCGCCCTCCGTCTCGGCGGCCGTGTCCTCGGCCAGCAGCCGCGACAGCTGCCCACCGGTGATCCGCTTGAACTTCCGCTTCTGCGGACGCGTACGGTCCAGCACCGCGACCTCCAGGCGCTCGGCGGGGATCTCCCGCTGCGACCCGTTCGACTCGCGGGACAGCGCCTGGACCGCCAGCTTCAGCGCCTCCGCCAGGGTCATGCCGTCCCGGTGGCGCTGGTCCAGATAGTTGCTGATCAGCTCGGCGTTGCCGCCGACCGCGACCGAGCCGTGCTCGTCCACGATCGAGCCGTCGTGCGGCAGCCGGTAGATCTGGTCGCCCTCCGGCGTCTCACCGACCTCCGCCACGACCAGCTCGACCTCGTACGGCTTCTCGCCGGCGCTGGAGAAGATCGTGCCCAGCGTCTGCGCGTAGACGTTGGCGAGGCCGCGGGCGGTCACGTCCTGCCGGTCGTAGGTGTAACCGCGCAGGTCGGCGTAGCGGACGCCGCCGATGCGCAGGTTCTCGTACTCGTTGTACTTGCCGGCCGCGGCGAAGCCGATCCGGTCGTAGATCTCGCTGAACTTGTGCAGCGCGCGGGACGGGTTCTCGCCGACGAACACGATGCCGTCGGCGTACTGCAGCACGACCAGGCTCCGGCCGCGCGCGATGCCCTTGCGGGCGTACTCGGCCCGGTCGGCCATGGCCTGCTGGGGAGAGACATAGAACGGCGTCGACACCGGTTATCCGTCCCTTTCTGTGGAAGTCACTGGATCACCTGACAACAAAGCGCCCACGGTCAGAGCAGGGCGGCCCGCGGGCCGTCCGGCTGCTCCAGACGCCGCTCCAGCACCGAGCGGGCGATCTGCGAGGACTCGTCCTCGGTGAGCCGGCGGAAGCCGTCCTCGGTGATCACGGTGACGATCGGGTAGATCCGGCGGGCGACATCGGGACCACCGGTCGCCGAGTCGTCGTCTGCCGCGTCGTACAGGGCCTGGACGACGAGCGTCGTGGCCTCTGCCTCGGTCAGATCGTCACGGAAGAGCTTCTTCATGGCGCCGCGCGCGAAGATCGAGCCGGAGCCGGTGGCGGCGTACCCGTGCTCCTCGGAGCGGCCGCCCGTCACGTCGTAGGAGAAGATGCGGCCCTTGGCGCGGTCCAGGTCGTACCCGGCGAAGAGCGGCACCACGGCCAGGCCCTGCATGGCCATGGCGAGGTTGGACCGGATCATCGTCGACAGCCGGTTCGCCTTGCCCTCCAGGGAGAGCTGCGCCCCTTCGACCTTCTCGAAGTGTTCGAGTTCCAGCTGGAACAGCTTGACCATCTCGACGGCCAGACCGGCGGTGCCGGCGATGCCGACGGCCGAGTACTCGTCCGCCGGGAAGACCTTCTCGATGTCCCGCTGCGCGATGACGTTGCCCATCGTGGCCCGGCGGTCACCGGCGAGCACGACGCCGCCGGGGAACGTCACGGCCACGATGGTCGTCCCGTGCGGGGCCTCGACCACACCCTGGGTGGGCGGGAGTTGCCGGTTCCCGGGCAGCAGCTCCGGCTGGTGCTCCGACAGGAAGTCCATGAACGAAGAAGATCCAGGCGTCAGGAAGGCAGCTGGTAGACGCCCGGTGTCACGAGTGTTGGCTTCCACGCGTTTCCTTCCGATTAGTCAACAGGCCGAGGCCGGAATTGCAGTTGAAGCACAGTACGACGGACCCTACCCGTCTTGTGGTGGTGATCCACATGCGGTGGCGGAAGCCGTTCGGCGAAGACAGCGCGGCGCCGGTAGCACGCGGCACCTGACTCCGCCGCGCGCTCCCGGCACCGCACCGGTGCACCGCTTCCCGGGCGCCCCCTCGCCCTCTCCCGGCCTTCGGTTCGAAGGCGGGTGAGGCAGGCTGCCTTTACTGGCCACCCTTCTGAACGAAGGACCTCACGAAGTCCTCGGCGTTCTCCTCGAGCACGTCGTCGATCTCGTCCAGGACGGAGTCCACGTCGTCGCTCAGCTTCTCGTGACGCTCCTTGAGGTCCTCGGAAGCCTGCGCCTCCGCCGCCTGCTCCTCGACCTCCTCGGTGGACCGGGTGGCCTTCTGCTGTCCGCCGCCGGTGTCCTTGGTCGCCATCACCCTCACCCCGCTCGGTTCGCCCGACACAGTTGCTGGTTCAAGATCAGACCCTACTCTCCGGGTCTGACAACGGCCCCGCAGTTTCTCCAACGCACGGGGCCCATCTCGATGATTCCCGGAGCCGGTGTTTTCCACCCTGCCCGGCCGGCTCCCCCCGGGTACCCGCTCAGCCGCCGGAGAGCACCCTGACCAGGTCCTCGGCGGTGCGGCAGCGGTCCAGGAGCTCCTTGACGTGATTACGCGTTCCGCGAAGCGGTTCCAGGGTTGGGACGCGCTGGAGGGAGTCCCGGCCCGGGAGGTCGAAGATCACGGAGTCCCAGGAGGCCGCGGCCACGTCGTCGGCGTACTGCTCCAGGCAGCGACCGCGGAAGTAGGCCCGCGTGTCCTCCGGCGGCTTCTGCTTGGCCCGCTCGACGTCCGCCTCGTCCAGGAGCCGCTTCATCCGGCCCCGGGCCACCAGACGGTTGTAGAGGCCCTTCTCGGGGCGTACGTCGGCGTACTGGAGGTCGACGAGGTGGAGCCGCGCGGCGTCCCAGTCGAGGTTGTCGCGGCGGCGGTAGCCCTCCATGAGCTCCCGCTTGGCGACCCAGTCCAGCTCGCCGGCCAGGCTCATGGGGTCGTTCTCCAGGTGGGTGAGCACGTCCTCCCAGCGGGAGAGCACGTCCTTGGTCTGCTCGTCCGCGTCGGCACCGAAGCGTTCCTCCACGTACTTGCGCGACAGCTCGTAGTACTCCATCTGGAGCTGGACCGCGGTGAGCGTCCGGCCGCTGCGCAGGGTGATCAGACGCTTGAGGGACGGGTCGTGCGAGACCTGGTGGAGGGTGCGGACGGGCTGGTCCACTGCCAGATCGACGGCGATGAAGCCGTCCTCGATCATGGACAGGACCAGGGCCGTCGTGCCCAGCTTGAGGTACGTCGAGATCTCGGACAGGTTGGCGTCGCCGATGATCACGTGCAGCCGGCGGTACTTCTCCGCGTCGGCGTGGGGCTCGTCGCGGGTGTTGATGATCGGGCGCTTGAGGGTGGTCTCCAGGCCGACCTCGACCTCGAAGTAGTCCGCGCGCTGGCTGAGCTGGAAGCCGTGCTCGTGGCCGTCCTGACCGATGCCCACGCGGCCGGCGCCGGCGAAGACCTGGCGGGAGACGAAGAAGGGCGTGAGGTGGCGCACGATGTCCGAGAAGGGGGTCTCCCGCTTCATCAGGTAGTTCTCGTGCGTGCCGTAGGAGGCGCCCTTGTTGTCGGTGTTGTTCTTGTAGAGGTGGATCGGCTGGGCGCCGGGGAGCTGCGCGGCCCGCTCGGCGGCCTCGGCCATGATCCGCTCGCCGGCCTTGTCCCAGAGGACGGCGTCGCGGGGGTTGGTGACCTCGGGCGCGCTGTACTCGGGGTGCGCGTGGTCGACGTAGAGCCGTGCGCCGTTGGTGAGGATGACGTTGGCCAGGCCGATGTCCTCGTCGGTGAGCTGGCTGGCGTCGGCGGCCTCGCGGGCGAGGTCGAAGCCCCGTGCGTCCCGCAGCGGATTCTCCTCCTCGAAGTCCCAGCGGGCCCGGCGGGCCCGGTGCATCGCCGCCGCGTAGGCGTTGACGATCTGGGATGAGGTGAGCATGGCATTGGCGTTGGGGTGGCCGGGGACGGAGATCCCATATTCCGTCTCGATGCCCATTACTCGCCGTACGGTCATGCGGCCCTCCTTGCCCGGCGGAGTCCTCGGTCGTGGGCCCCGCTCAGATACCGCTGGCGCTCGGTTGCGTGTGCGGTGCCCGTCCCCGCACTGCGCGACTCGGCGGTACGGAAGAGCCTAGAACGCCTTTGCGCTGGTGGGGAGATCATTTGCGTCATTGCCTCGCGCGCCCCTCGTTCCGGCCGGCGCCGGAAAAACAGTCGGCTGCGGGTACCCGGGAAGGGCACCCGCAGCCGCCCTGTGTTTTACAGGTACTGTCCGGTGTTCGCCACCGTGTCGATGGAGCGTCCGGTGTCCGCGCCCTGCTTTCCGGTGATGAGGGTGCGGATGTAAACGATCCGCTCGCCCTTCTTTCCGGAGATCCGGGCCCAGTCGTCCGGGTTGGTGGTGTTGGGCAGGTCCTCGTTCTCCTTGAACTCGTCCACGCACGCCTGGAGGAGGTGGGAGACCCGAAGGCCCTTCTGGTTGTGCTCGAGGAAGTCCTTGATCGCCATCTTCTTGGCGCGGCCCACGATGTTCTCGATCATGGCGCCGGAATTGAAGTCCTTGAAGTACAGGACTTCCTTGTCGCCATTGGCGTAGGTCACCTCGAGGAAGCGGTTTTCCTCGGATTCGGCGTACATGTGTTCCACGGCCGTCTGGATCATGGCCTGGACGCACGCCGCCTTGTCGCCGCCGTGCTCGGTGAGGTCCTCCGCGTGGAGCGGGAGACGCTCGGTGAGGTACTTGCCGAAGATGTCCTTGGCCGCCTCGGCGTCCGGACGCTCGATCTTGATCTTGACGTCGAGCCGGCCGGGACGCAGGATCGCGGGGTCGATCATGTCCTCGCGGTTCGAGGCGCCGATCACGACCACGTTCTGCAGGCCCTCCACGCCGTCGATCTCGGCGAGCAGCTGCGGGACGATGGTGTTCTCCACGTCCGAGCTGACGCCGGAGCCACGGGTGCGGAAGAGGGACTCCATCTCGTCGAAGAAGACGATGACGGGGGTGCCCTCGCTGGCCTTCTCACGGGCCCGCTGGAAGACCAGGCGGATCTGCCGCTCGGTCTCGCCGACGTACTTGTTGAGGAGCTCGGGGCCCTTGATGTTCAGGAAGAAGCTCTTGCCCGCCGCCTGGCCGGTCACTTCCGCGACCTTCTTGGCCAGTGAGTTGGCGACGGCCTTGGCGATGAGTGTCTTGCCGCATCCGGGGGGCCCGTACAGCAGGACGCCCTTGGGCGGCCGCAGTTCGTGCTCCTTGAACAGGTCCGGGTACAGGTACGGAAGCTCGACCGCGTCGCGGATGGCTTCGATCTGGTTGCCGAGGCCGCCGATCTGGTCGTAACCGATGTCGGGGACCTCTTCGAGGACGAGTTCCTCGACCTCGCTCTTGGGCACGACCTCGTAGACGTAGCCGGAGCGGGGTTCGAGCAGGAGGGCGTCGCCGGGGCGGATGGTGACGTCCAGCAGCGGCTCGGCGAGCCGTACCACCCGCTCCTCGTCGGTGTGCCCGAGCACCAGGGCCCGCTCGCCGTCCTCGAGGATCTCCTTGAGGGTGACGATGTCACCGACGCGCTCGAACTCCATGGCCTCGACCACGTTGAGCGCCTCGTTGAGCATGACTTCCTGGCCGCGCCGGAGCTCGTCCAGCTCGACGCTGGGGCTGACGTTCACCCGGAGCTTGCGGCCCCCGGTGAAGATGTCTGCGGTGCCGTCCTCGTTCGCCTGCAGGAAGACACCGAAGCCGGCCGGCGGCTGTGCGAGCCGGTCGACCTCCTCCTTGAGGGCCACGATCTGGTCGCGGGCCTCACGGAGCGTGTTCGCGAGTCGTTCGTTCTGGGCGGACACGCCGGCCAGGTTTGTCTGCAGCTCGACGATCCGCTCTTCGAGAATCCTCGTGTGTCGCGGAGAGTCGGCGAGCTTGCGTCGCAGGACGGCGATCTCCTGCTCAAGGTAGGCGATCTGCCCGGCCGGGTCGTCGGACCCGCGTCCCGGGCGGATGCCGCGGTTCATGTCGTCGTCGTGGGCTGCCACGGTCCTCACCTCCTCCAAGGGGAGCTGGACGCTTCCAGACCCTACCTGGGTGGGTGTCGATTGAAACCCCTAGATCACAAAGACGGTCGGGGTGTGTCCGATCTTCACCCTTGCGCTCTCCCTCACGCCAGGGGGATACCCACCGAACGCGATTGAAAAGCGACCAGAGGTAGGGTCGAAGCGTTCAACACCCGCCAGAGCTGGCCGGATTCCCGTGCGGCTCGGTGCAGAAAACGGCAGGAGAGATGACCGTGCAGCAGGAGGCCGGAGTCGACGGCGAGGCTCTGGAGGTCTGGATCGATCAGGATCTCTGTACCGGCGACGGCATCTGCGCGCAGTACGCGCCCGAGGTGTTCGAGCTGGACATCGACGGTCTGGCCTATGTGAAGGGCGCCGGGGAAGAACTGCTTCAGGAGCCGGGAGCGACAACGCCCGTGCCGCTGCCGCTCCTCACGGATGTGATCGACTCGGCGAAGGAGTGTCCCGGCGAGTGCATCCACGTACGTCGAGTTTCGGACAGGGTCGAGGTCTACGGCCCGGACGCAGAGTGACCAGATCTGCACGGTGCGTTACTACTGTCTGATTTCTCACACGGTTCGCCGACGGCCGTCAGACGCTGCGGGCACCCGCGGGTGACGAGCGGACGAACGCGCCGTTCTCCCACCGCCACTTCGCGCGGTCCTCGGTGTCCGGGCAGCAGGTGGGCACGTCGTCGGACGAGTAGCCGAGCAGCGTGGCGGTCACCGCGCCGTCACGGACGGCGAAGTCCTTGACCGTGTAGCGGTCCTTGGGGTCGACCAGGGTGGCCACCACGCGCGTGGGCGCGTCGTCGGCGCCGCGCGTGAGGACGTAGATGCCGTCGGGCGGGGTGCTGATGCCCGCGTCGCAGTGCACCACGGCCACCGTCTCCGGCCGGCCGTCGCCGTCGAGGTCCCCGGTCGCCTCGCGCTCCACCACGGCCTCGACGGGGCCGCATTCGAGGGGGAAGTCCACGCCGTCGGTCGCGGGCGCGGCGGCCACGGGCGCGGACTGGGGCCCCAGGCCCGGCTCCTGGGCGGCGGTGGCCGCGCCCGGCTGGAGGAGCGCGGAGAGAGCCACCACGCCGGCGAGCGCGGTGGCGGTGGCCAGCCAGTGGATCGGGCGGGTGTGCGTGTGGGCCAGTTCCGGGACCGCGGATTGCTGCACTAGGAGTGTCTCCTGTGAGGGCTGTGCCGGTGGGGTGGCCAGCATGGTGCCACACGTCACAGCGCGGGGGAACGGCGGGGTGGGGGCTGGTATCGGCCGACCGCGCGCGGAGGGCTCACGAGGCTCGGCGGGCCCGCGGGGGCGTCAAAAGCGCGGCGCCGTGGAGGAGTTCCGCGCGGGGTGCGGGAACTCGGCCACGGCGCCGGGACGTTGTACGCGACACGGGGCCGGCGGGTGAGACACCCCCTAGGCCGCCTCGGCGGCTGCGCGCGGCCCGGGTCCGGCTAGCGGCCCATGCCTCCGTCGGCGTTGGGGCCCGTGTAGTCCTCGCCGTAGGCGCCCTTGGCGGGGCGGCGGCGGCGCATGGGCGGCTCGACACCGTCCGCGAGGCGGCGGGCGGTGAGGAGGAAGCCGGTGTGGCCGATCATCCGGTGGTCCGGGCGGACCGCCAGGCCCTCGATGTGCCAGTTGCGGATCATCGTCTCCCAGGCGGTCGGCTCGTTGAAGCAGCCGATCTCGCGGATGGACTCGACGGTCCGGGCGAGCTGGGTGGTGGTCGCGACGTAGCAGCACAGGATGCCGCCGGGCACGAGCGCCTTGGAGACGGCCTCCAGGCACTCCCAGGGGGCGAGCATGTCGAGGATGACGCGGTCGACGTCGGTGTCGGACAGGTTGTCCTGGAGGTCGCCGACGGTGAGCTGCCAGGCGGGGTGCGGGCCGCCGAAGTAGCGCTCCACGTTCTGCTTGGCGATCTCCGCGAAGTCCTCGCGGCGCTCGTAGGAGTGCAGCATGCCCTGGTCGCCGATGGCCCGCAGCAGGAAGCTGCTGAGCGAGCCGGAGCCGACGCCGGCCTCCACGACGCGGGCGCCGGGGAAGATGTCGGCGAAGGCGAGGATCTGCCCCGCGTCCTTGGGGTAGACGACGGCTGCCCCGCGGGGCATGGACAGGACGTAGTCGGGGAGCAGGGGGCGCAGCGCGAGATAGGCGACGTTCCCCGTCGTACGGACAACGCTGCCCTCGGGAGCGCCGATCAGTTCGTCGTGCGGGAAGGAACCCTTGTGGGTGTGGAAGTTCTTCCCGGCCTCGAGCGTGAACGTGTAGTGGCGGCCCTTGGGGTCGGTCAGCTGTACCTGGTCCCCGACCTTGAAGGGCCCGCGGCGGCGGGCGGCACCGGTCGGTTCGGACATGTGAACAGCCTACCGGGCTTTGCCGTGGCAGCCGACCACGGCTTGGGGAGGGCGGCCGGGGGCGCCGGGTCAGCTGGGCCGTGCCATCGCCTTGACGAAGGCGCGTTCCACGTCGGCGGCGGACAGGACGCCGTAGATCTCGCCGGTCTGCTCCACGACCAGGTACTCGGTGGCGGGGTGGGCGCGCAGGGCGTCCAGCAGTTCCTCGCCGGCCAGCTCGGCGGAGACCCGCATCCCGTCGGTGAGCTCCTGGGCGAGGCCGCTGACGGCGACCCAGGGGCGGCGGTGCTCGGGGACGCCGACGATGGCGGCCTCGCGGACGATCGAGAGCGGGCTGCCGTCGGCGTCGACGACGACCAGGGCGCGGGCGCCGGCGGCGTTGGCGCGGCGCAGGGCCTCGGAGAGCGGGGTGTCGCCCGGGACGGGCACCGCGCGGCGGGTCAGGGTGCGGGCGCGCAGCTCGGGGAGGTGTTCGCGCAGCCGGGCGACGCGGAGGCTGTTGCCGGCGCCGGTCCAGATGATCGCGGCCAGGATCGCGGCGAGCAGGGCGTCCAGGACGGTGTCCATGCCGACGTTGTCCTCGGCGTCCGCGCCGAGGAGGCCGGACTGGGTGAGCAGCGGCAGGCCGATCAGGACGGAGACGGCGAGCGCGCGGCCGACCCAGGCGGCGGCGATCGTGCCGCTCATCGGCTTGCCGGTGAGCTTCCAGACGACGGCGCGCAGCATCCGGCCCCCGTCCAGGGGCAGGCCGGGCAGCAGGTTGAAGACGGCGACGATGAGGTTGGAGATCATCAGGCCGGCGAGCAGGACGCTGGGGACCGTGCCGGGCTCCACGGGCTGCATGGCGAGGTAGAAGACGCCGGCGAGGACGAGGGAGAGCAGCGGGCCGACGAAGGCCAGGACGAATTCCCGGCCGGGGGTCTCGGCCTCTTTCTCGATCTCGGAGACGCCGCCGAAGAACTGGAGCTGGATGCGGCGGACCGGCAGCTTGAAGCGGAGGGCGGCGACCGTGTGGGCCAGCTCGTGGACGAGGACGGAGGCGTAGAAGGCGACCGCGAAGAACAGCGCCACCAGGTACCGGGCGCCGCCCAGCTCGGGCAGCATGTGGTCGAGCTGGCCGCCGAAGACCCAGGTGATGAGGGCGGCGACGAGGAACCAGCTGGGCGTCACGTACACGGGCACGCCGAAGGGGCGGCCCATCAGCAGCCCGCCGCCGGGCTCGGGGCGCTGGGGCGCGGGGCCCCGTCGGCCCTTGGGGCCGGAGTGGGCGGGGGTGCGGTCGTGGTCGCCGGGGCGGGGGCCGTCCGCGCCGGTGTCGGAGGGCTGGACGGCCGGGGCGTCCGGCGGGGCCGGGGCTTCGTCCTTCTCGGCGGCGGGCTTCTCGGCGGGCTTCTCGACGGCGGGCTTCTCCGGGGCCGGTTTCTCGAGGACCGGCTTCCCGGCGGGGCCCGTCGCGTCGGCGGTGCCGGTGGCGTGGCTCGCCGTCCGGTCCTCGCGGACCGGCGCGTCGGGGGTGGGGTGAGGGGCCGGGGTCGCCGGTGTCGCGTGAGGTCCGGTCGAGTTGTCGTTGCCCGACCGCGGCTGCCCGCTCCCGCCGCTCTCGTCCACGATGTCCCCTCGTTCGAAGCGTGTCCCGCGCCTGCCGGGCGGAAGGTCTCGGGTCGATGGTATGCGGCCACGGGGGTGCGTTCCGCCCCGGCACCCCGTCTGTTTTCCCCGTCGCCGCCGGTGCACACGACCGTGGCGGGGATCACTGTCAGTGGTGGGCCGTAAGGTCTGTGGACATGGAGACGAGCACCGAGGGCGTGACGGAGGCCCACAGCGACGGTACGGCGGAGCCCGCGCCCGCCGGCATGATCACGGCTGCGGCCGGGACGGCGGAGGAGGCCGCTCCCGCCGCCCCCGCCATACCGCCGACCTCCCTCTCCCCCTCCCGCGCCGGCGACTTCATGCAGTGCCCGCTGCTGTACCGGTTCCGGGTGATCGACCGGCTGCCGGAGAAGCCCAGCGAGGCGGCGACCAAGGGCACGCTGGTGCACGCGGTGCTGGAGCGGCTGTTCGACGCGCCCGCCGCGGAGCGCACCCCGCCGCGCGCCAAGTCGCTGATCCCGGGGCAGTGGGACCGGCTGCGGGAGTCCCGTCCCGAGCTGGCCGAGCTGTTCGCCGACGATCCGGAGGGCGAGCGGATGGCCCGCTGGCTCGGTGAGGCGGAGCAGCTCGTGGAGCGCTGGTTCACGCTGGAGGACCCGAGCCGGCTGGAGCCCGCGGAGCGGGAGCTGTTCGTCGAGGCGGAGCTGGAGTCGGGGCTCCGGCTGCGCGGCATCATCGACCGGGTCGACGTGGCGCCCACGGGCGAGGTGCGGATCGTCGACTACAAGACGGGCAAGGCGCCCCGGCCGGAGTACGCCGACAGCGCGCTGTTCCAGATGACGTTCTACGCCCTGGTGGTGTGGCGGCTGAAGAACGTGATCCCGCGCCGTCTCCAGCTCGTCTACCTCGGCAGCGGGGACGTGCTGACGTACGACCCGGTCCGGGCGGACCTCGAGCGGGTGGAGCGCAAGCTGCTCGCGCTGTGGGAGGCGATCCGGCGGGCGACCGAGACCGGGGACTGGCGGCCCCGCCCCACGAAGCTGTGCGGCTGGTGCGACCACCAGGCGCACTGCCCGGAGTTCGGCGGCACTCCCCCGCCCTATCCGCTGCCCACCCGCTCCCCGTGAGCCGGGCCGCGCAGGGCAGAATGGGGCCGGACTAGCGAAGGAGACTTACGTGGCCATCCGTGTCCTACTGGTCGACGACCAGCCGCTGCTGCGTACGGGCTTCCGGATGATCCTGGAGGCCGAGCAGGACATCGCGGTCGTCGGCGAGGCCGGGGACGGCCTCCAGGCCCTCGACCAGGTGCGGGCTCTGCAGCCCGATGTGGTCCTGATGGACATCCGCATGCCCCGGATGGACGGTGTGGAGGCCACCCGGCAGATCACCGGCCCCGGTCGGGACGGTCCGGCGAAGGTGCTGGTGCTGACCACCTTCGACCTGGACGAGTACGTGGTGGAGGCCCTGCGCGCCGGGGCGAGCGGCTTCCTGCTGAAGGACGCGCCCGCGCACGAACTGGTGCAGGCGATCCGGGTGGTGGCCGCCGGTGAGGCCATGCTCGCGCCGAGCATCACCCGCCGGCTCCTCGACAAGTACGCCACGCATCTGCCCTCGGGTGACGAGCCGGTGCCGGACACGCTGAACACCCTGACCGACCGTGAGGTCGAGGTGCTGAAGCTGGTGGCGCGCGGTCTGTCGAACGCGGAGATCGCCGCGGACCTGTTCGTCAGCGAGACGACCGTGAAGACGCACGTCGGCCATGTCCTCACCAAGCTGGGGCTGCGCGACCGCGTGCAGGCGGCGGTGTACGCGTACGAGAGCGGGCTGGTGCGTCCCGGCGCCCAGTAGCAGCAGCCAGTACCAGCGGGCGAGCCGTACGACAACGAAGGGCGGCCCTTCCTCCTCGGGGGAGGAAGGACCGCCCTTAGCGTCCGTCACCGCTCAGCTCTTGCTGAGCTCCCAGAACCGGAAGACCGTCGAGGCGTCCAGGCAGTACTCCAGGCCGTAGACGCCGTCGCGGACGACCGCGTACTGCTTGGCCTGCCAGATGGGCAGCATGGGCAGTTCGTCGGCGACGATGTCCTGGAGCGCGGCATAGTCCTTGTCGGTGGCGGCGCGGTCGGACTCGGCGGCCGTGCGCGGGATCAGCGTGCCGGTGATGGTGCTGTTGGTGTAGTTGTTGCCGAGCACGTTGCCCTTGCCGAAGAACGGGGCGGTGAAGTTGTCGGCGTCCGGGTAGTCGGGCACCCAGCCCTTGACGTAGACGCCGTACTTGCCGGCCTCGATGTCCTTCTCGTACTGGTCGAAGGGAACCGACTTGACCTGGGCCTCGAAGAGGCCGCTGGCGTTGAGCTGGCCGGCGATGGCCTGCAACTCCTGGTCGGTGGCGGGGCCGTAGCGGGACGGCGTCGACCAGAGGGTGAGCTTCACCTTGCCGTCGATGCCGTCGGCGCGCAGGGCCGCGGCGGCCTTGGACTTGGAGGGGCTGGCGCCGTAGGTGTCGAAGAAGGCCGTGTTGTGGCCGGCGATACCGGCCGGGATGATCGAGTAGAGCGGAGTGGCGGTGCCCTGGTAGACGTCCTCGATGAGGGCGTCGCGGTCGATCAGGTAGGCGATGGCCTTGCGGACCGAGAGCTTTCCGGCGACCGGGTCGTCCATGTTGAAGACCAGGTGCTGGACCTCGGCGCTGCTTCCCTCGATGACCTCGGCGCCGGAGTCGGCGTCGGCCTTCTCGATGTCGGCGATGTCGCCCGCGCTCAGGCCTCGGTAGGCGATGTCGATCTCGTCGCCGAGGAGCGCCTGCTTCAGGGCGGTTCGGTCGCCGTGGAAGAACTTCAGCGTGACGCCGGAGTTCTTGACCTCGGCGCTGCCCTTGTAGTGCTCGTTGACGGAGAAGACGGCCTCGTCGTCACCGATGGAGTCCAGCTTGTAGGGGCCGGAGCCGACCGCCTGGCCGTCCTCGCGCAGCTTGGTGCCGTCGTACTCGCGGTGGTTGACGATGGAGCCGGCACCGGAGGCGATCTTGCTGGGGAAGGTGGCGTCGGGCACCTTCAGCTTGAAGACGACGGTCCGGTCGTCGGGCGTCTCGACGGAGTCGAGCATGGGGAACATGATCGCCGGACCGTCGGGGTCGTTGATCTTCAGCATGCGGTCGAAGGAGAACTTGACGTCCTTCGAGGTGAGCGGGTCACCGTTGCTGAACTTCAGACCGTCCTTCAGCGTGCACCGGTACACCTTGGTCGAGGTGTCCGTGAAGGAGCACTGCTCCGCGGCCTCCGGCTCCGGCTCGGTGCCTCCCTTCGGGAAGCTGAGCAGCGACTGGAAGACGTTGTTGAACAACAGCCAGGAGCCGGGGTCGTAGCCGGAGGCGGGGTCCGTCGCCAGGACGTCGTCGGACATCCCCATGACGATGGAGGAACCATTCTCTCCCGCGTCACCGTTCTCCGAACCGCATCCGGTCAGCAGGCCGGAGGCCAGCCCCGCCACGAGGGGCAGGACAGGCCACTGCTTGCGCATGTTCACGTGCGTGTGCCTTACGTCGTTCTCGAAGTCCCGGACGGCCGTGCGGCGGCCGGGCACGGGTGAGGAGATGTCAGCCGCTCACACCGCGGCCGAGCTCCCACAGCTGAAGGGTCGAGGAGGAGTTCAGCGCGTAGGCGCTGCCGGTGATGTCGTCACGCGCGGCCACGTACTGCTTGCCCTGCCACAGGGGAAGTACGGGGACGTCCTCGGCGACGGTGTCCTGGATCCGGGTCAGGCTGTCGACGGCGGCGAGCCGGTCGGCCTCACGGCGCGACTGCGGGATCAGGCTGTTGCGGATCTGGCTGTTGGCGTACGGCGAGCCGAGGAAGTTGTCCTTGTCGAGGAAGGGCGCGAGGAAGTTGTCGGCGTCGGGGAAGTCCGGGAACCAGCCCATGCCGAAGACCTCGTACTCGCCCTTCTGCTCGGCGGGGCGGAACGTCGCCCAGGGGGCGCCCTTGATGTCGACGTCGAACAGGCCGCTGTCGTTGAGCTGCTTCTGCAGCAGCTCGAACTCCTTCTTGGTGGCGGCGCCGTAGTGGTCGGTCGTGTAGTGCAGCGTCAGCTTGACCGGGGTGGTGATGTCGGCCTTGGCGAGCAGGGCGCGGGCCTTGGCGACGCTCGGGTCGCCGTAGCGGTTGAAGAACGAGTTGGAGTGGCCGGTGACGGCGGCCGGGACCAGCGAGTACAGCGGTTCGGCCTGGGAGCCGTAGACCTCGGAGACGATCTCCCCGCGGTTGACGATCTGGGCCATGGCCTGGCGGACGGCCTTGCTGCGGACGGCCGGGGCGTCGGTGTTGAAGGCCAGGTAGCGGATCTCGAGGCCGGGCATGTCGACGAGGTTGACGCCCTCGGGGGCGTCGGTGCCCAGCCGCTGGATCTGCTGCGGCGTCATGGTGCGGGACATCAGGTCGATGTCGCCCTTCTCGAGGGCTTCGCCCATGGCGTCGGCGTCCGCGTAGGAGACCAGTTCGACCTTGTCGTTGTTCACCGTCAGGGCGCCCTTGTACGAGGGGTTCTTGGTGAACACGGCCTTGACCAGCTCGCCGTTCCTCTCCTCGGCCTTCAGGGTGTACGGGCCGGAGCCGTCCACGGCGAAGCCGTCGCGCAGCTTGCCCTTGGGGTAGTCGTCGGGGTTGACGATGCCGGCGACCGGGGTGGACAGCTTGTACGGGAAGGTGGCGTCCGCGGTCTTGAGGTGGAAGATGACCTCGCCGTCGCCCTGCGTCTCGACGGTGTCGATGGTGGACAGCAGGGCGAAGACACCGCTGTCGGCCTTGAGGGAGCGGGCGCGGTCGATGGAGTACTTGACGTCGGCGGCGGTGATCGGGTCGCCGTTCGCGAAGGTCAGGTCCTCGCGCAGCCGGCAGGAGTAGCGCTCGTTGCCGGTGTCGGTGAAGCCGCAGCTCTCGGCGGCCTCGGGGACGGGCTCGCCCTCGCCGCGGGGCTGGATCATCAGGGTCTGCACGGTCTGGCGCAGCACGTTCCAGGTGCCGACGTCGTAGGCGTAGGCCGGGTCGAGGGGTGCCGGGGCGTCCTTGGAGGCGATGAACCGGTCCGTGGTGCCGACGGCGATCGCGTCGCCGCCGTCGCTCCCGCCGTCGGACCCGCCGCAGGCGGCGAGCGCGGGCGCGAGCAGGCCGGCCACGGCCGGCAGCACCAAAGTCTTGCGGTTCATGCTCGAGTTTCTCCAGAGCTGTCGAGTCCGTGTATCCGGCATGCAGGGGTGGCGCCGCGGATCACGGGATCAGGGGGTGATGTTCTCGCGACGAGATTAGTGCGCGCCCGCAGCGCGGTTCGCGGGCACCGGAGTTGAACCGCCATCACGCAGCGAAACCGGGCGTGGACACACCGAAAACCCGACAGCGGAAGGATTCGTGCAGCGTCCCATCAATCGGGACACAAGGTCACGGCGCAAACCGCGGAAACCGGGCAAGGAGCACGCGTGGGGTGACGCACCGGACCGCACCCGAGTGGTGAACGTCACATATCCAACGAGGTGTGCGAACGCTGGAATTCGGCCACCCGGAGCGGTTCGAATTCGC
Source organism: Streptomyces sp. NPDC052773 (assembly GCF_044547145.1). Taxonomy (NCBI): domain Bacteria; kingdom Bacillati; phylum Actinomycetota; class Actinomycetes; order Kitasatosporales; family Streptomycetaceae; genus Streptomyces; species Streptomyces sp. NPDC052773. The sequence continues at coordinate 196,795 of NZ_JBITZX010000011.1, read as the reverse complement.
CCGCGTGTGCGTTCGATGAATTCCCGCCCAATCGCCGCTGCACGGTGGGTGAAGAGCTAGCGCATTTCCGTCATCAGCCCGCGCAGAAAGGGGAGGTCGACCTCTTCGAGCGAGGTGACCACCGTGCGCCGGGCGGCGGGGGCGATGGGGGCGACGGACGGCACCACGACGACCCGGCAGCCGGCGGCCTCGGCGGCGGCCACGCCGGTGGCGGTGTCCTCGATGACGGCGCACCTGGCCGGATCCGCGCCCAGTCCGGCCGCGGCCAGCAGATACGGGTCGGGGTGCGGCTTGGTGCGCGGCACCTCGTCACCGGCCACGGTCAGGGCGAAGTGCTGGGGGCCGAGCGTGGCGAGTACCCGGTCGATGATGCGCCGGTGGGAGGCGGAGACCAGGGCCGTGGGCACCTCGTGCGCGGCCAGCTCGGCGAGCAGCCGGGCGGCCCCGGGCATCAGCGGCAGCGCCCGGTCGATCCGGTCCTCGAACCCCTGGTTGAGCAGGACGGTGAGTTCGGCCAGGGTGATGTCGGCCCCCGTGGCCTCGATCAGGAACCCCGCGCTGCGGCTCATGGGACCGCCGACCACGACATGGCGCCAGGAGTCGTCGAGGGTGTGCCCGAGGCTCGCGAAGACCTCGACCTCGACGTCCCACCAGAAGCCCTCGGTGTCCACCAGGGTCCCGTCCATGTCGAGGAGCACGGCCTGGAGCGCGGAGCCGTCGGCCGTACGGGTGCCGAGCGCGGGGACGGTGGTCGTCATCCGGCGTACCTCCTTGAGGGACGAGCAGGCCGGTTCCCTTGTGGGGAACCGGCCTCCAGTGGACCGACCAGTGTACGACGTACGTCGGCGAACCGCCTCGTTTGAACGGCGGGGCGGCGGGGCACCCGGCCGTCCCCGCCCTCGGGCACCTCGGCCTGCGCCCAGCCTTGCGCCCCGGCCCGCGTCTCAGCGTGCGTTGAAGTACTTGGCCTCGGGGTGGTGGATGACGATGGCGTCCGTCGACTGCTCGGGGTGCAGCTGGAACTCCTCCGACAGGTGCACGCCGATGCGCTCCGGCTGGAGCAGGTCGGCGATCTTGGCGCGGTCCTCCAGGTCGGGGCAGGCGCCGTAGCCGAGGGAGAAGCGCGCGCCGCGGTACTTCAGCGCGAACATGTCCTCGATGTCGGCCGGGTCCTCGCCGGCGAAGCCCAGTTCGGAGCGGACCCGGGCGTGCCAGTACTCGGCCAGCGCCTCGGCCAACTGGACGGACAGGCCGTGCAGTTCGAGGTAGTCGCGGTAGGCGTTGGTCTCGAACAGCTTCGCGGTCTCCTCGCCGATGCGGGAGCCGACGGTGACGACCTGGAGCCCGACGACGTCCGTCTCGCCGGACTCCTCCGGGCGGAAGAAGTCGGCCAGGCACAGCCGCCGGCCGCGGCGCTGGCGGGGGAAGGTGAACCGGGTGCGCTCGTTGCCGGACTCGTCCAGGATGATCAGGTCGTCGTCCTTGGAGACGCAGGGGAAGTAGCCGTAGACGACGGCCGCCTCCAGCAGGTTCTCCGACTGGAGCTTGTCCAGCAGGCCGCGCAGCCGCGGCCTGCCCTCGGTCTCGACCAGCTCCTCGTACGTCGGCCCCTGTCCGGTGCGCGCCTGCTTCAGGCCCCACTGGCCCTTGAACAGCGCGCCCTCGTCCAGCCAGCTCGCGTACTCCTTGAGCTGGATGCCCTTGACGACGCGGGTGCCCCAGAACGGCGGGGTGGGCACGGGGTTGTCGGTGGCGACGTCGGAGCGGACGTGGCCCTCCTCCGGGCGCTCCTCGACCTCGACGGTGGCGGCCCGCACCCGGCGCTGGCGCAGCTCGGGCAGCTTGGCGCCGGGCACGCCCCGCTTGACGCCGATGAGGGCGTCCATCAGGCGCAGGCCCTCGAAGGCGTCGCGGGCGTAGCGGACCTCGCCCTCGTAGATCTCGTGGAGGTCCTGTTCGACGTAGGCGCGGGTGAGGGCGGCGCCGCCGAGGATGACCGGGTAGCGCGCGGCGAGGCCGCGGGCGTTCAGCTCCTCCAGGTTCTCCTTCATGATCACGGTGGACTTCACCAGGAGCCCGGACATGCCGATGACGTCGGCGCGGTGCTCCTCGGCGGCCTCCAGGATCGCGGAGACGGGCTGCTTGATGCCGAGGTTGACGACGTTGTAGCCGTTGTTGGACAGGATGATGTCGACGAGGTTCTTGCCGATGTCGTGGACGTCGCCGCGCACGGTGGCGAGGACGATGGTGCCCTTGCCGTCCTCGTCGGTCTTCTCCATGTGCGGCTCCAGGTAGGCCACGGCGGTCTTCATGACCTCCGCGGACTGGAGCACGAACGGCAGCTGCATCTGGCCGGAGCCGAACAGCTCGCCGACGACCTTCATGCCGTCGAGCAGCGTCTCGTTGACGATCTCCAGCGCCGGGCGCTGGGCGAGCGCCTCGTCGAGGTCGGCTTCGAGCCCGTTGCGTTCGCCGTCGATGATGCGCCGCTTGAGGCGCTCGTCGAGCGGGAGCGCGGCCAGTTCCTCGGCCTTGCCCGCCTTCAGCGACTTCGCGGTGGCGCCCTCGAACAGCTGCATGAGCTTCTGGAGCGGGTCGTAACCCTCGCTGCGCCGGTCGTAGATCAGGTCGAGGGCGGTGTTGACCTGTTCCTCGTCGAAGCGGGCGATCGGCAGGATCTTCGACGCGTGCACGATCGCCGAGTCCAGTCCGGCCTTGACGCACTCGTCGAGGAAGACGGAGTTCAGCAGGATGCGGGCGGCGGGGTTCAGGCCGAAGGAGATGTTGGACAGACCGAGGGTGGTCTGCACGTTCGGGTGGCGGCGCTTGAGCTCGCGGATCGCCTCGATCGTGGCGATGCCGTCCTTGCGGGACTCCTCCTGACCGGTGCAGATGGTGAAGGTAAGGGTGTCGATGAGGATGTCCTCCTCGTGGATGCCCCAGTTGCCGGTCAGGTCGGCGATCAGCCGTTCGGCGATCTCGACCTTCTTCTCCGGGGTGCGGGCCTGGCCCTCCTCGTCGATGGTGAGGGCGATCAGCGCGGCGCCGTGTTCCCTCGCGAGCTGCGTGACCTTGGCGAACCGGGACTCGGGGCCGTCGCCGTCCTCGTAGTTCACCGAGTTGATCACCGCGCGGCCGCCCAGCTTCTCCAGGCCCGCCCGGATCACGTCGACCTCGGTGGAGTCCAGCACGATCGGCAGGGTGGAGGCGGTGGCGAACCGTCCGGCCAGCTCCTCCATGTCGGCGACGCCGTCGCGGCCGACGTAGTCCACGCACAGGTCGAGCATGTGCGCGCCCTCGCGGATCTGCTCGCGCGCCATCTCCACGCAGTCGTCCCAGCGGCCCTCCAGCATGGCCTCGCGGAACTTCTTGGACCCGTTGGCGTTGGTGCGCTCGCCGATCGCCAGGTACGAGGTGTCCTGGCGGAACGGAACGGACTGGTAGAGCGAGGCGGCGCCCGGCTCGGGGCGCGGGTCGCGCTCGACCGGGCGCAGGTCACGGACGCGCTCGGCGACCTGGCGCAGGTGCTCCGGCGTGGTGCCGCAGCAGCCGCCGACCAGGGACAGGCCGTAGTCGCGGACGAAGTTCTCCTGCGCGTCCGCCAGCTCCGGCGCGGTGAGCGGGTAGTACGCGCCGTCCTTGGTCAGCTCGGGCAGGCCGGCGTTGGGCATGCAGGACAGCGGGACGCGCGAGTGCCGGGAGAGGTGGCGCAGGTGCTCGCTCATCTCGGCGGGGCCGGTGGCGCAGTTCAGGCCGATCATGTCGATGCCGAGCGGCTCCAGCGCGGTGAGCGCGGCGCCGATCTCCGAGCCGAGCAGCATCGTGCCGGTGGTCTCGACGGTGACCGACACGATGAGCGGTACGTCGTACCCGGCGATCTCCATCGCGCGGCGGGCGGCGATGACGGAGGCCTTGGTCTGGAGGAGGTCCTGGGTGGTCTCGACGATCAGGGCGTCGGCGCCGCCGGCGAGCAGACCCTCGGCGTTCTGCTGGTAGGCGTCGCGGATGGCGCGGAAGGTGGTGTGGCCGAGGGTGGGCAGCTTGGTGCCGGGGCCCATGGAGCCGAGAACCCAGCGCTGGCGGCCGTCGCGGGCCGTGTACTCGTCGGCGGTCTGCCGGGCGATCCGCGCGCCGGCCTCCGACAGTTCCAGCACGCGGTCGGCGATCTCGTACTCACCCGCCGCGGTGAGGTTGGCGCCGAAGGTGTTGGTCTCCACGCAGTCGACACCGGCGTCGAAGTACGCGGCGTGCACCGAGCGGACGATGTCGGGGCGGGTGACGTTCAGGACCTCGTTGCAGCCCTCCAGGTTCTGGAAGTCCTCGAGGGTGGGTTCCTGGGCCTGGAGCATGGTGCCCATCGCTCCGTCGGCGACCACCACGCGGGTGGCGAGTGCCTCTCGGAGCGCGGACGCACGGGTCCGGCTGTCGGCGGTAGGGGTCGGCGGCAACGAGGCCATGTAAGGGCTCCCTGAGATGCGACGGCTGTCGGCTTTGCGGCGCCTCGGGGCGCGGTCGGGGGACCGACCCGGGGCGGGCGCACGCCGTCAGAGTAACCGGCGAGGGGGCCTATGGTCAGGGGCGTCCACGTGACGGACGAGGATGGTCGCCGCGAACGGGTGGAAGACGGGCGTCGGGTTTCGGCCATCCGAGGTGGACGGACGGCAAAGAGCTGTCGACGACCATTAGCAAGAGGTCGGCATGGACCGGTAGTGTTCGACATTGCCGAACAGAGGCAGCGACCTCGCAGCTCGACGGTCGAAGGGGACGGAGGCAGGACGGCGATGGCACGGAACATCCAGTCGCTCGAGCGGGCGGCCGCGATGCTGCGACTGCTCGCGGGCGGCGAGCGGCGGCTGGGCCTGTCGGACATCGCCTCGGCCCTCGGCCTGGCCAAGGGCACCGCCCACGGCATCCTGCGCACCCTCCAGCAGGAGGGGTTCGTCGAGCAGGACGACGCCTCCGGGCGCTATCAGCTGGGCGCGGAGCTGCTGCGCCTGGGCACCACCTACCTCGACGTCCACGAGCTGCGGGCGCGCGCCCTGGTGTGGGCCGACGACCTGGCCCGCTCCAGCGGGGAGAGCGTCTATCTGGGGGTCCTGCACCAGCAGGGCGTGCTGATCGTCCACCACGTCTTCCGCCCCGACGACAGCCGGCAGGTGCTGGAGATCGGCGCCATGCAGCCGCTGCACTCCACGGCACTCGGCAAGGTGCTGTCGGCGTACGACCCGGTCGCGCACAGCGAGGCCGTCGAGGCCGACCGCAAGGCGTTCACCGACCGCACCGTCTGCGACCTGGCCCCCTTCGAGCAGATCCTCGACCTGACGCGCGCGCGGGGCTACGCGGCCGACGTGGAGGAGACCTGGGAGGGCGTGGCCTCGATCGCCGCCCCCATCCACGACCGGCGCCGGATGCCGGTCGGCGCGGTCGGCATCACGGGCGCGGTGGAGCGGGTGGCCCGGGACGGCGAGCTGCGTCCCGAGCTGATCGCGGCGGTGCGGGACTGCGCCCGCGCGGTCTCGCGGGACCTGGGCGCGGGGCGCTTCTGAGGCCGTAGGGCCGGGATTCGCGGCGCCTTCGGGGCCGTATCGGGAAAGTCTCGCCGGGACGCCGGACGGCGTTCCGGCGATCGCCATGCCTGAAAACGGGCACATCGGACATAACTCTGCCCATTGCCGCATTGAAGATCGATAACTCAGCGCGATCAATAACGATCGTGTTTTCGATAACGGAACCCTTGACGCATGCGCGACCGCCCGACAAGACTCCCGTCCATCGGTCGGCATTGTCGAACACCTACCGGCAATACGCGCTAGAGTGTGACAACGCCAAGGGCCGGCACAGCTCTCACCCCCGAGGGCGCAGAACCTCCGTTGGGACACGGGGTTCGGCTTCCCCTGGACGAAGGACAAAGGAGTCGCGGGTGTCCAGCTCCGACATCTTCATCGGCGAGACCATCGGTACCGCCATACTCATCCTGCTCGGCGCCGGCGTCGTGGCCGCCGTCGTGCTCAAGGCCTCCAAGGCCCGCAACGCCGGCTGGCTCGCCATCACCTTCGGGTGGGGTTTCGCCGTACTGACGGCCGTCTACATCTCGGCGCCGCTGTCCGGCGCCCACCTCAACCCGGCCGTGACGCTCGGCATCGCCATCAAGGACGGTGAGTGGAGCAACGTCCCCACCTACTTCGCGGGACAGCTCCTCGGCGCCATGATCGGTGCCACGCTCGCCTGGGTGGCGTACTACGGACAGTTCCGCGCCCACCTCACCGACCGCGAGATCGTCGGTGGCCCCGGTACCCAGTCCACCAAGGCCGTCGAGGCCCGGGAGGCCCAGGCCGGTCCGGTGCTCGGCGTCTTCTCCACCGGCCCCGAGGTCCGCAACGTGGCGATGAACCTCGCCACCGAGATCATCGGCACCTTCGTGCTGGTGCTCGCGGTCCTCACCCAAGGCCTCAACGACAGCGGCAAGGGCCTCGGCCCGCTCGGCGGACTGATGGTCGCGCTGGTCGTGGTCGGCATCGGTCTGTCGCTCGGCGGACCGACCGGTTACGCCATCAACCCCGCGCGCGACCTCGGCCCGCGCATCGTGCACGCGCTTCTCCCCCTGCCCAACAAGGGTGGCTCCGACTGGGGCTACGCCTGGATCCCGGTCGTCGGACCGCTGATCGGCGCCGCGCTCGCGGCGGGCCTCTACAAGCTGGCCTTCGCCTAGAGGTTCGCTGGAGCATCAGCTCACCACCCCAGTCCGTTCGACATGAACCCCAGGAGCACACAGTGACCGACGCCCACACCGCCGGCATCGCTTCCCACGGGCATGGCCCGTTCATCGCCGCCATCGACCAAGGCACCACCTCCAGCCGCTGCATCGTCTTCGACCGGGACGGCCGGATCGTCTCCGTCGACCAGAAGGAGCACGAGCAGATCTTCCCGAAGCCGGGCTGGGTCGAGCACAACGCCACCGAGATCTGGACCAACGTCCAGGAGGTCGTCGCCGGCGCCATCGAGAAGGCCGGCATCACCCGCGACGACATCAAGGCCATCGGCATCACCAACCAGCGCGAGACCACCGTGCTGTGGGACAAGAACACCGGTGAGCCCGTCCACAACGCCATCGTCTGGCAGGACACCCGCACCGACGCCCTCTGCAAGGAACTGGGCCGCAACGTCGGCCAGGACCGCTTCCGCCGCGAGACCGGCCTTCCCCTCGCCTCCTACTTCGCCGGTCCCAAGGCCCGCTGGCTGCTGGACAACGTCGAGGGCCTGCGCGAGCGCGCCGAGGCCGGGGACATCCTCTTCGGCACCATGGACAGCTGGGTCATCTGGAACCTGACCGGCGGTGTCGACGGCGGCAAGCACGTCACCGACGTCACCAACGCCTCCCGCACCCTGCTGATGAACCTGCACACCATGCAGTGGGACGAGAAGATCTGCGAGTCCATCGGGGTCCCGCCCGCGATGCTCCCGGAGATCCGCTCCTCCGCCGAGGTGTACGGCGAGATCACCGGCGGCCGCCTCGGCGACCTGCTCGGCGGCATCCCGGTCGCCTCCGCGCTCGGCGACCAGCAGGCGGCCCTGTTCGGCCAGACCTGCTTCTCCGAGGGCGAGACCAAGTCGACGTACGGCACCGGCACCTTCATGGTGATGAACACCGGTGACAAGATCATCAACTCCTACAGCGGCCTGCTGACCACGGTCGGCTACCAGATCGGCGACCAGAAGCCGGTCTACGCCCTGGAGGGCTCGATCGCCGTCACCGGCTCGCTGGTGCAGTGGATGCGCGACCAGATGGGCCTGATCTCGACCGCCGCCGAGATCGAGACGCTCGCGCTCTCGGTCGAGGACAACGGCGGCGCCTACTTCGTGCCCGCCTTCTCCGGCCTGTTCGCCCCGTACTGGCGCTCCGACGCCCGCGGTGTGATCGCCGGCCTGACCCGGTACGTCACCAAGGCGCACCTGGCCCGTGCCGTCCTGGAGGCCACCGCCTGGCAGACCCGCGAGATCGCGGACGCCATGACGAAGGACTCCGGCGTGGAGCTGGCCGCCCTCAAGGTCGACGGCGGCATGACCTCCAACAACCTGCTGATGCAGACCCTCGCCGACTTCGTGGACGCCCCCGTGGTGCGCCCGATGGTCGCCGAGACCACCTGCCTCGGCGCCGCCTACGCCGCCGGTCTCGCCGTCGGCTTCTGGAACAGCACCGACGACCTGCGCGCCAACTGGCGCCGGGCCGCCGAGTGGACCCCCCGCATGGACGCGGAGACCCGCGACCGTGAGTACAAGAACTGGCTCAAGGCCGTCGAACGGACCATGGGCTGGCTCGACGACGACGAGAACTGACCGCGAGCCACCGGCTCAGTGGCGCGTTCTCAGCCGAGCTCTGACGAGGAGTAAGAACCCGACATGACCAGTCAGTCCACCCTGCAGTCCGTGCCTGCCCTCGGTACGCGCCCGGCCTCCGGCGTAGGCCCGAGCCGCGCCGAGACCCGGGAGCGGCTCGCCAAGGCGTCGTACGACCTTCTTGTGATCGGCGGCGGCATCCTGGGCATCTCCACCGCCTGGCACGCCGCGCAGGCCGGCCTCAGGGTGGCGCTGGTCGACGCCGGCGACTTCGCCGGTGCCACCTCCTCCGCCTCCTCCAAGCTCCTCCACGGCGGTCTGCGCTACCTGCAGACCGGCGCGGTGAAGCTGGTGGCGGAGAACCACTTCGAGCGCCGTGCGGTCTCCCGCCAGGTGGCCCCCCACCTGGCGAACCCGCTCACCTTCTACCTCCCCGTGTACAAGGGCGGGCCGCACGGCGCCGCGAAGCTCGGCGCGGGTGTGTTCGCGTACTCGATGCTGTCGGCCTTCGGCGACGGCGTCGGCCACCTGCTCTCCCCCGCCAAGGCGGCGGCGGACGTGCCCGAGCTGCGCACCGAGAACCTGAAGGCCGTCGCCGTGTACGGCGACGACCAGATGAACGACGCCCGCATGGCGCTGATGACGGTCCGCGCGGCCGTCGAGGCCGGTGCGGTCGTCCTCAACCACGCCGAGGTCACCGGTCTGCGCTTCACCAAGGGCCGGGTCACCGGCGCCGACCTGAAGGACCGGATCTCCGGTGAGGAGTTCGGCGTCAACGCGCGCCTCGTGCTCAACGCGACCGGCCCGTGGGTCGACCACCTGCGCCGGATGGAGGACCCGAACGCCGCGCCGTCGATCCGGCTGTCGAAGGGCGCGCATCTGGTCCTGAAGCGCACCTCCCCGTGGAAGGCCGCGCTCGCCACCCCGATCGACAAGTACCGCATCACGTTCGCCCTGCCCTGGGAGGACATGCTCCTCCTCGGCACCACCGACGAGGAGTTCGAGGGCGACCCGGCGGACGTCGCCGTCAACGACAAGGACATAGCCCAGATCCTCGACGAGGCCGCGTTCTCCATCCGCGACCAGCAGCTCAGCCGCGACCTGATCACCTACGCCTTCGCCGGTCTGCGGGTGCTGCCGGGCGGCCCCGGCGACACCGCCAAGGCCAAGCGCGAGACGGTCGTCACCGAGGGCAAGGGCGGCATGCTGTCCGTCGCGGGCGGCAAGTGGACGACCTTCCGCCACATCGGCCGTACGGTGATGAAGAAGCTGGAGTCGCTGCCCGGCCACCCGCTGGGCGAGGACTTCGAGCCGATCTCGTCGCTGCCGAAGAAGCTGCCGCTGCCGGGTGTCGCCAACCCGCGCGCGGTCGCCCACCGGCTGCTGGTCGACGGCCCGGCCCCCGGCCCGCGCATGGCCGCCGACACCGCCAGGCACCTGGCCACCCACTACGGTTCGCTGGCCTTCGACATCGCCCGCCTCGCCAACGACAACCCGGAGCTGGGCCGGCGCGTCCACCCGGACGCGCCGGAGATCTGGGCGCAGGTCGTCTGGGCCCGTGACCACGAGTGGGCGGAGACGGCGGACGACGTGCTGCGCCGCCGTACGACGCTGACGATCCGCGGTCTGGCCACGGACGAGGTCCGCGCCAAGGTCCAGGACCTGCTGGACGAGAAGAAGTAGAGACTCGCGCGCCGGCTCTTCCCTGACCGCCGCCGGCACCCGAGGCCCGGCCCCCACCGCACTGGGGGGCCGGCACGGGAAGGGGCGGCTCCGCGCCGATGGAGCCGCCCCTTTCGCGTGCTCCGGTACCCGTGGGCGCCCAGGGACCGGCGTTGTCAGTGCCGCGTGCTTCCATGGGCGGCATGAACACGGAAGACGCGGACCCGCGGGAACTCGCGGCGCTGCGCGCGGCCTTCGACGTGGACGACGGTGGTGCGTCCGCCCTCGGCTGGGAGAAGGTGCGCGCCTTCGAGGCGGAGCACGGGATCGTGCTGCCCGAGCCCTATCGCACCTTCGTCGCGGAGATCACCGACGGCTCGTACCAAGGGCCGCCGGAGTTCGGCCTGCTGGCACTCGGCGAGCTTCCGCAGGGGTCGCAGTCCGACCCCGCCGACCGCGACCTGAGCAAGCCCTTCCCGCTCACCGAGGCCTGGCTGTGGGAGGAGGACGACGACGAGCCGGACCTCGACGCCGTCTTCGAGCACGGCTCGATCGTGCTGGGCACCGACGGGTGCGCCATGGACTGGCATCTGATCGTCACCGGCCCGCACCGCGGGCACGTATGGCAGATCACCGACGTGGGCGCCCTGCCCTTCGGCGCCGAGTTCGGCTACACCACCGGCACCTCGGGCTTCGCCGGCTGGGTCGCGCACTGGGCGGCGGGCAGGGAGTGGTTCGACGCCGCCGCTCCCTGACCGCGGGGTGTTCCGGGGGGACGTTCGGGGCAGTGATCCGTTCACTCCCCCGTGCAAGGGGGCTGCGGGCGCCCTCGCGGCACGCCGTAAGGTTGGGATGTCAAGCGAGGGCACGTCGGAAGGAGGCACTGGGTGATCGAGCTCGAGGGGGTTCCCGAGCTGATCGACCCGGTCATGGTGGCCGCGTTCGAGGGCTGGAACGATGCCGGCGACGCCGCCTCCACCGCGGTCGCGCATCTGGAGAGGGAGTGGAAGGGCGAGGTCTTCGCGGCGCTGGACGCCGAGGACTACTACGACTTCCAGGTGAACCGCCCCACGGTGTTCATGGACGGCGGCGTGCGCAAGATCACGTGGCCGACGACAAGGTTGTCGGTGGTCCGCGTCGGCGGCGAGAAGCCGCGTGACCTGGTGCTGGTGCGCGGGATCGAACCGTCCATGCGCTGGCGCTCGTTCTGCAACGAGCTGCTGGGCTTCGCCCACGAGCTGGGCGTGGAGCTGGTGGTCATCCTGGGCGCCCTGCTCGGCGACACCCCGCACACCCGTCCGGTGCCGATCAGCGGGACCACGTCCGACCCGGACCTGGCCCGGCGGATGGACCTGGAGGAGACCAAGTACGAGGGCCCCACGGGCATCGTCGGCGTCCTCCAGGAGGCCTGCACGCACGCGGGTGTCCCGGCGGTCTCGCTCTGGGCCGCCGTACCGCACTACGTCTCGCAGCCGCCCAACCCGAAGGCGACGCTGGCCCTCCTCAACCGGCTGGAGGACCTGATCGACGTGCGTATCCCGCTGGGCGAGCTGCCCGAGGACGCGCGTGCCTGGCAGGTGGGCGTGGACCAGCTGGCCGCCGAGGACAGCGAGGTCGCCGAGTACGTGCAGACGCTGGAGGAGGCCCGGGACACCGCGGAGCTGCCGGAGGCGTCGGGTGAGGCGATCGCCCGCGAGTTCGAGCGGTATCTGCGCCGCCGGGACGGCGGACGGGACGGCGGCCCCGGGGACCGTACGCGCCCGCCGATGCCGCCGAAGCCGGGCACGGAGGACGGGGAGTCCTCGGAGGACTGAGCGCTCTGGAGGAAGGGCGGTGCGGACACGTTCCGCACCGCCCTTCGCCGTGACTGGAGCCGGACCGGGCCGCTACAGGGCGACGCCGAGCAGCGCGTCCACGGCGCGGGTGACGACACCCGGCGCGCCGGGGTCCTCGCCGCCGCGCTCGTGCTGGAGGGCGGCCCAGCGGTCGACGGCGGCCAGCGCGGCCGGGGCGTCGAGGTCGTCGGCCAGGGCCTCGCGGATCTCCTCGACGAGCGTGTCGGCGCCCGGTCCGTCGGGGCGGGAGACGGCGGACCGCCAGCGCGCCAGCCGCTCCTCGGCGTCCCGCAGCACCTGGTCCGTCCACTCCCAGTCGGCCCGGTAGTGGTGGGCGAGCAGGGCGAGCCGGATGGCGGCCGGGTCGACGCCGTCGCGGCGGAGCCGGGAGACGAAGACCAGGTTGCCCTTGGACTTGGACATCTTCTCGCCGTGCAGGGCGACCATGCCGGCGTGGACGTACGCCTTGGCCATGGGGAACTCGCCGGTCAGCACCTGGGCGTGCGAGGCGCCCATCTCGTGGTGCGGGAAGGCGAGGTCGGAGCCGCCGCCCTGGACGTCGAAGCCCATGCCCAGGTGGTCGAGGGCGATGGCGACGCACTCGATGTGCCAGCCGGGCCGGCCACGGCCCAGCGAGCCGCCGTCCCAGCTGGGCTCGCCCGGGCGGGCGGCCATCCACAGCATCGGGTCCAGCGGGTTCTTCTTGCCCGGGCGGTCCGGGTCGCCGCCGCGCTCGGCGGAGAGCAGCCGCATCGCGGCGGCGTCCAGGTTCGAGACCTGACCGAAGTGCGGGTCGGCCTCGACGGAGAAGTAGATGTCGCCTTCGAGTTCGTAGGCCGCGCCCATGTCGCGCAGGCGCTCCACCAGCGGCACGATGCCGGGTATCGCCTCGACGGCGCCGATGTAGTGCTTCGGGGGCAGCATCCGCAGGGCGGTCATGTCCTCACGGAAGAGCGCGGTCTCCTTCTCGGCGAGCGCGACCCAGTCGACGCTGTCGCGCTGCGCCCGCTCCAGCAGCGGATCGTCGACGTCGGTGACGTTCTGGACGTAGTGGACCTGCCGCTTGGTGTCCAGCCAGACGCGCTGGACGAGGTCGAACGCGTTGTAGGTCGCCGCGTGACCGATGTGGGTCGCGTCGTACGGGGTGATGCCGCAGACGTAGATACGGGCGACGGGGCCGGGATCGAGGGTGACCAGAGTGCCGGTCGCGGTGTCGTGGATCCTCAGGTCGCGGCCCTGACCAGGCAGGGCGGGGACCTCGGAAGCGGGCCAGGCATGCATGTCTTGAGCCTAACCGGACTGGAGTTCCGTATACGAACCGGACCAGGCCATATGGCCGGGAAGGCGCTCTTGCGCGTTCCCGGCGGATGTGCCGGGCATGGGGTGCCTCACACCGGCGGCCACGGGATGGCGGGCCACTCCCCGCTGGGCTCCGGGTGGACCTTGGCGGTGAGCAGGGCGTCGACCCGCGCGCGGGTGGCGTCCACCTCGGCCGGCGTGATCAGACCGGTGAGGCGTTCGGCGAGCGCCGCGCCCTGCTTCAGCTGGTCCCGGAGGCGTTCGAGGACCGTGACGGCCTCCTCGGTGAGCGGTTCCCCGGCCCAGCCCCACAGCAGGGTGCGCAGCTTGTTGTCGACGTTGAAGGTGACGCCGTGGTCGATGCCGTAGAGCCGGCCGTCCGCGGCGGGCAGGAGATGGCCGCCCTTGCGGTCGGCGTTGTTGATCACCGCGTCGAGCACGGCGAGCCGCCGCAGCCGCGCGTCGTCGGCGTGCACCAGCAGCGCGGTGCGCCCCTCCCCCACTTCGGCGAGGCCGATCGCCTTCCAGCCGGGCCCCGGCTCCTCGTCCTCGACGAGGGCCAGCAGCTCGGTGCCGGGGACGGCCTCGATCCACAGCTGGACCATGCCCTCGCCGTACGGGCCGTCGCGCAGCACGGTCGGCGGGACCAGGCCCCAGCCCGTGGCCTCGGAGACCAGGTAGGCGGCCACCTCCCGCCCGGCGAGCGTGCCGTCGGGGAAGTCCCACAGCGGGCGCTCCCCGGCGACGGGCTTGTAGACGCAGGCCGTCTCCGTCTCCTCGCCCTCGTGCGTCACCGTGCAGTACAGCGCCGCGTTGGAGGCCTGACGGATCTGTCCGCGCACGGTCAGCTCGCCCTCGGCGAGCAGGTCCGCCGGGCTCATGCTCCGCGGCGGTATCCGTTCTGGCGCGGACATACGTGTCCTTCCGGGTCGAGCGGCAGGCTGCACAGCGGGCAGGGCGGCCGGCCGGCGTTGACGACGTCGAGGGCGCGCTTGGCGAAGGCTCTGGCCTGGGCACCGGTGAGCCGGACCCGCAGCATCGGGGGCCCGTTCTCGTCGTCCTGGAGCAGCCGCTCCTCGGCCTCGGCCAGGTCCTCGTCGGAGTCGGCGTCGATCTCCACGAGGGCCTGTGCCTCGACGATCATGCGCTGCTCCTCGCCGTCCCAGGCGAGGGCCATGGTGCCGACCCGGAACTCCTCCTCGACGGGGGTGTCCAGCGGGGCGGTGTCGGTGATCTCGGCGGGGGCGACGGCCGGCACGGCGGCGCTGCCGCCGCTACGCCGTACGACCTCGTCGAGGAGTTCGTCCATGCGCTCGGCGAGCGCCGCGACCTGTGTCTTCTCCAGGGCCACGCTGGTCACCCGGGAGCCTGCGGAGGCCTGGAGGAAGAACGTACGGCGCCCGGGCAGTCCGACCGTGCCGGCCACGAAGCGGTCCGGTGGGTCGTAGAGGAACACCTGACGGGACACGTCCTGTCTCCTGGAATCGTCTGGACTTGTGGATCGGCATCGACGGATCGGCATCGACTTCGGGACCGACTGACCGCTTCACCCTACTGCGGCCGACGATCACGGTGCGCCCGCACCGCCCCCGACGGGCGCTTCCTCGGCCGGGGGTTCCTCGCGCGGCATGAGGGACGCGAAGTCGCCGGTGTCGCCGAGGCGGACGAGAAAAGGGCGCAGCCGGGTGTAACGGATCGCGGTGATGGAACACGGTTCCACACTGATCCGCTGGAAGAGGTCGAGATGAAGTCCGAGGGCGTCCGCGACGAGCGACTTGATGATGTCGCCGTGCGAACACATCAAGTACACCGCGTTGGGCCCGTGATCGCGCTCCACGCGCGCGTTCCACTCGCGTACGGCCTCGGCGGCGCGGGTGGCCATCGCGCGCATCGACTCGCCGCCGGGGAACTCGGCGGCCGAGGGGTGGGCCTGCACGACCTCCATCAGCGGCTCGTCCTTCAGTTCGGCGAGCTTGCGGCCGGACCAGTCGCCGTAGTGGCACTCGCCGATGCGTTCGTCGGTGTGCGCGGTCAGGCCGGGGCGGGCGTCGAGCAGCGGCCGGATCGTCTCCTGGCAGCGCTCGAGCGGGCTGGTGACGACCTCGGCGAGCGGCAGCCCGTCGAGGCGGGCGGGCAGGGCGGCGGCCTGGGCGGCGCCGCGTTCGTCGAGCCGCACGCCGGGCGTCCAGCCGGCGAGCAGTCCCTCGGTGTTGGCGGTGGAACGTCCGTGCCGGACGAGGATCAACGTGGGCATGCCGCCCAGCGTAGGCGTACGCCCGGGTGTGGTGGTGGGCCGGTGAAGGGAGAATGCGCTCAGTGATCGTCGATTGTGCCGTCTACCGGGACGGGCGCCGGACCAAGGGTCCCGAGGACCTGTCCGACGCCCTCGATCAGGCACGGGCCGGGGGCGGATTCGTGTGGATCGGCCTGCACGAGCCGGGCGAGCGGGAGTTCGCGCACGTCACCGAGGAGTTCCGGCTGCATCCGCTGGCCGTGGAGGACGCGTTGAAGGCCCACCAGCGGCCCAAGCTGGAGGTGTACGACGACTCGCTGTTCCTGGTGCTGAAGCCGGTGGTCTACGAGCCGGAGAGCGACGCCGTGTCCTCCGGGGAGGTCATGGTGTTCCTCGGCGACGGCTTCGTGGTGACCGTCCGGCACGGCGAGGGAGCGCCGCTGGCCGCGGTACGGCGGCGGCTGGAGCAGGAGCCGGAGCTGCTGGGCAAGGGGCCGACGGCGGTGCTGTACGCGATCGCCGACGCCACCGTCGACCACTATCTGGAGGTCGCGGCCGAGCTGCAGAACGATCTGGAGGAGCTGGAGGCGGAGGTGTTCTCGCCCGAGGGCGGCGGCTCCCGGCACATCGCCTCGCGGATCTACGGCTTCAAGCGGCAGATCCTGGAGTTCCGCCGCGCCACCGGACCGCTGGCGCTGCCGCTCGGCCGGCTGTCGGGGACCGGGGGGGTCGGCGGTGCGGTGCCGTTCGTCGACGACCGGGCGCGGCCGTTCTTTCGGGACGTGCAGGACCATCTCACGCGCGTGAACGAGTCCGTGGAGGGGCTGGACCGGCTGGTGTCGGATGTGCTGTCGGCGCATCTGGCGCAGATGAGCGTGCGGCAGAACGACGACATGCGGAAGATCTCCGCGTGGGCGGCCATGGCCGCCGTCCCGACGATGATCGCGGGGGTCTACGGCATGAACTTCGACCACATGCCGGAGTTGCGGTGGGTGTGGTCGTATCCGGCGGTGATCGCGGTCATGGCCGTGCTGGAGGTGGGGCTCTACCGGTTGTTCAAGGGGCGGGGGTGGATGTGAGCGGCCCTCACGCGAACTCCGGGGCGGCCTCGGCCGGGCCGTCGAGCGCGTTGCGGCGGTCCGGGGTCCTGAGAGAGACCATGCGGCGCCGGCTGACGGGGGCGTGAGCGGAGGCGTAACCCCGGGCGGGGCCGCGCGTTGTTCCGCGTGACGGCCGTGGCGGGGTAGACCCCCGAGCCCCCACCACGGCCGTGGGAATTCCGCTACGCGAGACCGGCGCGCTCCAGGGCCTCGGTGCCGGCGCGGAGCGAGGCGATCCGCTCGTCGAGGGTGAAGCCCGCGGGGGCCAGCGACAGCGTCGTGACTCCCGCCTCGGCGTAGGCCTTCATGCGGTCGGCGATGCGGTCGACGGAGCCGAGGAGGGTGGTCTTGTCGATCAGGTCGTGCGGTACGGCGGCCGCGGCGCCCTGCTTGTCGCCGGAGAGGTACCTGGCCTGGATGTCGGCGGCCTCCTTCTCGTACCCCATGCGCTGGGCGAGCTGGTTGTAGAAGTTCTGCTTGGGGCTGCCCATGCCGCCGACGTAGAGGGCGGTGTAGGGGCGGAACGTGTCGGCGAGGGCGGTCACGTCCTTGTCGTCGCCGACGGCGATGGGCAGGGTCGGGCAGACGTCGAAGCCGTCCATGGTCCTGCCGGCCTTCTCGCGGCCCGCGCGGAGGTGCTTGAGCGTGGTGTCCTCGAGGTGGTCGGCGGAGGGGAAGATCAGCAGGGCGCCGTCAGCGATCTCGCCGGTCTGTTCGAGGTTCTTGGGGCCGATCGCGGCGATGTAGAGCGGGATGTGCTCGCGCTGGGGGTGGACGGTGAGCTTGATGGGCTTGCCGGGCCCGCCGGGGAGGGGAAGGGTCCAGTGTTCGCCGTCGTGGGTGAGGCGTTCGCGGCTCATGGCCTTGCGGACGATCTCGACGTACTCGCGGGTGCGCGAGAGGGGCTTGTCGAACTTGACGCCGTACCAGCCTTCGGAGACCTGGGGGCCGGAGACGCCGAGGCCGAGGCGGAAGCGCCCGCCGGAGAGGGAGTCGAGGGTGGCGGCGGTCATGGCCGTCATGGCGGGCTGGCGGGCGGGGATCTGGAAGATGGCCGAGCCGACGTCGATGCGCGTGGTCTGGGCGGCGACCCAGCTGAGTACGGTGGCGGCGTCGGAGCCGTAGGCCTCGGCGGCCCAGCAGACCGCGTAGCCGAGGCGGTCTGCTTCCTGGGCGACGGCCAGGTTGTCCGCGTCCATTCCGGCGCCCCAGTAGCCGAGGTTGATGCCGAGCTGCATGGCCTTCCCCTTACTGATCAGTAACGTCCTTTTGTGGGGTGACCCTACCGGGTGGGTGGGGGCCTGCGGGGGTTGCTGCGGCGCCGTTGGTCGATCGGGGGCCGGGGCCGTCGTTCCACCTGCGTGCCGGGTGGGGAAATCGGTTGTCCACAGGCCATCCACGGTGAGAGTTCTGGCCAGTAATCTCGGCGGACATGGAGCAGAGGCATCTCGGCCGGACCGGCCTGCGTGTGTCCCGGATCGGCCTTGGCACCCTGACGTGGGGGCGGGACACCGACGAGCATGACGCCGCGGACCTGTTGAAGACGTTCTGGGAAGCGGGCGGGACGCTGGTCGACACGGCGGATGTGTATGGGGACGGGGAAGCGGAGTATCTGCTCGGACGGCTGATGGACGGCCTGGTGCCGCGGCGTGAGCTCGTCATCTCGACGAAGGCCGGGAGTGTGCCCGACCCGGATCGGCGGTTCGACGGGTCGCGGGGGCATCTGCTGGCCGCGCTGGATGCCTCGTTGACACGGTTGGGGACGGATTACGTCGACTTGTGGCATGTGCACGCGTTCGACCCCGAGACACCGCTGGAGGAGACGCTCCAGGCGCTGGACCTGGCGGTGGGCAGCGGGCGGGTGCGGTATGCCGGGGTGTCCAATTTCTGCGGGTGGCAACTGGCGAAGGCGGCGACCTGGCAGCTCGCGGCGCCGGGGACGCGGACCCGGCTGGCCAGTACGCAGATGGAGTACTCGCTGTTGCAGCGCGGGGTCGAGCGCGAGGTCCTGCCCGCTGCGATCGACCTGGGGATCGGGCTGCTGCCCTCGTCGCCGCTCGGGCGGGGCGTGCTGACGGGGAAGTACCGCAGCGGGGTGCCCGGGGACTCGCGGGGTGCGTCGGAGCACCTGGCGCCGTTCGTGGAGCCGTACCTCGACGACACGGCGAGCCGGATCGTGGACGCCGTGAGCACGGCGGCGGACGGGCTGGCGGTGACGCCCTTGCAGGTGGCGCTGGCGTGGGTGCGCGACCGGCCCGGGGTGGCCGCGCCGATCGTCGGCGCGCGCAACGCGCAGCAGCTCACGGCGGCATTGTCAGTGGAGGCCCTTAGTCTTCCTGACGAGATCTGCCGGGCGCTCGACGATGTGTCGGCGCCCGTGCACCGCTATCCCGATCACGACTGGAGCACGCTGTGAGCACGGAGCCGGAGACCACCGAGGACGCCGCGCAGGAGACGCCGGGCGCCGAGGCGGAGGGCGGCACCCCCGAGGGCGAGGAGACGGAGGGGGCGCAGCCGACCGGGGCCGAGGGCACCGAGGCGGCGCGGCTCTCCGAGGCCGAGGCGGAGCTGGCGGCGCAGCGACTGGAACGCGAGCGGATCGAGCGGCGCAAGGCGGAGAAGCGGGGGCCGATCGAGAGCGGCGCGAAGCTCAGCGGGAAGGCCGCCGATCTGCTCGCCGCGGTGCGGGCCGTGGAGAGCGGGGAGAAGCCCGTGGCCGCGGTGTTCGCCGAGCCCGAGGCGCCGGTGCGGCGGCCCGCGCCGGAGCCGGTGCGGCGCACACAGCCGGTCGCGCCGGTGGTGGTGGCCGCGCCCGCGCCCGAGGCGGTGGACGGCGTCCGCCGGGTGCTCGCCGAGGGGGGTGCCCCCGAGGCGCTGGCGCCGCAGGTCGCCGCCGTGCTGGGGGACGGCGCGGCGGAGCGGCTGCGGGCCGATCCGTGGCTGCTGCTGAGGGTCGGCGGGGTGCGGCCCGAGCAGGCCGACGGGTTCGCGCGGGCGCTGCTGGGCGGGAGTTGCGGCCCGGACGACGAGCGGCGGCTGCGGGCGGTCACCGTCTGGCTGCTGGAGCAGGCGGCGCTGGCCGGGCACACCGCGCTGGAGCTGCCGGCGCTGACCGCCGCGCTGGCGCAGCGGGGCGTGCCCGACCCGGACGCGGCCGTGCAGGACGCCCTCGCGGAGGGTGAGGTGCTGGCCTTCCAGGACGGGCTCGAGGAGTCCGCGGAAGGGGAGGAGGCGCAGGAGCCCGTGCGGGTGCTCGTCGGTCTGGAGCGGTACGCGCTGGCGGAGGAGAGCCTGGCCGACGGGCTGGCCCGGCTGATCGGCTCGGTGCCGAAGGAGGGCGCTCCGGGGGCGGAGTGGGAGCGGGTCGCCGCAGCGGCCCAGGGGTCCGCCGCCGAGCTGGTCCGGGCGGTCGCCGGGCACGGTCTGGTGCTGCACACGGGCGGGGAGGCGGCCCGGGCCGAGGCCGTGGAGCTGCTGGGTGCGGCCGAGGAGCTGGGGCTGCGGGCGTGGGCCGCCGTGCACAGTCCGCTGGGGCGCGGGCGGTTCGCCGAGCAGGCGCGGGTCGTCACGGTGGCCGGGCTGCTGTCCGGGGCCGAGGGGCCGGGGCGGGACGCCGAGGGGGCGCTGGACCTGGATCTGCTGGTGGTGCTCGACGCGGCCCAGCTGGACGTGGAGACGGGCGCGTCGCTCGTCGAGTCGCTGCCCGACGGGGCCCGGCTGGTGCTGTCCGGGGATCCGGCGGTGCTGTGGTCGGCGGGCCCGGGGCGGGTGTTCGCGGATGTGCTGGCCGCGCGGCGGGTGCCGCAGATCGCCTCCCGGCGCCCGGACCCCGGGCCGCTCGGCGAGCTGGTGTCCGGGATCGGCGTCGGCGAGCTGAACCAGGTCGAGGCGCCGGGCAAGGAGATCGTGATCGTTCCGGTGCGGGACGCGGGTGAGGCCGTGCACCGGACCGTGCAGCTCGTCGCGGACTCGGTGCCGCGGGCGATCGGGGTGCCCGCCGAGGAGACCGTGGTGATCACGCCGGGGCACGGTGGCGCGGTGGGGACGCGGGCGCTGAACGCGGCGCTGAAGGAACGGCTGAATCCCGGCCCCGGGCGCTTCGGCGGCTTCGACCCCGGCGACCGGGTCGCCTACTCCCCCGCGGCCGGCCGTACGGTGCCCGGGCGGGTGGTCGGGGCCGACGCCGAGGGGCTGCGGCTGTCGTGCGCGGGTGAGAACGTCGTCGTGCCGCGCGAGCGGGTCGAGCAGTGTGTGCGGCACGGGTGGGCGCTGACCGCGCACCAGGCGGTCGGGGGCCGGTGGCCCGCGGTCGTCGTGGTGCTGCCGGGCGACGCCGCCCAGATCCTCACACGGGCCTGGATCTACACCGCCTTCGGCCGCGCCGAGCGTCATCTGTCCGTGGTCCAGGGGGTGGAGCAGGCCCTGCCGAGAGCGGTCGCGGAGGGGCTGCCCAAGCCGCGCACCACGCGGCTGCCCGATCTGCTGCGGCCCGAGGCACCTGCGGCGGAGTAGGGCGGCGGGCACCTGACGGCGGCCACGGGGGTCCGCCGGGACAAGTGACGGCGGCCACGGGGGGATTCCCGTGGCCGCCGTGGCGCCTGGTGCTCGTGGGACGAGAGTGGGTCGGGAGGGGACGCGCGGGCGCCGGGAGCGGACGGGTGGGTCAGCGATCCGCGTCCAGCGGCTCCAGATCCCCGTCCTCGTCGAGGTCCAGGTCGTCCTCTTCGTCCTCTGCCTCCTCTTCCAGTGCCTCTTCCAGCTCCTCGGGGACGGCGTCGTCGTCGGGTTCGTCGTCCAGGTCCTCGTCGAAGACCGCGCTGACGTCGAAGCGGCAGATCACCCGCTGAGGATCGACGGAGTCGAAGGGGGCCGGCAGCCATTCGCCGGCCTCCGGGAGTTCGTCCGCGGCGGTCACCCACAGCGTGGAGTCCCCCTCCTCGAGGCCGAACTCCTTGTGCCGGGAGGCGATCTCGTCCGGTTCGAACTCGCCGAACAGGATGCCGAGCGCGCCGTTGACGGTCTCCGCGGCGTCCGCGTCCGTGCCCTCGTCCGCCGCCTCGATCCGCCGGGCCTGCGCCAGCAGCCGCTGTGGGTGCGCCACCGCGTAGTCGCGGCGGATCAGCACACTGAGCGCGTTCGGCTCGTCGGGCCCGGTGTACGGCGGCAGCGAGTCGTCCGCCCCGGGGATCTCGAAGGGCGTGACCTCGTCGTAGCGGTCGTAGAGCAGTTCGTCGTACGCCTCTGCGGCCGCGGCCAGCTGGTTGAACGCCTCGTAGACGGCCGGGTCGTCCTCCCCCGACCGGCGTTCGACCGCGGCGAGATGGCGGTCGAGCGCGGTCTTGACCGCCTCGGCGGCGGCGCGTACCTCGGCAGCGGTGGGCTGCGCAGCATCAGACATACTGCAGACGCTATCCGTACCGGACCCCAGCACGCACAATAGATGCGATGCCGGAATACGAATTTGTCGACGTGTACGTACCGCGCGGGGTCTCCCGCAAGGACGCCACACGTCTGCTGACGGACCATGCCGAGTACGGACACTGGGAGTTGCACCGCCTGAGCCTGCTGCGCGACGGCAGCCGCAAGGTGCGGTTGCGCCGGCGGATCATCCGCCAGGTGCGTGCCACGTGGTGAGGTGAGAGGCGAAACGGAGCGGGCCCCGCCGGTGGTGGGGCCCGCTCCGTTTCCGGTGCGCGCGTTACGCGAAGGCGCGTGCCTGCGCGTAACGCGGAGGCGCGTGCCCTGCGCCTCAGGCGGAGGCGCGTGCCCTGCGGTACAGGACGGTGCCCGCCAGCAGTGCTCCCGCGCCGAGGGACGCGGCGGTCCCGAGCGGCAGGCCGCTGCCGGTGTCCGCGAGCTCGGCGTCGGCCCGGGGCTGGGTGACGGACTGGGCGCCGGGCAGATTGCCGTGACCCTGGTCACCTGGGGTGGTCCCACCCAGGTTGGGCGGGGTGGCCGGGGTGCCGGGGGTCACCGGCGTTCCCGGGGTGCCGGGCTGCTCCGGGGTGCCAGGGGTACCGGGCTGCTCGGGGGTGCCCGGCGGGTTGGTTCCCGGAGGAGTCGTCCCGGGCGGGTTCGTGCCCGGCGGGTTCGTTCCGGGTGGCGTCGTGCCGTCGCCGTCTCCCGGCGGGGTGGTGTGGCCGCCGCCCGTGTCCTCGTTGGCGCAGTCGTTGCCCATCGCGGCGTTGCCCACGCCGATGATGTCGACGCTGTTGCCGCAGACGTTGACCGGTGCGTGGACGGGTGCCTGGACGTGGTTGCCCGAGGCGACGCCCGGCGAGTCGGAGGCGTGTCCCTCCGCCTGCGCACCGCCCGAGCCGCCGGAGCCGCCCGGGTCGCCGTGGCCGCCCGGGTGGTGATGGCTGTGGTTTCCGCAGGAGTTGCCGGCCGCCGGGTTGAGCACCCCGACGACGTCGACGCTGTTGCCGCACGCGTTGACCGGCGCGTACACCGGCACCTGCACGGTGTTGCCCGAGGCGACGCCCGGCGAGTCGGACGTGTACCCGCTCGCCTGCGCACCCCCCGAGCCACCGGCACCGGAACCACCGGTGCCGCTCGAGTCGCCGTACGCCCCTGACTCGCCGTGGCCGGAGTGGCCGTGGCTGTGGTTTCCGCAGCTGTTGCCGGCCGCCGGGTTGAGCACCCCGACGACGTTGACGGTGTTGCCGCAGACGTTGACCGGCGCGTGCACCGGCGCCTGCACCGTGTTGCCGGACAGCACACCGGGCGAGCCGGTGGCGGAGCCGCTCGCACTCGCGGAGTGCGCGTGGGCCTGGCCGCCGGCGGCGGCGATCACTCCCGTGGCGGCCGCCACGGTCATCAGGCCCTTGCGGGTGGCCTGTCGCATTGCTGAATCCCCCTTCTACGTCGTGACAGAACCGGGAAGAGCCTTCGGCCTCGGAACGCATGGCGCGCGCTCCGAGGCCGAAGGGCTCAGAGCCTCATGAGGCGAGGCCCGATGTCACTTGTTGACGCAGTAGTTGCCGAAGGCGGGGTTCAGCACGCCGATCACCGAGACCGTGTTGCCGCAGGCGTTCACGGGGATGTGCACGGGCACCTGGACAACGTTGCCGGACGCGACACCCGGGGAGTGCACGGCGGCACCCTGGGCACCGGAGTCGGCGACGGCCATGCCCGCACCCGCGAGAACCAGTCCACCGGTGGCGGCGGCAGCAGCGACGACCTTCTTGATCATTAATTCCTCCTGGTTGGCAATGTGATCCCAAGTTCGGATCGCATCACCAATAACGAGGAAGGACTAATAGAGCTACGACCCTATGAGCGCATTCACCCGTCCCAGCGCGGGCCCGCACGCGCGACCGAAAAGTCAAGTCGCGTTTCAGCGGGACGAATCAGGACGCGTCGATGAAGCGGTCGAGCACACGGACGCCGAACTTCAGGCCGTCGACCGGGACCCGCTCGTCCACACCGTGGAACATGCCGGCGAAGTCCAGCTCCGGCGGCAGTTGGAGCGGGGCGAAGCCGAAGCAGCGGATGCCGAGGTCGTCGAAGGACTTGGCGTCGGTGCCGCCGGAGAGCATGTACGGCACGGCCCGCGCGATGGGGTCCTCGGCAACCAGGGAGCTCTGCATGGCGTCCACCAGCCGACCGTCGAAGTCGGTCTCCAGGGCCTTGTCGGCGTGCACGTCCTCGCGCTTCACGCGCGGGCCGAGGATGCGGTCGAGGTCGGCGAGGAACTCCTCCTCGTAGCCGGGCAGGAAGCGGCCGTCGACGTGGGCGGTCGCCTGGCCGGGGATGACGTTGACCTTGTAGCCGGCGCCGAGCATGGTGGGCGCCGCCGAGTTGCGCAGGGTGGTGCCGATCATCTTGGCGATGCCGCCGAGCTTGGCGAGGGTCTCGTCCATGTTCTCGGGGTCCAGCTCGGTTCCGAGCGCGTCGGACAGCTCGTCGAGGAAGGACCGCACGGTCTTGGTGACCCGGACCGGCCACGTGTGGCGGCCGAGGCGGGCGACGGCGTCGCACAGCTCGGTGATCGCGTTGTCGTCGTTGGTCATGGAGCCGTGGCCGGCCGTGCCCTCGACGGTGAGCCGCATCCAGTGCATGCCCTTCTCGGCGGTCTCGACGAGATAGAGCCGCAGCTTCTCGTTGACCGTGAAGGAGAAGCCGCCGACCTCGCCGATCGCCTCGGTGACGCCCTCAAACAGGTCCGGGTGGTGGTCGACCAGGTGGCGGGCGCCGTAGGTGCCGCCGGCCTCCTCGTCGGCGAGGAAGGCGAGGACGATGTCGCGCGGGGGCTTGCGGCCGCTGCGCAGCCGGTCGCGGACGACCGCGAGGGTCATCGCGTCCATGTCCTTCATGTCGACGGCGCCCCGGCCCCAGACGCAGCCGTCGGCGACCTCGCCGGAGAAGGGGTGGTGGGTCCAGTCGTCCGCGTTGGCCGGTACGACGTCGAGGTGGCCGTGGATGAGCAGGGCGGGCCGGGACGGGTCCTCCCCCTCGATCCGGGCCACGGTGGAGGCGCGGCCCGGGTGGGATTCGAAGATCTTCGGCTCCAGTCCGACCTCGGCCAGCTTCTCGGCGACGTACTCGGCCGCCTTGCGCTCGCCGGGGCCGGAGTGGTCGCCGTAGTTGCTGGTGTCGATCCGGATCAGCTCGCTGCAGAGGTCGACGACCTCGTCCTCGCCGGTGACGCCCTGGCCGGTGCCCGTCTGGCTCACGCTGCTTCCTCCCGCTACGCCGCTGGTGGTTCCCGCTGGTGGTTCCCCCACATCCTCCTCCTCGGTCCTGCCGGGCCCAAGAGCGGGCCCGGCCCGTCACACGCCGTTCACGTGACCGGGGTGACCGGGCCGTGACCCGGGGGTGATCAGCCACCCCGGAAAGCCTGGTAATGTTTACGTCGTCGCCGCGGGGGAAACCGCCCCGCACGACAGACACCTTGTCCGGGTGGCGGAATGGCAGACGCGCTAGCTTGAGGTGCTAGTGCCCTTTATCGGGCGTGGGGGTTCAAGTCCCCCCTCGGACACCAGCCGGATCCCCCGGTCGCCGCGGCGGCCGGGGGATTCGTCGTTTCCGGGCCCAAGGGCTCCCTCGCGGGAGGTGCGCCGCCCCGGCCCGCCTGGAGCGGCGTGCCGGCGCGGCGGGGCGGGCGCCGCGCGGGGGCGGGCCTCAGTTCCGGACGTCCGGGACCTTCAGCTTCGCCCAGCTCGTGGGGCCCGGGATGCCGTCCGCGTCCTTGCCGCGGTAGCCGAGTTTCTGCTGCCAGGCGGCGTAGGAGCGGCGGTCGGCCTCGGTCCATTCGGGGCCGGGGCCGTCCTCGTACCGGCCGCAGCCCTCGGCGACGAGGCGGCGGCCCATGGCGGTGATGATCGGAGAGCTCCGGCCGGGGTGGAAGAACGCGCTGCCGGGGAAGGGCTCGTAGGACGGCTTCGGCGGTGCAGGTGCCGGCTTGGTGCCGCCTCCGCCGCCCCCGGCACCCCGCAGACGGTCGCGTATGCGCCCCCGCATCCCGTCCATCGTGAAGCCGCGCGGGTCGGTCTTGCCGGGCTGCCACTCCTTGTGGCCGATGACGGACCGCTCGGACCAGCCGTGGTGGCGGCAGATCGCGGCGGCCACCTTCTCGATGGCCTCCTTCTGCGCCTCGGGCCAGGGGTCCCTGCCGTCGCCGAGGTTGACGCACTCGAAGCCGTAGAAGTGCCGGTTGCCGTCGGTGTCGGCCTCGTTGTCGGGCGGCAGGGTCGTCTCGTTGATCACGGCGCGCAGCACGTCGCCGTCACCGAGGCCGGCGTGGTTGGCGCGGCCGTTGCCGACGAGGTGGACGTGGCCCTGTTTGTCGATGACGCCGTGGCAGAGCGGGCCGGGCAGCCCGGCGTAGCCGTCGTAGCAGATGTCGACGGAGCGGGCGGTGCCGGAGGTGACGGTGTGGTGGATCATCACGCCGTTCACCGGGCCCCAGGGGCCCTTGCTGTTGCGGTTGTGGGTGCGCCAGTTGCGGACCTCGTGGACGGTCAGGCCCTCCGCCCGCAGGATCTCCACCATCTTGGACGCGCTGATCGGCTTGGCCATCACTGGTCTCCTTCCGGGGTGTCCTGGGCTCCGCTCGCGGGCTCGGGCCGGGCCTCGGTGGGCGCGGCGGCCTCGGCGGCCTGCTCCTCGCGGCGGGCCTGCTCCTCCGCGGCGAGCGCGGCCTCGTCCGCCGCGGGCACGGCGGTGGCGAGCGGGGCGAAGGCGAGACGCAGGTCGACGGCGCCGTACTCGCCCTTGACCAGGGCCAGCGGGGCGTAGTGCCGGGCGATCCCGGCGGGGGCCTGGAGCAGCGGGCGGCGGGCGGTGTCCGCGGGCCACTCGACGCCGCCGGTGGCGGTGCGGGCGGGGATGATCCAGTGGTCGCCGGTGCGGTACGTGCCGCCCTTGGCGAAGTAGACCTCGACGCCGTCCTCCAGGGGCAGCCACTCCCCCTCGGTGACGGGGACGGCGCCGCCGCGCAGGGCGGTGGTGCGGCCCTTGCGCCGCGGGCCCTCGTGGTGGTCCCAGCGGCGCAGGAAGGGGTGCAGGTGGGGCAGGCGGCCGACGCCGGGGGCGGGCTCGGCGGAGAGCCGGACGCGGCGGCCGGGCAGGTCCAGTTCCTCGACCCGCAGCAGCGGCAGGGCGTCGAGGCGGGAGGCGTGGGCGGTGTCGGTCAGCTCGACGAGGTCGCCGACGTCGAGGTCGAGCTTGTCGTCGTGGCCGAGGGAGGCCAGGTGCACCCACGTGCCGTCGAGTTCGTCGACCGGGAAGACGACGGAGCCGTTCTCGCGGGACCACTTGAAGGTGGCGTCCTTCGCCGCGCCGCCGGCGTGCACCTCGACCCGGTACAGCTGGTTCTCGGCGCCCCGGTAGCGGGCGTCGGGCTTGACCAGGCAGGGGTCCTCGTCGGCGTGGTCGGGCCGTTCGCTGCGGGCGGCGAGCCGGGCGGACGGGGCGGATTGGCGCCGCGCCCAGCGGGCGAAGGCGGCGCGGACGTCCTCCTTGGACGGGTCGGTCGCCTCGATCTCCAGCGCGCTGAGGGACAGCGGCAGCACCTGCCAGACGACCTTCACGCGGGCCGCGGTGTCCGGCATGGCGGCGCCGAGGGCGACCTCGCGCAGCGCCGGGTCCTCGGTGGCGGTGACGGTGCGCTCCCACACCTTCAGGTAGACGACGAACGGCGCCGAGGCGGGTGAGGGGAGCCGGTCGCCGGGGCGTTCGGGGTCGAGGAAGGCGTCCGGCTGGTCCCAGTAGGTCCAGTGCGCGGGCGTCTGCGGGGTCGCGGCCTCCTCCTCGTCCTCACCGGGGACGGGGGCGCCGGGCGCCGGGCGGTCGGCGTCGCACAGGATGCCGTCGACGTAGTAGCGGCCGCCGTGGATGTGCAGGGTGTCCAGGTCGTGCTTGCCGCCGACGTAGTCGATGCGGAAGCCGGCCGCGTCGCGGGGTCCGCCGTGCGGGCCGATCAGGTCGGCGGCGAGCGTGCGGGCCTGGTGCAGCTGGATCGCGGTCTGTTCGTTGGTGTCGGCGTCGAGCTGGACGCGGCCCTGCTGGGCGACGACCGCGGAGTAGTGGCGTTCCGGGCGGAACGTGACGCGGGAGAGGTCAGCGTGCATGAAGGGGGTCCCCCTGGTTCGAGAAAGTGCGCTTGAAGTCGGTGTGGGTGCGGCTCACGTCACGAAGAAGATCCCGGCGTCCGTGCCCGCGGGCGTGTACTCGGCGAGCCGTGCCCGCAGTCCGTCCTCGCGCTGGGGCCGGTACAGGTCGTGGAAGGCGCCCATCTCGGCGCCGTCGTCCGCGCCGCGCCGGATGTCCTCGGGGCACCGGTCGGACAGCAGGGCGTACCAGGGTGTGCCGTAGCGCTGGGAGACGAACGCCGGCCGGGTGCCGGGGGTGAGGTCCGGCTGGCAGCGGTGGCGGCGCGGGGTGCGTGAGCCCGGCGGGACGTAGGAGTACCGCAGCCGTCCGACGCCGCGGCGGGCCACGTGCAGCCGCCCGGTGAGGATCGAGTTCTCGGCGATCTCCACGGCGTGGGTGTGGATCTCGCCGATGACGGTGGTGCGGTGCAGGTGGAGCACGGCGTGGGCGTGGCGGCAGTCCGGGGCGGAGAGGGCCTCGCGGTCGTCGGCGGTGGCGTCCAGGATGCTGTCGCGCAGGTGGATGGGGAGGGGATCCTCGCTCACCTCGTCGCCGATGACCTCGATGGTGCCCAGGATGCTGTGCTCGACCTGGAGGCAGGCCGTGGTGCGTTCCAGCACGATGCTGGGTTCCTCCGGGGAGTGCGGGTCGCACTCGGGTTCCAGCGACCAGCCGGGCACGAGCGTGCAGTGCCGCACGGTGACGGCGCCCATCGGGCCGGTGACGTTGATGCCGCGCCCGGCGACGAGCAGACCGTCGAGGACGACGCGGGGCCGCTCGTGCGGGGCGCAGTCCTCGGAGACGGCGCGGATGTTGAGCGCGTCGGGCCGGTTGCTGTACCAGTCGAGGAGCCGGATGACGGGCCGGGTGCCCTCGGCGGCGCGCAGCTGGAGGCGGTCGCCGGGGTCGAGGTCGAAGTCGAGCTGTTCCTGGTAGGCACCGCTGTGGGTGATCTCGATGATGCCCTCGGAGTCGGCGCGTCCGGCCCGCCGGTCGTGCTGCCAGGCCCGGTAGGCGTCCATGATCTGCCGGTACCGCCGGCCCGGCCCGACCCGGTAGACGGCGGCGTCCGGGCGGGCGACCCGGTCGGGGCGGTCGTACTCCCCTCCGCCCAGGTCGGCGGCGGCCGCGTAGTGGTAGTCGACCCACACGCCCTGCCGGGGCGCCGACCGCGCGCCGAACGCGATGCGGCCCAGCTCGGGGTCGACGGCGACCTGGCCGCGCCGGGGCCGGTAGCGCCAGTCGGACAGGTCGGCGACGACGATGTCGGACGGCGGTACGGGCTTGTCCTCGCCGTCGCGCCGGATGACGAAGCTCTTGCCGGGGCCGTAGTGGTCGAGCAGCCGGTCCTGGAGCTGCCGGCGCCGGATGAACGCGGGCACGTTGTCGATGGTCGCGAGGTGGGTGGGCGACGGCTCCGGGAACGGCTTGGTGATCAGCGGGGTGTCGTTGCCGAGGATGGAGAAGGTGTACAGGTGGCGGGCCCGGTCGACGCAGTACGCCGGGGAGGAGGTCAGCGGGTGTGCCTTGAGCCGCCACACGTACAGGCCGACGGCCGCCGGACTCGGGCCGCCCTGCCTGCGCGCCGAGTCGGCGCGCCGTACGTCGACCGTGCGGGCCATGGCCCCGAACGGGCCGCCCGCGAGGTCGAGGGCCGCGCCGTCGCGCAGGTCGGCGAGCCGGCCGCGTTCGGCGCGGTGGCCGGTGACGCCCAGCTTCACCGACTGGTGGTGGGCGGTGAGCCGGGACAGCTCCACGGCGCGCGCGGGCCAGCCCGCGACCCGCGCGGAGATCTCCTCCAGCAGGTGCAGGGTGCCCTTGCGGCGCCGGTGGGCGACGGTCGCCGCCACGTCGGCGCGCGGGGCGACCGCCTCGGCGAGCGCGGCCCGGCCGCCGGTGTGCAGTCCGGTGGTCAGGACGCTCCCCCAGCCTCCGGCCGGGGGTGCCCCCATCTCGCTTCGCTCGTAACCGGGCAGGGTGCGGTAGCCGACGAGGTCGCCGAGGTACGGCAGCACCCAGGGCGCCGCGGTCTCCACGAACAGGTCCTCGTAGCCCTGCTCGACGCCGTCGCGGACCAGGTCGAGCTGTTCGGCGATCACCGCGAGCAGGGCGCGCAGCGGCTCGCCCTCCTCCAGGTCGCGCAGCCGGTGCCAGCGGGGCAGCAGGTCGGCGAGGGCGTCGGGGTTGCGGGACGCCGGCGGTCCCGCGTTCTCGAACGGGACGTCCGGGGACATCACTTGACCTCCGTCAGGATCAGGGTGTCGGCGGCGCGCGGCGACAGCAGGGCGAGCCGGGCCGGGCGGATGCCGCGGAAGACGTACACCGACCGGCCGCGCGGCAGGCGGCGGGTGTCGGTGATGTCGGGGTTGAGGCGCAGCAGTTCGGCGAGCGGGAGGCCGTACCGGGCGCAGACGGACGACAGGGTCTCGCCGCCCTCGGCGCGGACGGTGTGGATCCGTTCGTCGTACGCCGCCGGGGGCGCGGCCACCGTCGCCCGGGGCGGGCCTGGGTCGCGGAGCAGTCCGGCGAGTTCGGCCGGGCCCGCCGTGGCGGGGACGCCGGTGAAGACGTCGACGTCGACGTAGTCCACGCCGGGCACGGAGTGGGCGGTGGCCAGCACCTCGGAGAGCCGCGCGGGCTGCCCGAGGTCGCGTCCGTCGAAGCCGAGGCGGCGCAGCAGGGCCCGGCGCAGCCGGGGTTCGACGACCTCCCAGGTGTGGTCGGGAGCGACCTTCACCTTCGCGGCGACGAGCAGCACGACCAGCTCGCGGACGTCGACCCGGACGGGGAGGTTCGGGTCGCCGTACTCGGTCAGGGCGGAGCGCAGGGCTCGCAGGGTGTCCGAGTCCGGGTCGAGGGGGACGTCGTCGGTGCCCGCCACCGTGACGTGCAGCACGCGCCGCCGTCCGTCGAAGAGTTCGCGGGCGGCGGCCCGGCCGATGCCGGCGCGGGAGCGGGCGAAGTCCTCGTAGTCGGCGGCGGACACCAGCCGGTCCAGGGCGGACACGGCGAGCGGGATCGTGCGGCGGGTCAGGCCCGGCCCGTCCGCGTCGGAACCGCCGGTCGCCGGGCGGGGGTTGGTGACGGCGGTGACGCCGAGCGGGCGGCTCAGCGGCTGGGTGACGCGGTCGGCGGGGACGTTGGCGGCCCTGCCGGTGCCGAACCGGTAGCGGGCGCGGACGTTCTCGTGCCCGCTGGGCAGCCGGGCGCCGTGCACACCGTCGCCGAAGGTGACCGTCGTACGGCCGTCGGAGGTGGTGCCGGTGATGTAGACCCGTTCGGTGGGTCCGCGGCCGGCGAGGCTGTCGACCTCGTGCCAGAGCAGGCCGTCGACGCGGATCTCGAGGACCGGGGTGGCGCCGAGGGGGTTGTCACCGGCGAGCCAGGTGAGCGGGGACTGCCACAGCGCGAACGTCTGGTTGGCGCGGTCGGAGTCGCCGCTGCCGATGGCCTCCTCGCGGCTCTCGCCGTGGGTGGCCTCGACGACGTTGCCGAGGATGCGCACGGTCTCGCGCCGGTAGCGGTGGGCGAGGCGGGCGGTCAGGGTGAGCCGGGTGTGGACGCGGTCGCCGGGCAGGTGCGGATCGACGGCCGGGTCGGCGGTGGCGACGGTGACGACCTCGGTGGCGGTGACCCCGGCGGCGCCCGGGATGTCGCTGCGCTCTCCGGTGACGATCAGGGTGCGGCCTGGCCGCAGTCCCTCGTACAGCTCGGCGAGTTCGATCTCGTCTCCGTGGACGTCCTCGCCGAGCGGTTCGTCGGCGAGGCGCAGCGGCTCCCCGGCGGCGTGCACGGTGGTGTCGCGGATGTGCGAGAGCAGGACGTCGAACTCGTCCAGCCAGGGGTCGGCGAGGGTGAGTTCGGTGCCGCGGCCGGTGATGCCGTAGTTGGTGTAGGCCGCCGTGCGCGCCGCGACGACCTGGGTGGTGACGAAGTACAGCTTCCGGTCGCCGGGTATGCCGCCCTCGGCTCCCTTGGCGGGGCGCTGGATCGCCACCCAGCTGCCGGGGGTGATGCCGGTGTGGACGGTGTCGAGCTGGAGGACGCGCCGGTTGACGGGCTGCGGCTTGCTCGCGAGGACCACCTCGACGTTGGGTTCCGCGCTGCCGACGGTGTAGCGCAGGCTCACCTCGTGGTCGCCGTGGGTGAACTGGTCGCCGATGCCCGGCCGCAGGGCCACCTCCCGGCGGTCGGCGCCGTGTTGGACGACGACGTGCACCAGGCCGTCCTGGTCGGGCCGGGACACGGTCAGGGTGCGCTCGGGCAGACCCGAGTGGAGCCGGGCGGTGACCCCGGGCTCCTGGGGATCGGCACGCCGGTCGCGGTCGGTGTCCCGGGCGGGCCGCACGGACAGGTCGACCTGCCCGGTGCCCAGCGGGAAGGTGGCGAACTGCGGCGCGGGCAGGTTCTCGGCCCGCTGGTCGGAGCTGCTGCCCTCGACGTACTGGAACTCCGCCCGCACCGGCACCTTGCCCGCCGTGTCGAACACGACCCGCATGCTGACCAGGACGGCCCCGGTGAGCGGCCAGTCCGCGGTCCGGATGACCCGGCCCCGGGCGTCCTGCACCGGCTTGAGCGGCGCGGTCGCCCCGAACGGCGCGGCGGTCACCCGCATCGCCAGCAGCTCCCGCAGCAGGGGCCGGGCGCCGGGGGCGGCGGTGGTGCGCCAGGCGGGGTAGAGGGCGCCCAGGGCGGGGTCGAGGGCGCCGAGCAGCCGCGCGGCGTCGGGCCGCCGGCCGGGCGTGGCACCGCGCGGTGCCGGCGCACGCTCGCGCAGAGCGGGGAGTACATCGCTGAGCGCTTGATAAGCGGCGGCGCGCGCATCTCCCCCAAGGGGCGCGGGGAACTGCGCGACCAGCCCGGACGAGGCCGCAGCCGCCCGACGACCCGAAGCGGCACCCTCCTCCTGCGCGGGGGCCAGCTCCAACGCCCGCTCGGCGATCTCAGCCAGCGCCGCCTCCAGCCGCGCGAACCAGTCCGCGACCTCCTCGTAGGGCGCAGCCAGCACCTGCGCCTCGCCCAGCCGGGCAACCGGCTCGGCGAGCCGTGCGGCCAGCTGCTCGGGCGTGCGGATGTCGTCCAGATCCGAGCGCAGCGGAGCCAGCACCTGGTCCTCGAAGTCCTCGACGAGCCGGCTGACGGGCCGCGGGTTCGGCACCTGGGGCGTCGGCGGCTCCTCCCCCGGCTCGCCCGGGGCGGCGGGCGCGGCGGTCCACCGCCGTACCTCGTCGACCAGCTCGCGCAGGGTGCGCGGCGCCGACGGAGGCAGCGAGATCGCGGTGGTCTCGTCCTCCCGGTCGATCCGCGCCTTGGCGACGGGCAGCAGGACCCGCTCCCCACCGGCCTGTTCCCCGAAGACGAACAGCAGCTGGTCGCCGGTCTGGAGGGAGTTGGCGGTGCCCTCGACGAACAGCTCGGAGCGCCGCTCCAGGTCCTCGGGGGTGATCAGGGAGGGCCTGCGGCGCCGCACCTTCAGCTCGTTGAAGTCCCAGCGGGCCGACAGATCGCGGCTGGTCTCGAAGGTCAGGGACTCCTCGTCGGCGGACGCCGGCACGCTGTGGCTGCGCGCGCCGCGCGGGATGACGACGGGCAGGGTCTCGGCGCGGGGGTCGCGTTCGAGGGTGTACGCCAGGTGCGTGGCGGCGGCGACGCCGGGCCGCGGCCGGTGGCCGACGAGCCGCCCGAGCAGCACGAGCGAGCGGTGCTCGTTCGCCGTACGGATGTAGGCCTCGTCGGCGATCCGCTCGGAGTGGAAGGTGAGCAGGTCGCCGAGGACGGCGGTGGCGTCGAGCAGTCCGATCGCGGGATCGTCGGGCGTACGCACGGTCAGTCCGCCCAGGGCCGGGTACGCGGGTGAGGCGAGCCGGTCGAGGAGGGCGGTCAGGAAGGAGCCGTAGGTGCCGACGCGGTAGTCGAGGGCGGTGCGGCCGAGCGAAGCGAGATGGGGGTACCCCCGGCCGAAGGCTGGGGGAGGGTTGTGGAGCGGGGACGGGGCCCGCCGCTCGTCGTGTCCGCCGCCGCACGTCCCGCCGCAGGCACACTCGTGGGTCGCGGTCATCGGGCACCTCCCAGGGATATCTCCAGCCGGCCGTGTTCCGGCCGGTCGGGGTCGTTGTCACAGGCGGCGATCTCCAGCGGCCCGATCCGCAGCAGGCCGTCCTCGCGCTCGCCGCGGTCCGGTTCGAACAGCCGCCGCAGCCGGGTGACGCGTACGCTCTCGACGCCGGGCACCGCCGCGGCCACGGCGACGAGGCGGCTGAGCCGCACCGGTTCGCCGAAGGTGAGGGCGTCCGGGTGGAAGAAGCCGCCGTGTCCGCTGCCGAGCACCCGGTACAGCTCGGCGAGGATCTGCCCGTGCTGGTGGCCGGGCCGGGCGCACACGGTCAGCGCGATGTCGAGCGGCACCAGCCGGGCGGGCCCTACGACGAGGTCGTGGCCGATACGCCGGTACGGCTCGAGGGCCTGGGCGACCCGGTCCAGCAGCTCGGGCGACGGGGCGCCGTCGCCGACCGCGTCGACGGCGACGTGCGCCTCCTGCACGCTGCCGGTCCAGCGCAGCTCGGCGGCGGCGCGCTGGACGCCGGGCAGGGCGCCGGCGAGGGCCGCGTAGTCGTCGGCGGTGACCGCGCGCAGCCGGGTGCGGCGCAGGTCGAGGGGGGCGAGCTGGCGTACCTGGTCGACGGGTTCGGGTGCGGTGCCGCCGGTGGCGGGCAGCGGGTTGCGCACGACGGCGGCGGACAGCTCCTCCGCGCCGTCCTGCACCACGAGGTGGTTGATGGCCTCGGCCCCGACGTTGCCCGCGGTCCCGCCGCCGATCCGGTAGCGGGCGGTGAGCCGGCTGCCCGGGGTGGGCCGGGCGCCGTGCCGGCCGTCGCCGAAGCGCAGCGCGAGCCGTCCGTCGTCCTCCAGCTCGCCGACGAAGTGCCGGTCGCGGGGGGCGCTGCCGAGCAGGTCGCGGCGCGGATCCCAGCCGGAGTCGTGCGCCTGGCCGGTCACGCTCGCCTTGCCGACCACGTCAGCCTCATCCGCCCCGTCCGCCTCGTACAGGCGGACGGCGGGCAGGGCGTGGCGCGGGTCCTGGGTGAGCGCGCCGGTGGCGGAGCCGCGCAGCACGGGCTCGTCGGGGTGCAGCCCCTCGGCGTAGGCGGGGCCCCAGCTGTGGGCGATCTCCCAGGCGATGTGCGGGTCGAGGACGGTACCCGCGCGGGCGCGGGCCGCCAGCACCTCGATACGGCGGAGCTTGCCGTCGAGCAACTGGTCGGAGCGGTGCAGGAGTTCGCGCAGCGCGCGCACGGGGTGCAGCCGCAGCTCCAGCCGCTCCAGGATCCGCAGCCCGAACACGACGGCGAGTTCGGCGATCTCCGCGTCGCCGAGCCCGTCGCGGTCGCGGGCGCTGCGCCACAGCTCGACCAGCCGCTGCCGTACCCGGCCGGGGATGGCGGCGATCCGCTCGGCCTGCCCGGCGGCGACCGTGCCCGGCTCGGGGAAGGGCACCGCCTGGGTGACGGGGGCCCGGCCGAGGACGGGACGGAAGCGAGGCCGGATGCCCGGGTACACGGACTGGGCGAGCAGGGTGCGCAGGGCGGCGGTCTGCGCGTACGCCGTGCCGGGTACGACGCGCTCGTGCCGCTGACCGGCCCGTTCGAGCCCGATTCCGGCGCGGGTCACGGCCGGCTCCCCGACGACGTCGAAGAGTTCCCGCACGTCGTCCGGGGTGAGCGAGTGCCCGTCGCCGGTGCGGTCGGTGAGGGCGTTGATCAGCCGGGCAGGGGCGTTGCCCTCGTCCGGGTCGGCGCAGCCGAAGGCGGGTGGGCAGCAGGTGGAGACGACGGCCGGGTCGGCGGGCACGGTGAACGTCTCCGGCAGCCCGTCGAGGGTGCGGCCGTGATCGACGAGGACGACGTTGCCGCGGGCGAGGGTGACGTCCTCGACGGGCAGGCAGTCCCGCCCCGCGCGGGTGACCAGGCACAGCGGGAAGCGCAGCGCGTCCTCGGCGGCCCAGGTGACCTCCAGCACCGGCTGGTCCTCGATGCGGTCGACGGCCGGGGTGACGGAGGTGAGGCGGACGGCCTGACGGTGGGCGGGGTCGGCGTCACCGGGGGTGCCGCTGCGCGGCCCCTTCACCTCCTCCAGGATCAGCACGTCTCCCGGCTGCAGGTCGAGCTGCCGGTCGCGGCAGGTCTCCGGGTCGGTCCAGGCGTCGCGCAGGGTGGCGGCGGTGGCGCCCTTGGGCAGGACGCGGACCTCACCGCCCCAGCTCCACAGCCGGATGGCGTTGTGCGCGACGCGCAACCGCAGCGGCTCGGTCGCCGGGACGGGCTCGAAGACCTCCACCGAGCCGC
The DNA here is from genome assembly GCF_044547145.1 of Streptomyces sp. NPDC052773. NCBI lineage: Bacteria > Bacillati > Actinomycetota > Actinomycetes > Kitasatosporales > Streptomycetaceae > Streptomyces > Streptomyces sp. NPDC052773. The sequence goes on along the minus strand of NZ_JBITZX010000011.1, from coordinate 160,392 downwards.
GCTCGTCGAGGTCGCCCAGGTCGGTCTCGGGGATGACGGTGCCGGGTTCGGGCCGGTCGTGCGGGTCGAGGCTGCGGACGTCGACGGAGGCGAACCGGAAGGTGCCCGGCGCGAGGGTGTGGTCCTCGGCGGTCTCCACGGTGACGTAGGCGCGGGCGTTGCAGCCGTCGTGCATCGCGTAGTCGATGAGCCGCACGTGCCGGCGTACGGAGACCCGGCGGCGGGCGGTGTCGAGGTACGCCTCGGTGGCGACGGCGTCCTGCTGGTAGCTGATGCGGTCGCCGGTGTACGCGAGGAGTTCGACGAGGGTGGTGCCGAGGTCGGCGGGGTGGCGCTCGACCCAGTCGGGGGTGGTGAGCGTGAGCCGGTCGAGGAGGAGCTTGCGGATGGTGTCGTAGTCGCGGGCGGTGTAGTCGATGACGGGGGTGGTGGGGAAGGCGGGAGGGTCGGGATGGTCGCCGCTGGGGGTGTCGTCGAAGGGGCTGGGGCAGTCCGGGCGGAAGGCGAAGGTCGCGCTGTGATAGCGCTGGTCGAAGCCGCGGTAGGGCTGGGTGCCGGGTCGCCCGTACGGGTCGGTCTCGACGAGGGAGAGCCGGTAGCGGGAGGTGTCGCCGGCCCGGTCGAGGGTGACGTAGAGCCGGTCGTCGAGTTCCGGGTCCTCCTCGCGTTCGACGCTGACGTCGACGGCGGTGATGCCGGTGATGCGCCGGCCGCCGTCGATCCGTACGTTCTCGGGGCCGAGGCCGTGCGGGGCCTTGCCGAGGAAGGTGACGGTGAGCAGCAGCCCGTCGTCGCTGACCTCGACGGCGTCGACCCCGTTGAGCTGGGCGGCCCGCACCTTGGCGCGGCGGGACACGGTGGCGCCGGTCATGCGGCGGCCCTCCCTTCGAAGACGTCCTGACGCCGGGCACCAGTGGCGCGTACGGCGTACGAGAGGCGGACCCGGACGACGGTGTCCTCGCCGGTGATGTCGAGGTCGTCCACCTCGATCAAATCGCCGAGCCAGCGCTGGAGGGCGGCGTGCACGGACAGTTCCAGGGTGCTGAGGATCTCCGGGCTGTTCTGCGCGAAGACCAGGTCGAGGAGTCCGCAGCCGAAGTCGGGGCGCATGACGCGCTCGCCGGGGCTGGTGAACAGCAACTGCTCGATCAGGTCGTACACGTGCTCGCCGTGCCGGGCGTGGGCGGTGCGGCCGCGGCGGTCGGCGCGGAAGGGGAAGGCGATGTCGCTGCGGGCGCGCGTGCCGCCGGGTGGGCTGATGTCGCTGCGTGAACTCATCGGACGGTGACCTTTCGCTGCGCGGCCTGGACGACGGGCGCGCCCTGCGGGACGAGGGCCGCGGTGAGGCACTGGGCGGCGGAGGTGTCGAGCAGTACGGGCACGCCGTCGACGGTGACGCCGGTGTCGTGGGCGGTCCAGCGGACCGACACGCAGGGTGTGGGCACGTTGTCGACGGTGTGCGGGCAGCCGGTGACGGCGTAGGTGTGCGCGGCCGTGACCACGGCGGCCCCCGCGAGCCGTACTCCGTCCGCGGGTGGGGTGGTGGCGGCGACTCGGCCGCCGTGCGGGCAGCCGATCACGGCGTCGGCGTCGAGCAGACTCCCGGACACTTGGTTTCGTCCCCCGTCTTCGTCTCTGTTCTGCTGGTTCTGCTGGTTCTGCTGGTTCGTTGGTCGAGCACGGTCGCCTACCGTTTGGAGAGAACGGTCAACTGACCCTCGTTGATGGTCACTTCGCGTCCGCGCAAGACGACTTCGGCGCCCGCGCCGGTGGCGATGACCACGGCCTCGCGGGTGATGCGGATGTACGCCCCGCCCTCCTGGGCCTGGAGCAGGATTCCCTGGTCGTCGCCAGGGGCGTCGTTCAGCACGATCTTGTGTGCCTGTGGGGTCTGCACGACGACGGGCTTGTGCGGCCCGCCGGCCCGGAGCGCGTCACGGGCGTCGGGCGGCAGCTCGTCCTCGGCGCCGTACCAGCATCCGGTCCACACCGGGAAGCTGGGATCGCCCTGCTCGAACTCCACCCACACGCCGGTGCCGGGCGGCGGCACCACGAACTGTCCCGACCTCGGTCCCGTGAACGGCAGGCAGGGCAGCGCCCAGGTCGACGGCTCCTCGCCGAGCACGTCCGGGACCTCGACGGTGATGCGTCCGATGCGCAGGGGGTCGTCGTTGCTGACGACCCGGCCGCGGAACTTGCCGAGGTAGCGATTGCTGGGTGCCGCCATGTGGGTCTGCTCCTGGTGGTCGGTCAGGGTGGGCGTGGGGCGCTCGGGGGCTCAGGCGCTCAGGTGCTCGGGCGCTCAGGGCCGGACGTAGGGGCTGCGCGCTTCGAGGCCTTCGCGGGAGAGGGTGAAGTTCTGCTGGTACGAGCCGGGGCGGAGGTTGTGGGTGACGGACTTGACGTAGTAGTCGCCGTCGTACGCCCGTCCCGCGCCGCGGACCCCGACGAGCTGGCGGGGCTGGAGGATGTAGCCGTGCCGGTTGACGTCGAGCGAGCCGGAGCCGGAGACGACGTCGGCGGAGACCGCGGCGCGGGCGAGGAGTTCGGCCTCGGCCTGCGCGAGCTGCTGCTTCGCCGTACCGGAGAGGGTGCGACGCTTGAGGGCCGGGGTGGGACGCTTGCCGAGGGGCGGGCGCAGTGGGCTGATCGACGGCTGGGGAAGCAGCGACGCCTGCCGGTTCCTCGGGTTCTGCCAGCGTGCCTGTGGCTCTTCGCGGGCTGTCCCGTCGTAGGCGAAGGTGAGCTGGTCGACGGTGGAGTGGGCGTCCATGTTGACGTTGAGGGCGTGCTGGCGGATGCCGACCCGCACCTCGGGTCCCCAGCGGGCGGAGGACTGCCCCGGGGTGGGGCCGGGCTCCAGGTAGAAGGTGTAGCCGTTGGCGCGGGCGAGGTCGGTGACGTACTGGAGGTCGGTCCCCGTCTGGTAGTGGACGCGGAGGTCCTGGTGCGGCGGCTGGGCGATCTGCTCCTTGTACACGTCGGGGCGGATGCCGTAGTCGGAGTACCGGCGCAGGATGGACAGCACCCGCTCCCAGGGCGGGAGGTTGGGATACCGGGCGGTGCGCTCCTCGAGATCCATCAGGAGGGTCAGGTCCTCGCCGGTGACGGTGAGGGTGGAGTGGCCGGGCTGATTGCTGGCACCGACCTCCTGGCGTACGACGAGTCCGTCGAAGAGCACGTCGGAGGTGCCCTTGACGGTGACGGTGACGACCACTCGTGTCTTGGGATCGAAGAACCCCTCGGGGAGCAGCCGCCGGTTGATGAGCCCGTTCTTGGTGAGATCGAAGGCGAGCTGGAAGCCGCTGCGCTCCCCCGCGGTCGCCGTGATCTGCGCGGACAGCAGAGCCTCGGTGACTTCGGCGGGCACGGGGCGCACGAGCTTGGGCCCCATGAGGAGCGTGACATGTACGGGGCCCTGCCCCACGGGCACGTCAAACACGCCGGTCCCCCTGGGGGAACCCGCCGGCGAGCGGGACGCATATGGCCCGCCCGGCTTCGCTGGTCAACTCGTCCGGGTCGAGGACGGGGTTGGCGTCGGCGATCCGCCACCACTGTCCCGGGTCGCCGAAATACCGCTGCGCGAGCAGGTCGGGGCGCTCGCCGGCCGCGACGGTGTGGGCCTGCGTCTCCTCCGGGTCGTCGGGGAGGGGAGGCAGTAAGCGCCGCTTGGCGTACCGGACTTCGGTGCCGTCGGCCATCCGGTGGATGCCGATCTCGGCGTCGTGGTAGCGGCTGGTGCGGGGATAGGGATGCCCTCCCGGTATGGCGTCCAGGGCGCTCTCGTACTCGTACGGCTCGGTGTCGGCCATGGCGGTGTGTCTCATCCCCTTCCGGTTCCGGTGCCGGTGCCGGTGCCGGTTCCGGCTCCGGTGACGAAGCCGGCGGCTCCGGCGGCTCCGGCAAGCCCGAGCGATCCGATGCCGGTGCCTCGGGCGGCTGCGGCGAGGCGTTCCTTCTGTGCGAGGTGAGCTAGGTAGAGGTCGGCACCGCGGTGCCCTGCGGGCAGGTCGCTCACGGTGAGGATCTTCATTCCGATGCTGAGGGAGGCGCGGATGGGGTTGAGGTTCACGTCGAAGGCCGACTCGTTGATGGAGAGTTCGGTGAGCCGGACGGGCATGACGCGTTTGCTGCCCCAGGTGAAGAGGGTGAGCGGCATTTCGATCGGGCTGATCTCGATGGCGCCCTTCTGGGACAGCTTCGAGGCGGCACGCAGTTGGGCGGTGGTCGGCTGCACCAGCATTTCGAGCGTGGCGAGCTGCGGGTGGATTCCGTCCGGCGCCACGATCTCGAACTGATCGGTCGCGTCGATCTCGGCCGTGAACTTCCAGGTCTCCTGCGCGGGGCCCTTGAGCCGCAGCGCCTCGTTCCGGTCCCCGCTGCCGGTGCCGCCGGCTCCGGTGTCGCCACTGTCCCCGGCGGACTGGGGGGCGACGCTGCGCTCCAGGGTGTCCGGGTTGAACTGGAGGACGATGACGCGTTGGGGGGTGCCGGTGTCGGGGTTGACTACGACTATTCCGGAGCGGATGGGTTTGGGGATGTCGGCGTAGCGGGTCACAGCCGTTCCTCCAAGCGAGTTTGCAGGTCCGAATAGTCGTAGTCAGGAAAGAGTCCCGGGAAGATGTCCAACATCTGCCTCAGCCCACGTGAAACCGGTGCGAACCCTGGGTCACCCGGGCCTGTGTCGCAGTACAGGTACTGCCAGCCGATGGTGCCTTTTGTGATCAGCAGAGTGTCGAGGTAGGACCCGTAGTCCAGGTCCATCGGCATGGCTCCCTGCCGCATGTCAAAGAACCAGATCTCGGGGTCTGCGGTGCCCGGCGGGACACGCAGCAATGCCATATGACCGGACCCGGTGCGCGGGGTGTCGTCGAAGAATTTCAGCTCTTTGTGGAGTTCACGCTCCCGGTCACCCTCACCCTCCCAGATGAGATGCAGGCGGTTTTCTATGACACTCCGGGACAGATGCGTCAAATGGATTTCGCCGACCAATTCCAGTTCAGGGTTCGACGATCGCCAGTACGTTTCGATCTCATTGAATCGAAAATAGTACTCCCTGACCCTCGGGCTGAAAGGTATGCCATAAAGCTCATCGAGGGTTCGGAAAGCACGGGAAGACTCTTCGCGGGTTCTGGATATCTTACCGAATCGAACCTCTGAAACACTGAGCGCGGAACAGTCGCTAATCTCCTGCAATGCCCTGGCGCTACTCACTTCAAATGGATACCTGCACCCGTCACTGAAGTTCACGCCGCCCCCTTCTTTTTCCAGTTGACCTTGTCCGCGGCGTCCAGGGCAGCGAGTTCATTGAGCATGGCCGTGAGCGTCTCCAGGGGCATGGCGTTGTGGGCTCGCAGGGTTTGCCTGTACTCGTTCATGTAATCACTGACCTCGGAGGCGTCATCGAAACCGCCATGCATGTCGCGTACCTTGATAAGGTGATCGGCGAGACTGCGTGTGACGTTGAGCAGATTCTCGATGGTGTCATGCCCGGCTTTATTGATCGAGAGGATTCCCCCTTCATCCACCCCAGGCGGTTCTACAGGCTCACTCTTCGCGCCTATGGGTGAGGTCAGCTCCTCCCAGTCATCATGCTCCTCTCCCGTGCCTTTGACTTTCTTGTATCCACCGTATGCTGCACTGATGCGGCTGGGGAAGTCCGCAAATTCTGGCTCCGGGTGAGGCGGGTGGCCGAACTCGGCGCTGGCTTCGTACCAGATGATCCTGTGCTTTTTCGGGATATCCTTGTAAGCAGGGTCCTCGATTTCCCGGTAGAACTCTCCATTGGTCTCGGGACCGCGCGCGGGAACTAGATTGTTCCCCATGGCCAGGCCGCCGATTCGCTCAGGCAGAAGGTGCATCTTCACCCAGGCGGCACCCTTACCAAGCGTTTTTCTCTCGATGTAGCTCCAGCCTGGCGGCATGCCAGGATCCGCGTCTCTTGCAATCTTGCCCGGGCCGCCGAAGACCGTCTTCGTGGATTCCTGAATGAATCGCCCCTTGATGCGGTCGGCCCGAGCATTTGCATAGTTCTGCGGCGGGAGGTACTTGGGGAGGCCGTAGAAACGCCGCTTCTTTGCATGATCCGCTATTGCTTTCATGGCCGATCGAAGCCGCCTGCGGGCCGGTGCCCAATCTTTGGTCTTATCCTTGGGAGTCCGCTTGGGGATCCGCCGGTCCAGGCTTTCCGCTACCCTGTGCCATCTCTCGGTCAGGTTGATGTGCTCCAACTGCCCGGCCCTCTCGGGCGTTTCACCCTGCTCTTCGATGTCCGCCTTCCAGTCGGCGATGAAAGCGGGGACCTCTTTGGGTGTGCTGTGTATATAGAGATCCTGGTCCCGGCCACCGCCGTCGAACCGCAACGTGTGCGTCTCGCGGGCTTCATCGCTGAACTCCACAGTGGGCCGCTCGAGCACATCCTCGTTCTGCCGGTCCCTCCTGGCCTTGTCGCGCCGCCGTTCCCGGTCACGCCGCATCCGGTCCCGCTGCCGCCGCCACTGGTTCCGCAGGCGGGCGGCGCGGTTATTGAGCTTGCGGGTGAGTTTGCGCCCCTTGCCGAAGAGCCGACGAGCCGCGCGCCGGGCCCTGTTCAGGGCCGACTTGATGGTCTGGCGGGCGCGGCGCAACTTGCGGCCGGTGCGGGACTCGGGGCGACGGCGTGACTTTTTCTTCATCAGGTCGGGGTTGCGACTACCGTCCTTTTCCCGGGCCCTGTCGCCCGGTCGGCGCCTGTCGTCGGGGCCGCGCTTCTTCGGGCGGAGGGTGTCGCGAGCCGGCCCCCGGCGGGATCCGCCCTGCGTGGCCTGGTCGTCGTCGCGGCGCTGCTTGCGCTTGGCGTCGCGCAGGCGGCGTCGGGCCGCGTTGACCTCGCGCCCCTCCTCGCGGCGCTCCTGTTCGTCCCGCTTTTTCTTCGGCTTGGGCTGCTGCGCCGGCCTGGGCTTCCTTTCGGGGGTGGAGCGCTTCCCCGGTCGGGGACCCGTTTGCGGGCGGGAGGTTTCGTCCTGGGTCGGCTTGCGGGGGGCCTCGCGCTGGCCGGGCTTGTCCGTGGGGCCGGGTTTGTCGGCCGTCGGACCGGACTTGTCGGGTGCGGGCCGGTTGTTCTGGCCTGGATTGTTGTTCTGGCCGGGGGCTCCGGGCTGACCGGGAGCGTCGGGCCCGCCCGGCCCCTTCTTCTTTCCACGGATGTTCTTGAGCATGTCGCCGAGCTTCGTGGCCACTCCGCCCATGAACCGGCTGACGCCTTCGATCAGGAACTCGTAGATGAGTTCCAGCAGGGCGACGACACCTGCCGCCACCGCCTTCGCGAAGGGCAACGCCGCGTTGCCGCTCTTGACGGCCTTCAAGAAGTCGATGAACAGGCCGAAGGCGGCCAGGATTTCGCTCAGCGCCCCCCAGGCGGTCTTCAGGGCGTCGACGATGGCCATGGCCCATCCGGCACCCGGGATGAGCTTGGCGACGACCTTTTCGACGACCATCACGCCGATGATGACGGGCAGTTGGGGCACGGCCTCGTCCCAGGCCATCTTGCCCATCTCTTCCACGCTGACGCCGCCCTCGATCAGCGCCTGGAAGTCCTCCATCGGAATTCCGATGATTTCCTGGACCTTCTGGTTGAACCACTCCTTGACGGCACTCTTGATCTCGTCGAAGAGGTGTTCCCTGGCGCCCGTGTCGGCCGCGGCTCCCGCCTTGCTGATCCAGTCACCGGGATCGGAGACAATGTCGTTGAAGATGGCGGCCCAGTCACCGAGCGCTTGGACGACCGCCTGCCCGAACTCCACCGCCGCGACCGTGACGCTTTCCGCCACCTCGACAGCGGCCAACAGGCCGCCCTCCAGCGCGTCGAGTCCGGCGAGCAGCGCGCCGCACAGGCCGTCGAGCAGCTTCCCGGCGACCTCCTTGAGGGCGTCGGCGAACTCGTTGACCTTCTGGACGGCCCAGTCGCGCGCGCCGTCGATGGTGTTGCGCCACTTGTCGCGCATCGCCGGGTAGTCGGCGAGCAGTTCGTCGCCGAAGGCAATCAGGGCGTCGGCGAAGTCGTTGATCTGCTCGACGACCCAGTTGCGCGCGGTGTCGATGAGCTCGAAGACCTCTTTCTTGAAGCGGTCGATGAGGTCGGTGACGATCTTGCGCGCTCGTTCGAAGAGGCCCTTGATGGCGTTCTTGAGGTCCTCCCACCACTGCTTGAGCTGGTCGAGGAACCCGCCCTCCCCCTTCTCGGCCTCCTTCTTCTTGTCCTCCCGTTTCTGCTCCGCGGCCTTCTCCGAAGCGGCCTGCTCGTCGTCGATCTTCTTGTTGTCGTCTTCGGTCCGCTTGTCGACCTGCTTGTCGGTCTCCTCGTCCTTGTCCTTGATGTCCTTTCGGACCTTGTCGTACTTCTTGCCCTTCTTGTCGTCGATCTCCGCGACCTTGTCGTCCTGCTCCTTGCGCCACTTGTCGCGGGAATCAGCGATCTCGGACTGGCCCTGCTCACGCGCGCCCGCCTGCTGCTTGCTGTTGGCGTCGATCTCGCGCTTCAGGTCCTGGTCGTGCTTGTCCTTGTCGTTCTTTGCCTTCTCTTCCTTGCTCCTGCGCTCCTGGCCCATCTTCTGCTGGCCATCGGCAAAGCCCCGTTGGATCTGCGGGCCACGGTCGTGCTCCGCGACGGCGGACGCGGACTCGATCGGTACACCGCCGCCGGCCCGCGGTGCACCACCGCCCTTCTTCCCGGCCTGTTTCCCGCCCCCACCGACCTTGCCGGTGAGCGTCTCCTGCTGGACGTCCGGGTAGATCTGGTCCTCGCCCATCGGCCGGGCGGCGTCGTCGCGGCCTGCCTGGTGCAGCTCGTTCTTCCGCTCGTCGAGCTTCTGCCCCTGCTCGTCCGTGCGCTGCGGGTCGGAGTCGTCCTGGAGCGGCAGCCCGGGGGCGTTGCCCACCCGGCTGCCCTTCATCCCCTCGTCCGACGTCGGCATATCCATGATCGAGTCGATCAGGTCGTCGAACGGGAAGATCCTCTTGAGCAGCTCGCCGCCGATCGTCAGCAGGATGTCCCACCAGCTCGGCTCGGGTACGTCGGCGCCGGGTGCCTGTCCCTCCGGCCGCTGCTCGCCGGTGATCTCCTCCGTCTTGCCCTTGGCCGCGTCGGTGCGGGCCACCTTGGCGTTGGTGTACGTCCCCGGGGCGCCGACCCTCGGACCGCCCGACACCGTCCTCGGCGAGCCGGTGGGGCGCTCCATCTGCGGCGGCCCCTTGCGCAGCGCCGAACGCTCCTTGTCGACGGAGTTGTTCACTGCGCCGTTGACGCCTTTGAAGGTCTCCAGCATCTGGTACGGCTTGAGCCTCGACGCCGTTGCCAGCCCCGCCTCCGGCGTTCCCTTGGAGACATCGGGAACCGGCGTTTCCTGCTTGGGTTTCGCCGGCCCCGACGACCGGCGACCGCCGCCACCTCCTCGTGTGGGCGCGGGAGCCGTACGACCGCCGCCCCCGCCGCCTCCGCCGCGCCGGACGTTCTTGGCCGCCTGCTTGGCCGCCTGCCGCTGCTTGGGCGTGGCGTTGGCCTTCGGCCGTACGGGAGTGCTACCCGGCTCCGGTTTCGCGGACGGCTCGGCCTTGGGTGCACCACCCCTGCCCCCGACCACGGCGGCCCCGGGACCGGCCGCCGCCGTGCCCGGTGAAAGCTTTGGCGTGGCCGGGTGTCCTGGCGCCGACACACGCTCCGGGCCGGTTTGGGGGCCCGGTATGGTCGCGGGTCCCTTCCCTTCGCTGACGTCCGCCACTTGGACGGCGTCCTTCGTCGCGGTGCCGAACTCGGACGCCTCGCTCCCGCCCGAAACCGTGCTGCCCGCTGCCCTGCCCTCGTCCTTGCCGGCGACCGCGCCCGCCGTGGAGCCGGAGGACGATCCAGCCGCCGAGCCGGTTTCCGCAGCGGACGCGGTGCCGGAACCCTGACGGCTTTGCGTAGCGGAAACCTCGCCGGTCCCGCCGGACGAGTTCGTGTCCTTGCTCCAGGAGCCTTCTGCGCTCTTCCCTTCCCCCGAACCCGACGCCGAGCCGGAAGACGAACCCTGCTCCGAAGCCGAAGACCCAGAACCAGAAGACGAGCTGGCCGCCTGCTTGCGCGCGTCCTCGTCGGCCTTCGAGAGCTGCCCCGGCGCGGCCGTATCGCCACCGGGCCCGGGCACCTGTCCGCCCGTACTCTCGGTCGCGGTGCGGGCCGCCTCGTCCCGGCGCCTGGCCTCGGCGTCCTCCTCGCGCTCCAAGGCCTGTTCGCGTTCCCGCTCGGCATCGTGGGGGTCGGCCGGGTCCGAGCCCTTCTCGTCCGGGCCCTCGGCAGTCCTTTCCTCCGCCCTCTCTTCCGGCTCGGGACCGATCTCCTGCTCGATGAACTTGTCGGTCTGAAGGTCCTGGTCGAGCCGTTCGTCCGCCTCCCGCTCCTCCTCGGAGGAGCGCACTCCCCCGCCGGATTCGTCGGCCTCGGCCTCCGTCTCCCTCAGGGCCTTGGCCGACGCATCTTCGTCGGCCGGGGATTCGACGACGTCGGGAGCACCGTCCTGCCCACCGCCGGACGAGTCCTTCTCGTTCCGCGTCTTCACGACAGGCGAGGCCGATCCGGCGAGATCGCCTTCGGAGAGGGAACCTTCGGCGTCGGCGCCGTCCGCCTCCTCGCCCTGCGTCTCCAGCTCGTCGTTCTCGTCGGCTTCGTACGCTTCGTCGCTCTGCGCGTCGTCCTCGTCCTGCTCTTCCGGCTCCTCTTCAAGCCCCAACGGCTCGTCGTCGGCGTCCTCTTCGTTCTCCGGATCCCCGACGCGGCGCTCTTCGTCGCGGTCGCCGCCCTTGCGGTCCTTCTCGCCGGGCTCCGCTCCGCTCGTGTCCAGGGCCCCTGGCTCGGCACCGCTCTCGTTGGCGGCGGCCTCCTCGCTCTCCCCCGCGGTGCTCTGCCCCTCCGCGTCCGCAGCCTGCTCTGCCGACTGCTCCGGGGAGTCTTCTTCCTGGCCGCGTGCCGTGCTCTCCTGGTCCTTCTGCGCGGCCTGCCGGACGGCCTCCTTGTCCTGCTGCCCGGCCCGGGCCTGATCCTCCTGTCGAGCACCGGCAGCTTCCCTGTCCTGCCCGGCCGACGGTCCGGAACCCGCCGACGTGGCCTGAGCCGCAGGAGACCTCGCCGCACCCACGGCCGCCGACGAGCCACCCCGCTCCGGGCCGCCGTCGCCCGAAGGATCGGCGTCCTTGCGCTGCTGCGCCCGCTGCCGCCGGTCGTCGCTCTCCTTCTCGTGCGCCTTACGCTCGTCACGTGCGGCGGCCGCCTCCTGCGCACGCTCCTGCTCGATGACCTCGGCAGCGTCGGGGACCGGCTCGGGTGCCCTGGTCGCCACCAGCGGCAGCGGTCCTCGCTCCGCCTCCTCGACCAGCTCCCACAGTCGGTCGACCTCGGACGTGAAGAGCCGGACCTCCAACCGGTCCAGCACACTCTCCTGAACCTGCGGCGCCATCCGCGCCAGTTGCAGGCGCACGCGCCCCGACAGGTCCTGCGGGTCGCCGCGCAGGGAGCGCAGGACGCCGTTGGCGAGACGGTCGATCAGGGTCGCCGGATCCACCTGCTCCATGCGCCGGCGGTCGGCGTCGACGGTCGCGTACCGCAGCCACCCAGGCGTGCCCTGCCCCTCCTCCACCCGCGGAGCGTCCTGCCCGGGCTCGCGCACCAGTTCCTGCGCCGCGCCCTCCGCCTCCCGCTCGATCGCCTGCTGAGGCAGGCTCACCGCGCCCAGTTCGCGCCCGGCGCGCAGGGCGCCGAGGCCGTGCGGGTTCTGCACCGTGTGCAGGAGTTCGTGGGCGAGCAGGCGGCGGCCCTCGTCCGTGCCGGGCTTGAACGTGCCCTCGCGGAAGAAGACGTCCTGGCCGACGGCGACCGCGTCGGCGCCGAGGAGCTCGGTGAGTTGGCCGGCGTCGCGGCCGGTGTGGAGGCGTACGCGGCTGAGGTCGTGGCCGAGCTGTTCCTCCAGTTCGCGTCGGACGCCGGGGTCGAGGGGCTGGCCGGCGCCGCTGACGATGTTCTTCGGTTCGGGGGTACGGGACTTGGCGGCGCGCTCCTTGCGTTTGCGGCGGCGTTCTTCGGCGGACTGCTCGGCGCGGTCCTGCTGGGTCTGGGAGCTCACCGCGTCACCTCCCCGTGGCCGCTGAGTCCTCGGTGCACCGCGCGCGCCAGTTCCTGGCCGAGCCGCCGCGCGGAGAGTCCGGCGGGCAGCGGCGGGAGGCCGGTCAGGGCCTCCATGGTCACGGCACCGTCCGCCGCGAGCGGCACCCCGTGCTCGCGGACCAGCCGGGTCAGCTCCCGCTCGAACGCGGCCGAGACCCGTTCCGGGTCGGCCCGGAAGCCGGTGAGGGCCAGCTCACCCACGTTCACGCGTATCTGGCGCGGTGTCACACCCATCCGCGGACCTCCGTCGGCGTCAAGGAGCGCTCCAGCTTCAGGTACTCGGTGCGGGCCGCGGCCAGCATGTGCCGCATCTGCAACGCCTCGCCCTCCTCGGCGGCGAGGAACGCGCCGGACAGGGCGATGTTGCGGATCGAGCCGCCCGCCACGGTGAGCTGGGCGAGGAGGGCGGGGTCGAGGTCCTTCACCGGCGCCCGCGACGGCAGCACGCGGCGCCAGATCTCGGCGCGTTCCTGCTCCGCCGGGAAGGGGAAGTCGACGACGAAGCGGATACGGCGCAGGAAGGCGGTGTCGAGGGCCTTCTTCATGTTGGTGGTGAGGATGGCGAGGCCGCGGTACGCCTCCATCCGCATCAGCAGGTAGCTGACTTCCAGGTTGGCGTACCGGTCGTGGCTGTCCTTGACCTCGCTGCGCTTGCCGAACAGGGCGTCTGCCTCGTCGAAGAGGAGCAGCGCGCCGCCGCGTTCGGCGGCGTCGAAGACCCGGCGCAGGTTCTTCTCGGTCTCGCCGATGTACTTGCTGACGACCTGCGAGAGGTCGATCACGAAGAGGTCCAGGCCGAGTTCCCTCGCCATCACCTCGGCGGCCAGCGTCTTGCCCGTCCCCGAGCCGCCCGCGAACAGCGCGGTGACGCCGAGGCCGCGGCGCAGGGTGCCGGCGAACCCCCACTCCTGGTGGACGGTGGGCCGCTGCCGTACGTGCGCGACGATCTCCCGGAGCACGGCGGTCTGCCGCTCGTGCAGCACCAGGTCGTCCCAGCCGGCCTGCGGTTCGATACGGCGCCCCAGCGCGTCCATCCCCAGGCGGGCCTCCTCCAGACCCGCCCGCCAGGCGAGGCGCGCGGCGTCCGGCTCGTCCTCGCCGGGCAGGTCGCGGCGTACGGTGTCGGCCGCGGTGCGGACGACGTGCGGCGGCAGCTGGAACTGGGCGACGAGCGAGCGCAGTTCGCCCTCGTCGAGGCCGAACTCGGTGAACGCGTCGGCCCACACGGCCAGTTGCTCGTCGTCGTCCAGGCGCGGCACCGGCACCCGGGTGCCGTGCGGGCGCTCGGCGTCCAGCGGGTCGGGCCCGGACACGACGACGGGTACGGCGGCCCCGGCCAGGAACGCCTCGGTCGCCGCCCGCTGGTCCCGGTCCAGTTCGCCGGCCTCGACCAGCAGCGCGGCGGGCAGCAGGATCGCCTCGCGCTGCCACAGCCGGGCCAGCCGGTCGCGTTCGGCGGGGTCGGCGGGGATGTCCTCGGCGTTCATGGTGTAGAGGCCGATTCCGGCGCGGGAAGCTGCCGCGGCGGTGATGTCGGCGCGGCTGCGCGGGTCGCCGCCCGTCACCTCCACCAGCGGCGGGGTGTCGGGGCGGGCGCCCGTGGTCCAGGCGGTGGTGATGCGGTCCGCGGCGAGGTCGTACGACGGTGGCAGCCGGTCCGGGACCGGGGCGCGGCGCAGCTGGCCGTGCAGCCGGGCGTCCAGGTAGGGCGAGCCGAGGAGGAAGTGCAAGACGCGCTCGTCGAGGCGGAGCCGGGCGGTGGTCAGGGAGGTGTCGTCGGCGGGTTCCACGATCCGCCAGCGGCGCAGCGGCGCGACCGGGGTCAGCGCGCTCCAGTGGGGTTCGGCGAGTGCGGCGAGGGCCAGCGAGAAGGTGGGGTACGCCCGCTCCGGGTCGCCGCTCGCGGCGGCGCACCGGGCGGCGGTCGTCGGCTCCAGCTCCTGTGCGGCGGTGAGCAGGACGAGGTCCCGTTCGAAGGAGGTGAGGCCGAAGCAGGCGACGAGCGCGTCGAGCGGGCCCGTGCGGGGCGGCACGGCGGCCACGGCCCGGTCCTCGGACGGCGCGGGTGTGTCCTCGTCGGACGGCGCGGGTGTGTCCTCGTCGGCCGCCGCGGGCGTGTCCTCGCCGGCCGCCGCAGCGGAGGTGCCCGGGCCGGTGGCGCGGGCCGCGTGCGCGTCGACGCGCGCCAGGACGCGGCGGATCTCCGCGCTCAGCGCGGCAGCGTCGCCCGTACCGGTCACATTCCCTGCATCGGTCCCGTTCCCGTGCCCCGTGCCGGTCTTGTCCGTCGTGCCCATGTCCTCACCTGCCCCCGTCGTGTGTCCCGGTCTCAGTTCTCCTCGGGCCCGTCACCGCCCCGCCGCGCGGGCCCGCCGCTCCCCGTCGACTTGCGTGGCGACCTGCGTGCCCGGGAGGCCGGCTTGGCGGTGGTCTTCGCCGGGGCCTTCGCGGGCGCCTTCGCTGTGGGCTTGACCTGCTTTCCGGCGGGCGGGCTCGCGGATGTCTTCTCCCGCCCCGCCGTCTCCGTCCCCGGCTCCGTGCCCGTCTCCGTCCCCGGCTCCGTGCCCGGCTCCGCGCGCTCCCCCGCCGTACCGGCGGCGTCGCCCCCGCTGCCTCCCGGAGGGACCGGCGCTCCCGGTGCGCCGAACGGCAGCACCCGTACGTCGTGCCGCTCCACGGGCTTGCGCGGCACCGGCGTCCCGCGGCCGTCGATGAAGATCAGGGACGCCTGGTAGACCACCGACAGGGAGTACGGCGTCTGGTGGAGCATCCCCCACAGCTTCGACGTCTCGTCGATGTCCATCACCGTGGGCGTGAACCGCACCCGCTGCGCGGCCTCGGCGAGGTCGCTGCCCGCCAGGTAGGGCCGCTCTCCGGCCTGTTCGATGACGTCCTTCGGCAGGACGGGGATCTCGTGCAGGGTCCGGACCACCGAGCCGATCAGCCGCTGCCCGACCAGGTCCGTCTCGTCGCCGTAGGCGCTGATCAGGTAGTGCAGGTCCAGCGCGGCGGCGGGGCGCTTGACGAGCGTGCCGTCGCCCGCCCGGGTGGGCAGGTCGTTGCCGCGCATCGCGGTGTTGGGCGTGACCTGGTACAGGAACACGTTGACGGTGGGCTGGTCCGGTGGTTCGGCCGGCGGCTTGCGCGGCTCCACCTTGACGGCCTCGCCGAACTCGGGTCCCACGTTGGACTCGATGAGCAGGGCGAGGGCCTGGGTGACATGGGCGATGGCGAGTGCGTTGCTCATGACGTCGGTTCCTCGGTTCCTCTCGTCCTGCCGGTCTCGGCCGCGTGCCTCACTCGCGCCCTGGAAGTACGTGCGCGCCTCACTCCCGCCCCCGGGCCGGCCGGGCGCGGCCTCACTCCCGCCCCCGCGCCAGGTAGTCCGCCAGGCTCACCGTCGCGGCGGGCCGTTCCACGGGTGCGCGCCGGGTCGGGCCTGCGGACGGCGGAGGTCCCGCCGTCACCTCCAGGCGCCCGATCTGCACCTGTACGACCTGCTCGGGCGCCCGCCCCGCCCGGCGCGCCGCGGCCTGCCGTACGGCGTCCCGGGCGACGGCCGTGTCCGCGGCCCTCGGGTGCGGGGCGGCGGCCGGTGGCGTGGGGGGAGCGGCGTCCGCGCCCGGGGGGATGGGCGCGGACGCCGCGGTCGGGATGGCGGCGCGCTCCGGGCGCCCCGCCGTGCGCCGCCCGGTGTCCGGCGCCGGCCGGAAGACGGGCGTCACCGGGGTCGCGGGGCGCAGCAGCGGCGGCTCGGGCGCGGGCGGGGTGAACGGCCGCGAGTCGTGGGGCTCCGGTTCGGTGCGTACGACGGTCCGCTCCCGCTCGATGAGGAGGCGGGCCGCGTCGGCGGCGGGCGCGGGGCGGGCCGGATCGGTGTCGCGGGGTTCGGCCGAGGGGGTGGTGGTGGGCCACACCAGGGTGGCGTCGTCCTCCGCGGTCCCCCGGGCGCGTACCGCCTCGATCCGTTCGAACGGGCCGGGCAGCCGGGGCCGTACCCGCACCACTCCGGTGCGCGGCACCGGCGCGTGCCGGGCGATCAGGCGGTCCAGGAAGTCGCCGCCGCGGGGAGTCGTGTCGTCAGACATCGGCACACAGCTCCAGGTAGTAGCGGCGGCGCAGTGGGCTGAGCGCCAGGATCTCGGGCTCGCTCCAGCCGTAGGCGGTGGCGAGCAGGTGGACGTCGAGGAGCAGGTCGCGGGCCCAGGCGTCCAGTTCGGTCCACAGGTAGGAGGCGATGTCGAGTTCGGCCCGGGTGGCCTGCCCGCACTCGGGGCAGGCCACGTCGAGCGTCACGTCGGCGCCGGGGTCGGCCGCCTCGACGGCCTCGGCGATCCGGCGCTGCACGGCAGCGGGCAGTTCGGGGGCGGCCACCGTCCGCCCGTCGTGCTCGGCGGTGACGACACAGCGGGCGAGCAGCGCCGCTCGCGGGTCCGCGGTCCGGGCCGCCGCCGTGAGGTCGGCGACGCCGGGCAGCCGGAACGCGACGCGCCAGCCGCCGTGTTCGACCCGGACGACCGGGTCGGGGCGGTCGCCCAGGGTGCGGGCGACCGCCCCGGCGTCCAGCTCGAACTCCATGTCCGCGCCGCACTCCGCGCACTCCATGCGGACCTGCATGCGCTCCCCGAACAGCGCCCGGCGCAGCGCGAACAGGTCCGCCTCGCGCTCGCCGACCGGCAGTTCCGGCAGCGTCCGGTCGTCGAGGTCGGGGCGCGCGGTGCGGTGCAGCAGCAGCGCGCGTCCGGCGGGCGGCGCCGCGAGTCCCGCCTCCCAGGCGGCCAGCAGCCCGGCCGCCCCGGTGATCGCCATGGCCATCGCGTCCGTTCCGCTTTCGCTCAGGCCGGGTTGAGGAACGAGGGCTCGGTGGGCTCGGGCACCTCGTAGTCCCGCTCCCAGCCCTCGCACTCCAGCTTCAGCGACTGGATGGCCACCGCGTTGGCGTTGGCGTCGAGTTCGCCGAGCACCTGGTACTCGCTGGGCCAGGTCCGGTACAGCTTGTGCGAGACGGCGACCTGGCCGGCCTCGTTCAGGACCTGGATCACGATGTCCTTGCGGAAGTCGGCGAGCGAGACCTCGGAACCGAGCCCGGCGCCGACCTGCCAGACCTTGTTGGCCCAGCGGTCGAACTCCGGGTCGTGGGTGACCCCGCGCTCCAGGGTGATGCCCTCGAACTCGGAGCGGCCGGGCGACTTGCGCGGCGAGGAGGGGTCGCCGCCGTGGCGGTGCTTGACGACCTCGGTGGTCCGCTTCAGCGGAGAGATCTTGCTGATGCCGGCGACCGTACGACCGTCCCACAGGACGAGGAACTTGAAGTTCTTGTACGGGTCGAACCGATGGGCGTTGACCGTGAACTCAGCCATCGAAAACAGTCCTCGGAATCCTCGTGGGCGTGATCAGAGCTCGAACTGCCCGGACGTCTGCTGGATCTTGACGATCACGAACTCGGCCGGGCGTACCGGCGCGATGCCCACCAGTACGTTCACCACGCCGTTCGCGACGTCCTCGGCGGTCGTGGTCTCGTGGTCGCACTTGACGAAGTACGCCTCGCGCGGGGTGGTGCCCTTGAAGGCGCCCTGGCGGAAGAGGGTGTGCAGGTAGGAGGAGGCGGACAGCCGGATCTGCTGCCACAGCGATTCGTCGTTGGGTTCGAACACGACCCACTGGAGCCCGCGGTACAGGCTCTCCTCCACGTGCAGCGCGAGGCGCCGCACCGGCACGTACTTCCACTCGCTGTCGAGGGCGTCGGCGCCGTCCAGGGTGCGCGCGCCCCAGACCAGCGGGCCGGTCACCGGGAGGGTGCGCAGGCAGTTGACGCCGAGCGGGTTGAGCAGCCCGGTCTCGCGGTCGGTGAGGTCGACGGTGAGCGAGTGCACGCCCGCGAGGCGTGCCTCGGTGCCCGCGGGCGCCTTCCACACGCCGCGCTCGGAGTCGGTGCGGGCGATGACGCCGGCGATGGCGCCGGACGGCGGGAAGGCGCGCAGCCGCCCGGTGAGCGGGTCGGTGAGCTGGAGGTGCGGGAAGTACAGGGCGGCGTGGTCGCCGCGGACCGCGTCGAAGGCGGCGATCCCGGCGCGGGCGCTGTCCACGCTGACCCAGCTCGTGGGCGCGTCGACGAGGAGGAAGATCCGCCGCTCCGCGCACAGCCGCTGGGCGGCCGAGACGACGGTGAGCATGTCCTCGGTCTTCTCGTACGCGGCGATCTCCGGCAGCGCCAGCAGGTTGACGTCGGCGACGGAGCGCAGCGCCTGGATGCCGGTCTTGTCGGCCTCGGAGCCGATCAGGTCGCGGGGGCCGGGCGCCTCGCCGTCCTCGCCGCCCGCGAGCGGGAACACCGGCGGGTTGACGGAGGCCTCCAGACCGAGGTCGTTGGCGCACTCGCCGAGGAAGCGGACGACGTCGTCGGGGTCGGTGGAGCCGGCGACGACCTGGAGGCGGCGCCCGAACGCGGTCACCTCGGCGCCCGCGTAGGCGTGCCTGCCGGGCGCGTCGGGCAGGGCGCGCAGCTTGCGCTCGAGGAGGAGGGCGAGTTCGGCGACGGTGGTGGGGGCCTCGCCGTCGCAGTCGGGGTCGTAGAGCGTGAACTCGCGCTCCACGTCGCCGATCTTCACCGTGAGGTCGACGGCGAGGTCGGGCAGTTCGTGGCCGAACGGCTTGGAGACGGTGCCGGAGGGGTCGGGGCGGCCCTCGCCGACGGCCTCGACGCGGATCAGCCGGGAAGCGGCGTTGATCACGGTGGGGGCGTAGCGGCCGTGTCCGGTGTCCATGGACAGGCCGGTGAAGCTCTCCCGGGTGTCGCCCTTGGCGTCGTGGACGCGCAGGTTGAAGGTCTGGTCGGGGTGGGGCGTGTCGTAGTCGACGGCGACGCGCAGTCCGTTGCCCCAGACGCCGGGTTCCCTGGCCTGGACCTCCAGGACGCGGCTCTCGCTGTGCCCGTCGGTGGATTCCAGGGCGACGCAGGCGGCCTGGCCGCTGCCGGCCTTGGCGACCCGGACGATCACGGCGACGGAGCCGCCGTTGCCGAAGAACTGGTGCACCGCGTGGGCGACGGCGCTCTGCGAGCCGAGGCCGCCGAAGCGGCGTTCGAACTCGGTGAAGCCGGTGACCCGCACCGGTTCGTTCAGCGGGCCGCGCCGGGTGTGGCCGACGAAGGCCGTCACGGACGTGGTCACGGCGGAGATGGTGCGGGTGCTGCTGGGAAGCTCTTCGACGTAGACGCCGGGATACGTCGGCCTGGCGGCGCTCACCGCATTCGTCGGCATTCCCCCTCCAATCCCTTGTCGGGCACCGGTCGTGGGCACCAAGAGACGGCGAAGGGAGAGAGGGCGGCGCGTGCGAACGTCAGCGGGGCGCGGTCAGGCAGCCCCGATCGGTGGGCACCGCATCAGCTTCCCCCGTCAGAACCCGGGACGTACGGCCGTCCGGGCCAAGCAGCGCGCTTGTGACTCCTGATGCTCAAGTGCGCAATACACGTTGGTCGTTGGGGAGTTGGGTCAACAAGGCGCGTTCACGCCACCTCTGGGGGAGTTTCCATGGAGGGCACCGCGCACGACTCGCACACGATGTGCGCATGTCGCGACGGGGCCTTCACGGTCCTCACACAGGCTTTAGTGCAGCAGAATGGTGGGCATGTCCCGACACAGCTCGCATCTCCGGCGCCGTAGCGCCTCCACCCCCGCCCACAAGCCCTCATGCCCTTGCGGTCTTGCGGAGACGTACGAATCGTGCTGTGGCCGATTCCACCGGGGTGAGGGCACGGCGCCGACGGCCGAGCGGCTGATGCGTTCGCGCTACAGCGCTTTCGTGAAGCGGGACGAGGGGTATCTGCTGCGGACCTGGCACCCGCGGACCCGGCCGCCGCGGGTCGACTTCGACCCGGGGATGCGGTGGACCGGCCTGGAGATCCTGGACACCACCGACGGCACCCCGTTCCACTCCACCGGCACGGTGACCTTCCGGGCTTCGTTCCAGGGCGGCGCGCTGCACGAGCGCAGCCGGTTCGAGCGGGTCGACGGGGCGTGGGTGTACATCGACGGGGAGTTCCCGGAGGACTGATCAGGCGCTAGGGCGCGAGGATGTCCAGTTCCTGGAGCGCGCCCACGGTGATCTCGCGGGTCAGCTGCTCCGCGCGGTCCGCGTCGCGTGCCCGGACGGCTTCGGCTACCCGGACGTGCAGGGTGACGGCGGCCGGGTCGGGGTCCTCGAACATCACGTCGTGCTGGGTGCGGCCGGTCAGCACCTCGGCGACGACATCGCCGAGCCGGGCGAACATCTCGTTGCCGGAGGCGGTGAGGATGACCCGGTGGAAGGCGATGTCGTGCAGGAGGTAGCCCTCCAGCTGGTGGCCGCGTGAGTGCGCGACCATCCCGAGGGCGCACTCGGTCAGCTCCGCGCACTGCTCGGCGGTGGCGTGCTGGGCGGTGAGCCGCGCGGCGACCGGCTCGATGGCGGAGCGCAGCACGGTGAGCGAGCGCAGCTGGTGCGGCCGGTCGGCGCCGGCCAGCCGCCAGCGGATGACCTGCGGGTCGTAGACGTTCCACTCGGCCTTGGGGCGGACCGTGACGCCCACGCGGCGGCGCGACTCGACCAGGTGCATGGACTCCAGCACGCGGACCGCCTCGCGCATCACGGAGCGTGAGACGTCGAAGCGCTGCGCCAGTTCGTCGGTGCGCAGCACGCTGCCCGGGGGGTACTCGCCCGCGGTGATCTCGGGGCCGAGGGTGTCCAGTACATGGCCGTGCAGCCCCCGGCCCGGTGTGCTCATGCACACAGAGTACGGGGCGGATCACACGCTCAAAAAGTCAGACTTATTTGTCACAGTCTCTTGAATTCGTCGTACCTAATGCGTTTCAGTATGCCGACATCACCGTGTCGACGAAGACAGCGAGGCAGCGATGAAGACCCCCCACGTCGTCGTGGTCATGGGCGTCGCGGGCACCGGCAAGACCACCATTGGTCCCCTGCTCGCCGCCCGGCTCGGCGTCCCCTACGCCGAGGGCGACGACTTCCACCCCCAGGCCAACATCGCCAAGATGTCGGCCGGCACCCCGCTGACCGACGAGGACCGCCTCCCCTGGCTGGACTCCATCGGCGGCTGGGCGGACGGCCGGGCCGGGCTCGGCGGGGTGGTCAGCTGCTCCGCGCTGAAGCGGTCGTACCGGGACCGGCTGCGGGCCGCCGCGCCCGGACTGGTCTTCGTGCACCTCACCGGTGACCGCGCGCTCATCGAGGACCGGATGTCGCACCGGCAGGGCCACTTCATGCCCACCGCGCTGCTCGACTCCCAGTTCGCCACGCTGGAGCCGCTCGAGGCGGACGAGGCGGGCGTGGCCGTGGATGTCTCCGGCGGCCCGGAGGAGATCGCCGAGCGGGCGGTGCGGGCGCTGGACGAGCTGTCCGGCCCGGGCCGGTAACCGCCTTCGCCGTCCCCCGTGTTAACCCCCCTCGCCTCAACCCCCCACGCCCGGCCCGTCCGGGCGCCCCCTCCCCCATCCCCGTACCTGCAAGGGAACACCCGTGACCAGACTCAGCGTCGAGATGCTGGCAGCGGACACCGTCGAGCCCATCACCTCGGCCGGCCACGCCCAGCTGGGCATCGCCGTGCTGGCGGGCATCGCCGTCATCGTCCTGCTCATCACCAAGTTCAAGCTGCACGCCTTCCTGGCGCTGACCATCGGGTCACTGGCGCTCGGCGCCTTCGCCGGGGCGCCGCTGGACAAGGCGATCGCCAGCTTCACCACCGGCCTCGGCTCCACCGTGGCGGGCGTCGGCGTGCTGATCGCGCTCGGCGCGATCCTCGGCAAGATGCTCGCCGACTCCGGCGGCGCCGACCAGGTCGTCGACACCATCCTCGCCAAGGCCGGCGGGAAGTCCATGCCGTGGGCGATGGTGCTGATCGCCTCCGTGATCGGTCTGCCGCTGTTCTTCGAGGTCGGCGTCGTGCTGCTGATCCCGGTCGTGCTGATGGTCGCCAAGCGCGGCAACTACTCCCTGATGCGGATCGGCATCCCCGCGCTCGCCGGTCTGTCCGTGATGCACGGCCTGGTCCCGCCGCATCCCGGCCCGCTCGTCGCGATCGACGCCGTCCAGGCCAACCTGGGCGTGACCCTGGCGCTCGGCGTGCTGGTCGCCATCCCCACGGTGATCATCGCCGGTCCGGTCTTCTCCCGGTTCGCGGCCCGCTGGGTGGACGTCCCGGCGCCCGACCGGATGATCCCGCAGCGCGCCTCCGACGAGCTGGACAGGCGCCCGAGCTTCGGCGCCACCCTGGCCACCATCCTGCTGCCGGTCGTCCTGATGCTCGCCAAGGCCTTGGTGGACATCGTCGTCGACGACCCTGAGGCCACCGTCCAGCGCGTCTTCGACGTGATCGGCTCGCCGCTGATCGCCCTGCTCGCGTCCGTCCTGCTCGGCATCTTCACGCTCGCCCGCCCGGCCGGCTTCTCCAAGGAGCGGGTCTCGGGCATGGTCGAGAAGGGCCTCGCGCCCATCGCGGGCATCCTGCTGATCGTCGGCGCGGGCGGCGGCTTCAAGCAGACGCTGATCGACTCCGGCGTGGGTCAGATGGTGCTCGACATCTCGGAGGACTGGTCGATCCCGGCGCTGCTGCTGGCCTGGCTGATCGCGGTCGCGATCCGCCTCGCGACCGGCTCGGCGACCGTGGCGACCGTCTCGGCGGCGGGCCTCGTCGCCCCGCTGGCCGCCGACATGTCGACCACCCACGCCGCCCTCCTCGTCCTCGCCATCGGCGCCGGCTCGCTCTTCTTCAGCCACGTCAACGACGCCGGTTTCTGGCTGGTGAAGGAGTACTTCGGGCTGAGCGTCGGGCAGACCATCAAGACCTGGTCGGTGATGGAGACGATCATCTCGGTGGTCGCGGGCGCGTTCGTGCTGCTGCTGTCGCTGATCATCTAGCCGTACGGGATGCGTCCGGCCGTACGGCGACCATCCAGCCGTACGGCCACGACCGGCCCGGAGACGGGAGAAGGGCCCACCCTCCTGCGGGGGTGGGCCCTTCCGGCTCTTCCGGCGTGCGCTACGGCCGCTTGCCCGCCGCCTTGTCGAGCTGGAACGCCTCGTTGCCGAGGCCGATGCGGGCGTGGGTCTCGGGGGCCCGGGAGCGCAGGACCAGGCCGAGCACCGCACCGGCGACGGCCGCCGCGGCGATGATGCCGGGCAGCACCCAGCGCAGCGCCGACCCGGGGCCGGTGCCGACCAGGACGTCGAAGTCCTTGACGGTGTAGCCGGCGATGACGAGCAGGGCGAGTCCGGCGAGCGTGGAGGTCACCAGCCGCCAGGCCTGCGCGCCGGCGGCGCCACGGCGGGCGAAGAAGACGACGACGGACAGCGAGGCCGTGGCCATCAGCAGGATCACGCCGAGGGCGCCCACGTTGCCGAACCAGGTGAACAGGTGCAGCACGGGCTCGGTCGGATCGCCGGCGGGCTTGTCGTCGGCGATCGCGAAGGCGATGACGATCACGCCGGAGACGACGGTCTGGAGCAGCGAGCCGGTGCCGGGCGCGCCGCTGGCGCCCCTGGTCCGGCCGAAGGCGCGCGGCAGCAGTCCCTCGCGGCCCATGGCGAAGGCGTACCGGGCGACGACGTTGTGGAAGCTGAGCAGCGCGGCGAACATGCCGGTCACGAAGAGGACGTGCAGCACGTCGGTGAAGGTGCCGCCGAGGCGGGACTCGGTGAGGAAGAACAGCAGTCCGGCGCTCTGCTTCTGCGCGGTGCCGACGATGTGGTCCGGGCCGGTGGCGACGGTGAGCGCCCAGGAGCTGAGGGCGAAGAAGACGGCGACGAAGCCCACGGCGAGGAACATCACGCGCGGCACCAGGATGTGCGGGCGGCTGGTCTCCTCGGCGTACACGGGGGCCTGCTCGAAGCCGGTGAAGGCGGCGATGCAGAAGCACAGGGCGGTGCCGACGCCCGCGCCGGAGAGGGTGCCGGGGTCGAAGGCGGCGAGCGACAGTCCCTGCGGGCCTGGGTCGGCGACGGCGGCCACGTCGAAGATGACGACCAGCGCCAGCTCGATCAGCAGCAGCACACCGAGCACGCGCGCGTTGACGTCGATCTTCAGCCAGCCGAGCGCACCGACGACGGCGACGGCGGCCAGCGCGGGGATCCACCAGGCGATCTCGATCTCGGCGTAGGTGGCGAAGAGCCCGGCGACCTCGAAGCCGAAGATGCCGTAGATGCCGACCTGGAGCGCGTTGTAGGCGACCAGGGCGACGAGGGAGGCGGCGGCGCCGGCGGTGCCGCCGAGGCCGCGGGAGATGTAGGCGTAGAAGGCGCCCGCGTTGTGGACGTGCCGGCTCATCTCGGCGTAGCCGATGCCGAAGAGGACCAGCACGACACCGAGGATGACGAAGAGGAGCGGCTGGCCGACGATCCCCATCACCGCGAATGTGGTGGGCATGACACCCGCGACCACCATCAGGGGGGCGGTCGCCGCGAGCACGGAGAGCAGCAGGCCGCCCGTGCCGAGCCGGTCGGCGCGCAGGGCGCGCTCCTCGCCCTTGAAGGTGCTGATGCCGTCGGCGCCGGCGGTGCCGCTCGTGCTCGTTCTCGTAGGCGAACTGCCCGTCGTCATGTCGAGACCGTCCTTGCTGTCGGGGATGAGGCTGTGAGGGCTGTCGGGGGCGTACGGAAGGGGGCTGTCGGGGGCGAACGGAAGAGGGCTGTCGGGGGCGAACGGAAGAGGGCTGTCGGGGGCGAACGGAAGAGGGCTTGTCGGAGGCGTGTGTAAGGGGCGGTGCGGGGCCGGGTGCGAGGGGTGGCGGGTCGGGATCACCCCGTGCCGAGCGCCCGGTCCCGGGCGGCCCGGAAGGCGGCGAGCGGGTCGCGGTCCGGGTAGGACCACGGCTCCGGGGTGGCGTGCTCGCCGATGCGGTGGAACAGGGCGGCGGCCTCGGCGCCCCGGCCCTCGCAGTACTTGGCGTGGGCGAGGAAGTTCAGGTCGACGAGGCGGCGCGGATGGCCGTCGTGCTCCCACTCCAGCCACCAGTCGAAGGCGGCCTTCATCACCTGCCGGGCGCGGCGGCCGACCCAGTGCCCGGAGGCGGCCGGGTCGGCGGGCTCGAAGCCGTGCGCGGCCAGCACCCGGTACCGCTCGGCGTGGGCGACCACCGGGAGGATCGCCAGCGGCGAGTCGGCCGGGGCCTGCTCGGCGGCCCAGGCGGCGAAGTCGTACACCTCGTGCAGCGGGTCGGGGCCCGCGTCGGCGCGCCGCTCGGCGAGCCGGGCGACCATCAGGTGGTGGGCGTGGTGGTGGTCGGCGTAGCGGGCGCGGACCTGCTCGAAGGTCCGTACGACCTCCTCCTGGTCGCCGAGGTGACGTTCGAGCAGGAGCAGGCCGAGCCAGGGGGTGGGGTCGGCGGGCATCCGGGCGGCGGCGGCACGGCAGGCGTCGCGGACCCGGTCCGGCTTCTCCTTGCCGCGCAGCGCCCGCCAGACCTGGGCCACGGCGAGCAGCACGGAGGCGTCGGCGGAGTCGGGTTCGGCGAGCAGCCACTCACGGGCCCAGGCGGCGGTGTACGGCTCGTGGGCGAGCACGGTGACCCGGTGTCCGCGCCGGTCCCAGTCGTCGCCGGTGCGGGCGAGCAGGGAGCGGGCCGCCTGCCAGCGCCCCTGCGCCAGCGCGGCGCGGGCGGTGGTGAGGTCGGTGTCGTCGAGAGCCGAGTCGAGACCCCGGTCGCGCTTGCGACCGCGGCCGAGAGGAGGCGGGGGCGGGGACACCTCGGAGGTTCCTCGGGGCTTTCTCTGGGTTGACTCGGGGCTGACGCAGGACGGGTCGGACTGGCTGGGGACTGGTTCGGGGCCGGCCGGGGAGGGTCGGGGGGCGACCCGGGGCCGCTCGGACGTGCTCCGCCATCAGGCGATCACGCACAGCAAACCCCCAGCCAAGGCTCTTCGTCAAGCGCCGCTGACACATGACACGCGTCAACGCCGTTCACACTCAGGGGACTTGCGCAGGTGGACGGAGTGCGCCCCCGCCCGCCCCCTCACCCGATGTGACGTGCGTCATAGCGCAGCCTCGCCGCACCGCTCAGCATGGCCGGAAGCGTCCCATTTGCCCGGCACTGCCGAATGATCACCCAGGGAGCGGCTTGTCCATCACGGTTCTGGTGCTCGCCCTGAGCGCCGCCTGCTGCCTGGGGTTCGGCTTCGTCCTCCAGCAGAACGCGGCCCAGCGCGCACCCCTCGCGGACTTCCTCTCGCCGCGCCTGCTGCTGGACCTGGCGAAGGTGCCCAGCTGGCTGGGCGGTATCGGTCTGATGGCCGTGGGCATGGCCCTCGGCGCGGTGGCCCTCGGCCAGGGCGAGATCTCCCTCGTGGAGCCCCTGCTCGCCACCAACCTGCTCTTCGCCCTCGCCCTGTCCCGGCGCCGCACCCGGCAGCCGCTCGGCCGCCAGGGCTGGCTGGGGCTGGCGCTGCTCGCGGGCGGCGTGGCCGCGTTCCTGGTGGCCGGCGAGCCGCGCGGCGGCCACGCGGTCGCCGATCCGGTGCGGCACTGGCTGATCATCGGCCTGATGGTCGGTACGGCACTGCTGCTGACCGGATACGCCCGCCGCGCCCGCCTCGGCTCCGCGCCGGTGCTGCTCGCGGTGGCGGCGGGGCTGCTCTACGGCGTGCAGGACGCGCTGACCCGGGAGAGCGGGCAGCGGTTCGCCGCCGGCGGGTGGCCGGAGCTGCTGACCGGCTGGCAGCCGTACGCCGTGCTGGTGCTGGGCGTGACCGGGCTGATCCTGGTCCAGAGCGCCTTCGAGACCGCCCCGCTGCGCAAGTCGCTGCCCGCCCTGACCGCCGCGCAGCCGCTGGCCGGCATCCTCTGCGGCGTCGGCTTCCTCGGCGACCGGCTGCACACCGACGCCGCGGCCCTCGCCGGGCAGGCCGCCGGTCTGACGGCCGTGGTCGGCGGCATCCTCCTCCTCGGCATGCACCCGGCCCTCCCCCAGGGCTCCGTCGCCCCGGCACGGGTCGCCCTGCAGACGGGCTGAGACGGGTGCCGCGGCCGGCCCCTGAGACGGGTGCCGCGGCCCGCCCTGCCGGAGGACGCACCGGGCCTGCTTGGATGGGCCCATGAGCGCTGCGGACGAGATCCTGGACATCGTCGACGAGAACGACCGCGTCATCGGGCGGCGCCCGCGCGGTGAGGTCTACGCGAAGGGCCTGCGGCACCGCTGTGTGTTCATCCAGGCGCGCGACGCGCAGGACCGGATCTTCGTCCACCGGCGCACGCCGACCAAGCTGGTCTTCCCCTCGCTGTACGACATGTTCGTCGGCGGAGTGGTGGGCGCGGGCGAGTCCTACGACGACGCCGCGCTGCGCGAGGCCGAGGAGGAGCTGGGCGTGAGCGGCCTGCCGCGCCCGCGCCGGCTGTTCACGTTCCTCTACGACAACGGCGCCGGCCTGTCCTGGTGGTCCGCCGTCTACGAGGTCCGCTGCGACCTCCCGGTCCGCCCCCAGGTGGAGGAGGTCGCCTGGCACGCCTTCCTGCCGGAGGCCGAGCTGGCGCGGCGGCTGACCGAGTGGGAGTGGGTCCCGGACGGCCTCGCCGCCTACGAGCGGCTGCGCGCCCACCGGTCGGCGCACTGACCTGCCGCGACGATCCCCTCCCGGTACTGTCGTACGGGTGATCGAAGTCCTGCGGAACGTCCGTCTGTGGTTCGCCCCCGCCCGGGTCCGGGACGAGGGCGGCACCCCCGACTACCGGTTCTCGCTGGCCAACGAACGCACCTTCCTCGCGTGGCTGCGCACCGCGCTCGCGCTGATCGGCGGCGGTTTCGCGGTGGACCAGTTCCTGCCGGACCTGCGCTGGGGCTGGCGGATCGGACTGGCCCTGGCGCTGCTGGCGGCGGGCGTGCTCTGCTCGCTGCGCGCGGTCAACCACTGGATCCGCTGCGAGCGGGCCATGCGGCGCGGCGAGGACCTGCCCGTGTCCCGGTTCCCCGCGCTGCTCAGCCTGGTCGTCGCGGTCGTGGCCATGGCGATGGTCGTGGTCGTGCTGTTCGGCTGGGAAGGGTGAGCGGGGCGGCGCCCGGGGAGCGGGACCCGGGGCTCCAGCCCGAACGCACCCGGCTGGCCTGGCGGCGTACGACCCTCTCCCTGACCGTCGCCGCGGTACTCGCCGTGCGGACCACCCTGCACGAGGGCCCGACCACCCCGGCCGTCCTCGCCTGCGCCCTCTGCTTCGCGCTCTGGCTGGCCTTCCTCCTCCTGGCCCACCACCGCATCCGCACCCTCACCAGGACCGCCCGCCCGCCGGCCCTGCCCCCGCGCCACGCGGCGACGGCGGCCCTGTGCACGGTGGCCCTGGCCATCTGCGCGACGGCCCTGATCCTCTGAGCCCGCCGGAAGCCTCCGCGCCGGAGCCGCGGCCTCACTGCTCCACCGTCACCACGATCTTCCCCCGCGTGCGTCCCTCCTCGCTGAGGCGGTGCGCGTCCGCGGCCCGGGCCAGGGGGAACGTACGCGAGACGTGGACGCTGATCACGCCGCGGTCCGCGAGGCCGGCGAGGTGGGTGAGGTCGGCCGCGTCGGGGCGGACGAAGTAGTAGCGGCCGCCGTAGTCGACGACGTCGCCGTCCGCGATGGAGGCCATACGCCCCTCGGGGGCCAGCACGTTCGTGGAGGCCCGGAGCGCGTCGCCGCCGACGGTGTCGAACACCGCGTCGACCCCGCCGGGCGCGAGCGCGCGCACCCGCTCGGCCAGTCCGTCGCCGTAGGTCACGGGCTCGCCGCCCAGGGAGCGGACGAAGTCGTGGTTGGCCTCGCTCGCCGTACCGATCACCCGGGCGCCCAGGTGCCGGGCGAGCTGGACGGCGATCGAGCCGACCCCGCCGGCCGCCGCGTGCACCAGCACGGTCTCGGCGGGCTTGACCTGGAGCACCTTCACCAGCGTCTGGTAGGCGGTCAGGCCCACCAGCGGCAGCCCGGCCGCCTCCTCGAAGGAGAGGCCGCTCGGCTTGCGGGCGAGGGTGCGCAAGGGGGCGGCGACGTACTCGGCGAAGGTGCCCCGGGACAGGAAGTCCTCGCGGACGTATCCCAGCACCTCGTCGCCGGGGGAGAACTCGGCGACGGCCGGCCCGGGCCTTACGACGACCCCCGAGACGTCCCACCCGGGCACCACGGGGAACACGGGCTCGAGGATCCCGTCCAGATATCCCTCGCGGCACTTCCAGTCGACGGGGTTGACGGCCGCCGCCCGCACCTTCACGAGTACCGCGTCGGGCCCCACCTTGGGCTCGGGCAGCTCGCCGTACTCCAGCACCTCGGCTCCGCCGTATCGGCGGTAACTGATCGCTCTCATGCCGCCGACACTGCGGGGTACGCGGACGTCATGCAACCTTGATTGCCGGGAATGTCCCTCTTCTGCGCCCTCAACGGAAGTGAGCCCCATGACGACCCTCCACCAGGAACACCAGGCCCACCCCCACGCCCATGGCCCGGACTGCGGACACACCGAGGTCCCGCACGGCGACCACGTCGACTACGCCCACAACGGTCATCTGCACCGGGAGCACGGCGGCCACTGGGACGAGTGCGAGGCCGACGCGCACACCACCCACCCGGACCACGACCACCGCCACGGCGAGGACTGCGGTCACGACACGGTCCTGCACGGCGACCACATCGACTACCTCCACGACGGGCACCGGCACGCCGAGCACGAGGGCCACTGGGACGACCACTGAGCCGCGGCGCCACTTCGGCCCCGGCACCACCGCCCCGGAAACCCCGGCCCGGCATCCCTTCGGAACGGCTCCTCGTACCCACGCGGGGAGCCGTCCGCCTATCGTGGCTCTGATCACGTTCACTCCGCCCACTGGACGGCATACCGACCGGTCGGCATCATGAGTCGGGACCAGTTCACCCGTCCGTAGGAGCGACGATGAGTCCCGACCACCCGCCAGGCCTCGACCCGGACCGGCTGCGCGCCCTGCTCGACCGTGAGCGCCCCGGTCTCGTGCAGGGCCCCCTGACCGGCCGGCTGATCGAGGGCGGGCGGTCGAACCTCACCTACACCGTCACCGACGGCACCGGCAAGTGGGTCGTACGCCGCCCCCCGCTCGGCCACGTCCTGGCCACCGCGCACGACATGAAGCGCGAGCACCGCGTGATCGACGCCCTGCACCCGACGAACGTCCCGGTGCCGCGCCTGGTGCTGCTGTGCGAGGACGAGGAGGTGCTCGGCGCGCCCTTCTACGTGATGGAGTTCGTCGACGGCACCCCGTACCGCACCGCCGACCAGCTCGCCCCGCTGGGCCCCGAGCGCACCCGCGACGTGGTGCTCGGCCTGGTGGACACCCTCGTCGAGCTGCACGCCGTCGACCCCGCCGCGGTGGCGCTCGACGACTTCGGCCGGCCCGAGGGCTTCCTGGACCGCCAGCTGCGCCGCTGGGGCAAGCAGCTCGACGCCTCCCGCAACCGCGACCTGCCCGGCATCGACGAGCTGCACGCCGCGCTCGGCCGCGACCTGCCCCGCTCCCCCGCCCCGGCCGTGGTGCACGGCGACTACCGCCTGGACAACGTTCTCATCGGCGACGACGACCGGATCCGGGCGATCCTCGACTGGGAGATGTCCACCCTCGGCGACCCGCTGACCGACCTGGGCCTGCTGGTGATGTACAGCATGCCGCTGAGCCTGCCCGACTCCCCCGTCTCCACGACCGCCGAGGCCCCGGGCCACCCGGCCCCGGCCGAACTGATCGAGCGGTACGCCGCGCGCTCGGGGCGCGACGTGTCCGCGGTCTCCTGGTACACGGCGTTCGCCTGGTTCAAGCTCGCCGTGATCCTCGAGGGCATCCACTACCGGTACACGCTGGGCCAGACGGTCGGGCGCGGCTTCGACCGCATCGGCGATCTGGTGCCGGTCTTCATCGACCACGGTCTGTCGACCCTGCGGGAAGGCTGAGGACACATGGACTTCGCGTTCGACGCGCGCACCGAGGAGCTGCGCGCCAAGCTGCTCGCCTTCATGGACGAGTACGTCCACCCGGCGGAGGCCGTCGCCCACGAGCAGCGGCAGCGGCTGGCCTCGCCGTGGGAGACCCCGGCCGTGGTGGAGGACCTGAAGGCGGAGGCGAAGCGGCAGGGGCTGTGGAACCTGTTCCTGCCCGACGCCGAGTACGGCGCCGGCCTCACCAACCTCCAGTACGCCCCGCTCGCCGAGATCACCGGCCGCTCCCCACAGCTCGCGCCCACGGCCACGAACTGCGCGGCGCCGGACACCGGCAACATGGAGGTCCTCGCCCAGTTCGGGGACGAGGCGCAGAAGAAGCAGTGGCTTCAGCCGCTGCTGGCGGGCGAGATCCGCTCGGCGTTCGCGATGACCGAGCCGGAGGTGGCCTCCTCCGACGCCACCAACATCACCACCCACATCGAGCGGGACGGCGACGAGTACGTCATCACCGGCCGCAAGTGGTACATCTCCGGGGCGATGAACCCGGACTGCAAGATCTTCATCGTGATGGGCAAGACCGACCCGGACGGTCCGGACATCCGCCGCCAGCAGTCCATGGTCCTGGTCCCCCGCGACACCCCCGGCGTCACCGTCAAGCGCGCCATGCAGGTCTTCGGCTACGAGGACCATTGGCACGGCGGCCACGCCGAGGTGATCTTCGACCACGCGCGCGTGCCGGTGTCGAACCTGATCGGCGAGGAGGGCGGCGGCTTCGCCATCGCCCAGGCCCGGCTCGGCCCCGGCCGGATCCACCACTGCATGCGGCTGATCGGCATGGCCGAGCGGGCGATCGAGCTGATGTGCCGGCGGGCCGTCTCCCGTGAGGCGTTCGGCAAGCCGCTGGCCCAGCAGGGCGTGATCCACAACTGGATCGCCGACGCGCGCGTGACGGTCGAGCAGCTGCGGCTGCTGGTGCTGAAGACGGCCTGGCTGATGGACACCGTCGGCAACCGGGGCGCCCACACCGAGATCCAGGCCATCAAGATCGCCACGCCCCGCGCGGTCGTCGACATCCTCGACAAGGCGATCCAGCTGCACGGCGCGGGCGGCGTCAGCCAGGACTTCCCGCTGGCCGAGCTGTACGCCGGCGCCCGCACCCTGATGATCGCCGACGGCCCGGACGAGGTGCACCAGCGGTCGCTGGCACGCAGGGAGCTGAAGAAGTACGCCTGAGACATGCGTGAGGGGCGGTCGCCCGGGCGACCGCCCCTCACTCGTGCTCTTGGCCGCGGCCCGCGGCGCTCGTGCCGTCGCCTACGGCCGCAGCGCCCGCAGCAGCAGGTCCGCCAGGTGGTCGGCGACCTGCTGGGGGGTGAGCGGGCCGTCGGGCCGGTACCAGGTGGACAGGTGGTGCACCGATCCGAAGTGGTAGTCGACCACCAGGTCCGCCGGGGTCGCCTTGGAGAAGACGCCCGCCTCCTGGCCCTCCTCGATCAGCGCGCGGAAGCGCTCGTGGTAGCGCCGCCGCTCGGCGCGCACCTGCTTGTTCTTCTCGGGGCTGAGATGGTGCATGGAGCGGAAGAAGATGGACGCGTCGTCCAGGTTCTCGATCGTGGTGACCACGACGTCCGCCGCCGCGTCCCGCACCCGCTTCTCCACCGGCTCGTCGGCGTCCGCGAAGGTGTCGAGACGCTCCTGCTGGAGCCGCAGCACGCGCGCGTAGACCTCGTGCAGGAGGTCGTCCTTGGAGCCGAAGTAGTGGTACAGCGCCCCCTTGGTGACACCGGCCGCCTCCACGATCTCCTGCACCGAGGTGCGGTCGTAACCCTGCTCCGCGAAGAGCCGGGTGGCGGCGGCCAGCAGCCGCTGCGGCACAGGAGTCCCGTCTCCGTCCGTCGTCCTGGGCACTGCCGCCACCTGCCTTTCCGTGTTGCCTTACCGATTGTCCCGCGTGCGGGAACGCAGTTCCCGACGGAGGATCTTCCCACTTGCCGTCTTCGGCAAGTCGGGCAGGACCTCCACCTGCCTCGGGTACTTGTAGGCGGCCAGTCTCTCCTTGCAGTACGCGGCCAGTTCCTCCGGGTCCGCCGCGGCGCCCGGACGGAGGCTGATGTACGCCTTGACGGTCTCCCCGCGGTAGCCGTCGGGCACCCCGACGACGGCCGCCTCGCGCACCGCCGGGTGCGTGTAGAGCACGTCCTCGACCTCGCGCGGCCACACCTTGAACCCGGACGCGTTGATCATGTCCTTCTTGCGGTCGACGACGTACAGCCAGCCCCGCTCGTCCATGAACCCGATGTCCCCGGTGCGCAGCTCGCCGTCCGGGAAGGTCTCGGCGGTGGCGTCGGGCCGCCGCCAGTAGCCGGGCACGACCTGCGGTCCGCGGACCACGATCTCGCCCTGCTCCCCGAAGGGCACCTCCCGGCCCCGCTCGTCGACGATCCGCACGATCGTGTCGGGCCCGGGCAGGCCCACGGCGAGCGTCCCGGACGCCGGGTCGACGGGCGCCTCCAGGTGGGGCGGCACGGAGGCGCAGGGCGCGGTGCACTCGGTGAGGCCGTAGCCGTTGCGGATGTACGGCCCGAAGCCGGCCCGGAACTTCTCCACCAGGGCGGGCGGCAGCGGGGCCCCGCCGGAGGAGATCACCCGGAAGGAGGAGAAGTGGTCCCGGGTGACGGACGGGTGCGCGGCCAGCGCCATGAAGGCCGTGGAGGGGCCGACCGTGTAGTGCGGCCGGTGCTCGGCGAACGCGTCGAGCACCACGCCCGCCTCGAACCGGTACGCCAGCACCAGCGTGCCCGCGCTGTTCAGACAGGCGCCGAACTGGCAGACCATGCCGGTGATGTGGAACAGCGGCGCCAGCGCGAAGTACACCGGCGCCTCGGGCAGCCCGAGCCCGGTCCGCTGCCGCTCGGCGTTGTGCATGATGTTGCCGTGCGCGTTGGTGGCGCCCTTGGGCGTGCCGCTGGTCCCGGAGGTGTAGCTGATCAGCGCCACGTCATCCGGGCCCGGGTCGCGCCCCTCGGGCGCCTTGTGGCCCGCGCGGGCGACGGCCGTGAGGTCGTCGGCGTCGCCGGCGAGCGGCAGCCGCTCGAAGCTCAGCACGCGGTCGTCCCCGCGCGTCTGGAAGTCCAGTTCGCACCCGGTGAGCACGATCCGCACCGGCGAGTCCTTCGCGGTGTCGCGCAGATACGTCTCCCAGGCCCGGTCGGAGCAGATGAGCGCCGCGACCTCGCCGTCCCGCAGCACATGGGACACCTCGCCCGACTTGTACATCGGGTTCACCGGCACCACGACCGCGCCCGCCTTCCAGGCGCCCAGCACGGCGAGCACGAAGTGCGGCGAGTTCTGCAGCAGCACGGCGACCCGGTCGCCGCGCTCCAGCCCCCGGGCGGCGAGATGCCCGGCGACCGAGTCGCTCAGCTCGTCGGCCTCCCGGTAGCTCAGCCGCCCGTCGAAGTAGGCGAGGAAGGTCCGCTCGGGCGCCTCGGCGACGGCGCGCCGCAGGGCGTGCACCAGGGAGTCCGCCGGGCTGACGGGCGCCTTCTGGGCGTCTTCGAGCAGGTCCAGCCAGGGCTTGTCGGCGTAACGGGGGCTCACCGCGCCGCCTCCCACTTCTGCTGGAGGCGGTTCATGTTGCCCAGCCAGCGGTCGGGATCGGCGGCCCGCGCCTGGTAGTACCCGGCGACCTCCGGGTGCGGCAGGATCAGGAACCGGTCCTCCTCGATCCCGGCGAACAGCGCGTCCGCGACCGCCTCGGGCTCGATCGCGGTCGGCTGGAGGACGAGTTCCCCGGCGCTGCCGCTGGCGGTGAGCATGTCGGTGCGCACGCCCTGCGGGCAGATCGCGTGCACCTTCACACCCCGGTGGCGGTACGTCAGCGACAGCCACTCGGCGAAGGCGTACGCCCCGTGCTTGGTGACGCTGTAGGGCGCGGCCCCGATCATGGTGAGCAGCCCGGCCGCCGACACGGTCGACACGAACCGCCCGCCGCCCCGCTCCAGCCAGTCGGGCAGCAGCGCGTGCGCCGCCCGGACGTGCGCCATGACGTTGACGTCCCAGGCGAGCGCCCACACGTCCTCTCCGGCGGCTTCC
The DNA here is from genome assembly GCF_044547145.1 of Streptomyces sp. NPDC052773. NCBI lineage: Bacteria > Bacillati > Actinomycetota > Actinomycetes > Kitasatosporales > Streptomycetaceae > Streptomyces > Streptomyces sp. NPDC052773. The sequence goes on along the minus strand of NZ_JBITZX010000011.1, from coordinate 125,227 downwards.
GAACCCCCGGAGGCGACCCCGGCGTTGGCGCAGTACACGTCCACGACGCCGCCGAGCGCGTCCCGTGCCTCGTCGACGATCGCGGAGGCGTCCCCGGGCACGGCGATGCCGCCGACCTCCTCGGCGACGGCCTTGGCCTTCTCGGCGTCCAGATCGTTCACCACGACCCGGGCCCCCTCGGCGGCGAACCGCCGCGCCAACGCGGCCCCGATCCCGCCACCGGCCCCGGTGACCACGACTCCCGCACCCTGCACGGCTTCCACCATCGGTCTCCTTCGACGCGACACAAGCAGGCTCAGCCCCCGCGAAAGGACAGACTAACCAGTCGGTATGTCGAAAGGAAGGGCAAGGAACCCCACCTTCGGGGCGCGGGGAACTGCGCGAGCAACCACTCACCGGGCCCGCGCCCTGCCACACTCCCTGCGGGAGCACTCCACACCACCGGAGGTCACCGCATGAACGTGTCCAGACGCACTGTCCTGGCCGGCACCGCAGCACTCACCGCGACCGCCACCGCCACGGCCACGGCGAGCGCGGCCCCGCAGGGCCACCGCCTGCGCACCGGCTTCGAACGCCTCGTCAAGGACGGATACGACATCCTCCGCGGCGAGCGGGTCGGCATCGTCACCAACCCCACCGGCATCACCCGCGACGCCCGCCACATCGTGGACGTCATGCACGCCGACGACCGGGTGAACCTCACCGCCGTCTTCGGCCCCGAGCACGGCTTCCGCGGCACCGCCCAGGCCGGCGGCTCCGAGGGCCGCTACGACGACCCGGCCACCGGCCTGCCGGTCTACGACACGTACCTCAAGAGCGGCCGCGCCCTCGCCGACATCTTCACCGCCTCCGGCGTGGACACCGTCCTCTTCGACATCCAGGACGTCGGCGCCCGCTTCTACACGTACATCTGGACGCTGTACGACTGCATGGCGGCAGCCGCCCTCGCCGGCAAGCGCGTCGTCGTCCTGGACCGGCCGAACCCGGTCACCGGCCGCTCCGCCGAAGGCCCGGTGCTACACAAGGAGTTCGCGACGTTCGTCGGCCGCGAGCCCATCGCCCAGGCGCACGGGATGACGGTCGGCGAGCTGGCCCGGCTGTTCAACGGGGAGTTCCTGACCTCGCCGGTGCCGCTGGACGTCGTACGGATGACGGGCTGGAAGCGGCGGGACTTCCACGACGCCACGGGACTGCCGTGGGTGCCGCCGAGCCCGAACATGCCGACCCCCGACACCGCCCTCGTCTACGCCGGGACGTGTCTGTTCGAGGGCACGAACCTCTCCGAGGGCCGGGGCACCACGCGCCCGTTCGAACTGCTCGGCGCGGAGGGCGTCGACGGCCGCTGGGCCGCCGCGGCGAACGACCTCGGCCTGCCCGGAGTGCGTTTCCGGGAGGCCTACTTCGCGCCCACCTTCTCCAAGTTCCAGGGCAAGACGGTCGGCGGCGTGCAGATCCACGTCCACGACCGGGCGGCCTACGACCCGGTCCGCACCGGCATCGGCCTGCTGGTGACCGCCAAGCGGGTCTGGCCGGGCTTCGCGTGGCGGCCGGACAACTGGATCGACAAACTGACCGGCTCGACCCGGGTCCGCACCCTGATCGACGCGGGGGCAGGCGTGGACGACGTGGTCGCGGACTGGGGCGCGGAGCTGGCGGCCTTCCGTGAGGTGCGGGAGGAGTACCTGCTGTACTGAGCCGGTCCGGCCGGTTCCGGCGGCGGATCGCGTCCGCCGACCCGCCGCCGGCCCACAATGCACCGGCCCACAACTCACGGCGTGCGGCTCACCGGTGTGCGGCTCACCGGTGTGACGTGAACTCCACGACCTGCTGATACGTCGGCCGGTTCTGCCATCCGACCGTGCGGTGGCCGATGCCGCCCAGCTCGCGGTGGATGATCGCGTCGGCGCACCACTGGTCGCCCGCCGCGCAGTGCTCGTCGCCGGGGTAGACCTGGGCGGCGGTCCGGCCGGCCGCCGCCTTCAGGGTGGCGAGCAGGGTGTCCCGGCAGGCGGTGAGGCTGCCGCCGCCGCAGTATCGGTCCCCGAGGGGCCCTTCCACGCGGTCACCGAGCACCGCGCGGACGTCCTTGTCGACATAGCTCCACCAGCCGTACTGGAAGGCGCTGCCGGCGTGGGCGCCGGTCGGGCCGTGGGCGGCGGACGGCGGCTCGTCGACGGGCAGGTCGGCGGTGAAGGCGGCGTACAGCTCGCTGCCGAGGCCGGGTTCGAACTCGGCCCTCACCAGCAGCGGCCACCAGGCGTCCAGGATCCGGATCGCCTCCGCGTGGGCGTAGGCCTTCGCGCCCGGTGAGGTCTCGGTGCGGGTCGCCCCGGCGGACAGCCACGCCTTGAGCCTGCTCACGGCCGCCGCTGCGGCCGGGTCGGTGACGGGCGCGCCGTCGATGACCCTGAGCAGGTTCGGCAGCACCCGCTCGGCGCGCAGGTCGGTGAGGCCCGCCTCGGCCATCGCCCTCACCAGGGACGCGCGGGTCACCCCGCCGGCCCGGACCAGCTTCTCCACCCGGTCGTCGAGCAGGTCGCCGCGGTGGACCCGGCCGTTGCCCCAGGGCGCCGAGGGGTAGTCGCGGGCCGGTTTGTTGTTCCAGGAGACGTAGTAGTCCTGGTCTATCGAGTTCGGGTGCTCGGACGGCGGGGTGTGGTCGGCGGTGTTGGCCGCCGGGTCCCAGTTCCGCCACTCGTGGGCGGGCCGGGCCCACACCGGGAACTCGGCGTCGACGCCGGCCGCGCGGACCGGGTTGTCGCCGCTGTTGTAGTACGCGGTGTGCCCGGAGTCGGCGTAGAACCAGTTGAAGGTGTAGTTGATGTGCTGCACCGCTCTCTGGAAGCTCTCGGGTCCGGTCACGTAGGACGGGTCGTTCAGCATCTGGAAGCCGACGATCGAGTCGGCCTCGTGCAGGAAGGACGAGCGCAGGGTGGTGTAGGCGACCTTCTTGCCGCCGACGGTCGCGCGGTGGGTGACGGGGCCGTACTTCGTCCGCCAGACCCGCATCGTGTACGAGCCGGCCGCGGTGCCGTCGGCTACGGTCGGCTTCCAGGCGTTCCGCCGCTCCGCCTTCTCCATCGGGACGCAGGCGCCCCGGTACAGGTAGTGGTGGTCGTCCTGGCACAGTTCGACGGCGTAGGTGTCGATGATGTCCTGGCCGGAGGTGGTCGCGCTCCACGCGTAGTCCCGGCCGCGGCCCAGCTCGACGTAGAAGCTCAGGCCCGCGAAGGAGGCGCCGCGGGCGCTGATGCCGGGGCCCTGGAGTTCCTGGAGCATCAGCAGCTGGGGCGCGAAGTAGCCGGTCTGCGGGCCGAAGACGGCGATCGGGTGGCCGCTCGCGGTGTGCTCGCCGCTCACCACCAGGGCGTTGGACATGCCGCGCCGGGCGGAGCTGACGGCGTGCGCGGCGGCGTCGGCGGAGGCGTCGGCGGCGTTCGGTCCGGTGGCGGCGCCCGTGCGGTCGTACACCAGCGGTTCGCGGGTCACCGAGCCCGGGTCGGGCAGGGCGCGGCCCTGCGGCTCGGCAGGCCTGACGGCGTAGGGGAAGCTGCCGTCGCGGACGGTGAGGGCGGCCTCGGGGTCGTTGCGCATCCGGAAGGACTCCCAGACCTCGGTGCCCTCGGCGACGCCGTACTTCGACTGGGCGGCGAGCAGGGAGAGCGCGTTGTTCACCTCGCCGCCGCCTCCCGAGCCGAAGAGCGCGCCGATGACGGAGGCCAGGGCCACCAGGTCGGTGGGCTTGAAGCGCTCGATGGTGCCGGCGTTGGTGACGGAGTCCTTGTGGCCGGTCAGGACGTACTCGCCGGGGAAGGTGCGGGCGCGGTCGGCGGCGTCGATGTAGGCGTTGATGCCGTCGACGTAGGCGCGCACGTCGGCGAGGGCCTGCCGGCCGCGTTCGCCGTGCGCGGCGGCGGCGCTGTCGATCTGCGCCTGGAGCTCGGCCTCGGTGTAGGGCGCGTTGCGCCAGAACTCCTGCTCCAGGCCCTGGTTGGCGGCGGCGCCGCCCGCGAACGGGGTCAACCGGCCCCGCCCGACGTGCCGGAAGACGTCCATCAGCCACAGCCGGTCCTCGGCCGCCGCCCAGCCGGCGCCGAACTCGGTGCCGTAGCGGGTGGTGCCGGTGATGTGCGGCACGCCGGTCTTCCTGTCGCGGACGATCGTCACGTCGGTGCGCCCGGCGGGCCGGACGGTGGAGGCGACCTGGTCGGCGGGGACGCCGAACGAGGCGTCGTTGAAGAAGGTGTCGACGGTCGCGTCGGTGAGGCCCGGGTAGCGGGCCGCGAGGTCGGCGTAGGGCCCGAGCTGGTCGTCGGAGTGCGCGGGCCGGGTACCGAAGGCCTGGTGGAGGAGGATCTGGGCGAGGGTGGCGTTGCCGTTCTGGCCCGGCGTCAGGATGTCGGAGCACCGGCCGCCGCAGTGGTCGTCCACGGTGGCCGCGGGGGCGTCCGCGAGAGCGGTGGCCGGGGTGTGCGGGGTGGCCGCGGGGGCGGTGGCCGGGGAAAGCGGAACCAAAAGTCCGGCAACGAGAACGCATATGGACGCTCTCTTCAGGAACCCGGGGAATCCGTGGGGAGTTCTCAGTCTGTCGAGCACATTGCGTGGGGTGCGTCGTGGCAAGGCAGCTCCTCCCGACGGGGGGTGGGCCGGTCGTTACCGCCGGTATCCCCGAGTTTGAAGATGAACATGCGTCACCTTCGGGTGCCGCCGGGCCCGCTTATGGCGGCCATCGGAAATCGGATGGCCCCGAAGGGAGCCGAATCGCGTGTCGATACGTCTATTCGGCGACGTCCGTACGACGACGCCGAAGTGACCGAAGTACAGGTTCAGGTGTGACGGAGGTGCAGGGCGATGGCCGGTTTCCGGAGTCTGGCGAGACAGGTACGCGATCCACGGTGCGATCTGGCGCTACGGCGCTACTCGCTGCGCAAGTGCCTGGAGCGGTTCGCCCCTTACGGGCATCGGGCGACCTGGGACCATCTGTGCTCCCGGGCCGGATTCGACCCGGAGGACCGCTCCCCGGATCCGGCGCGGCTCGTGGCCGCGCTGGAGGAGCTGGAGGAGGCGCGGGCGGTGTGGCTCGCCTACGAGGTGGAGTTCGCCGAACGCCGCAGGAAGGAGAAGCACGACGGCCTGCGCAGGCCGGGCAGTGTGGACGACTGGCACCGGATGACCTGGGGCGGCTTCGGAGTCGCCTGGTGCGACGATCCCCGGGTGCATCCCGACGAGCCGCTGGCCGACGTGCTGCGGAAACTGATCGCGGCACTGGAGCGCGAACCGGGCGCGGAGTGCCCGGTGTGCGGCGGGGAACGGCTGTTCTGGAAGGACGACCTGGATCACGAACCCTCGTCCGGACCGGTCTGCGCGGACTGCGGGATTCTCGTACCGCGGCCCGTGCTCACCCCCGAGGCGCTGGCGTACGCCCGGCGCGGGCGGGTGCTGGTGTCGGCGTGAGGGAGTAGTCAGGGGGGTGCGCCGGGGGATGCCGCACCCCCGTTCATCGGGGAGGTACGGCAACGGGGGAACGGGGGCAACGGGGGGCCGTTGCGCCTTTGGGACTGGCACCATCGGGGGATGGTGCAGGTCTGTCTGAACGGAAGCCGGGGTGCCGCCGACGGGGCGGTGATACCGCTCTCGCCGGAGGCGCTGGCGGAGGAGGCCGCGCGGGCCGTCGCGGCGGGGGCCACGGACGTGCACGTCCACCCCAAGACGCCCTGCGGCCGGGACACGCTGTCCCCGCGGGTGGTCGCGGCGACGCTGGAGGCGATCCGCGCGCGGGTCGCGGTGCCGGTCGGCGTGACCACGGGAGCGTGGGCCGAGCCCGACCCGGCCGCCCGGCTCGCGCGGGTCCACGGCTGGACCGTGCTGCCCGACCACGCCTCGGTCAACTGGCACGAGCCGGGCGCCGAGGAACTGGCCGCCGCGCTGCTGGAACGCGGGGTGGGCGTCGAGGCGGGCATCTGGTCCGGGACGGACGGAGCCACCCGCTTCACCCGCTCGCCCCTCGCGCCGAAGGTACTGCGCGTCCTCGCGGAGATCACGGATCCGGACCCCGACACGGCACCCCGGACCGCCCGGGCCCTCCTGTCCGCCCTCGCCGCACGGCATGTCGTCCCGGACGGACCGCGGATCCTTCTCCACGGCGAGAACGCCGCCACTTGGCCCGTCCTGCGCCTCGCCGCCCACCTCGGCCTCGCCACCCGCATCGGCCTGGAGGACACCCTGACCCTGCCGAACGGCCGACGGGCCGCGTCCAACGCGGAGTTGGTCCGAGCCTCCCTGACCGAATACGCCGACGCGGCCCGCGCCGGGCGGTGACGCCCACGGCGGCCGGCGAGCGACGACCTGCCGCGACCGGCGAGCGGCTGCTGCTTCGTGATCTCGGCCATGACCTCGGCCCGGCCTTCGAGCATGGGCGCCCTAGCCGCGCGCCCCCACCTCCGCCTCCCCGGCCTCCCCGGCGTCCTCCCGGCACTGCGGCGTCCGCGGCCCGCCACGCCCGCGTGCCCCCGGGCGTTCCGGGAGGAGGCGGGAGCCGGTGAGGTGGTCGCCGAAGACGTCGTCCGGGTTGGACAGGACGCAGGAGTCCAGGGACAGACAGCCGCAGCCGATGCAGTCGGTGAGGTGGTCGCGCAGCCGGTTGAGCTGCTTGATGCGTTCGTCGAGTTCGGAGCGCCAGGCCTCCGACAGCCGGGCCCAGTCCTCCCGGGTGGGTGTGCGCTCCTCGGGGAGTTCGGCGAGGGCCTCGCGGATGGTGGCCAGCGGGATGCCGACCCGCTGGGCGGCGCGGATGAAGGCGACGCGGCGCAGGGTGTCGCGGCTGTAGCGGCGCTGGTTGCCGCTGGTGCGGCGGCTGCTGATCAGACCCTTGGACTCGTAGAAGTGCAGGGCGGAGACGGCGGCCCCGCTGCGAGCGGAGAGCTGGCCGACGGTGAGCTCGTGGATCTTCTCTGGAATCTGGGGCACCCCTCGAAGCCTACCGACGCCTTTCGTTGACAGCGGCCCCACGGGAGACCATGCTAAGCAGTCGCTTAGAGTTTGCGACCTGGAGGCGGGTACATGGCAGAGCCGAGGATCTTCGCAGGTGCCGACGAGCTGAAGTCGGCGGTGGGCGAGCAGCTGGGGTACACCGACTGGCTGGAGATCGACCAGAAGCGGATCGATCTCTTCGCGGAGGCCACCGGCGATCATCAGTGGATCCACGTCGACCCGGAGAAGGCCGCCGCCGGGCCGTTCGGGACCACCATCGCGCACGGGTACCTGACCCTGTCGCTGCTGCCCCTGTTCGGGCCGCAGCTGATCAAGGTCGAGGGCGTGAAGATGGGCGTCAACTACGGGACGAACAAGGTCCGTTTCCCCGCCCCGGTACCGGTCGGCTCGCGACTGCGCGCCACCGCGACGATCACCGGCGTCGAGGACGTGACCGGCGGCGTCCAGGTGACCGTCGCCTTCACCGTGGAGCGCGAGGGCGGCGACAAGCCGGTGTGCGTCGCCGAGTCGGTGGCCCGCTACTACGTCTGACCCCGGCCGGGGGCTACTTCGCCCCCACCATCCGCAGCACGAGGTCGGCGTAGAGCGCGCCGACCTCGTCGGGGGTCCAGGGTCCCTCGACGTTGAACCAGCGGGCGACGTCGATGCACAGGGACAGGACGGCGAGGGTGGTGCCCTTGACGTCGAGCACGTCGAACTCGCCGGAGGCCATGCCGTCCTCGATGATCCGCCGCACCTCGGCGTCGCACTGCCGGCGCAGGGCGAGGATCTCGGCGCGGGCGTCCTCGCCGAGCGAGTCCAGCTCGTACTGGACGACCCGCGCGGTGGTCCGGCCGCCCGCGTGCCAGCGGACGAAGGAGCCGACGGCGTCGGCCAGCCGCTCGCGCGCGGTGCCCTCGCGGCGGGCCGCCGTGCGCAGGATCTCCAGGGCCTTCTCGTGGCCGATCCTGCTGATGCGGTGCAGCAGCTCTTCCTTGGTCTTGTAGTGGATGTAGAGCGCGGCCGGGCTCATGCCGGCGCGGCCCGCGATGTCGCGGGTCGTGGTGGCGTGGTAGCCGCGCTCGGCGAAGGCCTCCACGGCGGCGATCAGCAGCCGCCGGGCCGCGTCAGGGGTGACCTCGGCCCACGGCTGCCTCTCGCCGCCGGCCGTCTCCTCCGCCGTACTCATCGCTCGCTCGCCCCTCTCGCTGACAGGGGCACCACCATACCGCCGAACCTGAGCGCCCGCTTAGACGCCCCGCTGGGGAGGGGTGGGAAACCGTCCGGCCTCCTGCCGGTCGCGGATGACCTTGGCGAGCGTGAAGGCGGAGGTGACGAGGTAGAGGACGGCGATCCCGAGGAAGGCGCGGACCCACGGGTCGGCGTCGAGCTGGTAGATGCCGATGGCGGTGGCCGCCATGGCGACGGCGAACGAGGCGACGGCCTGGCCGTAGAACGCGGCCGTGTTCTGCTGCTTGTCACTCATGGGGACCAGGGTCGGCGGACGTGGCCCGCGCCACATCCGCCGGCGTACTCAGAAACGTACTCAGAACGAGCGGGCCCGCAGGGGCCGGGCTCAGAAGGCCGAAACCCCCGTCAGCGCCCGCCCGATGAGCAGCTTCTGGATCTGGCTGGTGCCCTCGTAGAGGGTCATCACGCGGGCGTCCCGCAGGAGCTTGCCCGCCGGGTACTCGTCGATGTAGCCGTAACCGCCGAATACCTGGAGGGCGTTGTTGGCGGCGCGGACGGCGGCCTCGGAGGCGAAGAGCTTGGCCTTGGAGGACTCCACCGCGAACGGCAGGCCGCGGTCGATCAGGTCGGCGACCCGCCAGGTCAGCAGCCGGGCGGCGTCGACGTCGACGGCGATGTCGCTGATCAGTTCCTGGACGAGCTGGTGGTGGGCGATGGACTTGCCGAACTGCTCGCGCTCGCCCGCGTAGCGCACGGCCGCGTCGAGGGCGGCCTGCGCGATGCCGACACAGCCCGCCGCCACCGACATCCGGCCCTTGGCGAGGGCCGACATGGCGACCGAGAAGCCCTTGCCCTCCTCGCCCAGCATCGCGGAGGCGGGCACGCGGACGTCCTCCAGGACGAGTTCCGCCGTGGCCTGGCCGCGCAGGCCGAGCTTGCCGTGGATCGTGCGGCGGGTCAGGCCGGGGGTGTCGGTGGGCACCAGGAAGGCACTGACGCCCTTGTGGCCGGGGGCGTCGGTGGAGCGGGCGAAGAGCAGGACGACGTCGGCCCAGGTGCCGTTGGTGATGAACATCTTGGTGCCGTTGACGACGTAGTCGTCGCCGTCGCGCACCGCGCGGGTGGCGAGGCCGCCCGCGTCGGAGCCGGTGCCGGGCTCGGTAAGGCCGAAGCAGCCGACGAGTTCGCCGGAGGTGAGCCCGGGCAGCCAGCGCCGCTTCTGCTCCTCGCTCCCCCAGGCCGCGACGGTCTTGGCGACCAGGCCGAGGGAGACCGAGACGATGCCGCGCACGGAGGAGTCGCCCCGGCCCAGCTCCTCGGTGACCAGGCAGTACGCGAGGTGGTCGCCGCCGGAGCCGCCGTACTCCTCGTCGACGGTGAGGCCGAGGAAGCCGACCTCGCCGAGCTTCTTCACGATGCCCCGGTCGACCTCCTCCGCGCGGTCCCAGGCGACGACGTTGGGGGCGATCTCGCGCTCCACGAAGTCCCGGGCCAGCTGCCGTACGGCGGTCTGTTCCTCGCTGAGCTCCAGGTTCACGGCGCGTCACCCCACACGTAGGTCATCGATTGAAAGTCGCACATTTAAATTAGCACTGCTAGTTTCCGGGCGCAGCCCTACTATGTGCGCCATGGCCCGACCGCGCAAGCCCCTCCTCAGCACCGACCGGATCGTCGAGACGGCCCGGGAACTCGTGGACACCGAGGGCCTGGCGGCCGTCTCCACCCGGCGGCTCGCCGCCGAACTGGGAGTGAGCGGGCCGTCCCTCTACAACCACTTCCGGACCAAGGACGAGATCCTGGAGGCGGTCGCGGACTCGGTGAGCGCGCAGGTCGACCTGTCGATGTTCGAGGACGGCCGGGACTGGCGGACGGCGCTGCACGACTGGGCGGTCTCCTACCGCGCCGCCCTGCGCGACCACCCGAACATCGTCCCGGTGCTCGCCCGCGGCCCCGGCCGCCGCCCGGCCGCGCTGCGGCTCGCGGACGCGGTCTACGGCGCGATGGTCGACGCCGGGTGGCCGCCCGCGCAGGCCACCTCCATCGGCGCGCTGATGCGGTACTTCATCATGGGCTCCGCGCTCGGCTCGTTCGCCGGGGGCTTCCCGGACGACGCCAGCGCCTACGACCCGGCCGACTATCCCCACCTCGGCCAGGCGCACCGCCTCGCCGAGCAGCAGGAGAAGGTGGACGAGCGGGCCTTCGAGACCGGTCTGACGGCCCTGCTGGACGGGCTGGCCCAGCAGTTCGCGGAGCTCAGCCGGCGGGCGTAGCGCGTTCGGGCGCCCGCGCAGCGCGGTTCGGAAGGTCCGCGCGGCACGGTTCGGCGTCCGCCGAACCGTGGGTGCCGCATGCTGGGGCGTATGACCACCAGCAACAGCCGGGCGGCCGGGCTCGCCGCCCTCGCCGGACTGATCGCCGACACCACGCGCGCCGCGTGCCTGCTGGCGCTGCTCGACGGGCGGGCGTGGACGGCCGGTGAGCTGGCCCGGCACGCGGGCGTCGCCCCCTCGACGCTGAGCGAACACCTGGGCAAGCTGGTCGCGGGCGGCCTGCTCGCCGAGGAACGCCAGGGCCGGCACCGGTACGTGCGGCTGGCCGACGCCCGGGTCGCCCAGCTGCTGGAGGACCTGGCGGCCCAGGTCCCGCCGGGGACGGCCGGGCGACCGCGCGGCCTGCGCGAGGCCGGCGCCGGGTCCGCGATGGCCCGCGGCCGGACCTGCTACGACCATCTCGCCGGACGTCTCGGCATCGCGGTCACCGACGCGTTCGGCGCGCTGGGGCTGCTGCGCCGGGACACCGGGTTCGCCCTCACCGACGCGGGCCTGGCCTGGTTCGCCCGCGCCGGCATCCCCCTCGACCGCGCCGGCCGCCGGCCGCTGGCCCGTGCCTGTCTCGACTGGACCGAACGCCGCCCCCACCTCGCCGGCACCGCCGGCGCCGCCCTGTGCCGGCACGCTCTCGACGCGGGATGGTGCGTCCGCATCGGTTCGGAGCGCGCGGTGAAGGTGACGCCGGCGGGTGAGGGGGCGTTCGCGGAGCTGCTGGGCATCCCTGTGGGGGCACTGCGCTGAGCCCGGCGTGAGCGGTTGTGGAGGCGGGCTTGCGTGGTGTGCCGGGTGCGGGTGAGTGGGGCCGGTCGCGCGGTTCCCCACGCCCCTGAGTGGGAGCGGTGGACGCCCATTTACAGGCACCGCGCTCTCTCCCCCCCTCCCCCGGCACACCAGCCCGTGCATCAGTGTGAACGTGCCCTGTCCGCAAGGACCTTGATGGACAGGAGGGCGATCACCGAGAGGGCGACGATGTAGGCGGAGACCGCCATCGAGGTGCCGGTGGCCTCCAGGAGGAGCACCATCACGAACGGGGCCAGTCCGCCGCCGCCGACGGCCGCGATCTGGTAGCCGAGGGAGGCGCCGGTGTAGCGCATCTCGGGGGTGAACAGCTCGGCGAAGAGGGCGGCCTGGGGGCCGTACATGATGCTGAGGAAGCAGCTGGCGACGAACGTGCCGACCGCGAGCCACAGCAGGGAGCCGGTGTCGATGAGCAGGAACATCGGTACGGCCCAGGCGGCGATGCCGACGGCGCCGAGCGCGTAGATCCGGATGCGGCCGAGGCGGTCGGAGAGGGCCGCGGAGACCGGGATCAGCACCAGCTGGGTGAGGCTCACGCAGAGCGAGACGGTGAGCACCGCGCCGCGCTCCATGCCGAGTTCGCGGGTGGTGTAGTCGAGGACGCCGGTGATGATGATGTAGAAGGTCGCGGTGTTCACGGCGAAGGAGCCGCCCGCGAGCAGGACCGTGCCGAGGTGGTGGCGGAGGATCGTGCGCAGCGGCGAGGCCGCCGCCTCCCCCTTCTCCTTCTCGGCGAGCGCCCGCTCGGCCTCGCGGAACTCGGGGGTCTCCTCCACGCGGGTGTGGATGTACCAGGCGAGGGCGAGGACGAATACGCCGACGAGGAACGGGACGCGCCAGCCCCACGCCTGGAACGCCGAGTCCGAGGTGAACGCGCCGGCCAGCAGGAAGACCGAGTTGGCGGTCACCACGCCGATGGGGACGCCGAGCTGGACGACGCTGCCGTAGATGCCGCGCTTGCCCTCGGGGGCGTACTCGGTGGCCAGCAGCATCGCGCCGCCCCACTGGGCGCCGACGGCGACACCCTGGAGGACGCGGAGCAGGACCAGCAGCAGCGGGGCGGCCACGCCGATGGTCTCGTACGTCGGCAGCAGGCCGATGCCGGTGGTGGCCAGGCCCATCAGGGTCAGCGCGAGCACCAGCATGGGCTTGCGGCCCCGCTTGTCGCCGAGGTGGCCGGCGACGATGCCGCCGAGCGGGCGGGCCAGGAAGCCGACGGCGAAGGTGGCGAAGGAGGCGAGGACCCCGGCGGTGGGGCTGCCCGCCGGGAAGTAGAGGTCGCCGAGGACGAGCGCGGCGGCGATCCCGAAGACGAAGTAGTCGTACCACTCGACGGCGGAGGCGAGGGCGGCGGCGGTGGCCACCCTGCGTCGGTTGTCGGTGGGGCGGGTGGCGGTGGGAGCGGGGGCGGGGGTCTCGTGAGCGGAGGGGAACGTGTCCATGCGGTGCACACTCCGGTGGGTGCGGATGGGGACGTTCCGGGGAACGTACTGACCGGACGGTATGGAGGTCAACGGTCGTGCGGAAAGTTGCCGGGCGGAAAAAGGGGACCCGGGGTGTCCCCCGGGTCCCTTGTGCTCGGCGCGGCTCGTCCGCGGCGTCAGAAGACGACCAGCGCCCGTCCGCCCTTGCCGGCCAGCATGTTCTCGAACGCCGCCGGGATGCCGTCGAGGGCGATCCGCTCGGTGACCAGCGCGCCGAGGTCCAGGCGGCCCTCGCGGACGTGTCCGGCGAGCACCGGCAGGTCGCGGGCCGGGTCGCTGTTGCCGTAGACGCAGCCGGAGAGGGTGCGGCCCCAGTGGAAGATCTCCAGGGCGTTGAAGGTGACCTGCTGGTCCTTGCCGCCGATGCCGACGACCGTGGTGCGTCCGCCGCGCCGGGTGGACTCCCAGGCGGCGCGGATGGTGACGGCCCGGCCCACGCACTCCACGGCCACGTCCACGCCCTGCTTGCCGGTCAGGGCGCGGATCTCGCGCGGGGTGGTGTCGGAGGCGATGACGTAGTCCGTGGCGCCGGCGGCCCGCGCCAGCTCCTCCTTCTCGGGGGACACGTCGACCGCGACGATCTTCGAGGCGCCCGCGATCCGGGCGGCCTGGAGGGCGGCGAGGCCGACGCCACCGACGCCGAACACGGCGACCGTCTCGCCCTCGCGGACCCGCGCCGAGTGGTGGACGGCCCCGTAGCCGGTGAGCACGGCGCAACCGAGCAGGGCGGCGTCCGTGAGCGGCACGCCGTCCGGGGCGGGCAGCACGCAGTTCGCGGCCACCACGGTCTCCTCGGCGAACGCGGCCACGTTCAGGCCGGGGTGCAGGTCGGTGCCGTCGTCGGCGCGGCGGGCGTGGACGGCGCCGATGCCGCCGAGGGCGTTGGCGCACAGCCACACCTCGCCGAGCGCGCAGGCGGGGCAACTCCCGCAGGACGGAGCCCAGTTGAGGACGACCGGGTCGCCGGGCGCGACATGGGTGACGCCCTCGCCGACGGCCAGGACGGTGCCCGCGCCCTCGTGGCCGAGGACGGCCGGGAGCGGCACCTTCATGGTGCCGTTGGACAGGGACAGGTCGGAGTGGCAGACACCGGCGGCGGCGAGCCGGACCCGGACCTGCCCGGGTCCGGGGTCGGGCAGCTCGATGCCGGTGATCTCCAGCGGGGCGCCGACGGCGGGCACGACGGCGGCTCGGACGGCGGCACGGACGGCCATGACAGATGACTCCCTAGGACCGGAGGCGGGGTGGAACCGAAGTGGCTCAGAACTGGAGGGACTTGGTCTGGAGGTACTCGGCCAGGCCGTGGCTGCCGAGCTCCCGGCCCACGCCCGACTGCTTGTAACCGCCGAACGGGGCCAGCGGGTTGAACCGGCCGCCGTTGATGTCGACCTGCCCCGTCTCCATCCGCCGCGCGAACGCGACCGCCTCCGCCTCGTTGCCCGCCCAGACCGCGCCGGCGAGGCCGTAGACCGTGCCGTTGGCGATGCGCAGGGCGTCGTCCTCGTCCTCGTAGCGCAGGATCGACAGGACCGGGCCGAAGATCTCCTCCTGGGCGATGGTCATCTCGGGGGTGACGTCGGCGAAGACGGTGGGGCTGACGTAGTAGCCGCGCTCGCGGGGGGCGTCGGGGCCGCCGGCGACCAGCCGGGCGCCCTCGGCGACGCCCTTCTGGATGTATCCGCGCACCCGTTCCTGCTGCTTGGCGTTGACCAGCGGGCCGATGCGGTCGCCGTACTTGGCGGCGGCGGTCCGGGCGAGTTCCACAGCCTCGTCGTACCGGTCGCGGTGGACCAGCATCCGGGTCCAGGCGCTGCACGTCTGGCCGGAGTTGGACATCACGTTGGCCACGCCCACGTTGACCGCGCGGGCCAGGTCGGCGCTGGGCAGGATGACGTTGGCGGACTTGCCGCCCAGCTCCAGGGCGACCTTCTTGATGCCGGCCCCGGCGATCGCGGCGATCTGCCGGCCGACGGCGGTGGAGCCGGTGAAGGAGACCAGGTCGACGTCCGGGTGCTCGGCGAGCGCCTGGCCGGCGACCGGGCCGAGCCCGGTGACCAGGTTGAACACACCGGCGGGTACGCCCGCCTCGTGGACCACCTCGGCGAACAGCTGGGCGGTGAGCGGGGTGTCCTCGGCCGGCTTCAGGACGACCGTGCAGCCCGCGGCGAGCGCGGGGGCGACCTTGGCGACGATCTGGTGCAGGGGGTAGTTCCAGGGGGTGATCGCGGCGACCACGCCGATCGGCTCGTGGTAGACGGTCGAGTTGCCGACCTTCTCCTCGAAGGCGTACGTGGCGGCCAGGTCGGCGTAGGAGCCGGCGACCGCGATCGGCGCGCCGACGTGGACCGTCTGCGACAGCTTCAGCGGGGCGCCGAGTTCGGCGGTGACCGTCTCGGCGATCTCCTCGGACCGCGCCACCAGGCCGTCGCGCAGCGCGGCCAGCCGCGCGGCCCGCTCGGCGGGCGGGGTGGCGGCCCATGCCGGAAGCGCGGCGCGGGCGGCCCGTACGGCGTTGTCGACGTCCAGGGCGGTGCCGGCCGGCACCTGGCCGACGACCTGCTCGTCCACCGGGTTCAGGACGTCGATGACGTCCCCTCCGGCGGCCGGGCGCCAGGCTCCGTCGATGTACATGCCGTCATGTGCCTTCATCGCGTTCCCTCCGGGCGGGCCTCGTCGTCGCCCCCAAACTAGCGCCGTTAGTTTTACGGCACCAGGGGCGCCCCGCATGGCACGCCTCACCCTGCCGGGAACGCGCTCGGAAGTCGACCCGCGGTCCGCCTGCGAGGGGCCGCGCGCAGCCACCGGGCCGGGGTGTGGGTGGCGGCCGGGCGTGGGCGGATGGGCTGGTCGAGGTTCAGGCGCGGGTGGTCAGGGCGCGCCGCCCGGCCGGGTCGCCGGGTGGGCAACCCACGCGCCGCCCGGCCGGGTCGCCGGGTGGGCAACCCGGCGCGGCTTCGCGGCCGGGGCTCGCGTCCCGCAGACGAGCGTGCAGGAACGCTCACTTCATTCACTAGGGGGTGTCTCGTCGATCAGGCCGGATCAGCGAGCGGCGTCTGGTGCCGTGCATCGCAAGGCGGAGGAGGGAGTCAACGCGGAGCGTTGGCGACCGACGACAACGCGGCGAGGCGCGGTGCCAGACGCCGGGAGCCCGGCATGATCGGCGAGACACCCCCTAGCGCCCGGGCGGGCCATACCGCCCGCGCCCAGACCGCCCGTGCCCAGGCCACCCGCGCCCGGGCCACCCGGGCCCCGGCGCCACCCGTGCCACCCGCGCCACCCCGCCACCCCGCCACCCGCGCCGAAGCCGCCGTCGGCCGCAGCACCCCCGGATGAGACGCGAGCGCACCGCAGACCGGACCACGTTCGCCCCGCCCGCCCATCACACCGGGCCGTTCGCGGACGCGTTCAGGCGTCGCTGCGGCGTCGGGCGCGCGGAGTGGGGGCCGGGCGGTCGTTCCCGGTCTCCGGTCTGGCCGGGGAGCGCAGGGCCACGCCCGAGGACAGCAGGAGGAGGCCGGCGAGCATCACGAACGGGGCGGCCACGCCCGCGAGGCCGGCCACGAGGCCCGCGGTGGCGGGGGCGGCGACCTGGCCGAGGCGGTTGCCGGTCAGGCGCAGGGCCAGGGCCGTGGAGCGGGCGCCCTCGGGCGCGGCCTGCACCACCGTCGTCATGGACAGCGGCTGTCCGACGCCGAGGCAGAAGCCGAGCGCGGCCAGCATCACGGCCAGCGCCCACACCGGTACCGGCAGCGCGACGCCCGCGCAGAGCACCGCGGCCAGCAGACAGGTGACGGTGAGCAGCGCGGTACGGCCGAGCAGCCGCAGCAGCGGGGTCAGCACCAGCCGGCAGGCGATGGTGGCCGCCGCCCGCAGGCTGAGCAGCAGCCCGATCACGGACGGGGCGATGCCCCGGTGCTCGCCGACCACCGGCAGATAGGCGGTGAGGATGTCGGTGGCGGACAGCACGGAGAGGCTGATCAGGATGCCCGCCGGTACGCCCCGGGAGCGCAGGATGCCCCGTACGGGGACCCGGTCACCCGCTCCCTTGCGGGCCGCGGGCGGAGTATGGCGGTGCTCTATCCGCCACAGCGAGGTGAACGCGACCGCGCCGCCCGCGCCCGCGACCAGCAGAGCGAGCGCGCTGCTCGCCGCCATGTCGTGACCGCCGATCAGGCCCCCGGCCGCGATGGGCCCGACCAGCTGGCCGAGGGACGCGCCGATGGTGAAGTGGCCGAAGTTGCGGTCCTGTTCGTGCGGCGCGGACTGGCGGGCCACCAGCGACTGCGCGCCGATGACGAAGCAGAGGTGGCCGAGGCCCATCACCCCGCTCCAGACCGCCATGGCCCACAGGGAGTCCGCGACGCCGCTGAGCGCGCAGCCGCCGGAGATCAGCACGACGCCGGCCGGCAGCAGGGGCGCGCAGCGGCCGTGGTCGGTACGGCGGCCCAGCGGGACGGCGGCGAACAGCGGGAGCAGGGCGTAGACGCCCGCGATCACACCGACCGCCCGCTCGTCCGCGCCCAGCGCGAGGGCCCGGTAGGAGACGGCGGGCCGGGCCATCGACACCGCCCCCTGCGCGAAGCTGAAGGCGATGACGAGGCGGAGCAGCCAGCCGCGGTTCCCACCGGGCCCCATGGTTGTTACCTCCGGGAGAGGAAGGAGTTCGAGGGCGACGGACGACGACCTGGTCGGCAGGCCGTCAGATGATGCCGAAGAGGATGCCCGCGCCGAGGATGACCAGACAGGTGAGAGCGGCCCACTTCACCACGAACCGGGTGTGGTCGCCGAACTCGACCTTCGCCATGCCGACCAGCACGTACACGGCCGGGACGAGCGGGCTGGACATGTGCAGCGGCTGGCCGACGAGCGAGGCGCGGGCCATCTCCAGCGGCGAGACGCCGTGCGCGGCGCCGGCCTCGGCGAGGACCGGCAGGACGCCGAAGTAGAAGCCGTCGTTGGACATGAAGTAGGTGAGCGGGAGGCTGAGCACACCGGTGACGAGGGCCATGTGGGGGCCCATGGCCGCGGGGATGACGTCGACCATCCACTTGGCCATGGCGTCGACCATGCCGGTGCCCTGGAGGACGCCGGTGAAGACGGCGGCGGCGAAGACCATGCCGGAGACGTTGAGGACGTTGTCGGCGTGGGCGGCGAGGCGCGCCTTCTGGTCGGGGATGTGCGGGAAGTTCACGGTGAGCGCGAGCGCGGCGCCGAGCAGGAACAGCACCGGGATCGGCAGCCACTCCATGATCATGGCGGTGAGCAGGGTGACCGTGAGCAGCGCGTTGAACCAGTACAGCTTGGGGCGCAGGGTGTCGCGGTGCGGGTCGAGGCCCTGGAAGTCGTCGTCGCCCTCGTCGGAGGCGCCGGAGCCGGAGTCGGTACCCGTGCCGGCGCCGGTACCGGTACCGGTGCCGCCGGTCGTCGTGGCCTTGCCCTCGGCGCCCGCCGCGCCGCCCGCGCCCACCAGCACCGTCTCCTCCACCAGCACCTCGTCCAGCGTCAGCACACCGAGCCGCTTGCGCTCGCGCAGACCGAGGACGTAGGAGAGGCCGATCACGAAGAGCAGGCCGACGGCGAGAGCCGGGATCATCGGCACGAAGATGTCGCTGGCGTCCAGCTTCAGCGCGGTGGCCGCGCGGGCGGTGGGGCCGCCCCAGGGCAGCGTGTTCATCACGCCGTTGGCCATGGCCGCGACGCCGGTCAGGATGACCAGGCTCATCTTCAGGCGCTTGTAGAGCGGATACAGCGCGGAGACCGTGATCATGAAGGTGGTCGAGCCGTCGCCGTCCAGCGACACGATCGCGGCGAGCAGGGCCGTACCGACGACGATCCGCATCGGGTCGGCCTTGCAGAACTTCAGGATGCCTTTGACGATCGGGTCGAAGAGACCGACGTCGATCATCACCCCGAAGTAGACGATCGCGAACATCAGCATCGCCGCGGTGGGGGCGAGGCTGGTGACGCCGTCGATGACGTAGTCGCCCAGGTGGGCGCCCTTGCCGACGAACACACAGAAGAGTGCGGGGATCAGCACGAGCGCCGCGATCGGCGACATCTTCTTCATCATGATCAGGACCAGGAAGGTCGCGATCATGGCGAAGCCGAGGATGGTCAGCATGAGTGGATACCTAACGTTCGCCCTTGAACTCCCACCTGGGCCGGCGGTGCGACGACGTTAGGTCCCGTCAAGCGGCGTTAACAAGACGTTGACACGCGAGCAATAAGCGCAAAACTGCTGGTCACAGCTTTGCTCAGGTCAGCGCCCCGCACTTTTCAGGCCACCGGCGTGGCCGTCGGCTCGGCCACCGGCGTCAGCTCGACGGGCACTCCGTTGAGGACCGCGTTGCCGGACAGCGGGTCGAGCAGGGAGCCGTCGAGGAGCTGGTTGACGTTGACGCCGGGGTCGGTGGCCGCGTGGCGCAGCCGGGTGCCGGGGCGGTCGTGGCCCCAGCCGTGCGGCAGGCTGACCACGCCCCGGCGCACCCCGTCGGTGACCTCCGCCCGCGCGGTCACCGCTCCCCCGGCGCCCTTGACCCGCACCGGCGCCCCGTCGCGTATGCCGAGCCGTTCGGCGTCGTCGGGGTGGATGTGGAGGGTGCAGCGGTTGGTGCCGCCGGTGAGGGCCGGGATGTTGTGCATCCAGGAGTTGTTGGAGCGCAGATGGCGGCGGCCGACCAGGACCAGCCCGGCGGGGCGTTCGGCCATGGCGCGCTTCAGCCGGGGCAGGTCGGCGGCGATCGGGCCGGGCAGCAGCTCCACCTTGCCAGTACGGGTCCTCAGCGGCTGCGGCAGGCGGGGGCGCAGCGGGCCGAGGTCGATGCCGTGCGGATGCGCGAGCAGCTTCTCGAGCGTCAGCCCGTCCTCGCGGGCGCCGAAGCCGTCGCCGTAGGGGCCGAGCCGCAGCATCATGTCGAGCCGCCGCTCGGGGCCGTTCTCGCCGGTGAGCTGTGCGGCCAGCTCGCGCGGGTCGCGGCCGTGCACAGGAGAATGCGGGTCCTTGACCGCCTTGCCGAGGGTCTGGTCGATCACCATCGCGTCGACGGCGGCGGGTTCGGCACCGTCCATGCCGCTCACCGCCAGGATCAGCCGGGCCAGGATTTCGGTCTCCGCCATCCGGCCGGGCTCCAGCGGCACGGCGGGGCGGGTGTAGCGGACCTGGTTGCGGATGGCGAGGGTGTTGAAGGCGAAGTCGTGGTGCGGGCTCTGCGCGGGCGGGGGCGGCGGCAGTACGACGTCGGCGTGGCGGGAGGTCTCGTTGAGGTAGGGGTCGACGCTCACCATGAAGTCCAGCGAGGCGAGGGCCATGTCGAGGCGGTCGCCGTCGGGTGCGGAGAGCACGGGGTTGGCGGCGATGGCGACGAGCGCGCGGATCGGCTCGCCCTCCTCGGTCGCCGTGTCGATCTCCTCGGCGAGCGCGGAGATCGGCAACTCGCCCTTCGCCTCGGGGTGTTTGCTCACCCGGGAGTGCCAGCGGCCGAGCGCGAAGCCCTTGCCGGGGCCGGCCGGGCGGGGCGTCCTGTCGGTGGCGGCCTGCGGGAAGAGGGCGCCGCCGGGGCGGTCCAGGTTGCCGGTGAGGATGTTGAGGACGTCGACGAGCCAGCTGGCGAGCGTGCCGTGCGGGACGGTGCAGCTGCCGATACGGCCGTAGACGGCGGCGGTGGGGGCGGCGGCCAGCTCGCGGGCGAGGACGCGCGGCACGTCGGCGTCGACGTCACAGGCTTCGGCGACCGCTTCGGGGGTGAAGTCGCGCAGCGCCTCCCGCAGTTCGTCGAGGCCGTGCAGATGCGGGGCCAGGTCGCCCACGTCGACGAGGTCCTCCGCGAACAGGACGTGGGCCGTGGCCGCGAGGAGCAGCGCGTCGGTGCCGGGCCGGACGGCGATGTGCCGGTCGGCGAGCCGGGCGGTGCGGGTGCGGCGCGGGTCGATGACGGTGAGGGTGCCGCCGCGCGCCTTGAGGGCCTTGAGGCGGCCCGGGAAGTCGGGGGCGGTGCACAGGCTGCCGTTGGACTCGAGCGGGTTGGCGCCGATGAGCAGCAGATGGTCCGTGTGGTCGAGGTCGGGCACGGGGATGGCGCCCGCGTCGCCGTAGAGCAGACCGCTGGAGACGTGCTTGGGCATCTGGTCGACCGTGGAGGCGGTGAACAGGCTGCGGGTGCCGAGCGCGCCGACCAGGACCGGCGGGTAGAGGCCGCCGGCCATGGTGTGCACGTTGGGGTTGCCGAGGACGACGCCGACGGCGTGCGGGCCGTACCGCTCGACGACGGGCCTGATGCCCGCCGCGACCGCGTCGAAGGCCTCCTCCCAGGTCGCCTCGCGCAGTTCGCCGCCGCGGCGCACCAGCGGGGTGCGCAGCCGGTCGGGGTCGGCGTCGACGGCGCCGAAGGAGGCGCCCTTGGGGCAGATGAAGCCCTGGCTGAAGACGTCGTCGCGGTCACCGCGGGCGCTGGTGACCGTGGTGCCCTCGATGGTGAGGGTCAGCCCGCAGGTGGCCTCGCACAGGGGGCAGATACGCAGAGCGGTGCGGGACACGGGTCCTCCCGGGGTCTGGCGGCTACGGCGACGCACGATGCGCGGTGAGCATACCGACCAGTAGGCATGGAAGGGGAGGGCTCCGCGCGACTCCCCTCCGTGAGATGCGGCTCCCCGGCGCGGGGCCGTCAGTCGAGCACGCGCCCCAGATAGCAGCGCAGCATCTCCCGCATCTCGCCGATGATCCGCTCGTCGCCCTGCGGCTCCACCCGGAAGGCCAGCTGGACGAGGGTGTCCGCGGTCTCCACGGCGATCAGGAAGGTCCGGCGCAGATCGTCGTCGGGGTCGCGCCCGAGGAAGCCGGCGAGCAGGTCGGTCAGCCGGTCCGCGACCCGGTGGTTGGGCTCGCCCTGCCGGGCGCCGACGGGGATCTGGTTGCCGAAGTCGACGAGGGAGAAGCCGGGCGCGGTGCGCTTCATGGCCAGGTACTCGTCGAGTACGGCGTCCATGGCCGCGCGCCAGTCCCCGGGCCGGGCGTCCTTCAGCCGCGCGGTGACCCGATCGGCGTACCGGTCCAGGTTGCGCTGCGCGAGCGCGTCCGCCATCTGCCGTTTGTTGCCGAAGAAGCGGTAGACGGAGCCGATCGGGACACCGGCGCGCTGGGCGACGGCCCGGGTGCTGAGCGCGTCGTAGCCGACCTCGTCGAGAAGGTCGGCGCAGGCGTCGAGAATCCTGGTCAGCCGTTCGGCACTACGGCGCTGGACGGGCGCTCGGCGGAGCGTGGTCGCATGGGGCACGGGCTTCATGATGCCTCTCCGTGGCGATCCGGTGAACCTCACCCCCAGTACGTCCGCAGCGGGCTCCAGGACTCACCGTCCCCCCACGTCACCTCCTGCCCCGGCGCACCTCAGCCCCCGCCGCCGCCACCGGAAGCCGCCCCGGGCGAGGCCTCCGGTTCCGAGACGGTGATGTCCGCCGTGTTCTCGACCGGTTCGCCGTTCACCGCCCAGACGGTGCCGTCGTCGGCGTAGAGCCGGGCGGTGACGTGGTGGGTGCCGCGGGGGACGAGGCGGCCGGGGAGGCGGTGTTCGAGGTCGCGCAGTTCGGTGACGAAGCGGCCGTCGAGGAAGAGCCGCACGGTGCCGCGCCCGGCCACCGCCTTCCCGGGTGTCCCGGCGGGCGAGAGGCGGAAGTCGCGCAGGGTCAGCCGGACCCGCCAGCCGTCCCCCGCGGGCTCGCGCTGCACCTCGATGCCGACCTCGGGGGCGTGCTCCTCGTCCACCTGCCGGTAGGGCCGTCCCTCCTCGTCCCGGTCCTCCAGCACCCTCCCCACGGGTGCGGGCGCCCCTCCGTCTCCCCGTTCCTCTGCGTCACTGGTGCCGCAGCCCACGGATCCGGCCAGCACGAGGACACAGACCGCGAGCGCGGCGGTCAATCCGCGCGTCCACGACATGCCGGTGAGCGTAGAACACCTGCACGAGGCCTCGAATCCACCTGGAGTCGGGTTCGCGTAGTCCTCGGGTAGTCCGCCGAGAGGAGGTCGCGCGAGCCTCTTGCGCGGGAGCAACCGCAATCCTACGGTGAACCATAGGAATCAGCAGAAGTACACCACCGGGCACAGGGAGCAGTGATCATGAGCGGGGACCCGCGCAAGACCGCCGAAGGGCTGACGTATCTCTCGGGATTCGGCAACGAGCACAGCTCCGAGGCGGTCCCGGGCGCCCTGCCCGAGGGCCGCAACTCGCCGCAGCGCGCCCCGCTGGGGCTGTACGCGGAGCAGCTGAGCGGTACGGCGTTCACCGAGCCGCGGGCCCACAACCGCCGCTCCTGGCTGTACCGGATCCGCCCGTCCGCCGCGCACCCGGCGTTCACCCGCACCGGCAACGGCGCGCTGCGCACGGCCCCGTTCAACCAGACCGTCCCGGACCCCAACCGCCTGCGCTGGAACCCGCTCCCGGCCCCGGGCCCGGGCACGGACTTCCTGGCCGGTCTGTGGACCCTCGGCGGCAACGGCGACGTGACCCAGCGCACCGGCATGGCCGTGCACCTGTACCACGCCAACGCCTCCATGGACCGGGTCTTCAGCGACGCCGACGGCGAGCTGCTGATCGTCCCGGAGCGCGGCGGCCTCCTCCTGCGCACGGAGTTCGGCCTGCTCCACGCGGAGCCGGGCCATGTGGCGCTGATCCCGCGCGGCGTCCGCTTCCGCGTCGAACTCCTCGACGAGACCGCCCGCGGCTATGTCTGCGAGAACTACGGCGCCCCCTTCCGCCTCCCCGACCTCGGCCCGATCGGCGCCAACGGGCTCGCCAACCCCCGCGACTTCCGGGCGCCGGTCGCCGCCTACGAGGACGTCGAGGGCCCGGTGGAGGTGGTCAACAAGTTCTGCGGCAACCTCTGGACGGCCACCTACGACCACTCCCCGCTGGACGTGGTCGCCTGGCACGGCAACTACGTGCCGTACGTCTACGACCTGCGCCGCTTCAACGTCATCGGCACCATCTCCTACGACCACCCGGACCCGTCGATCTTCACGGTGCTGACCTCGCCCACGGACACCCCTGGCCTGGCGGGCGTCGACTTCGTCGTCTTCGCGCCGCGCTGGCTGGTCGGCGAGGACACCTTCCGGCCGCCGTACTTCCACCGGAACGTGATGAGCGAGTACATGGGCCTGATCGAGGGCGCGTACGACGCGAAGACGGCCGGAGAGGGCGGTTTCGTACCGGGCGGCGGCTCGCTGCACAACATGATGTCGGCGCACGGCCCGGACCGGGAGACGTTCGACAGGGCGAGCGCGGCCGAGCTGAGGCCGCAGAAACTCGACGACGGCCTGGCGTTCATGTTCGAGACCCGCTGGCCGGTGACGCTCACCCCGCACGCCGCCCGCGCCGAGCACCTCCAGCAGGCGTACGACGACGTCTGGCAGGGCCTGGAGCGGCACTTTCCGCGCACGGTGACCCCGGCGCACCGGTTGCACTGACGATTCCGCACCAGGTACGGATGGCCCCGTGACCTCCTTCGCCCCCGACTCCATCGTCCTGAACCGCAAGCTGCCGCTCTGGTATCAGGTGTCGCAGTCGCTGCGCGCCTCGATACTCGGCCGCTCGCCCCGGGACCCGCTGCGGCTGCCCACGGAGGAACAGCTCGCCGGGCACTACGGCGTGAGCGTGCTGACCATGCGGCAGGCGCTGAAGGAGCTGGAGGACGAAGGGCTCATCACCCGCCACCGCCGGCGCGGCACGTTCATCGAGCCCAGCGCCCGCCGGGGTTCCCCGGTCCGGCTGCTGGGCTCGGTGGACGCGATCGTGGCCCAGCAGTCCGGCATGACCACGCGGCTGCTGGAGCACGGCCGCGCCCCCGTGCCCGCCGAGGTCGCCGAGCACTTCCCGGACCTCGTGGAGGCGGCCACGTACCACCGGCTGCGCAGCGACGCGGAGACCGGGGAGCCGACGAACCACGCCCGCAACTGGGTCCGCCCCGAACTGGCCGACCGCATCGACCTGGACGACCTGGTCCGCTGGCCGATGACCAAGGTGCTGCGGGACGTGGTCGGCGCCGACATCAGCCGTATCACGGACACCGTGGAGGCCCGCCTCGCCGACCCGGAGACGGCCCGGCTGCTGGAGGTGCCGCTGCTCAGCCCGATCCTGCACTACACGGGCGTCACCTACGACGGTGACGGGCGGGTCCTGGACGTGGCCGTCATCCACTACCGGGGCGACCGGTTCTCCTTCACGGTCACGCTCGACGCCACCTGAGCACCGGTTCTCCTCCACGGGCCCGCTCGACGCCACCTGACCCCGTCGTACGATGCCGGGCGTGACGTACGAGGACGCTCCGCTGCTGGCCGACCTCATGCCGTGGTCCGTCGCGCCCCCGCGGATCGGCCGGGAGTGGCCGGCGGCTCCCGACCCCGGCTCGCTCAGGGCCCGCTGGGACGCCTTCTTGAAGGCCGAGGGCGCAGACCGGGAGGCGCTGCTGGAGCCGTCCCGCGCCCGCACCCTGCGCACCGCGGTCGGCCGGCTCCCCGGCCAGTCCACCGGTACGGAACGCCTGTCGCGCGCCTCGGGCCCCTGCCCGGAGCCGGTCCGCGTCCTGCGCGCCCCCTTCGACGAGCAGTGGCTGCTGCCCGACCACCGGCTCATCGACGCCGCCCGCCCGGAGCTGTGGCGGGTGGCCGACGCGCACCAGGTGTTCGCCGTGGAGCACCCCGGGGACCCGGCGCTGCCGCTGCTGGCGACCTCCTTCCTCCCGCTGCTCCGCCCCGGCCCGGTCCGCCCCCTCTACCGCCGCCCTGACGGCACGGAACCCAACCTGGCGCCCGGCCTCCTGGACCACCTGACCACCCGCCTGGGACGGCCGGTCGAGCCGCTGGACGTCCTGGCCTGGGCGCTGGCGACGGCCGGTCCCGGCCCGGCCGTTCCGCTCACCGCGGATCCCGACGTCTGGGCCGAGGGTCTGGCGCTGGGCCACCGCCTGCTGTGGCTGCTGCGCCGCGACGGTGAGCGCCCCAGACTCCCGGGTGGCCGCCGCCCGTACGTCCGCGCCCCGCTGCCCGCCCGCCCCCGGACCCTCGTCTACGACCGCGAGGAGGAAGCCCTCCTCCTCGACGGGGGCCGTATCTCCCCGGTGCCGCCGGAGGCCTGGGACTTCGAGACGGGTGGGGTCCGGGTGCTGGAGCAGTGGTTCGCCGCCCGCACCGCCGAAGCCGAGCCGGGCACCCTCGCCGCGATCCGCCCGGCGACCTGGCCGCAGGCCTGGACGTCCGAACTCCTGGAGCTGATCACCGTCCTGACCCTGCTCGCCGAACTCCGCCCGCACAAGGATCATCTGACGGTGCGTCACCCGATCACGACGGCGGAACTGCGCACGGCGGGCGTCCTCCCTGTCCCGGACACGGCCCGCAGACCGGCCTCGGTGCTGAACGAACCCGAGGAGGGACCCGAGGGGCAACTCACCCTGATCTAGGACCCGTCCGGCACATCCCCGCCCGCCCGGCGCAGGCCGGGATCGAAGGCGTCCAGCACGCGTTCGAGCGCCCGCCGGAACACCGCCTCCAGATCGATCGGCCCACTCGCCTCGCCGAAGGCCGCGGCCAGGCGCGGATACGCGCCGCCGGCCACCTGGCTGCCGAGGTAGGCCATGCGGACCGCGTTCTCCTCCTCCGCGGACCAGGGCATGGAACGGGTGCGCTCGGCGGTGGCGATCTCGTTCGCGGTGTACGTCGTCACGACGCCGTTGACCAGCGCGATCAGCTCCATCTTGGTGCTGTGGGGGACGTCGAGCGGCTCCAGGCAGGCCAGGCAGTGCTCCAGGTAGCGCAGGGTGTTGGGGCTGAAGCCGTACACCCCCGTCATCAGGCGCGGCACCCAGGTGTGGCGGCGCATGATGGCGCGCGTCTCCTCCGCGTTGCGGAGCATGTCGGCCCGCCAGTCGCCCGACGGCTCCCGGATCTCGTGCTCGGCCCCGACCGCGTCCACCATCAGCTCGTACAGGTCCTCCTTGCGGGGGACGTAGTTGTAGAGCGACATCG
Organism: Streptomyces sp. NPDC052773; assembly: GCF_044547145.1. Taxonomy (NCBI): domain Bacteria; kingdom Bacillati; phylum Actinomycetota; class Actinomycetes; order Kitasatosporales; family Streptomycetaceae; genus Streptomyces; species Streptomyces sp. NPDC052773. The sequence goes on along the minus strand of NZ_JBITZX010000011.1, from coordinate 98,450 downwards.
TGCCGCAGCCCAGCTCGGCGGCCACCCGCCGCATCGACACCGCGTCCAGCCCCTCGGCGTCGGCGATGCGGACGGCCGCCGCCGCGATGTCGGCACGGGTGTACGCGGGCCTGGGCCCACGCCCCGTCCGCTCGGGGCGCGCCCAGATCACTTCGGGTTCGGCCGCTCGGCCCGCCATCGGTCATCACCTCGCCCACCATCGTAGTTACGTACACCGTACGTAGTGCGCTATGGTCGAGCCATGACTACTACGTACGCTGTACTTAGTGAGGGTCTGGAGAAGCGCTTCGGCGAGGTGCGCGCCCTGCGCGGGCTGGATCTCGCGGTCGCGCGGGGCACGGTGTGCGGGCTGCTCGGCCCGAACGGCGCGGGCAAGACCACCGCCGTGCGGCTGCTGACCACGCTGCTGCGCCCGGACGCGGGCTCCGCGCGGATCGCGGGGCACGATCTGGTCCGCGAGGCGGCGGAGGTCCGCCGCCGGATCGGCGTCACCGGGCAGTACGCCTCGGTCGACGGCGACCTCACCGGCCGCCAGAACCTGCGGCTGTTCGCCCGGCTGCACCGGGTGCGCGGCCCGGCGCGGGCCGCCGACGAGCTGCTGGAGCGCTTCGGACTCACCGAGGCCGCCGACCGCCCCGCGGCCACCTACTCCGGTGGCATGCGCCGCCGGCTGGACCTGGCGGCGAGCCTGGTCCGCCGTCCCGAGGTGCTGTTCCTGGACGAGCCGACGACCGGTCTCGACCCGGCCTCCCGCAACGGCATATGGGACGCGGTGCGCGCGCTGAAGGCCGACGGCACGACCGTGGTGCTGACCACCCAGTACCTGGAGGAGGCCGACCGGCTCGCCGACGACATCGCCCTGGTGGACCACGGCCGGGTCGCGCACACCGGTTCCCCGGCGGAGCTGAAGGCGCTCGTCGGGGCGTACGTGGAGGTGGTCGTCGCCGACGCCGACGCGATGGTGCGGGCGGCGGGCGTCCTGGACCGGCTCACCGGCGCCGGGCCCGTCTTCGACCACGACCGGGCAGCCGTCGGCGCGGTCACCCGGGACACCACGCTCACCCTGCCCCGCCTGGTGCGCGAACTCGACACGGCGGGAGTGCCGCTGCTCGACGCGAGCCTCAGGCCCCCAACCCTCGACGACGTCTTCCTGCGCCTCACCGAGAAGGAGCCCGCCGCATGAGCACGCTCGCCCACGACGGCACCGCCATGCTGGCCCGTCAGCTCCAGCGGGCCCGGAACAACCCCGGCCTGCTGATCCTGACCCAGACCATGCCGATCAACATGCTGCTGTTCTTCGGCTACGTCTTCGGCAGCGCCCTCGCCATGCCCGGCGCCGAGTACCGCTCCTTCCTGGTGCCGGGGCTGCTGGTGGCGACGGCCGCCGGTGGGGTGATGACCGGGATGTTCCAGGCCGCCCAGGACACCCACCGCGGCGTCACGGACCGGCTGCGCAGCCTGCCCGTGAGCCGGGCCGCGGTGCCGCTCGGCCAGGCCGCCGCGGACCTCGTCGTCACGGCGGCGGGCACGGTGCCGTTCCTGCTCGTCGGGCTCGCGATGGGCTGGCGGGTCGAGGGATCGGCGGCCGGGGCGGCGGGGGCCGTCGCCCTGCTGCTGCTGTTCCGGTTCGCCTGCGTCTGGGTGGGCATCTTCCTGGGCCTGCTCACCCGGAACGAGGAGGCGGCCGGCCAGCTCGGCGCGGCCACCTTCGTGCTGCCGCTGCTGTCGAACGCCTACATCCCCACCGAGGGCCTGCCCGGCTGGCTGCGCGCCCTCGCCGAGTGGAACCCGATCAGCGCGGTCACCACGGCCGTACGCGACCTGTTCGGCAACGCCCCCGTGCCCGAGGGCGCGGCCTGGCCGGTGGCGCATCCGGTCGCCGGGTCGCTGGCCTGGTGCGCGCTGCTGACCGCCGTCTTCGCCCCGGCGGCCGTACGCCGGTTCGCGCGCGGCAACGGCTAGGGCCTGCTCCCGCACTGCTGACAAAACCCCTGGACAGGGGCATGATCCAGCCCATGGACCGTCTCCCCCTGCCCCTGGAGGGCATCACCGTCGTCGCCGTCGAACAGGCCGTCTCCGCCCCGTTCGCCACCCGTCAGCTCGCCGATCTCGGCGCCCGGGTGATCAAGGTGGAGCGGGTCGACGGCGGCGACTTCGCGCGCGGCTACGACACCGCCGCCCGCGGCATGGCCTCGCACTTCGTGTGGTGCAACCGCGGCAAGGAGTCGATCGCGCTGGACCTGAAGGACCCGCGCGGGCTGAACGTCGTACGGCGGCTGATCGCGGACGCGGACGTGTTCGTGCAGAACCTCGCGCACGGCGCGGCGGCCCGCCTCGGCCTGGACGCGGCGACGCTGTGCGCGGCGCACCCGCGGCTGATCGCCGTGGACATCTCCGGCTACGGCGGGTCGGGGCCGTACGCGGACAAGCGGGCCTACGACATGCTCGTGCAGTGCGAGGCGGGCCTGGTGTCGGTGACCGGGACGCCGGAGCAGCCGGTGAAGGCGGGGATCCCGGCGGCGGACATCGCGGCGGCCATGTACGCCTTCTCCGGGGTGCTGGCCGCGCTGGTGCGGCGGGGGACGACGGGGCGGGGCGGGCCGGTGGAGATCTCGATGCTGGAGGCGCTGGCGGAGTGGATGGGCCATCCGCTGCACCACGCGATGCACGACGGCACTCCCCCGGCGCGCACCGGCCTCGCGCACGCGGTCATCGCGCCGTACGACGCCTACGCCACGGCGGACGGCGGGCGGGTGCTGCTGTCGGTGCAGAACGACCGGGAGTGGCGGCGGCTGGCCGAGCAGGTCATAGGCGAGCCGGAGCTGGGCACGGACCCGGCGTTCGCGACGAACGCGGCGCGGGTGGCGAACCGGGAGCGCACGGACGAGCTGGTGGCGAAGGCGCTGAGCGTGCTGGACGCCGACGAGGCGCTGGCGCGGCTGGAGGGCGCGGGTATCGCGTGCGCGCGGCTGCGGGACGTCCGCGAGGTGGCGGAGCATCCGCAGCTGGCGGCGCGGGGGCGGTGGCGGGAGGTGGGCTCGCCGGTGGGGCCGCTGCGGGCGCTGCTGCCGCCGATCACGCTGCCGGGTGGGGACCCCGCACGGATGGGTGACGTCCCCGCGCTCGGCCGGCACACCGAGGCGCTGCTGCGTGCCGTGGGGATGACGGACGACGAGATCGCAGCCTTGCGCCGGGACGGTGTGGCGGCCTGAGCGCGGGTCCGGGAAGCGGCCCTCGGGGAGCGCCCGTGCCGGTCAGTGCCCGCCGAACAGGGTGCGGCGGAGCCGGCGCAGCGGGGCGAAGAGCGAGACGCGGCTCACTCGGGCGCCCGTGGCGCTGGGACGGTGCGCGGGCTCACGCGCGGTCAGCTCCAGCATCAGCGAGGTGGCCTCGGCCGTCTTCTGCCGCGGCACGGCGGGACCCGCCAGCACCGCGAGATGGCGGTCGAGGCGCGTACTGCTCGCGCTGCTTCCGTAGGTGATCGCAGGGACCCTGGCCCTGCTGCGCACAGTTATCTGTTCCATGTCACTCCCCACCCGTACGAGTCCACCCGGCCCGGGCAGGGTAACCCTATCGCCCCCTCGGGGCACGCGTGTATCGCGGTCACGGGAAACACCTTCCCCGTAAGGGTGTTGACGACGCGTCTCTGATTACTCTCCGAATCCGACCGATTTCAGGGCGAGTTGGACAACCGGCGTGGTCGTCGGCCGAGCTGACCCACCGTCGGGTTCCACGGTCACGGCGAGTGACGTCGCCGCGCTGTCCAGGCCGGTCGCGACCAGCGGCGTGTCGCCGTCGAAGAGGCCCAGGGAGCGCGGTTGCGCGTCGGGGCGCATGAGCCACAGCTGGTGCACGTGTTCGCCGGGCGGCTCGCCGTACCCCCGCAGGGTCACCACCGCGCGCCCCGTCGAAACGGAAGCGATCACTCCAATCGTGCGGCCCCGCGCGTCCCGTCCGGTCGCCGCGCGGGCGTCCTCGGCGCTCAGGACGTGGGCGATCTCACGTGCCCGGTCCCGCTCGGCGGCGAGTTCGTCCCGCGTCCGGTCCGCCTGCACCGCGAACAGCGCCGCGACGACGAGGGCCGCGGCGGCGGTCACCGTCGCGAACGGCACGAACAGGGGGCGTGCGCGGGGCGACCGGGCGCGCGCCGGCGGCGGCTGCACACCCCAGACGTGCGGCGGCAACCGCGGCGTGTGGCCGGGGGCGGAAGCGCCCTCCTGCGGAGTGGTCCGTACGGCGGCCATGACCCGGTCGCGCAGTGCGGGCGGGGCGGGTTCGGCCGCCGACCAGGCCAGCCGCACCGCGTCCTCGGACAGCGCCCGCACCTCGGCGTCGCACCGCCCGCACCGGGCCAGATGCCGCTCGAACCGGCGCCGCTCCTCTGGGCCGAGCGCGTCGAGGGCGTAGGGCGCGGCGAGCGAATGGGGGTCGTCGCGGCGCAGCAGACGGCCGAGCAGGCTCATGCCGCACCTCCGAGGCAGTCCCGCAGCCGGGTCAGCCCGTCGCGCATCCGGGTCTTCACCGTGCCCAGCGGCAGCGACAGCCGCTCGGCGACCTCGCGGTAGGTGTAGCCGTCGTAGTAGGCGAGGGTGACGGACTGGCGCTGGAGGGCGGTGAGCCGGTTCAGACAGCGGCGCACCCACTCGCGTTCGAGGCCCGCCTCCACCTCCTCGGCGACCTGGTCGTAGGCGGGCGCCTGGGCGCGCAGCGCCTCCCGCTGCTCGCGGTCGACGGCCGCGCGGGCGCTGCGCACCCGGTCCACGGCGCGCCGGTGGGCGAGGGTGAGCACCCAGGCGAGCGCGCTGCCGCGCCCCGGGTCGAACCGCCCGGCCGACCGCCACAGTTCGAGCAGCACTTCCTGGGCCACCTCCTCCGACTGGGCCGGATCCCGCACCACCCGCTTCACCAGACCGAACACCGGGCCGGACACCAGCGTGTACAGGTCCTCGAAGGCCCGCTGGTCGCCGCCCGCCACGCGCAGCAGAAGCTCGTCCGCCCCCACCCGCTTCCCCCTCCCTGTCATCTGTCGGACGGGAGTACGGATCAGCGTGCCGAAAACGCGGGTCACGGCGTGGGGAAACCGGCTTTCCCGGAATTTTTTCGAACGGACCAATCCGCCGGGCCGTCGGCCGCGAATCCCCCGTGTCAGGCAAGCAGGCACGGAGGACGGACGGCATGACAGCTATCTCCAGGAGCGGGACGGGGCGCGGCGTGGCCGCGCTCGTGTGTGGCGCGCTGGCCGCCGGGGGGCTCGCAGCCGCCGGTGTGACCGCGCTGGAGCCGGGGGCCGCCGCCGCCTCCAGCCACCGGGAGGCCCCGCTGATCTCGGGGACCCCGCAGTACGACAACACGGATCTCTACGCGTTCGTCAGCCCGGACAAGCCGGACACGACGACGCTCATCGCCAACTGGATCCCCTTCGAGGAGCCGGCCGGCGGACCGAACTTCTTCCCCTTCGCCGAGGACGCGCAGTACGACCTCCGCGTCGACAACGACGGTGACGCGCGGGAGGACCTGGTCTTCCGCTACACCTTCACCACGCACGTCAAGAACGACAAGACCTTCCTGTACAACACCGGACCGGTCGAGAGCCTGGACGACCCGGACCTGAACGTGACGCAGACGTACGACATCGAGCTGATCCGGCTGAAGAACCTGCGCTCGGTGTCCCGGACGAAGATCGCCGACGAGGTGCCGGTGGCGCCGTCGAACGTCGGCAAGGCGTCCATGCCGGACTACGGCAAGCTGCGCGCCCAGGCGGTACGGGAACTGCCCGGCGGCGCCGCGACGTTCGCCGGGCAGGCGGACGACCCGTTCTTCCTGGACCTGCGCGTCTTCGACCTGCTGTACGGCGGGAACCTCACCGAGGTCGGCAACGACACCCTCAAGGGTTACAACGTCAACTCCATCGCGCTCCGGGTCCCCACGGACCTGATCACCGAGTCGGCGCACCAGCCGGTCGTCGGCATCTGGTCCACCACGCAGCGCAAGAACGCCCAGGGGCACTTCCGGCAGGTCTCGCGCCTGGGCAACCCGCTGGTGAACGAGGTCGTCAACCCGCTGAAGGACAAGGACGTCTTCAACGCGTCCACGCCCCGCGACGACGCGAGGTTCCTGAAGAACGTCACCAACCCCGAACTGCCCAAGCTCATCGAGGCCATCTACAAGATCAAGGCCCCGGACGAGCCCCGCAACGACCTCGTCGACGTCTTCCTCAAGGGCGTGAAGGACCTCAACCAGCCGCCGCACGTGACTCCGTCGGAGCAGCTGCGCCTGAACACCTCGGTCAAGCCGGCGAAGCACCCGAAGCGGCTCGGTGTCCTCGACGGCGACACCGCGGGCTTCCCCAACGGCCGCCGGCTGGGCGACGACGTGATCGACGCCGCGCTCCAGGTGGTCGAGGGCGAGCTGGTCGGCGCGAAGAACGACCTGGGCGACGCGGTCGACGCCAACGACAAGAAGTTCGACAAGGCGTTCCCGTACCTCGCCCTGCCGACGGAGGGCTCGCGCGGTCCGCTCGCGAAGGGCACCTCCGGTGACACCGACGTCCGCAGCCAGCTCGGCGACGCGCTGCGCCCCGCGGGCTCCGCCTCCGGCGGCGACGACACCTCCCTCATCGCCCTCTCCGCGGGCGCCGGCGCGATGGGCGTCCTGCTGATCGGCGCGGCCCTGGCGTGGTGGCGCCGCGGAAGGGGCCGCGCGTATTGACGCCGCGGTGGCGGCGCCCCCGGCCGCGCTGAGCCGGACCGGTGAGGGCTCGGTCGGCGTCGGGGCGGTGCCGGATCGGGTGACGCCGAATCGGTGCGGGCCCGGGTGACGCCGACCGGTGCCGGATCGGATGTCGCCGAACCGGCGCGGGCCCGGGTGACGCCGACCGGTGCGGGATCGGGTGACGCCGAACCGGCGCGGGCCCGGGTGACTCCGACCGGTGCCGGATCGGATATCGCCGAACCGGCGCGGGCCCGGGTGACTCCCACCGGTGCCGGATCGGTCGGCGGCGCGAGGGCGCCGGTTCCGCTGACGGCGCCCCTCCCCCAGACCGGCGCGGCCCGTCCCTCCCCATCCCCCACGGCGCGGGCCGCGCCACCCTCCCCACCGCCGGGCGGCTTTCCGCACCGCCGGGCGGAACCCGCAGACGAGGGGCCCGCACCGCCGGGCGGACCCGCAGACGCGGACCCCGCACCGCCGGGCGGACCCGCAGACGCGGACCCCGCACCGCCGGGCGGACCCGCAGACGCGGACCCCGCACCGCCGGGCGGACCTTCCGCATCACCGCACTCCCACCGGCGCGGGCCGCCGGGCGCACGCCCCAGGCGCCGGCGGCCTCGCCCGGCCGCCGCCCGCGCTTCCCCCACCGCACGCCCCACCACACGGCCTTCCACCGCCGGACGGCCCCCGCACAAGCTTCCGCACCGCCGCACGAGGAGAGGCATGGTCCCCCGTACGACGCACGACAACGACACCGCACCCCGGCGCCGACGGGCGCTGCGGCTCACCGGCTGTGCCGCCCTGCTGGCGGTGGCCCTGACGGGCACGTCGATCGCGGTCGGCGACGCCGGTGACGTCGGCCCGCGGCCGGTCTCCTCGGCGCCCGTCCCGCCGGTGCTGCTCTCCCAGGGCGACCTCGACGCGGGCGTCACCGCGCTCCAGGCGCATCTGCGCGCCCAGCCCCGGGACTTCACCGGCTGGGCGACCCTCGGTCTCGCCTACGTCGAACAGGCGAGGACCACCGGCGACCCGTCCCGCTATCCGCGGGCCGAGCGCGCCCTGGACCGCTCCCTCGCCCTGCGGCCCGGCAACGACCAGGCGCTCGCCGGGCGTGCCGCCCTCGCCGCCGCCCGGCACGACTTCACCGGCGCGCTCCGCCACGCCGACCGGGCGCTGAAGAGCAACCCGTACAACGAACGCGCCCTGTGCAGCCGTGTCGACGCCCTCGTCGAACTGGGCCGCTACGCCGAGGCGGCGCGCGCCGCCGACCTCGCCGACACCCGGCGGCCGGGCGTGCCGGTGTTCACGCGGTACGCGTACGTACGCGAGCTGCGCGGCGACGTCCGTACCGCGCGCCGGGTCCTGGAGCAGGCGCTCGGCTCGGCCCGCGCGCCCGGCGACGTGGCGTACGTGGCCACCGCGCTCGGTCGGCTCGCCTTCGCCCAGGGCGATCACGCGGCGGCCCTGCGGCACTACGCCCGCGCGCTCGCCGCCGACGCAGGCCATCTGCCCGCGCTGGAGGGGCGGGCGCGCGCCCAGGCCGCGCGCGGTGACCTGGCCGCGGCCGTCCGCACGGCGGAGCGGGTCGTCGCCCGCTCCCCGCTGCCCGGCCCGCTGGTGCTGCTCGGCGAGCTGTACGAGGCGCGGGGCGAGAAGGCGAAGGCGCGCGAGCAGTACGCCCTCGTCGCCGCCTGGACGGACCTCGCCCGCGCGGGCGGCGTCAACCCCGACCTGGACACCGCCCTCGCGGCGGCCGACCACGGCGACGCGCGGACGGCGCTGCGGGCGGCCCGCGCCGAGTGGGAGCGCCGCCGTACCGTGCACACCGCCGACGCGCTCGCCTGGGCCCTGCACGTGAACGGACGGGACGCGCAGGCGCTGGCGTACGCCCGCCGGGCCACCGCGACCGGCTACCGGGACGCCGCGTTCCACTATCACCGCGGCATGATCGAACGGGCGCTCGGCCGCACCGCCGACGCCCGCGCCTCCCTCACCACGGCGCTGGAGCTGAACCCGGGCTTCTCCCCGCGGGGCGCCCGGGAGGCGAAGGCGGCGCTCAAGAGCCTGGGGGGCGCCGAGTGAGGCCCCGTCACCTCGCCGCGTCGGCGGTGGCCGCCTGCGCGCTCGTCCTGCTGCCCGCCGGGGCCGCCGCCGCCCATCCGCTGGGCGACTTCACCGTCAGCCAGTACGACGGGCTGGTCGCCGCCCCCGGCGAGTTGCGCGTCGAGCACGTCGAGGACTTCGCCGAGATCCCGGCGGCGCAGGCCCGGCCCGCCATCGAGCGGCGCGGCCTGGACGCCTGGGCCCGGGAGCGGTGCGCGCGGGCCGCGCGCGACAGCCGGGTCACCGTCGGCGGACGCGGCGTCCCGCTCACCGTGGTCTCCGGCGCCGGACACGTCCGGCCGGGGAAGGCGGGGCTCGACACCCTGCGCGTGGAGTGCCGGCTGACGGCCCCGCTCCCGCAGGACGGGCCGGTGACCGTCGGCTTCCGCAGCGCGGGCGCGGCCGTCGGCCCGGGCTGGCGGGAGATCACGGCACGCGGCGACCGGATGACGCTCACCGCGTCGGACGTGCCCGAGGAGTCGGTGTCCCGCGAACTGACCCGCTACCCCGAGGAGTTGCTGTCCTCGCCGGCCGACACCACCTCCGCGTCCCTGCGCCTGCGCCCCGGCGGGCCCGCCCTGGCCGGGGAGCGGGACGGCGACGCGCCCGCCGCGTCCCTGCTGCCGCGCGGCGCCGACCGTTTCACCCGCGCCCTCGATTCCCTGGTCGCCCGCCACGACCTCACCCCCGGCTTCGCCGCCCTCGCCCTGGCCGTCGCGCTCGCCCTGGGCGCGCTGCACGCGCTGGCGCCGGGCCACGGCAAGACGCTGATGGCCGCGACGGCGGCGGCCCGGGGCGGCCGGGCGCGGCTGCGGGACGTCCTGCCGCTGGCCGCGTCGGTGACCGCCACCCACACCCTCGGCGTGGTCGCCCTGGGCCTGCTCGTCACGGCCGGTTCGGCGGCGGCGCCCTCGGTGGTCGCCTGGCTGGGCATCGCGAGCGGCGCCCTGGTCACGGCGGCGGGCCTGGCCCTCGTACGACGCGCCTGGCACAACCGAGGGCACGGGCACACCCACACACACGGGCACGCCCACCCACACGGACACGGCCACACGCACCCGCACGGCCACTCCCACGACCACGGCGCCTCCCTTGACCAGGGGCACTCCCACGACCACAGCGCCTCCCATGACCACGGGCATCCGCACGAGCACGGCCACGCGCACGAGAACGAACACGAGCAGGACCATGCTCACGAGCACCCCCAGCCACACCATGACCCCCACGAGCACCCCCAGCCACACCCTCACCCCCACGAGCACCCCCACCCACGCCCCTCCCTCCGCGGCACCCTCTTCCTCGGTTTCGCCGGAGGACTCGTCCCCAGCCCGTCCGCGGTCGTCGTGCTGGTCGGCGCGGCTGCGCTGGGCCGGGCCTGGTTCGGGCTGCTGCTCGTCGTCGCGTACGGCGCGGGCCTCGCGGTGACGCTCACCGCGGCCGGGTTCGCCGTGTTCCGGCTGGGCGCGGGCCTGGCGGCGCGGGTGCGCCGGCCCGCGGGCCCGCTGGCGGCGGCGCTGCGGCGGGGCGCCCCGCTGGGGTCGGCGTCGGTCGTCGTCGCCCTCGGCGCCGGATTGGTGCTCAAGGGGGCGGCAACGGCACTCGGGTGAGCTACTTTCGTGAAGAAACAGGGATTTCGCCCGGATGCGAATGGGGGACGCCCGTGTCCGACGTACCGGGTCGTGAACGGCTGATCGCGGGGCGCTACCGGCTGCTGTCCCCGCTCGGCGAGGGCGGTATGGGCACGGTGTGGCGGGCCCGTGACGAGGTGCTGCACCGCGAGGTCGCCGTGAAGGAGGTGCGCGCCCCGGCCGGGCTGGCCGCCTCCGACGTGGAGCGGATGTACGCGCGGCTGGAGCGCGAGGCGTGGGCCGCCGCGCGGGTCGCGAACCGCAATGTGGTGACGGTGTACGACGTGGCGACCGAGGAGGGCCGCCCCTGGATCGTGATGGAGCTGGTGCGGGGCATCTCGCTGGCCGAGCTGCTGGAGGCGGAGGGTCCGATCGCCCCGCAGCGGGCGGCGCACATCGGTGCCGAGGTGCTGTCCGCGCTGCGGGCCGCGCACGCGGCGGGGGTGCTGCACCGGGATGTAAAACCGGCGAACGTGCTGCTGTCGAACGACGGCCGGGTGGTGCTCACCGACTTCGGGATCGCCATGGTCGAGGGCAGCTCCGCGCTGACCATGACCGGCGAGGTCGTCGGCTCGCCGGAGTTCCTGGCCCCCGAGCGGGCGCTGGGCCGCACGCCCGGCCCGGAGTCCGATCTGTGGTCGCTGGGCGTGCTGCTGTACGCGGCGGTGGAGGGCAGCTCGCCGTTCCGGCAGGACACCCCGCTGAGCACCCTGCGGGCCATCGTCGACGAGGAGCTGCCGCCACCGCGCCGGGCCGGTCCGCTCGGCCCGGTCATCGAGGGGCTGCTGCGCAAGGACCCGGCCGAGCGGCTGTCCGCCGAGCGGGCCGAGCGGGATCTGCGGCTCGTCGGCGCGGGCGGCACCCCGCGCGCCGATCGCGCGGACACGGCCCCGACGACGCCGTACTCGCCGTACGCCCCGACCGTCGCCGCGGGCGCCGCGGGCGCCGCGGGCGGGTCCACCCCGCCGCCGGGACGGGGAAGCCCCCCGACCGCCCCCACCACCCCCGGCCAGGAGCCGCCGCGCCGCCGCCGGGCCGCCCTCGCCCTCGTCGCGGGCGTGGCCGCGCTCGCGCTGGCCCTCGCGGGGCTTACGTACACGCTGCTGAACCGCGCGGACGGAGACGGCCGGAACGCGGACGGCGTCACCGGCACCCCCACCGTGCAGCAGGGTTCACCGACCCCGACCGACGAGGGGACCCCGGAGAAGTCCCCCTCCCCGACGCCGAGTCCGAGCCCGAGCCCGACGCCGAGCGAGAGCCACTCCAGCACTCCCCCGCCCCAGTCGGTGACCGTGACGGTCATCGGGGCGCGTACCGAGTACTCGGGGCCGTGTCCCCCGCCGGCCGGGGACGCGCCGCGGTTCACGGCGACGTTCACGGTGAGCCGGGTGCCGACCGAGGTCGTGTACCAGTGGGTGAACGAGGACGGGGAGCCGTTCGACGGCGGCTGGAAGACGCTGTCGTTCCCGGAGGGCGGCGGCCGGAGCGGGCAGGACCGGGTGACCGTGACGACGTACGACGACAGCGGGACGTTCGAGAACGCGATCGGGGTGGAGGTGCGTGAGCCGGTGCGCGGCACGTCCGAGAAGGTGGCGTTCTCGGTGACGTGCGTGACGGAGACCCCGACGGGCGGGGCCTCCGCCTCACCGAGCGCGTGAGGTTCAGGCCGCGGTGCGGAACACCGGCAGATAGCCGCCGGACTGGCCGTTTGCGGTCGGGTGGTACGAGTCGCCGATGTTGAGCCAGTTGACGCTGTGCAGCCAGGAGCTGCCGGAGCAGATCTCGTGGCCGGTGAACGCGGGGCGCACGTCACCGAAGGTGAAGCCGTGGTTCAGGGCGCGCTTCTCGATCGCGGTGTTCAGGTGGTCGGAGGCCTGGTTGATGGCGGCACGCTTGGTCTCGGACAGGCCGAGGCAGGCGGTGCCGAGCTTGTAGAAGCGGGGGTAGCCGAGGACGACGACGTGTGCCGACGGCGCCTTGGAGCGGATGGCGCTGTACACGGAGTCGAGCTTGCCGGGCAGGGTGCTGTCGACGTACGCCTTGGCGGTGTTGATGCGGCTGATGCAGGCGCTGTCGGACTGCGTCACACAGGTGACCATGACGTCCGCGAATCCGGCGTCGTTGCCGCCGACGCTGATGGACACGAGTCCGGTGCCCGTACCGAGCGGGGCGAGCTGGCCCGCGAGGACGTCGTCGGTCCGGGCGCCCGAGCAGGCGGTGAAGTGGAAGGACGAGGGCGAGTTGGCGGCGGCCCACAGGTACGGGTACGCCTTCGTGCTGCGCTTGCAGTCGCCGCTGGAGCTGATGTAGCTGCCCGCGCCGACGCCGGAGGAGTAGGAGTCGCCGAGCGCCACGTATCCGGTGGCGGCGGCTTCTGACGCGTGGGCCGCGGTGGCTCCGGTGAGCGTCGCAACGACGCCGAGGAGTACCGAGGTCACGTATGCGACAAGTCGGGAACGTCTCATGCAACCTCCCTTTAGCAGGATCTCTGCCTCAACCGTGGTACCAACTACGCGAGTTGACGGGAAGTGTCCATGCCAAGTCTTTTTGTGTGCGTTACCGGCCGGTTCCTGAGTGGTTGCCACGTAGTTCCGGAGCGATTTTCAGACCGTTACCGTGCACTTTCCGGACCGATCCGCCCAGGCGCCGGTGCGCTTGATTTCGTGTGCATGACAGATTTGTTGACGGGTGCTCAACTCCCTTGTTCCACGCCCGTAGAACACCCACGCTTTACCTCAGCCCGGAGCGGTACCCCGCCACTTCGGGCCGTGTGCGCGAAGACGCGCGCATCCCCCACACGCGCTGCGCCCCACCCGGGCGCGCGCCGCCTAGAGGAGGACTCCCTCGTAATGGCACACCTGCGGAGCAAGAAGGTGCGGCTCGCCGCGATAACCAGCCTGGCCACCGCCGCCCTCGTGGGCGGGCTCACCACCCTCCCCGCCCAGGCCGCCCCGGCCGTGGGCACCGTGCTCGCGGCCGACTCCCCCACCGCGATCAAGGACAGCTACATCGTCACCCTGAAGAAGGGCACCGGCCTCAAGGCCGCGTCGAGCCAGGGCAAGGCCCTGATCCAGCGCTACGGCGGGTCCGTGAAGAAGACGTTCGGCGCCGCGCTGAACGGCTACACCGCCACCCTCTCCGAGGCCGAGGCGAAGAGACTCGCCGCCGACCCGGCGGTGGCCGCGGTCGAGCAGAACCAGCGCGTCTCCATCGACGCCACCCAGTCCAACGCGCCCTGGGGCCTGGACCGTATCGACCAGACCTCGCTCCCGCTGTCCGGCACCTACACCTACCCGGACACCGCGGGCACCGGCGTGACCGCCTACGTCATCGACACCGGCGTGCGCATCACCCACTCCCAGCTCACCGGCCGGGCCTTCAACGGCTACGACGCCGTCGACGGCGACACCACCGCCCAGGACGGCAACGGCCACGGCACCCACGTGGCCACCACCATCGCGGGCTCCACCTACGGCGTCGCCAAGAAGGCGAAGATCGTCGCCGTGCGGGTGCTGAACAACAGCGGCTCGGGCACCACGGCGGGCGTCATCGCGGGCATCGACTGGGTGACGAAGAACCACTCCGGGCCCTCGGTCGCCAACATGTCCCTGGGCGGTGGCGTCTCCACCACCCTGGACACCGCGGTGCGCAACTCCATCGCCAGCGGCGTCACCTACGCGGTCGCGGCGGGCAACAGCAACGCCAACGCCTCCTCGTTCTCCCCCGCCCGGGTCGCCGAGGCCATCACCGTCGGCGCCACCACCAGCACCGACGCCCGCGCGAGCTACTCCAACTACGGCTCCGCGCTGGACATCTTCGCGCCCGGCTCCTCCATCACGGCGGGCTGGCACACCAGCGACACCGCGACCAACACCATCTCCGGCACCTCGATGGCGACCCCGCACGTCGCGGGCGCGGCAGCGGTCTACCTGGCGAACCACACCTCGGCCACCCCGGCCCAGGTCGCCTCGGCGCTGACCGCCGGCGCCACCACCGGCAAGGTCACCAGCCCCGGCAGCGGCTCCCCCAACCGGCTGCTGAAGATCGTCCCCTGACACCTCCGCGGCTGAACTGACCCACGGTTCCCCGGAGGTGCGCGGCGCCTCCGGGGAACATCTGCGCGCTCTTGACGGCCCCCTCGGCACTGGGCCACATTGAAGCCCGGCATCCGGCGCTTCGGGGGGCAAAGTCGCCCATGCAGACCATCCGCAGCACAACCCATCCAGGTGGAACAGAAACGGCGGACGAGGCGGACGACGACGCCGAGCGGACGCGTTCAGGGCCGGGGAGGGACCTGAACGCACTGCTCGCGGGCGCCGCCACCGCCGTCGGGGGGCTGGGCGCGCTGCTCACGCTCACCGGCTCGGACTCGCCGCTGCGCGGCCCGTTCGCCCTGTTCTTCCTGCTCGCGGCACCGGCCGCGGCGATCGCCGCCGCGCTCACCGGACTCGAACCCTTCGGCCGCGCCGTCGCCTCGCTGGCGGGCGCGGTCGTGGTCGACATGCTGGTGGCCCAGACCCTGCTCGCCACGCACCAGTGGTCGGTGCGCGCCGGGCTGGTGGCCGTGACCGTGTTCAGCGCCCTCGTTCTCCTGCCGGTCCTTCTGCGCCGGCTCAGCGGACGTACACCGAAGAGACAGGGCCAGTGACGTGGACATCAACGTGTACCGCCCCGGCGAGCTGACCGCCGCCGACCGGGCGGCGTGGACCGCCCTGCAGGCCAAGGCGCATCTGCACGGCGCACCGGAACTGGCGAACCCCTTCCTGTCGCCCGAGTTCGCGCTCGCGGTGGGCAGGTACCGGCGCGGGGTGCGGATCGCGGTGGTCCGGGAGGGCGGCGAACCGGCCGCGTTCCTCCCGTTCCAGCGGTCCGCCGCCGGGGTCGGCCGGGCCGTCGGGCTCGGCGTCTCCGACGCGCAGGGCGTGGTGCACCGGCCCGGGTTCACCTGGGACGCCCGGGAGCTGCTGCGCGCCTGCGGGCTCGCCGTCTGGGAGTTCGACCATCTGGTGCGGGGCCAGCGGCCGTTCGAGCCATGGGTCTCCGGCACCTTCCCGTCCCCGGTCATGGACGTCGACCAGGGCTACGACACCTATCTCGCCGGGCTGCGCGAGCGTTCGCCGAAGTTCACCCGGACCACGCTCGCCAAGGAGCGCAAGCTGGACCGGGACACCGGCGGGCTGCGCTATGTGCACGACGAGCGCGACCCGGCGGCGCTGCGCACCCTGATGGAGTGGAAGTCGGCGCAGTACCGCCGCACCGGCCGCAGCGACCGCTTCGCCCAGAACTGGATCACCGGCCTGGTCCACCATCTGTTCCACACCCGCACCGACCGGTTCGCCGGGAACCTGTCGGTGCTGTACGCGGACGGCCGTCCGGTCGCCGCCCACTTCGGGCTGCGCAGCGAGCGGATCCTCGCCTGCTGGTTCCCGGCGTACGACCCGGCGTTCGCGAAGTACTCCCCGGGCCTGATCCTGCATCTGCGGATGGCCGAGGCCGCCGCGGCCGACGGCATCGCCCATCTCGATCTGGGCCGGGGCCAGAAGGAATACAAGGAGTCCCTGAAGACCCGCGACATCGAGGTGTCCGAGGGATGGGTGACCCGCCGTCACCCGGTGGCGCTCGGGCACCGGGCACGCCGGGCCCCGGTGCGGGCGCTGCGCAACGCCGTGGTGTCCCGGCCCGGACTGTTCGAACCCGCCGACCGGCTGCTCAAACGGGTGGGAAAGATCCGCTCAGGTCGGCAGTAAGGGAAAAACCAACAAAAATGTGAGACCTGGTTGCAGGTCTTGCCATAGTGGTTCAATCATCAATACCGTCGTACATCTCACCCGCATCGGACCATCGCCCAGCGGCTCAAGGGGAGGGCTCAGGGCCGTAGGTGGTACCGGCGCGGGGCGCGGTAGGGGGGTGCCGTACTCGGTCGGGCGTGCGTGCCTGCGCACGTGCCGGTGCCGAGGCGTGCCGCGCAACCGGCTGCTGCCGTTCTTCCGGCGCCGGTGAGTTATGCCAGTGACAACCCCCCTTTCGAACCGGACACACAGCCGGGCCGCCCAGGGGCGGGCGGCCCACCGGACGAGAGGGAACCGAACCCATGAGCTCAGTACTGCGCCCGGCGTCCACGGGCCAGGAGCCGGCCAGGACCACCGCCTACCGGCCGATCTCCTCTCACCTGGCCATCGCGCCACCGGTGAGCGTGGTGATCCCCGCCATGAACGAGGCGGAGAACCTGCCGTACGTCTTCAAGACCCTGCCCGCCTGGATCCACGAAGTGGTCCTGGTCGACGGCAACTCCACCGACGACACCGTCGAGGTCGCCCGTGAGCTGTGGCCCGGCGTGAAGGTCGTCCGGCAGCGCGGCAAAGGCAAGGGGGATGCCCTGATCACCGGGTTCGCCGCCTGCACCGGCGACATCATCGTGATGGTCGACGCCGACGGCTCGGCCGACGGCGGCGAGATCGTCTCGTATGTCTCCGCGCTGGTCTCCGGCGCGGACTTCGCCAAGGGCTCCCGCTTCGCCAACGGCGGCGGCACCGACGACATGACCTTCGTCCGCAAGCTCGGCAACCGCGCCCTGTGCGCGGTCGTCAACCGCAAGTTCGGCGCCCGCTACACCGACCTGTGCTACGGCTACAACGCCTTCTGGCGGCACTGCCTGGACGAGATCGACCTCGACTGCACCGGCTTCGAGGTCGAGACCCTGATGAACATACGGGTCGTCAAGGCGGGCCTGAAGGTGCAGGAGATACCGAGCCACGAGTACCTCCGCATCCACGGCACCAGCAACCTCAGCGCCGTGCGCGACGGGCTGCGGGTGCTGCGGGTGATCCTGCGCGAGCGCTCCAACCGGCGGGCACTGCGCCGCCGTACGCACACCTCCCCGATGCTGGACGCGGTGCGGGGAGAGGCGTCTTGAGCGGGGCGGGCAGCGGGAGGGACAACGGGACGGACAGAGGGGCCGCGGACGGCCCCGGCATCTCCGTCGTGATCTGCGTCTACACCGAGGACCGCTGGGAGGACATCCTCGCGGCGGTCGCCTCGGTGCGGGAGCAGTCCCGGCCCGCGCTGGAGACCCTGCTGGTCGTCGACCACAACCAGGCGCTGCTGGACCGGCTGGCCCGGGAGTACAAGGAGGCCGGGGACGTGCGGGTGCTCGCCAACGCGGGCCCCCGCGGGCTGTCCGCCGGCCGCAACACCGGCATCGCCGCCGCGCACGGCGAGGTGATCGCCTTCCTCGACGACGACGCCGTCGCCGAGCGGGACTGGCTGCGCCACCTCGCCGAGGGCTACGCCGATCCGCGGGTGATGGCGGTCGGCGGCCGGACCGTGCCCGTCTGGGCGTCGGGCCGCCGACCCGTCTGGTTCCCGGAGGAGTTCGACTGGGTGGTCGGCTGCACCTACCGGGGCCTGCCGCCCGGCCGGGTCCGGGTGCGCAACGTGCTCGGCGGCAACGCCTCCTTCCGCCGGATCGCTTTCGACGCGGCGGGCGGCTTCGCCACCGGCATCGGCCGCGACGGCGACAAACGCCCGCTGGGCTGCGAGGAGACGGAGCTGTGCATCCGGCTCACCCGGGCGGTGCCCGGCGCGGTGCTGCTGATCGACGACCGCGCGGTCATCCACCACCGGGTGCCGGCCGGGCGGGAAGGGTTCGGCTACTTCCGCACCCGGACGTACGCCGAGGGCCTGTCCAAGGCGCTCGTCGCCCGCAGCGTCGGCGCGGACAAGGGGCTGGAGTCGGAGCGGCGGTACGCCACCCGGGTGCTGCCCGCCGGGGTGGCGCGCGGGCTGCGGGACGCCGTGCTGGCCCGGCCGGGCGGCGCGGGACGGGCCGGGGCGATCGTCGCCGGCGTGCTGACGGCGGCCGGCGGGTACGTCGTGGGGAGTGTGCGGGCGCGCCGGGGCGGGGCCACGTTCTCCGTGGCGCCGATCGAGGGGGAGAGCAGATGACCGCGGACGCCGGTGTGCCGATCCTCATGTACCACGCGATCGACACCGACCCCAGCGACGCCACCCGCGCCCTCTCGGTCACACCGCGGGCGTTCACCGACCAGATGGAGGTGATCGGCGGCCTTGGGTTCACCCCGGTCACCGCCGCCGACCTGGCCGGCCGCTGGCGCGAGGGCCGCCCGCTGCCGCCCCGCCCGGTGCTGGTCACCTTCGACGACGGCTACGCGGGCGTGTACCGGCACGCCCTGCCCGTGCTCGCCAAACACGGCTTCCCGGCCACCCTGTTCGTCTCCACCGGCTGGATCCGGGGCGCCCACGAGACCGGGGGCGCCCCGGACACCATGCTCGACTGGGACCAGGTGCGCGAACTGGCCGGCACGGGCGTGGAGATAGGCGGCCACAGCCACAGCCATCCGCAGCTCGACCAGCTCGGCGACGACGCGCTGCGGTTCGAGCTGACCCGCTGCCGGGACCTGGTCGCCGACGAGCTGGGCGCGCTGCCGGTGTCGTTCGCCTACCCCTACGGCTACTCCGACCGCCGGGTGCGCCGGCAGGTGCGGTCGGCCGGGTTCGCGCAGGCGCTCGCCGTCGCCAACGACCTGGCCCGGCGCCGCCAGGGGCCGTACGCGCTGCGCCGGGTCACCGTGCGCCGCAGCACCGGTATCGAGGAGTTCGGGCGGCTGGTCGAGGGCCGCGCGATCGGCCGTACGTTCGCCGCCGACCGTGCCCTGACCAAGGGGTACGCCCTGGTCCGCAGAGTCCGACAGGTCCGCCGGAAGGCCATCCGTTCCCGTGTCTGACACGACCACCACAGCGCAGGCGGGCAGCGACGCCCGGCCGGAGCAGCCGCCGCCCGAGCGGCCCGGCGGCGGCCGGCTGCTGCGCAACGCCTACGCGCTGATGCTCAACACCGGGATCTCCGCCGTGCTGGGCCTCGGCTTCTGGCTGGCGGCGGCCCGCTACTACTCGGAGTCGGCGGTCGGCCAGGGCTCCGCCGCGATCGCCGCGATGAAGCTGCTCGCGGGGCTGACCGCGGTGACCCTGACCGGTGCGCTGGCCCGGTTCATCCCGGTCGCCGGGCGCACCACCGGGCGGCTCATCGCCCGGACGTACGCGGGCAGTTCGCTGGTGGTCGCGTCGGCGGCCGGGGGGTTCCTGCTGACGCTGGACCTGTGGGGGCCGTCGTACGCCTTCCTGGCGGGGCCGGTGGGCGGGCTGGGTTTCGTGGTCGCGGTGGTCGCCTGGAATCTGCTGACCCTTCAGGACGGGGTGCTGACCGGGCTGCGCAGCGCGCTGTGGGTGCCGGTCGGCAACACCGCGTTCTCCGCGGTGAAGCTGGCGCTGCTGGTCGCCTTCGCGGCGGCCGTCCCCACCACCGGGGTGTTCGTGTCGTGGGTGGCGGCGATCGCCGTCTCGGTGCTGCCGCTGGGCTGGCTGGTGTTCCGGCGGCTGGTGCCCCGGCATGTGCGGGCGACCGAGAACCGGGCGGCGCCGCCGTCCCTGCGGGAGGTCGGCCGGTTCCTGGCGGGCGACTACACCGGCTCGCTGTTCTCGCTCGCCGTGGTCTATCTCGTCCCGGTGATCGTGGCCGCGCAGGTCGGCTCCGAGGACAACGCGTACTTCTACATCACCGCCACCATCGGCGGCACGGTCAACCTGCTCGCCATCAACATGGGCGCCTCGCTGACCGTGGAGGGCTCGCACGCACCGGGCCGGCTGGCCGCCGACACCCGCGCGGCGCTGCGCCGGATGGCGAGGATCATGCTGCCGGTGTGCGCGGTGCTGTTCTTCGGCGCGCCGTGGATCCTCGGCGTGTTCGGGGCCGGTTACGCGGACGCGGCCACCCCGCTGCTGCGCTGGTTCGCGGTCGGGGCGCTGCTGCGGGTGGTGATGGAGACGTACTTCGCGGTGCTGCGCGCCCAGAGCCGTACGGCCGGACTGGCCTGGCTCCAGGGCCTGCTGTGCGCCCTGGTGCTGGGCCTGACGCTGCTGCTGCTCCCGCGGATGGGGCTGACCGGGGCGGGTGTCGCGGAGATCGCCAGCCTCGCGGTGATCGTGGCGATCGCCGCGCCGCGGCTGTACCGGATCGTCCGGGCGCCCGGCGCCGGGCGTCCGGAGGGGGAGGCGCCGGGCGGTGACCTCGCCGGGCCGGGGGCGCGTGAGGTGCCGGCCGCGCCCGCGGCCCGCCGTCGCGGTCCGGGCTGGGCGCTCGACACCGACACGCTCGCTCTCGGGGTCCGTGTCGACTTCGACCATCTGGAGCGCCGCCCGGACGTGCGCCCGGGGCCGGGTACGCCGCCCGCGGGCGTCCCGGTCGTGGCGGACGCGGAGGTGGCGGACCAGGGGGTGGCGGACCAGGGGGTGGCGGACCCGGGGGCGGCGGACGCGGAGGTGGACGCGCCGTTCGAACGGGACGCCGGGCACCCGCTGGAGCAATCGGAGAAAGAGGAAGCGTCCGAGCCCGTGCAGCCCGCCGAAGCGGCGGTTCCCGCGCCGCCACCGCCCCCGTCGTCGCCACCGCCCTCGTCGTCGCCGCCGTCCTGGCGGGAGCGGCTGACACCCACCCGCCTCGGGGTGGTCCTCGGCTGTCTGCTGGTCGCCGCGCTGCTGCTGTACTGGGTGCCCGCCGCCCGCCTCGGCGAGGCCGACCTGGACCGGATGGGCGGGCTGGGACTGATCTCGGTGCTGCCCGCCCCGACGCTGGCCGGCGCCGGGCTGCTGGTGGTGGTGTTCGCCTCGCTGCTCCGGCCGGGCCGCGAGCACCGGGCGCTGCTGCTGGTGACGCTGCTGGCCACGGTGGTGTCCCTGCACGCGCTGCCCGCGGTGATCGAGACCGAGCCGCGGTTCGCGACCGCCTGGCAGCATCTGGGGTTCCTCGACCACATCGAGCGGACCGGGACGGCCGTACCGGATCTGGACGCGCGGTGGAGCTGGCCGGGGTTCTTCGCGGTGGCCGCGTTCGTCGCCCAGGCGTGCGGGGTCGACGACTTCACCGAGGTCATCCGCTGGTGGCCGACGCTGATCCAGCTGCTCTGCCTGGCGCCGATGTTCCTGCTGGCCCGCTCGATGCGGGCGAGCTGGCGGGCCAGGTGGACCGGCGTGTGGATCTTCGCGCTGAGCGGCTGGGTGGGCCAGGACTACTTCTCCCCGCAGGGCTTCACCTATCTGCTCTACCTCGTGTTCGTGGCGATCCTGCTGGTGTGGTTCCGCGCCCCGCGCGTGATCTGGACGAAGCGGCGGCCCGGCGAGGCGGAGACCGAACCGGTGAACCGGCGGCAGCGGACGGTGCTGCTGCTGGTGGTGACCGGTCTGTTCCTGGCGAGCGTGCCGGCCCATCAGCTGACCCCGTTCGTGATGCTGGGCGTGGTCACGGTGCTGGTCCTCGTCGGGCGCTGCGAACTGCGCGGGCTGCCACTGCTGTTCGGGGTGGCGGTGGTGTCCTGGATCGGCTTCATGGCGGAGCCGTACTGGTCGGGGCACTTCGACGAGATGTTCGGCGGGATCGGCGGCATCGGCGGCAATGTCTCCTCGTCGGTGTCCGGCCGGATCGAGGGCGGCAGTTCCACCCACAAGCTGGTGCTGTACGCGCGGGTGGCGCTGGCCGGCGGGGTGCTGGCGTTCGCCTGCTGGGGCTGGTGGCGGCGGCGCGGGCACAGGTACCGCGAACGGTCGCTGCTCGTCCTCGCCTTCGTGCCGTTCCTCGGCTTCGGCATGCAGTCCTACGGCGGCGAGATGGCGCTGCGCGTCTTCATGTTCGCCCTGCCCGGCGCGGCCCTGCTCGCCGCCCTCGCGCTGTTCCCGCGCGCCGGCGTCACCGCGAAGGAGCGCGAGAAGGACCGGGCGAGCCTCGCCCCGCCGGCCGCGCTGCTGGCCGGCCTGGTCCTCATGGGCGGCTTCCTGGTGGCCCGCTGGGGCAACGAGCCGTTCGAGCGGATCCGGTCCGGCGAGGTCGCCGCCATGGAGTACGTGTACGCCCACGACGATCCGAGCGTGCGGCTGCTGTGGCTGAGCAACGACACCTTCGAGAACGTGACCCCGGCGATGCCGTGGGGGGCGCGGGACATGGAGAAGGTGGAGTATCTGCCGACCCTGGCGCCGACCGATCCGGTGCTGGTGTCGGGGCTGGTGAAGGCGCTCAGGGACGCGGGCCCGAACTCGTATCTGATGGTCAACCGCAGCCAGGTCACCTATCTGGTCATGGACGTCGGCTACGCCCCCACGTGGGAGCCCCGGCTGGTCGAGAACCTGGACCGGCGGCCGGAGCTGCGCAAGGTCCTCGCCAACGAGGACGTCACGATGTACGCGCTGCGCGAGCGGCCCGCGGGTGAGGTTCCCGAGCCGGATCCCGGCCCGGCCGGTCCGCGGGTGACCTGGACGCCGTGGTCGGTGGTCGGGGCGCTCGCGGCGGTGTCGCTGCTGGTGCTGCTCTCGGCCCGGGAGGTGATCCGGGTCGCGGTGCGGCCGGGGGTGCGGCAACTGCGCGCGCTGCAGAGCCTTTTCTGGTTCTCGCTGCCGCTGCTGGCGGTGCTGGCGGCCTCGCTGGTGCAGCGGTTCCTGACCATCAAGTGAGGGCGCGAGAGACCCCTTAGCTAGCGCGTCAGCCAGGTGACCTCGTACGCCTGGAGGTCGACGGTCCGGCCGTCGACCTTCGCGGTCAGTGCCCGGTCGCGGGTGTTGACGACGAGGACCGTGCGGTCGGTGGCGAGGACGCGTACGTCGTCGCCGGAGACGGGGACGTGCTCGTAGCGGGTGCCCGGCGGGAACGCGGCGGCGAACCGGGAGACGAGGCCGTACATCGGCAGCTCGCCGCCGCCGTCCGCGCCGTCGGTCGGCGTCCACAGGCAGCCGGGGCACTCGGGGCCCTGCTCGGCCTGCGGGTTCCAGTAGAAGCCGGAGGTGGCGCCGCCCTTCGCCATGGCGATCATCCCGGCGGCCTGGACGGCGACCCGGCGGGTCTCGGACCAGCCGTGGCGGTGGTCGTCGCCGTCGGCGGGCTCGACGTAGTACTCCGCCCACCACAGCGGCAGCGCGCCGCCGGTCTGCCGGCGCACCCACTCCCCCACCGCGGTGAACTTGTCGGTGGCGGCGAACTCGTCGGGCAGCAGCTCGTCGTCGCGGGTGTAGCTGGAGCCGTCCACGACGACGAAGTCGGCGCCCGCCTTGTGCCGGTTCCAGTAGGCGAAGGCGTCCAGCACCCGCCGGTCGAGGGCGCCCCACGGTCCCTTCAGCGCCGGGGAGGCGTGCTCCTGGCGGGGGTCGAGGCTGTCCATGACCAGGTAGGGGCCGCCGACCATGATGTCCTCGTCGACGTCCTTGAGCGCCCGGTACACGAGGTTGTACATCCGGGTGTAGCCCTCGTGGTCCCAGCGGTGCTCGGCGTCGTTCCAGAAGCCCTTGAACTCGTTCCAGACGATGAAGTGCCGTACGTCCGGATAGCGCTTGGCGACGGTCGCGGCGAGCGCGGCGAAGTCGTCGTAGTGCTCCGGCTCGGGCGCCGTCTCCAGGGCGGCCTGGCTCCAGTCGGTCTCGGCGCCGGCCTCGCCGCCCTTCATCCAGTCCGGGGCGCAGCACAGGGTGATGACGGGGGTGGCGCCGGAGGCGCGCATGAAGTCGACCCGCAGGTCGAGGGCTTCGAAGTCGTAACGCCCCTGCACGGGCTCGGGGTTGTCGGCGCCCCAGCCCATGATGTGCTGGTTCTGCGGCAGCCCGGCGCCCTTCAGCCGGTCCTCGACGCGGGCGACGGCCCGCGGGCTGCCCTCGTCGGCGCTGAACCGGGTGTGCGTGAAGCCCCAGCCGACGTCGGGGCGCGAGCGCCCGGGCGGGGTGGCGGGCGTGCCGTGCACCTGGTCGCCGTCGGGTGAGGTGCCCTCGGTGGCGGGGCCGCCGCCGGGCAGTGTGCCGACCAGGGTCACCAGCAGGGCCACGACGGCCGCCGACACGCCGAGCAGCGCGGCCAGCCGCCACCGCCGTGCCCCCGCATCCCACCCATGTCGTCCCATCGAGGGCAACAGTAACGGCGGAGGCGGGCGCCCGGGCAGATGTCGTGAAGAAGCAACGAAGGGGCGGGTAAAGGCAGGTAAGGGGCAAGACGGGGCGAGGGGCACGGAGGCCGACAGTCCGCGGCGGGCACCGACACTCCGGCGCGGAGACGGACACTCCGGCGTGAAGGCGGACACTCCGGCGCAGAGGTGAACACGCGGGGCGCACGCCGACACTCCGCGCGCACCTCGGAAACCGGGTGCACGAGGCGGCCCGGTGCCCGATCATGGCGGCATGTCCGCGAACCCACACGACGCACTGCCGATCCGGCTCAACGTCGACGACAGCGACTCACCGGCCGATGTCGTCGACGCGCTGTTCCTCGGCCGTTTCGCGAAGGGCGAGCAGCCCTACTCGCACGCCGTGAACATCGACCGCGTCCGCTCCGGGGCGACCCTGCTGCCGCCGGACGCGCGCGTGCTGCGGGTCGCCCGCGACGACGACCGCAGCGCCACCCTCGCCGAGGGAGACGGCTGGACGGTGCTGGTCTCCCGCTGGAACCGGGGCGCCGACGTCACCGTGACGGCGACCAGCGCCGACCTCGCGGCGAAGGTGCTGAGCGAGGCGACCGACGGCGCGGCGGACGAGCCCGAGCCGCAGCCGGAGAACGTCACGATGGGCTTCTGGTACGTCTCCCCGAGGCGCGGCCCGCACCGGACGACCCGGCAGATCTCGGCGGGTACGTGGGAGGAGGTG
This sequence comes from Streptomyces sp. NPDC052773, assembly GCF_044547145.1. Classification (NCBI taxonomy): domain Bacteria; kingdom Bacillati; phylum Actinomycetota; class Actinomycetes; order Kitasatosporales; family Streptomycetaceae; genus Streptomyces; species Streptomyces sp. NPDC052773. Next base: position 73,332 of record NZ_JBITZX010000011.1, on the reverse strand, counting down.
CGGGCGAACTACACGGCGCCGGTCGCGGAGGCGATGGACCGCCTGATGAAGACGACGCCGGAGGACATCGCCGGCCGGCTGCTCCTGCTGCACGGCCCGCCGGGCACCGGCAAGACCTCGGCGCTGCGCACCCTGGCCCGTTCCTGGCGGGACTGGTGCCAGGTGGACTGTGTGCTGGACCCGGAGCGGCTGTTCAGCGACGTGGGCTATCTGATGGACATCGCGATCGGCGAGGAGGACGCGGCGGGCAAGGGCCGCTGGCGGCTGCTGCTGCTGGAGGACTGCGACGAGCTGATCCGCGGCGAGGCCAAGCACACGGCGGGCCAGGCGCTGTCGCGGCTGCTGAACCTGACGGACGGGCTGCTGGGCCAGGGCCGCAACGTCCTGGTCGGCGTCACCACCAACGAGGACCTGGAGCGTCTGCACCCCGCCGTGGTCCGCCCCGGCCGCTGTCTGGCCCGGATCGAGGTGGGGCGGCTGACCCGGGCGGAGGCGGTGAACTGGCTGGGCACCGACGAGGGCATCGGCCGGGACGGGGCGACGCTGGCCGAGCTGTACGCGCTGCGCCGCGGGACCTCTCCGGCGTCGCTGCCGGAGCCGCGGGGCGGGACGGAGGCAGGGCTGTACCTGTGATGCTTTGATGGGGGTATGCCCCTGTATGTCGGCACGTCGGGATGGCAGTACAAGGACTGGAAGGGCGTCCTGTACCCAGCGGAGGTGCCCACCCGGCGGTGGCTGGAGGAGTACACGCGGTGGTTCGCCACCGTCGAGATCAACAACGCGTTCTACCGGCTGCCGTCCCGCGAGACGTTCGAGACGTGGCGGGAGCGGGTGCCGGACGACTTCGTCGTCGCGGTCAAGGCCAGCCGGTATCTGACCCACATCAAGCGGCTGAAGGACCCCGAGGAGCCGGTGGAGCGGCTGCTGACCCACGCGGCGGGTCTCGCCGGCCGGCTGGGCCCGGTGCTGCTCCAGCTGCCGCCGACGCTGCGGGTGGACGCGGCGCTGCTGGACGCGTGCCTGCGCTGCTTCCCGTCGTCGGTCCGGGTCGCCGTCGAGCCGCGGCACGAGTCGTGGTGGACGCCGGAGGTCCGCGACGTACTGACCTCCCGGGGCGCCGCCCTGTGCTGGGCCGACGTCCTCTCCCGCCCGGTCACCCCGCTGTGGCGCACGGCCGACTGGGGTTACGTCCGCTTCCACCAGGGCCGCGCCCGGCCCTGGCCGCGCTACGGCCGCCAGTCCCTGGAGACCTGGCTGCGCCGCATCGCGGAGGCGTTCGACGACGGCCGGGACGTGTACGCGTACTTCAACAACGACCCCGGCGGAGCGGCCGTCGCGGACGCGGCGGCCTTCGGCCGGCTGGCCGTCGCCCGGGGCCGCACGGTGACGCGGACCCCGGCGGGGGTGACGGGTTCGCCCGGCCGGTGACCCGCGGTGGTCACCGCTCCCCGTACGCCGCCCGCAGGGCCTCCCGTACGGCCGCCAGGGCCGCCTCCTGACCGGCACCCAGGCGGCGCGCCCGCTCGGCGTAGGACTGGGCCGCCGCGGCCAGCTCACGCTCGGCCGCCGAGCCGGCCGCGGCGATGAACGTGCCGTTACGGCCGCGGGTCTCGATCACGCCGTCCGTCTCCAGGGCCCGGTATGCCTTGGCGACGGTGTTCGCGGCGAGGCCCAGCGACTCGGCCAGGCCGCGCACCGTGGGCAGCCGGTACCCGACCGGCAGCTCCCCCGACCGCGCCTGCGCGGAGATCTGCGCCCGCACCTGCTCGTACGGCGGTACGCCGCCCTCATCGATGTGGATCTTCAAGGTCACGGGCCGATTGTCCCGCAGGTCCCGGAAAATGGGAGGCACCCGGCCGGGCCCCCGGCGTAGCGTGCGCCCACATGACCGTGATCGTGCGCGAGCTGCGCCCCGAGGTCCGGGCCGACGCCGAGGGCTTCGCCGAAGTCCGGCGCCGGGCGCTGCCCTTCATGCTGACCACCCCGGACTCCGTGCGGCACGACCTCACCCACAGCCATCCCGACGCCCGTCACCGGCAGCTGGTGGCCGAGGAGGACGGGGAGATCGTCGGCACCGCCCAGGTGGGACTCGCCCACGACAGCCCGGAGCCCGGCCAGGGCTACCTCAACGTGTACGTCCACCCGGAGCGGACCCGGCGCGGCGCCGGCTCGCTGCTGGTGCGCACCGCCGAGGAGTATCTGGCGGCCCAGGGCGCGGCCCGGCTGTTCGTGTGGGTGCTGGACCAGCCCGCGAACCGCGCCTTCGCCGAACGCCACGGCTACCGCCCCAGCCGCTCCGCGCACTTTCTGCGCCTGGACCTGGCGAACGGCACCCTGCCGCCGCTGCAGAGCCCGCCCCCGGGGGTCGAACTGCGCACGGCGGCCGACTACGCGGACGACCCGCGCCCCCTGTTCGAGCTGGACGCGGAGGCCACGGCGGACGAACCCGGCGACATCGCGGCCGAGTTCACCGACTTCGAGGCCTGGGTCGCGGAGACCTGGCGGCATCCCCTGCTCGACCTGGAGCTGACCACGGTGGCGGTCGTCGACGGCCGCCCGGCGGCGTTCAGCGCCGCCCACACGGACCGCGCGCTCCACCGCTACGGCTCCGCGATGACCGGCACCGCCCGCGCCTTCCGCGGCCGGGGCCTGGCCAAACTCGCCAAGAACGCCTCCCTGCACCGGGCCCGCGCCGCGGGGTACACGGAGGCGTTCACGGGCAACGACACCGGCAACGGCCCGATGCTCGCGATCAACACGTGGTTCGGGTACGAGATCTGCGCGACGGAGGTGCGCCATGTACGGGAACTCGGCTGATCCGGGACGCGGGTCCGAGCGGGCCGTGGTGGAGGTGGTCCTGGTCAAGGCGGGCCGGACGAAGATCCGTTACCCGGCGGAGCTGCTCGCCGACGACGGCTCCCGGATCGCCGTGCGCGCCGCCTGGGCGGGCGGCGGCGTCCGGGACTTCGGCTTCGTGCGCTTCGAGCCGGGCGACGTCTTCACCGAGTACTACTGGCGGGACCGCTGGTACTCCGTGAAGGAGGTCCGCGCGGCCGGCGGTGCCCTGAAGGGCTGGTACTGCGACATCACCCGGCCCGCGGTCCGCACGGGCGCCGAACTCGTCGTGGAGGACCTGGACCTGGATCTGTGGCGCTCGGCGGACGGGTCGGACGTACGCCGTCTCGACGAGGACGAGTTCGCCGAGAGCGGCCTCGCGCGGCGCGATCCGGGGGCGGCGCGGGCCGCCGTGACCGCCCTCGACGAACTGGAGGCGCTGGCGAGGGCCGAGGGCGGCCTGGAGTCCCTGCTGGCCTGAGACGCGCCGCATGTTCACCTCGCGTGCTCACTTGACCGCGAGGAGTCGCCAGTCGCGGGCACGCACCGCGTTCGGACGATCACGTTGGTTTGCCGAGGCCTCAGCGGTGACACCCGCCACTCGCAACCGAATCGTGACAGCCGCCACTGACACATCCGGCGGCGATGAGGAAGTCTCAGGTAACGGGTCTACCTCCGTGAGAACGCGGAACTCGGTGGCCCACGAGGAGGCAGCCATGCGCCGTGTGACCGTGCACAAGCCCCTGAAGAAGTCCGACGCGCGCCGCATCCGCGAGGAGGCGGCCGACGAGCGCCCCGCCGGGCGGCCGGAGGTCCGCAAGGACATCGCCCGCACCTGGTGGCCGGACGGCTGAGTCAGCCGGTCAGGAGCTTGCGGTAGTGGATCCGGTCGTACGGCCCGTCGACGCGCCGCTCCACGACCTCGTATCCGTACCTCGGATAGATCTTCTGGTTCTCCCACATCATCGCGTTCGTGTAGAGCCTGATCTCGGACAGGCCGAGCGCACGAGCGCGTGCGTCGACGAATCGCAGCAGCCGCCGCCCCACGCCCTGTCCATGGGCGTCGGGGCGGACGGCGATGCTGTCCAGGAACAGATGGTCCTCGTACGCGTCCAGGACGACGAGACCGGTCACCGGGTCCCCGGTGACGAACACCCGCCCCGCGGCCACGTCCGCCGCGTGGTCCGCCTCCATGGGCTGCGGCACGACGCCGATACGGGCGATGTAGGGGTGGTACGCGGCGTCGGTGACGGATTTGACGGCGGGTATGTCGGCGGCGACGGCCGGCCGGATCTCCAGGTGGCGCATGCCCCGAACGGTAGCTACCTGAGCGCAGTCTGAGCACTCCCTTAACGGCACCATAAGGATCTCCCCCAGGCGCCCTCGGCAGGCGGTATCGCGGTTTCTTGGGGCTAGCTTCTGATCACCCACGGGATCCCCGGCAAGCACCGACCGCCCCTAGGAGTTCCTTCATGTCCGCACCCCGCCGCACGGCCGCCGCCACCGTCGCCGCCCTCGGCCTCGGCCCGCTCGCCCTGACCGCGCTGTCCGCCGCGCCCGCGTCGGCGCACGGCTCGATGGGCGACCCGGTCAGCCGGGTCTCGCAGTGCTACGCGGAGGGACCGGAGAGCCCGTCGTCGGACGCGTGCAAGGCGGCGGTCGCGGCGGGCGGCACCCAGGCGCTGTACGACTGGAACGGCATCCGCATCGGCGACGCCGCCGGGCGGCACCGGGAGCTGATCCCGGACGGCAAGCTGTGCAGCGCGAACAACGAGCAGTTCAAGGGCCTCGACCTGGCCCGCGCCGACTGGCCGGCGACCGGTGTGCGCAGCGGCTCGCACACCTTCAAGTACCGCGTGACCGCCCCGCACAAGGGCACCTTCACGGTGTACCTGACCAAGCCGGGCTACGACCCCTCCCAGCCGCTGGCCTGGGACGACCTGGATCTGGCGAACCCGGTGGCGACGGCCACCGACCCGGCCGCGTCGGGCGGCTTCTACACCTTCACCGGCACGCTCCCCGAGCGCACCGGCACACATGTGCTGTACGCGATCTGGCAGCGTTCGGACAGCCCGGAGGCGTTCTACTCCTGCTCGGACGTCAGCTTCGGCGGCGGCGCGGCGGGTGGCGGCGGTACGCCGGAGAGCGCCGCCCCGGCCCCGTCCGCGTCCGCGCCCTCCCAGGAGCAGATCGAGGCGGGCGCCGACCAGTCGACCGTCGAGAACCACGGGCACGGCGACGACGACCACCGGACGACGGCGGAGCCCGCCGCCGCGGAGCCGGCCGCCGGAGAACCGGCCACCGGTAAGCCGGCCGCCGCCGAGCCCGCCGCCGGGGAGCCGGCCGGTGAGGCACCGGCCAACCAGCCGAAGGCGGCGGGCGCGTCCGGGAGCCTCGCCGAGACCGGCGGCGACAGCGCCACGGCGTACATCGCCGTCGGTGGCGCAGCCGCGCTGGCGCTGGGCGCGGCGGCCCTGTTCGCCTCGGTGCGCCGCAAGGCGGTGACCGGCGGCCGGCACGGCCGCTGAGGCGGCGCGTGACTCCGGGGTCCGACCGGCGGCTCAGGCCGGTCGGACCCCGGCGGTGTCAGCTGAACGCCGCGGCGCAGGTGGTGGGCTTGGCGTGCGCCGGGTCGAGGGCGCCCGCCACCTCGTGGAAGGCGATCCGGTCGAACAGCCCGATCGCCAGATGCTCGGAGAAGTCGACCGGGCAGAGGTCCTGGAGCAGCACGTTGCGTACGTTCGGCCCGTCGAGGAACCCGCTCCGGTACGGCGTGACGACCTGCTCGTACTTGGTCGCGAGCACGGTGTAGCGGACGCCGGGCACCGTGTCGCCGCCCTCGTTGAGCTTGGCGAGGAAGGCGGATCCGGTGATCTGGTCGGCGAGCGCCGGGGTGGCGGTGGAGAGCAGGTCCTCGGCGCCGGGGAAGTAGGGCAGCAGCTTGGTGAGTCCGGCGAGGGTGGTGCCGTGGTTGTCGGGCGCGATGCCGACGAGCGCGTTCACCTCGGCGGCTCCGCCGAGGAACTTGAGGTAGTAACGGGGCATCATGCCGCCCTGGGAGTGGCCGACCAGGTCGGCTTCGGCGGCGCCGGTCGCGTCGAGCACCTTGTCGACGAACGCGTCCAGTTGCTGCGCGGACTTCTCGATGGGGCCGAGCCCGTGGAAGAACGGGACGCCGGGGAGCTGTCCGTAGTCGAGGGAGAAGACGCAGTAGCCGCGCTTGACCAGGTACGGGGCGAGCCCCAGCCAGTTGTCGACGGAGTTGCCGAAGGTGCCGTGGACCAGCACGACGGGGCGGGGGTGGGCGGCGGAGGGCTTGCAGCCGTAGTCGTTCCAGCCCCGGCTTGGCGCATCGGTGGCGTGGGCGGTGGTGGCGGGGACGAGGGCGACCGCGGCGGCCAGCAGCAGGGCGGCCACGGATCTGCGTATTCGGCTCCAGGGCAGCATCGGGTGATCTCCTGACGGCTCGTGGGGAAGGAGCGGTGCGTCTGCCTTGCGCCCGGTGATCCGGATCACGGGATGCTGTTTCTTCCGTCAAGTTACGGACGGGTAGCCCCAAAAGGAAGTTACGCGACAGTAAAAACTGGCAGCGCTAGTTGACGGCCGGTCAGTCCGCCGAGGGCTCGCTGATGCCGGTACGGGCCACGACCACCCCGCGGTCGGCGGCGCGGAAGGACCGGACGTCCAACTCCGCGCGCAGCGCCGCCTGTTCGGCCGGTCCGGTGTTGCGGTCGCCCACGGAGACCCCCGGGGTGTCCGCGATGCGGAAGCCGGTGGCGCGCAGGAAGGCCGCGCCCGGAGGCCAGTCAGGTGCGAGCGCCGCCGTGACGCGGCGTACGTCCGGCACGGCGGACAGCAGGGACGCGGCGACGGCGCCGCCGATGCCGCGCCGGCGCCACCGGGGGGCGAGCAGGTAGCAGCCGACCGCGCAGGTCTGCGGGTCCGAGTGGCCGAGGACGGCGTCGACGAGCCCGATCACCTCGCCCTCGGCCTCGACGAGCAGCAGCCGCTTCTGCTCGGGGTCGCAGCCCGGCGGCAGGGCGTAGTACATGCTCTGGACGTCGCCCGGCCCGGACGGCTGTCCGGTGGCGGCGACGAACCAGTCCTCGCAGGCGGCGAAGAGGTCCAGCACGGCCTGCTCGTCCTCGGGGGTGAACGCGCGCAGATCGATCTTCAGAGCCACCTGATCAATCTACGCCGCCAGTCTTCCCGGCATCACCGCGCGCGGCCCGAACTTGGCCCGCGCGCGGTCGGCGACCTCCTCGATACGGCGGATCCGTTCGTCCGCGGGGTCGAAGGTGAGCTGGTGGGAGGCCTGTTCGGCGGGCATCAGGCCCTCGGCGCGCAGGGCGATCGCGCGGACCCGGGCGCGCTGGAGGCCGAGGGCGTCGTACATGCCGTAGACCGTCCTCGCCAGCGCCGCGGAGTGGGCGGTCGGCTCGGCGAGGGTGCGGGAGCGGGTGGTGGCGGACCGGTCGGCGTAGCGCACGGTGAGGGTGAGGGTGCGGCAGACCTTGTCCACGGCCCGCAGCCGGGCGCCGATCTCCTCGGCGGCCGACAGCAGCGCGCGGCGGTGGCGTTCCGGGTCCAGTTCGTCGCGTTCGAAGGGGCGGTCCGTGGCCAGGGAGCGGGACACCGCGTTGGGCACCACCCGGCCGCGGTCGACGCCGTTCGCCTTCTCGTGCAGTTCGCGGCCCGCCTTGGCGCCGACCAGGCGCTGGAGCGTGGACAGTGGCGCGGCGGCGACCCGACCGAGGGTGTCGAGGCCGTAGTCGCACAGGGTGCGGGCGGTCGCGGCGCCCACGCCGGGCAGCACGGCGACGGGCTGGTCGGCGAGGAACTCGGCCACCGCGTCCTCGGGGACCGCGCAGGTCACCCCGGGCCGGGCGGCGCGCAGCGCGATCCGGGCCAGCATCGGACCCGGCCCGGCGCCGATCGCGCAGTTGACGCCGAAGTGGGCGAGGGCGCGGACCCGGATCACCGAGGCCAGTTCGACGGCGCTGCGCCCGAAGTAGCGTTCGGCGCCGCCGAGATCGGCGAGCGCCCCGTCGGGTGGCAGGGCCTCGACGACCGGCGTGAACTCCTCCAGCAGCCCGAGCAGCCCCGGCAGGGCCGCCTCGTACATCGGCGGCAGCTGGAAACGTACGCAGAGAATCGTCATCCCGCACTCCCCGGACTCTGGTGCCACAACTTCCGTACCTGTGAACGTGTCTGTGCGGGCTCCTGGCCCGCGGGCCGCAGGTCGGCCCAGGGGTGCATCTCGTAGCCGGTGGGCATGCGGATGGTCCGGGACCGGTGCTCGTCCATGCGGTCCGGCGCGGCGGAGCCGGCCGGGGCGGGCAGCCCGTCGGAACCGGCGAGCCGTCCCCGCGCGGGCCCCCGGCCGTCACCGGACGCGGAACCGTCGCCGGACGCCGAGCCGTCGCCGGACGCGGAACCGTCGCCGGACGCGGAACCGTCGCCGGCCGCCGGGCCGGTGCCGGGCGCGCCGGCGAGCCGGGCCGCGACCCCCTCCAGGCCCTCCTCCCGGCGCGCCTCGACCAGTTCGGCGAGGTTCCAGGCGGCGGCGCCCACCACGCTGAGGCTGCGCGGGCCGCGCCGCTGGACCACGCCGCGCACCAGCAGCAGCCAGGAGTGGAAGACGGTGTGGGCGCAGGCGTCGTGGGAGTCGTCGAAGAAGGCGAGGTCGACCAGGCCGGTGCCGTCGTCCAGGGTGGTGAAGATGACCCGCCTGCCGGACCGGATCGGCGGGGTCTGGGTGGCCGCCTTGGCGCCCGCGACCAGCACGGTCTCCCCGTGCCGGGCATCGCGCAGCCGGCGCGCGGCGACCACGCCCAGCTCGTCGAGGAACTCCCGGTAGTCGTCCATCAGGTTGCGTGAGGCGTCCATGGAGAGCACGCCGAGCTCGGCGCTCAGCCGCTCCTCCGCGGAGAGGTCGGGCAGCCCGGCGGAGGCGGTCTTCCGGCCGCCTGCCAGCGGGAGTTGTCCTCCGCCGCCGACCGTGCCCCGGGCGCCCCGGTGCAGTTCGGTCAGATGGAGTTGCAGGTCGCGGCGGTTGGCGCCGAACGCGTCGAGGGCGCCGACCTGGGCGAGGCGCTGGGCGAGCGGGCGGCTGGGCCTCGCCCGCTCCCAGAAGTCGAGCAGGGAGGAGTAGGGCTGTCCGTCCTCGATCCGCTTCGCCTCGGCCTCGCTGATGTTGTGGACGTCGGAGAGGGCGAGCCGGAGCCCCCACACCCCCGGCGATTCAGACACCAGTTCGATCCTGTGTGCGACCCCCGACTTGTTCACGTCCAGCGGCAGGATCGGCACCCCGCGCCGCCGCGCGTCCGCCAGCAGCAGCCGCTTCGGGTACATCCCGGGGTCGTGGGTGAGCAGCCCGGCGTAGAAGGCGGCCGGGTGATGGGCCTTCAGCCAGGCCGACTGGTACGTCGGTACGGCGAACGCGACCGCGTGCGCCTTGCAGAAGCCGTACGACCCGAAGGCCTCGACGATCTCCCAGGTGCGCCGAATCGTTTCCCCGTCGTAGCCGCGTTCCGCCGCGCGCTGGGCGAACCACACCTTGATCCGCCCCTGCGACTCCGGGTCGGACAGCCCCCGGCGCACCCGGTCCGCCTCGCCGCGCCCGCAGCCGGTCATGATGTCGACGATGTGGATGATCTGCTCGTGGAAGACGACGACCCCGTACGTCTCCCTCAGCGGACCCTCCAGATCCGGGTGCGGGTAGCGCACCGGCGCCCGCCCGTGCCGCGCCTCGATGAACGGCCGCACCATGTCGGCGGCGACCGGGCCCGGCCGGAAGAGGGAGATGTCGACGACCAGGTCGTGGAAGGTCGCCGGCTGGAGCCGCCCCACCAGGTCCCGCTGGCCCGGCGACTCGATCTGGAAGCAGCCCAGGGTCTCGGCGGAGCGGATCAGGGCGTACGTCGCCGGGTCGCCCGGCGGCAGCGCGTCCAGGTCGACCTCGGCGCCCGACACGCGCTTCACCTCGGCGACCGCGTGCGCCATCGCCGACTGCATCCGCACGCCCAGCACGTCCAGCTTGAGCAGCCCCAGGTCCTCCACGTCGTCCTTGTCGAACTGCGCCATGGGGAAGCCCTCGCCGCTGGTCGGCATCACGGGCGTACGGGAGAGCAGGGAGGCGTCGGAGAGCAGCACGCCGCAGGGGTGCATGGCGACCCCGCGCGGCAGCGCGTCCAGCGACTCGACCAGCTCCCACAGCTCGCCGTACCGCTCCTTCTCGGCCGCGAGCGCCTTCAGCTCGGGCAGCTCCTCGAGCGCCGCGCGGGCGTCGCGGGCGCGGATGTGCGGGAAGGACTTGGCGAGCCGGTCGATCTCGGCGGGGTCCAGGGACAGGGCCGCGCCGACGTCGCGGATCGCATGCCGCACCCGGTAGGTCTCCGGCATCGCGACCGTGGCGACCCGCTCGGCGCCGAACCGGTCGATGATCGCCCGGTAGACCTCCAGGCGGCGCGCGGACTCCACGTCGATGTCGATGTCGGGCAGGACGACCCGTTCCCTGGACAGGAAGCGCTCCATCAGCAGCCGGTGCTCGACCGGGTCGGCGTGCGCGATGCCGAGGAGGTGGTTGACGAGGGAGCCCGCACCGGAGCCGCGCGCGGCCACCCGGATGCCCATCTTCCGTACGTCGTCCACGACCTGGGCGACCGTCAGGAAGTAGGAGGCGAAGCCGTGGTGGGCGATGATGTCCAGTTCCTCGTGCATCCGCTCCCAGTAGGCGCGGCGGCCGGTGTAGCCGAGCCGCACCATGCCGGCCGCCGCCCGGGAGGCGAGCACCCGCTGGGCGGTGCGGCGGTCCGCGCCGACCAGGTGCGGCTCGGGGAAGTGGACGGTGCCGATGCCGAGGTCGTCCTCGGGGTCGACCAGGCATTCGGCGGCCGTCGCCTGGGTCTGCTCCAGCAGTCGCAGGGCGGCCTCGCGCCGGTACCCGGCGGCCTCCACGATCCGCTCGGCCGCCTCGCGCATGGCGCCCGCGTCCTTGAGCCAGGCCTCGCCGGAGTCCAGCTCCTTGGTGGGGTCGATCGGGACCAGGCGGCGGGCGGCGTCCAGCACGTCGGCGACCCGGCCCTGCCCGGGGTCGGCGTAGCGCACGGCGTTGCTCAGCACCGGGCGGACGCCCTGCTCGGCGGCGAAGCCGACGGTCCTCGCGGCCAGCCGCAGCGAGCCGGGGCCGGTGCCGGTACGGCCGTGCCAGACGGCCTCCAGGCGCAGGGCGTCGCCGTACACCTCCCGCCAGGGCGCGAGGAGCCGGGCGGCCCGGTCGGGGCGGCCCGCGGCGAGCGCGCGGCCGACGTCGGAGTCGGGGCCGAGCAGCACGGTGAGCCCGTCGGCGTGGTTGTCGGCCCAGGGGAGGACCGGGGTGCCCTCGCTCCGGTGAGTGCCCTCGCTCCGGTGGGCGCCTTCGCTCCGGTGGGCCGCGGTGACCAGACGGCACAGGTCGGCCCAGCCGCGGGCGCCGTCGCGGGCGAGGAAGGTGACGCGCGGAGTCGACTCGTCGACGAAGGCACCACCGCGCACGGGGGTGCGGCGGCGCCGCTCCGGGCGGACGAGACCGGACTCGGGGGCGGCCTCCGCCGGGCCCACCGCCAGGTTCACGCCGAACAGCGGGCGCACGCCCGCGCGGGCGCAGGCCTTGGCGAAGCGGACGGCGCCGGCGAGGGTGTCGCGGTCGGTGAGGGCGAGGGCGTCCATGCCGCGCTCGGAGGCACGCTCGGCCAGCCGCTCCGGGTGCGAGGCGCCGTAGCGCAGGGAGAACCCGGAGACGGTGCGCAGATGCGTGAAGCCCGGCATCCGCACCTCCCGCTCGAACATCCGTTCCCAACCTGCTCACCACCACCATAGACCAAATCCCGAACACATGTACGACAACCGTTCGGGCGCCTCCCACCTGCGGAAACAGCGCCGGACCAGGACTGTGGGGACATGACACAGACCACGTTCCTGCGCGAGGTGAAGGAGGCCGTCACACCGCGAGCCACCCTGCTCGTCCTCGGCGTGATCGCCCTCCAGCTGCTGTTCATCGCCTCGTACGTGGGAGCGCTGCACAACCCCAGGCCGAAGGACGTGCCCTTCGGGGTGGTCGCGTCGCAGGCCGTCGCCCGGCAGACGGTCACCCGGCTGGAGCGGTTGCCCGGCTCGCCCCTGGACCCGCGGGCGGTGGCCGACGAGGCGACGGCCCGGAAGCAGGTCATGGACCGCGACATCGACGGCGCCCTGGTGCTGAACCCGGCCGGCACCACCGACACGCTCCTGGTCGCCTCCGGCGGCGGCACCGTCCTCGCCACCGCGCTGGAGCATCTGACCACCACCCTGGAGAAGGCGGAGCGGCGCACGGTGAGGGTCGTGGACGTGGCCCCGGCCTCGCCGAAGGACTTCGACGGGCTGTCGTCGTTCTACCTGGTCGTCGGCTGGTGCGTCGGCGGCTATCTGTGCGCCTCGATCCTGGCGATCAGCACCGGCGCCCGGCCCGCCGACCCGCGCCGCGCGGCGATCCGGCTGGCGACGATGGCCGCGGTGTCGATCGTCGGCGGACTCGGCGGCGCGCTCATCGTCGGCCCCATCCTGGACGCCCTCCCCGGCAGCGTCGCGGCACTCTGGGGTCTCGGCGCCCTCATCACCTTCGCCGTCGGCGCCGCCACCCTCGCCCTCCAGGGACTCTTCGGCATCGTCGGCATCGGCCTCGCCATCCTGCTCGTGGTGATCGCGGGCAACCCGAGCGCGGGCGGCGCCTTCCCCCTGCCGATGCTGCCCCCGTTCTGGGAGGCGATCGGCCCGGCCCTCCCCCCGGGCGCCGGCACCTGGACGGCCCGCTCCATCGCGTACTTCGACGGCAACGCCACCCTCGGCCCCCTGCTGGTCCTGTCCGCCTGGGCGGCGGCCGGCATCCTGATCACCCTGGCGGCGGCGGCCCTGCGCGAGCGCCGCGCAGCGGAGAGACCCGCGTAGCCGCGGGCAGACGGCGGTCTGAGGGGGTGTCTCGTCGATCAGGCCGGATCAGCGAGCGGCGTCTGGTGCCGTGCATCGCAAGGCGGAGGAGGGAGTCGATGCGATGGGGGTGCCCCCGCGCGAGCGCAGCCGAGCGTGGGGGAGTTGGCGACCGACGACAACGCGGCGAGGCGCGGTGCCAGGCGCCGGGAGCCCGGCATGATCGGCGAGACACCCCCTACGGGGTGTCCCGTGGCCTGCGCACCTCGCCCGTGCCCAGGGTGATCACCGCTCGCGGACGCATGGGCTCCTGGTCGCGGCGGGAGAGGAGGGTCAGTTCCTCGACCACGGTCGGCAGGGTGCCGAGGCGGGCCGCGCACTCGGCGGCCAGGGGCTTCGGGTCCTGGGTACGGCCGAGGGAGAGATGCGGGGTGAAGTGCCCACCGCGGCCACCCCTCCCACCCCGCCCCTCACAGAGCGGGAACCGCTCCAGCAGCTCCCGGTGGAGACGGGCCCACGGCGCCCGGTCCGCCGCGGCCGGGTCGAGCCACACCGTGGCGTAGTGCCGGTGCCGGAACCAGCGCACCCCGGCCAGCCGCGCCGGGAACGCCGCGCACCGCGCCGCCGCGGCGGAGAGCAGCGGCAGGGCCCGCTCGAACTCCTCCTCCGGCACGAAGCCGAACAGCAGATTCACATGCGGCGGCCACCGCCGCACCTGCGGGTCGTGCTCCCAGCGGATGTCCTGGATCGCCGGCCACAGCTCCCGCGGCGGCAGCCACGCCACCGCCGTCCGGGGCGTCGGCGCCACCTCCAGCGCGTCCACCGGCTCGCCGTTCACACGACCATGGAAGCACCCCGGCCCACGGCCCGCAGCCGCCGGCGGCGCTCGGTCCCCACCAGGGCCGGCCGCACCCGGCCACGCACCCGCACGGGCGGGCGGGTCGGCAGAGGCGAAAGTCCCGCCCCTCGCGCGCGGGGCGGGACTTCGGTGAAACGGAGCGGAGCGGATCAGCCGATCTGCGTCCCCGTCGCCGACAGCGCCTCCGTCACCGGCTGGAAGAACGTCTCCCCGCCGGAGGTGCAGTCGCCGCTGCCCCCGGACGTGAGCCCGATGGCCTTGTCACCGGAGAACAGGGCGCCGCCGCTGTCGCCGGGCTCGGCGCAGACGTCGGTCTGGATGAGCCCGTTGACGATGTCGCCGTTGCCGTAGTTCACGGTGGCGTCCAGGCCGGTGACCTTGCCGGAGTGCACCTGCGTGGTGGAGCCGCTGCGGGTGACCTGCATGCCGACGGTGGCCTCGGCCGCGCCGGTGATCTGCTGGGCCGAGCCGTTGTAGAGGTTGACCTCGCTCGGGTGGGCCACGTCGGCGGTGTACTTGACGAGGCCGTAGTCGTCGCCCGGGAAGCTGGAGGCCTCGTTCCGGCCGATGACGGTGCCGGACGAGTCCGACCAGGTCGAGATCCCCTCGGTGCAGTGGCCGGCGGTCAGGAAGTACGGCTCCCCGCCCTTGACCACGTTGAAGCCGAGCGAGCAGCGCCCGCCCCCGCCGGTGATGGCGTCACCGCCGGCGATGAAGGGCTTGAACTCCCCCTTGGTGCGCTGGAGTTCGGCGACCGAGCCGAGTCCGTCGACGACCTCGGTCAGCTTCTTCCACTCGGCCGCGGAGACGGTGCGGTCGGCGGTGACGACGACCTTGTTGGTGGTCGGGTCGGTCACCCAGGCGGTGCCCGGGATGGTCGCGTCCTGCTTCAGCGCCGTACGGGCGCTCTTCAGCTCGGCGAGGGAGTGCTCGACGATTCTCGCCTTGGCGCCGGCCTCCTCGACCACGTCGGCGGCGGCCTCGTCGACCACGTTCACCACCAGGCTCTTGGCCTGCGCGTCGTAGTAGGTGCCCGCCGCGTCCCCGCCGAGGTCCCGGTCCAGCGTCGAGGCGAGCTTTCCGGCCGCGATCGCGGAGAGGGTCTTGACCGCCGGGGTGTCCGACGGCTCACTGGCGTTCGCAGTCTGGAAGGTGACGCCCGCGGCGACCAGCGCGGCGATGCCCGCGCCTGCCAAGGCTGCCCGCCGCTTGGGTATGCGTCGGTGCTGCAACTCACGTCCTCCTGTGGGGGGTCGGCCCGGTGGCGGTTGTGGGGACCACCACGGGCCGGAAGGCTTGGTTGACGGGCGCCCACTCTTCCGAACCGCACAGGGAGCACACAAGGTCGACTTCAGGACGCGCACACGGTGACCACCACGCACCCTTCGCTCCTTCACCACCCCGCGCCCGCCCGGTCCCTGTGCGGGAAATCCGCAGGGAATTCGCACTGCAAACGCTACGCGTGAGTAACCGTACACAGGGCGGTGAGGTCTAGACCTGACGCGATTTCACCCTTGCACCTCCGCACACATCTCGCCCCGGACACCCCACGAGAGAAGCCCCCGCACGCGGTGGCGTGCGGGGGCCAGGGAGATGCCGGCTGCGAACGAGGTGAGGATCAGTACACGTTGACGCCGTAGGCGCTCAGCGCCTCGGTGACCGGCTGGAAGAAGGTCGTACCGCCGGTGGAGCAGTTGCCGCTGCCGCCGGAGGTCAGACCGTACGCGGTGCCGTTGCTGCCGTACAGCGGGCCGCCGGAGTCACCGGGCTCGGCGCAGACGTTGGTCTGGATCAGACCGGAGACGATGTCGCCGCCGCCGTAGTTGACGGTCGCGTTCAGGGCGGTGACCCGGCCGCTGTGCGTACCGGTGGTGGAGCCGTCCCGGATGACGGTGGTGCCCACGGCCGGGGTGGCCGCGCGCGTGATGTCCACACCGTTCGCGGTGCCGGGCTTGCTCACCGACGTGTTGGTGTAGCGGACGATGCCGTAGTCGTTGCCCGGGAAGCTGGAGCCCGCGGTGGAGCCGAGGACGGTGGTGCGCCCGGAGTTGGAGTACCAGGTGCCCGCGCCGTCGGTGCAGTGACCGGCGGTCAGGAAGTACTGGGTGCCGTTGCTGGCCTGGACGTTGAAGCCGAGGGAGCAGCGCCAGCTGCTCGCGTAGATGGCGTCGCCGCCCTGGATCAGCTTGGTGAACTTGCCGGGGGTGCGCTTGATGGTGAGCGCGTCGGCGTTGGCACCGGCCTGCTTCTTGATCTTCGCGATCTCGGCCTGGGAGACCGTGCTGTCGACGGTCACGAGAACGCGGTTGTTCTTGCTGTCGACGGCCCAGGCGGTGCCCGGGACATCCGCCTTGAGCACCGAGGCGCCGGCGCTCTTCAGCTCGGTGGCGCTGAACGTGGTGGATTCGGACGCGTTCGCGCTGGGGATCGCGATCGCGGCGGCGGCCACGAGTCCGGCGGAAACGGCGGTCAGCCGGGTCCGTCTCGATACGCCGCTGCGGGGGGTGGTGCGCTTGATCCTCACTTTTCGTTCCTCCACAAAGGAAGTCGGGGGCCCGCGTGGGGTCGGGGCCCGTGAGGCGCAGCCGGGGGCACGAGTGTCCGGATTCCGAACACGCCGTGCCCCTGACAAGCGCTGGGTGGGAGTATTCGGCCGAACGGCCGGTAGGCGCAAGGGTGCCTTTCGGCCGTCAACCTTTGAACCAACTGTGTGGATTGGCCCCCTGAACAGCACCTGATGGTCCGTCAATTCGTCACAGCAGATTCCGCTCCCCCGCCGCGACCGGCACGTCCAGGGTGTTCCCGGGTGGCGGGAAGGGGCAGACGAAGTGATCGGCGAAGGCGCACGGCGGCAGCAGGGCCCGGTTGAAGTCCACCGTCGTACGGCCGTCCGCGTCGGGCGCGGCAGGCCGCAGGAACCGGAAGCGGTAACTGCCGTCGCCGCTGGTGGCGTCGGCGAAGACGGCCCACAGCGAGCCGTCGGCCTCCACCGACACCTGGAGCGTGTGCTCCCGCCCGTCGAGGGTGAACGCCAGCTCCCCGCCCAGCCCGAGGCCGCGCCGCCGCCCGTCCGCGTTCTCCACCCGCACGGTGCGGTGCTCGCCGTACGGCGTGAAGCGCCCCGGCACCGACCAGCGCGGGTCGTGGGGTGTGGCGTCGATACCGCGGAACCGGCGGCGGTTCTCGGCCGCCGGGTCGAAGTCGCGTACCGCCCATGCGCCTTCGCGGACCAGCACGACGAGCCGTCGTTCGCCGTAGCCCACCCGCGCGGCGGCGGCCGGTCCCGAGTCGGCCGTGAGCCGTACCCGGCCCTCGAAGGGCACGCCGTCGAGCGTCAGACCGTCCCCGTGAGCGGCCGTGAGGACCACGGCACCCCCCTCGGTGGTCCAGTTCCCGGGGATGTCCGGAAGTCGCCCCTCCGGATAGTCCTCGAGCCAGTGCGTGGCGCTCAGCGCGAGCACCCCGTAGGGGGCGGACACCGCCTCCAGGCGGCCCTCGTGCCACCGCTTCCACGCGTCGAATGCGTCCGTCGTCATGCGATCAACCCTTCCGTACCGGGTCGTCCGACCCGAATGTGAGCACCGCGAGGCGCGTTCAAGCCGCGGCCCGGCCCGCCGAGGCTCCCAGGAGCTCCAGCACCGCCCGTGCCGCCGCGTCGTTCTGCCGGAACGGCGGGCCGCCGGTGTGGGGCCGGGTGAAGGCGCCCGCGCTGCGGACGTCGGTGTGCGGTCCGAGGGCGAACCGGCGTGGGTGCGGCCGGCCAGACCGGTCGAGGACCCGCCCGTCGGCGGGGTCCACGCGCAGCAGCCCGTCGGCGGTGGCGGCGGCCCCGTCGGCGTACAGCTCCCGCAGCAGCGGATCCCGGGTCCGGGCCACCGTGGGCTCCGGCAGCCGCGCCTCGACCAGCGCCCGCGCCTCGACGGCGAACCCCGGCACGGTCGGGCTCGTCGCCCGGAACACCCCGCCCTCGGCCCGCACGCTCATGTCGGCGCCGACGAACCGCACGAGGCCCGCCCGGGACAGCGCCAGCAGCTGCCGCAGCCGGGGCCCGGGCGGCCCGGAGGCGAGGTAGCTGAAGAAGCCGTGCCACCAGGTGCCGATGTCCCCGAGCCGCATCAGCTGGCCGTACACGGAGAGCAGGGCGAGGAAGACCGCCTGGTCGGGGCTGTACGCCGGGTCGTGGCGCCGCCTCAGGTCGGCCTCGACATAGCGGCGCAGACCGGTCTGGAAGGCCTCGTGGGAGCCGTACCGCACCCCCGCGAGCGGCCGGTCGAGCGCGGCCGGGTCGAACCGGTCGGCGGGATCGGGCACGGCCGCGGCGACGAGGGCGGCCCGCTCGGCGGGGTCGTCGACGGTGGCGTACCGCTCCTCGAAGGCGGCCCAGCCGAGGCGGGTGCGCTCGCGGTGGGCGGTGAACAGCCGGTGGTAGTGGGCGAAGCCCAGCTCCTTCTCCACCAGCGGCCGGACATCCCGCCGGAAGTCGAGCCTCCCGGGCCGGGCGAGCAGCGCCTCGGTCTCGGCCGGGCCGAGGAACCGGGGCAACGGCGGCGGCGCGCCGTCCAGGCGGTAGCCGATCTTCGAGTGGTACGGCACCCCGCGCCGCGACCCGACGTACAGCACCGGCTCCCGCCCGGAGGGGACGTAGACGTCCCCGTCGTACCGCCCGCCCCGCCCCTCGGTGAGCAGCACCATCAGGTCGACGAAGGCGAGCCCGAAGCCGCGCACCAGGACCGGCTCGCCGGGCCGCAGCGGGCTCAGGTCGCTGTCGGCGGTGAAGTCGGGCGGCAGGTGGACGAGGCCGTGGGCGCGGGCGTACGCGCTCAACTCGGTCTGTTCCGCGTCGGGTTCGGCGTCCAGGTGGCCGAGGGTGAGGACGACGGCGTCGGCCAGGAGCGGGCGCGGGCGGCCCGCCAGCCAGACCCGCTGCCGGCCCTCGCGCGGCCCGGAGACGCGCACGGCCCGGTACGGGTGGTGGTGGACGGTGACGTCCGGCGGCAGCGCGGCCACCGCCCGGTCGTAGGCCCAGCGCAGATACGAGCCCTGGACCCGGCGGCCCACGAAGGCGTCCCCGTCGAGGCCGGCCCATTCGTGCAGGGTGGGGCCCTCCCGGACCGGCCCGGCCATCTCCACGCTGGCGTCGGTGAACACGGTGACGTCCTCGGCGCGGGAGTTCATCCACAGCAGCGGCGACTGCCCGGTGCGCCAGATCCGCCCGGGGCCCGGCGGATAGGGGTCGACGAGATGGATGTCGAGGCCCGCTCCGGGCGGCAGTTCGGCGGCGTTGGCGGCGATCCGCTCCAGGACGCCGGTCCCGCGCGGCCCCGCCCCCACGATGACCAGGGACGCCCTCATCGGACCCGCTCCGTACCGCGCGCGTAGCGCTTCTCGACGTAGTGCTGGCCGACGCCGAGCACCGAGGTGACGACGGTGTACCAGACGGTGGCCACCATCAGCAGCGGGATGACCTGGTACGTCTGGTGGTAGACGAGCTGGGTCGAGTACAGCAGGTCCTGCACCGCGATGACGCTGACGATGGAGGTGCCCTTGAGGGTGCCGATCAGCATGTTCCCGGCCGGCGGCACGATGGAGCGCATCGCCTGCGGCAGCACGATCCGCCACCAGCGGCGCCACCGGCTCAGCCCGAGCGCCTGCGCGGCCTCGATCTGTCCGGCGCCGACGGACAGGATCCCGCCGCGCACCACCTCGGCGGCGTACGCGGCCTCGTGCAGGGTCAGTCCGATGACGGCGACGGCGACCGGCCCGAGCAGGTCGACCGTCCTCACCCCGAGGATCTGCGGGTACAGCGCCCCGATGTTGAACCACAGCAGCAGCTGCACGAGGATCGGGATCGACCGGAACAGCCAGACGTATCCCCAGCTGACGGCTCTGAGCACGGGGTTGGCGGAGAGCCGGGCCGCCGCGAGCAGGGTGCCCAGCGCGAAGCCGAGCACCATCACCACCGCGGTCAGCCAGAGGGTGAGCCACAGTCCGCGCAGCACCGCGGCCGAGGTGAAGTAGTCGCCGACGACGTCCCACTGGAACGCGTCGTTGCGCAGGACGGACTCGACCGCGAGCCCGAGCAGGACGAGGACGACGGCGGCGGCCAGCCACTGGCCGTAGCGGCGCTGGGGGACGATGCGTACGGAATCGGGGCGGTGCCGAGAGCGCGGGGGCTTGGGCAAGGGTGTCGGAGGACATGGGAAGGCTCCGTGACGTAGGCCGGGCACGGTGATGCCTTCACACGCAGCGGCCAAGCCCCTCAGCACGGCCGTCGGTCGAGAGTACGGGCCCGATCTGCCGGACTGTCAAGCCGTGTCTCATTTCCGGGGACCGGTTGACGTGCCGTCCGGACACCTGTTCCACTTGGCCCATGCATTCGCAGCAGTGGCTGGTCACGCGCTCCCACATCGACTTCGGTCGCGTGTGGTCCTCTTCCTGTTGAGCCGACCCCGCTGCCTGCCTTCTTTCTCTTCCTTCCTCGCCTTCACACGGGCACCCCTCCCCTCAGCAGCTCAACACCCGTCACAGGGGCAGCAGCAATCACAGCTGGGGCAGTCGCAGTTCTGACAGCAGCCCTCGCGCTTCTTACGGGACCACGGCCCCTCGTACTCCTCGGCACAGCACATCTTGCAGGTGCAGCACAGCAGCCAGAACATCCCGCAACCGGCCCAGAACCCGCGCCGTCCCTTGGGCGGCTGGGGCGCGGGCCCGCCCCCGAATCCGCCGAAGTCACCACCACCGCCGTGCCCTCCACCGTGGGCTCCTCCGCCGTACGCCCCTCCCCCGGCGTACGGGTTCTGCGGCCCGCCCTGCTGCGGCGGCGTGCCGTAGGGCCCCGCCTGGTAGGGCTGGTGCGGCTGCCCGTACGGACCGGGCTGCTGCGGCTGTCCGTACGGCCCCGGCTGGTGCGTCGCGCACACGGGCACCGTGCCGAACGCCCGGTCCACCGAGCGCCGCAGTTCGTGCACGAGGAGCAGATGGGCCAGCCGCCCGTCGGTGAACTCCACCTCGCGCAGCGCGAGCCGGATCCCGTGCAGGGCGTCGTCGGCGAGCCGCCGGGCCTCGGTGAGCGAGGTGCCGGTGGCGGTGAGCGGGTTCCAGGCACCCGACGCGGCGTCAGCCTGCCGGTCCTCCACGGCGTCCAGCAGATGCGCGAGCCGTCCGAAGAGGCGTCCGGCCTCGGCCAGCGACGCGGCGTTGCCGGGGCGACCGGCGAGGACCGCGGTGTGCGCGAAGGCGGCGGCGGTCGCCGTCTCGGTGGGTTCGGTGACGGCGAGGATCGGGGTGCCGGGCCCGGCCAGCGCCTCGATGCCGAGCTGCCGGTCGACGGCGTCGACGAGTACGGCGGTGTCGAAGCCGACGGCCGTACCGGTGCGGGCGCCCGCGCGTCCCCAGCTGCCGGCGACCCGGCGGGCGGCGAGCGCCACCGGGCGGCGGGCCAGCAGCCCGTCGCCGTCGGCGACATGGTCGCGGACCTTCGCGGAGGCGAGCACCAGGGAGACGGCCGCGGCGAGCCGGGCGCCCTCACCCTGCGCGACCGACGCGGTGCGCATGCCGCGCAGCGGGCACGGTCCGGCGGTACGCCGCCACCGGCCGCCCTCGCGCTCGCCCTGAGCCTCCGTCAGAACCGAGATGAGCAACCCGTCGTAGTTGGTCACCACCCGGGAGAACTGGCCGTGATCGGAGCGCAGCGCCAGACACAGGCCGCACAAATGCGCCATCCATTCGGCCTTGAGGCGTTCTCCGAGACGATGGCCGCAAGGCCTGACGATTCCGAACACAACACTTCCCCCGTGGTCCGTACGACGCGGATTCGGCCGCATCGTATCGGCCACTTCGTTCACCCGTACGCACCGCCCGTCACCCGTACGCCGCGAAGAATCATATTTCACTCACAGTCAGCAGCCGCATACCTCAAGACCCTTGGGGTATCCGGCCTCTCGACGGATTGGCTGTGCACCAGTACCGTCACAAACCCCCCGCGCGGCGTCTATCCACTTGGCGCGACATCCGCATCATGGACGACCATGGGGATGCGGAAAGCACGAAAGACCGCTGTGAGAGGAGGCGTCCATGGGATCGGTGCGCAAGGCGAGTGCGTGGCTCGGCCTCGTCGACGACAACGATGACGAGCGCTACTACGACGACGAGACTTACGAGGGAAACGAGTCCGGGGACGCCTGGGTCACGGACCCGCGGGTGAAGGTGGCCTCGGAGACGGCCGAGGAAAAGGGCCGCCGGATCGGCACGGTGACCCCGGACAGCTTCCGGGACGCGCGGGCCATCGGCGAGCTGTTCCGGGACGGCGTCCCGGTGATCATGAATCTGACGGCGATGGAGCCGGCCGACGCCAAGCGCGTCGTCGACTTCGCCGCGGGGCTCATCTTCGGGCTGCGCGGTTCGATCGAGCGGGTGTCGACCCGGGTGTTCCTGCTGACCCCCGCCCACACGGAGATCGTGAACGGCGACCCGGCCGCGCACCGCGCGGACGGCTTCTTCAACCAGAGCTGAGGCAGGGCCGATCCCCGGCCCCGCCTCCGCTCCCCCGGCGGCTTACCGGAAGGCGTCCAGTCCGGTGAGCGCCTTGCCCAGCACGAGCTGGTGCATCTCGACGGTGCCCTCGTAGGTGAGCACCGATTCCAGGTTGGTCGCGTGCCGCATCACGGGATATTCGAGGGAGATCCCGTTGGCACCGAGGATCGTGCGGGCCGTACGGCAGATGTCGATGGCCTCGCGGACGTTGTTGAGTTTGCCGAAGCTGACCTGCTCGGGACGCAGGCGGCCGGCGTCCATCCGCCGCCCCAGATGGTGGGCGAGCAGAATCCCCTTGTGCAGTTCGACCGCCATGTCGGCGAGCTTGGCCTGGGTGAGCTGGAAACCCCCGAGGGGGCGCCCGAACTGCTCCCGGGACTTCGCGTAGTCGACGGCGGTCTCGAAACAGGTGCGCGCGGCGCCCATCGCTCCCCACACGATGCCGTAGCGGGCGTGCGAGAGGCAGCTGAGCGGGCCGCGCAGTCCGGTCACCCCGGGCAGCACGGCGTCGGCGGGCAGCCGTACGTCGTCCAGGACCAGTTCGCTGGTGACGCTGGCGCGCAGCGACCACTTGTGCTTGATCTCGGGCGCCGAGAAGCCGGGGGTGTCCGTGGGAACGGCGAATCCGCGGATGCCCTCGTCGGTCTGCGCCCAGACCACGGCGACCCCGGCGACGGACCCGTTGGTGATCCACATCTTGCGGCCGTTGAGCACCCAGTCGGTGCCGTCCTTCTTGGCGTACGTCCGCATGGAGGCGGGGTCGGAGCCGTGGTCGGGCTCGGTGAGGCCGAAGCAGCCGATGACCTCGCCGGACGCCATCCGCGGCAGCCAGGCCTGCTTCTGCTCCTCGCTGCCGAAGCGGTGGATCGCGTACATGGCGAGCGAGCCCTGCACCGAGACCAGGGAGCGGATGCCGGAGTCGGCGGCCTCCAGCTCCAGGCAGGCGAGCCCGTACTGCACCGCGCTCGCACCCGCGCAGCCGTATCCCTCGAGGGACATGCCGAGCGCGCCGATGGATCCGAGTTCCCGGGCCAGCTCGCGGATCTGCGGCAGCTCGCCCTTCTCGTACCACTCGGCGACATACGGCAGCACCCGGTCCGCCGCCCAGCCGCGCACGGTGTCGCGCACCGCCAGGTCTTCGGGTTCGAGGAGGTCGTCGAGGCCCAGCGGGTCGGCGGGGTCGAACGGCGGCAGCTTGGCGGACGTGGACACGGGCACCCTCCGGCGGCTCGGGAGCAGCGGCGCCAGTTGTTAACTAGCACCGCTAGTCTCGTATTCAGGGCGACGCTACGACGCAGTCTCCCGTACGTCCAGCGTCAGCCGCTCAGGCGGACACCCTGGACTCGGCCACCTCGCGCGGCGCGGGCACCTCGACCTTGGCGCCCTCCGGCTCGCAGTGCATCGCCCGCGGCAGTCGCAGCGCCATCACCGCGCCGAGCAGCAGCAGCCCCGCGCTGACCAGCAGCGTCACATGGAGTCCGTGCACGAAGCAGTCCCGGGCGGCGCTGCGCAGCGCCTCGCCGGTCGCGCCGCCGAGCCGGTCCGCCACGTCGTAGGCCTCGCCGAGGGAGTGGCTCGCCGACGTCGCGGCCGGCGCGGGCACTCCGGGCACCGCGCTGATGCCGGGCGCGTAGGCCGCGTTCATCACCGTGCCGAGCAGCGCGATGCCGATGCCCGCGCCCAGCTGGTAGGAGGTCTCGCCGATCGCGGCGGCCCCGCCGGCCTGCTCCTGCGGGGCCTCGCTGAGCATCGACTCGTACGCCCCGAAGAGGGTGGTCTCCAGGCCGAAGCCGAGCAGCACGAACCCGGAGAGCATCAGGGTGGCGTTGTCCTCCCGGCCCATCGCGGTCAGCAGCACCACCGCGCCCGCCGTCAGACAGAACCCGAACACCACCATCCGGCGCGGCCCGAAGCGGCGCAGCATCCGCGCCCCGAACAGGCCGGCGGCCATCGCCGCTATGGTCAGCGGCAGCAGCCGCAGCCCGGTCTCCAGCGGGGACAGCCCCAGCACCAGCTGGAGGTACTGCGCCGCGATCAGCTCCAGGCCGACCAGGGCGAGCATCGCGAGCACGATGCAGCCGACGGAGGTGCTGAACGCCGGGCGGGCGAACATCTTCAGGTCGACCAGCGGATACGCCCGCCGCCGCTGGCGCCGCACGAACAGCACCAGCAGCACCGCGCCCACCAGCAGCGGCACCACCGTGGCCGGGCCCAGGCCCTCGCCGCCGCCCAGCCGCTTCACGCCGAGCACGGCGCCGAACAGTCCGGCCGCCGCCATCAGGGCGCCGACGACGTCCCACGGGCCCTTGCCGTCGCCCTTGGACTCCGGCAGCAGCATCCGTCCCACGGGCAGACTGACCAGCATCAACGGGATGTTGACGAGGAAGACCGAGCCCCACCAGAAGTGCTCCAGCAGGAAACCGCCGAGCAGCGGGCCGACGGCCGCGCCGACCGCGGCGACCGCGCTCCAGATACCGATGGCGAGCGCGCGTTCGCGCCGGTCGGGGAAGACCTGGCGCAGGATCGACAGCGTCGCGGGCATGATCATCGCGCCGCCGACGCCGAGCAGCGCCCGGGCGACGATCAGCACCTGGGCGTCGGGGGCGAAGGCGGCCAGCGCGGAGGCCACCCCGAAGAGGGCGTATCCGAGGAGCAGGACGCGTCTGCGGCCCACCCGGTCGCCGAGCGTGCCGAACAGGATCAGCAGCGAGGCGCAGACCAGCGGGTAGGTGTCGACGATCCAGAGCAGTTCTATCGCGCCGGGTTTGATGTCCTCGGTGACGGCGGGGACCGCCACGTGCAGCACGGTGGCGTCGACGGCGACCAGCAGCAGGCTGACGCAGAGGACGACGAGGACGACCCAGCGGTTGGCACCGGCCCCGGCCGCCCGACGGCGCAGCCCGACGGCAGCCGTGGTCGTCCCGGACATGTACGTACCTCCCAGATGTTCCCTCGCATCGGCGGGCTCGCGGGGTGGGGACTCCCCGCGACTCGGCCGGAGGAGCGGTGGTCTCCGGCCCGCGCAACGAACGGCGAGTGACACGTCAGCGTACGCGAGTCCACGCCGAGGTCGCGTGGCGGAACTCTCACCCGTCCGGCGGATCCGGTGTGGCGTACACCACTCCTCCCACCGGGGAGTACGCCCGGCCCGGCCGCCCGGTTCACCCGCCCGCCGATAATCGAGCCCGTGACCGATCTTGACGCGCGCCCCGCGCCCCCCGAGCGCTCCAGGCGCCTCACGCTGCCCGGGGCGGTTCCGGCCCTCCTCGGGTACGCGGCCGTCCGTGCCCTGGGTCTGCTCGTGCTGGCCCTGTGGAGCGCGGCGCGCGACAAGAGCGCGTACACCCTGCTCACCGCCCGCTGGGACTCCCTCTGGTACGCCAGGGTCGCCGAGGGCGGTTACGGCTACGAGGTCCGCATGGCGAACGGCGACCTCCACTCGGATCTCGCGTTCTTCCCGCTGCTGCCGTGGCTGGAGCGGCTGGGGCACGCGGTGACCCCGTTGTCGTACGCGGACGCCGGGTTCGCGGTCAGCGCTGTGGCCTCGCTCGCCGCGGCCTGGGGGATCTTCGCGGTCGCCGACCTGCTGTACGGGCGGCGGGCCGGGGTCTGCGCGGTGCTGCTGTGGGCGGTGCTGCCGGTCGGGATCGTGCAGTCGATGGCGTACAGCGAGTCCCTGTTCACCGCCCTCGCCGCGTGGTCTTTGTACGCGGTCCTCACCGGCCGCTGGCTCGCCGCGGGCGCCCTCGCGTCGCTTGCCGGGCTGACCCGGCCGGTGGGACTCGCGGTGGTCGCGGCGGTGTGGGCGGCGGGCGTGGCGTCGTTCGTACGGGAGTCCCGGGGCCGGAGGACGGCCGTGGGGGACTCCCGGGGCCCCGCGATTGGGCCATCCGCGCGGCAGCGGAGCGCGGCGCCCGCCCCCGGCGCGCACCCGGCTCCGTACGCCCCCCTTCCCGCCCACGACCCCGGCGGGGAGGGCGCACCCGGGTGGCGGCGCGCCCTCGGAATGCTGCTCGCGCCCCTGGGCACGGCCGGTTATGTGCTGTGGGTCGGCCACCGCACCGGCGACGGGCCGCTCGGCTATCTGGACGTACAGGCGGGCTGGCGCAACGGCTTCGACGGGGGTTACGCCTTCGCCCGGTTCGTCGCCGAGAAGTTCACGTCGTTTCCGTCGGCCCTGGCGGGGGTCGCCCTGACCGCCGGGGTGGCGCTGGTGATCCGGCTGTACGTCGTCTGTGTACGGCAGCGCCAGCCGCTCGCGCTGCTGGTGTACGCCGGGGCCGTCACCGCCCTCGCGCTGTGCGCGTCGAGCTACTTCGGCTCGAAACCGCGCCTGCTGCTGCCGGCCTTCCCGCTGCTGCTGCCGCTCGCGCTCGCCCTCGCCCGGCTGCGCGTGCGCCGGTCGGCGCTGGTCACGGCCGGGGTCGCGGTGGCGTCGGCGGTCTACGGGGCGTTCTGGCTGAACGGCTCGGGTCCGCCCTGACCGGCCCCGCCCGCCCGGTGAGCGCCCGGCGAATTCCGGCCCATGCGCCGGTGAACGAATTCATAAGCGCCCCAAAACCAGCCACCTTGGAATGATCAAAAGAATTGAAGGAACACGACCCGGGGATTGCGGAATGCCTGGAAATAAAGTCACTCCTGAGAGCAATCCCACATCACATCGTCATTACAAACCCGGTGATTCGGCCGGGAAGTCAGCTCACTCGCTGTAACGTCGATTGGGTGCGTACCGAACCAAGGCCGACCCGGCTCGACCGGATCTTCGCCCGACTGGACCGCGAACCACAGCGGCCGGTCCTCGACGTGCCGCGCATGACGCGGCACCGGGTGGTGCTCTTCGGCGCGACGCTCGCCTTCTACCTCACGATCGTCCTCGCCGTGGTGACCACCTCGTGGCTGGTCCGGCTGGACTGGCAGGCCATGCTGTTCCGGCCCTACCAGCAGTGGCCGGAGATCCACGCCTTCCTGGACTACTGGGTGGTCCTCGGCCAGCGCGGCCCGACCGCCGTGATGGTCGCGGCCTGGCTCGGCTGGCGCTGCTGGCGGCAGCACACCCTGCGCCCGCTGCTCGCCTTCGGCGCGGCCCTGCTGCTGCTGAACGTGACCGTGGGCGCCGTGAAGTACGGGCTGGGTCGCTCGGGGCCGCACTACGCGACCGAGGTCGGCTCCAACGAGATGTGGCACTGGTTCCAGGCCGGCAGCGACATATTTCCCTCTGGCCACACCGCCAACGCGGTGGTGACCTGGGGCATCCTCGCCTATCTGGCCTCCACCCCACGCGCCCGCCGCTGGCTGTCGGCGCTGTCGGCGGTGCTGTCGCTGAGCGTCGGCCTGACCACCGTCTACCTCGGTACGCACTGGCTGAGCGACGTGCTGCTGGGCTGGGCCGCGGGCCTGCTGGTGCTGCTCGCGCTGCCGTGGCTGGAGCCGAACATCGCGGGCGCCGAGGCGTGGCTGTTCACCCGGCGCGACCGGCTGCGGGCCCGCCGCGCCGGTGCGGTGCCGGTGCCCGAGCCCGCGCTGGTCACCCCGCTGCCGCCCGCCGAGGAGGAGCCGGTACCGGTGCGGGAGATCGTCCCGCCGACGCCCGCGCGCGCGTCCCGTACGTCGGCGCTGCTGGCCCCGGGCCCGCACACGGCCCGTTCGGAACGCACCCCGGTCACCCCGGCCGGCAGCCGCCGCCCGCCGCACACCGACCGCCTCACCCGCGGCGCGGCGACCCCGGCGGCGCGCCCGCTCACGGGCGGCTCAGCGAGCGTGTGAGCCAGGAGCGCGAGCGAGCCGCGTGAGTGAGCCGTACGCGTGAGGCGTGTGAGTGAGGCCCCGGTCACCGCGACCGGGGCCTCACTCATGCGCTCTCAGCCCTTCCAGGCGCGGCTCACACGGCCGTCCCTGACCTCGAAGTTCAGCCGTCCCACGCGGTACTCCATCGTGATGATCGCCCCCGGCGGCAGCGCGCGCACCGTCGACCACCCCCGTTCCCGGGCGCGCCGCTCGGCCGCGTCCGCGTCGAGGCCGACATAGGTGTCCGGACTGTCCTGGGGCTCTGCGGGGGGTTTCGGAATCGGTGCCATGCCGCCACGCTAGGCGCTGGGCGGCGGCCGAGGGAAGGGCGGGCCGGGCACCCTGGGTCACTGGTCCCCCTCCGGTCACACTTCTGTCACAGGATCACGACACGCGTTTCGGGCGCGATCCCTCACACGGACGAACGGTTCCGTACCTCTTCCGCAGGCATTCGAACGCAATTCCCGCGTGTCGGCGGGGCTTGTCGAATTGCCCGGCGGAAAGTGCCGTGAGGACCGTCCCCGGGCCGCTTTCCATTCCCATTCCGGAGCAGGCCACGAGGCCCCGCCGCCACACGGGAAATACACGGTTCCCACACAGAAGGCCCGTATGCGCCCTGTCGCGGTGCGCGACCGCGCGAGCATCATGGCGGGAGCTCGGCCGCCGGTGCGGCGCGAGCGGCTGCGGACCCGGGACGCGACGAGCGAAGGGGCGAGCGAAGCATGGGGACGGAGACCGTACCAGCGAGGGCACGACCCGCGCGGACGAAGGCGCACGGCCGGGTGATCGTCGACTGGCTGACCACCACCGACCACAAGAAGATCGGCCATCTCTATCTGATCACGTCGTTCGGCTTCTTCCTGGTCGCCGGGGCGATGGCGCTGGTGATGCGCGCGGAGCTGGCCCGGCCTGGGCTCCAGCTGGTCGGCAACAACGAGTTCAACCAGCTGTTCACGATGCACGGCACGATCATGCTGCTGCTGTTCGCGACCCCGACCTTCGCGGGCTTCGCCAACGAGCTGATGCCGCTGCAGATCGGTGCCCCGGACGTCGCCTTCCCGCGGCTCAACATGCTGTCGTACTGGCTGTTCCTGTTCGGCGGGCTGATCGTGCTCGGTTCGCTGCTGGTGCCGGACGGGCCGGCGGCCTTCGGCTGGTTCGCCTACGCGCCGCTGAACAGCTGGGAGCGCTCGCCCGGGGTGGGCCCCGACCTGTGGATCATGGGGCTGGCGCTGTCCGGCTTCGGCACGATCCTCGGCGCGGTCAACTTCATCACCACCATCATCGGGATGCGCGCCCCCGGCATGACGATGTTCCGGATGCCGATCTTCACCTGGAACACCCTGTTCACGTCGATCCTGATCCTGCTGGCGTTCCCGGTGCTGGCCGCCGCGCTGCTGTGTCTGGAGGCGGACCGGCGGTTCGGCTCGCACATCTTCGACGCGGCGAACGGCGGGGCGCTGCTGTGGCAGCACCTGTTCTGGTTCTTCGGGCATCCCGAGGTGTACATCATCGCGCTGCCGTTCTTCGGGATCGTCACGGAGATCATCCCGGTCTTCAGCCGCAAGCCGATCTTCGGTTACATGGCGCTGGTCGGCGCGACGATGGCGATCACCGGGCTGTCGGTGGTGGTGTGGGCGCACCACATGTTCGCGACCGGCGCGGTGCTGCTGCCGTTCTTCTCCTTCATGAGCTTCCTGATCGCGGTGCCGACCGGGGTGAAGTTCTTCAACTGGACCGGGACCATGCTCAAGGGCTCGCTGTCCTTCGAGACGCCGATGCTGTGGTCGGTGGGCTTCCTGGTGACGTTCCTGTTCGGCGGGCTGACGGGGGTGATCCTGGCCTCGCCCCCGATGGACTTCCACGTCACGGACACGTACTTCGTGGTCGCGCACTTCCACTACGTGGTGTTCGGCACGGTCGTCTTCGCGATCTTCGCCGGATTCTTCTTCTGGTGGCCCAAGTTCACCGGGAAGCTGCTCGACGAACGGCTCGGCAAGATCCAGTTCTGGACGCTCTTCGTCGGCTTCCACACCACGTTCCTGGTGCAGCACTGGCTGGGCGCGGAGGGCATGCCGCGCCGCTACCCGGACTATCTGGCCGCGGACGGCTTCACCGCCCTCAACACCGTCTCGACGATCGGCGCGTTCCTGCTGGGCCTGTCCACGCTGCCGTTCCTCTACAACGTCTGGAAGACCGCCAAGTACGGCGAGAAGGTCGGCGTCGACGACCCCTGGGGCTACGGCCGCTCCCTGGAGTGGGCGACCTCCTGCCCGCCGCCCCGGCACAACTTCACGGCGCTGCCCCGGATCCGCACCGACTCCCCGGCGTTCGACCTGCACCATCCGGAGTACGCGGCACCGGCACCCCACCACGGCGACCCGGCGCACGACACGAACATCCCCGGGCACCCTTGAGACGGCTCGGCCGGCGCCGCCGCTGCCGGTAGGCCGGCCTGGCGCCCGCCCTGCTCGCCGTGCACGGGCTGCGCCGGGGCCGTGCGGGGCGGGCACCGGCGGCGACGCGGGACCACGCGCCGGGCGCGCAGGCGGCGGGCGTGCCGGCGCCGTCCTTGAAGCTGCCGGCGTTCGTCGCGGGCCGCCGCCCTCGGCGGCTGCCTGCTCGGCATGGGCCTGCGCGCCTACGACCACTGCGCCTGCCCTGGTTCGCCGCCGCGGCCCTCTTGGCCGGCCTGGACGCGGCACCCACGGCGGCGCCGGAGCCGCCGTCATCGGCATCCTGAGCACCCTGACGGGCCGCTTCCCCGAGGGCCCGCAACACGCCTTCCACACCGCCCGCACCCGCCCGCGCGCCGCCAGGTCCCGCCTGACGCCGCTGGGGCGACCCGCACCCGCCGACGGCGCCGCACCCCCACAGCGGCCACCCGCACTCGACCACGAAACCGGCACGTGGTGCGGGTGGGAACCCCGACGCGGCCGGAGGCCGCGTGCCGTCCACTGTCCGGCCGGCACCCTGCGCCGGGTGGAGCCGGCCCGCGCCCTCGCGACCGGCCCGCGCGTGCTGCTGCTCGACAAGCCCGCGCAAGGGCTGTCACCGGCGGTGGCAGCGCGTACGTACGCGCTGCCGGCCGGGCTGGACGCGTGCGGGTTCCTCGCCGAGCGGCGGCTGCCGTCCGCGCCGCGTGGCCGGACGGTCGTCGTGTACGAGCCGCGCCACGGGGCGGTGGTGTTCAGCGGCGAGGCGGCCGAGCTGCGGGGTCGTTGAGCGGCGGGCCGAACACCGCGGGGGGCCGCTGCGCGTCCTGGGCGCGGGACGCGCCCTTCGGCAGGGCGATCAGCATGCCGATCTCCAGCCGGTGCGGACTGGCCCCGATGGTCGCCTTGTTGGCCTTGTACAGCGCCTGCCAGCCACCCGGCACGCGGTATCTGCGGGCGATCGAGGAGAGCGTGTCCCCGCGCTTGACGGTGTGCATCCGGCCCTGGAGCCCGTACCGCTTGGCGCAGACCGGCCAGGCCTCCCAGCCCTGCGCCGCGAGCACCTTCTGGGCGACGGCGATCTGCTGCTCGCGGGTGGCGAGGTCCGCGCGGCGGGCGTACTTCAGGCCGCCGTACGCCTCCCAGGTGGACTGCTGGAACTGCAGCCCCCCGTAGTAGCCGTTGCCGGTGTTGATGTGCCAGTCGCCGCCGCTCTCGCACTCGGCGACGCACCCCCAGGGCCACTGGTCCTTCGGGCACTCGTGCGCCACGCGGGCGGGGGGCGGGGATGCCGCGTGGGCGGCGGCGGGGGCGGTCCCGGCCAGCAGGGCCGCCGCGGCCAGGGCGAGCGTGATCGGCGTACGCAACATCGGCCCACGCTAAGCAGCGCCCCGGACGCCTCCGTCGTGCCGCGCCCCACGCGCGCGGGGGCCCCACCCGGTCGGCGGAAACCGGACGGAGCCCCCGGACGCGGCGTCGGACGGCGTCGCGGCCGCGCGGCGGCATGGACGCGGGGCGTCAGAGCCCTGGGGCGTCAGAGCCGCAGGCGCTGTCCCGGCGTGATCACATCGGGGTCCTGGCCGATGACGGCCTTGTTGGCGGCGTACAGCCGCTCCCACGTGGTCCCGTGCCGGGCGGCGATGGCGCTCAGCGTGTCGCCCTCGCGGACGGTGTAGTCGCCGCGGGACGCGCCGCGGTCGGTGTGGCCCGCCGGGCGCGCGGGTGTCTCGGCGGGCCGGGACGGGGCCGCCGGGGAGGCGGGCGCGGGCGCCTCGGGTGCGCTGCCGTACGCGCCGGCCCGCACCGAGCAGGTCGGCCAGGCGCCCCATCCCTGGGCGCGCTGGACCCTGGTGGCCACCGCGATCTGCTGGTCCCTGGTGGCGCGGTCGGCGGTCGGCGCGTAGCCGGTGCCGCCGTACGCGCGCCAGGTGTCGGCGGAGAACTGGAGTCCTCCGTAGTAGCCGTTGCCGGTGTTGATGTGCCAGTTGCCGCCGCTCTCGCACCGGGCGATGCGGTCCCACACTCCGCCGTCCGCCGCCCGGGCGGTGCCGGTCACGGCCAGCAGCCCGAGCGGGGCGAGCAGGGCCGCCCCGGCGAGAGCCGCCGTCGTACGGGTCTTACGGACGTTGTCGCGGGTGGTATCGGCACATTCGGACATGTAGATCCCTCTCGACGGACCCGGGGTCCCCCCGAACGGGGCCCGCTTCCCGCGCGGTCGCGGTCGGCGCGCTCCGTCCCGTCCGCCGGAGGCTGTGCTGCGAGCCGGCATGGTGCGACCGGCGAGGCCGGCGGACGTACCCGAGCGGTGCTCGTTGCACACGGCCGAGGAATGTAGGGACCGCTCCCGGCCCGGATCAACCAACGCGCCGTCCCCGCAGGCCAGTTCGACATTACCGCCGGTAGCGGCAACTTTCGGCCACCCCATTCATTCGCCGATTTCCGGATTTGTCGACCAGTCGAGCCGACGACCTGTGACCCACTTCACCGGCACAAGTGCCGCCCCGCCACCAGGAGTTGACGGTGAGTGTCCGATTCCGGTCCGGACGTGACCCTGCGCGTCGGATGGTTCGATTCCATTCGTCGTACAGCGTGACTCCCGCCACAGATCCCCCGTTGTCATCTTCATGAGCCCGGGACCGTCCCGGACCACCGGCCGGGAGCCACCCGGCCTCGCCACGCACCGCATCCCCAGGGAGCCACCCGTGCCGCGCATGCTCGACGTCAGCGACGAGGTACGCGCCGAGATCGGCGACGAAGAAGCCGACCGGCTGCTCGCCGGAGACAACACCCCGGGCAGTTACGACTGCACGTCCTGCCGCACCCCGGGCGACTCCGAGCGCGAGCGCACCAGCACCGTGCTGTTCATCGGCGACGAGACCGCCGTGCTCGCCTTCGCCCACGCCGCCTGCCTGCCCTCCCAGGTCGTCCAGGTCACCGAGGAACAGCTCCAGGGCGCCGTGAAGTCCATCCGCGGCGACACCGCCGGCCCGGAAGCCCAGAAGGTCACCCCCGAGCAGGCCGTGCTCGGGGTCACCAGCGGACTCGTCCTGATCGCCGGGGAGTTGCACCCGGCGCTGGTCGTCGAGCCGACCGGCCCCATCGTGCGGCCCGGCTCGACCGCCGTCGGCGACGACTTCCTGCCGCTGCTCATCGAGCAGGGGTTCATGCCGGTGACCGAGCTGACCGCGGTGCCGTCGGTGCTGCACGGCTGGTCGGTGCTGCTGGCCATGGGGCAGCTGCACGCGGTGCTCCAGCCGTCGGCGAACGGCGGCCAGCCCGTGGCCTGGTGGCAGGCCCACCAGCCGCTCCAGGTCACCGAGGGCTGGCGGGCCGCCGCGAACAAGCACCAGCAGGTGCTGATGTTCGCCGCCCCGGTGGGATCCATCGGGCGCCAGCCCCGGGAGGACCTGCTGCGGGAGGCGCTGGACAAGGCCGCGGCGGGCGGCAAGCTGGTCGCCGCCACGCTGCCGCTCGCCGGGACGTGAGTACGGAATCGCCGTAGCGGTGCGGGCTGCGTCGGCGGCTGCGGGGCGACCGTGGTCCGTCGCGCGGTTCCCCGCGCCCCTACAGGCCGGGACAGTCCCCCGCATCTTCTTGTGCACCGCAGTCGTTTGGACATACGTGCACGCATACGACGCTCCCCGCCGCCCGTCCTATCCTTCGGTCCCTCCCCCACCTCGGTCGGCTCAGGATCAGAACGGCCCATCGGCCACCCCGATCTACGACAAGCTCTACGCCGAGTACGTCAAGTCGTTCCGCACCCTGCCCGGTGACCGCAGCGGTGAGGAGAAGCTGGGGTTCACCGCCTTCGGGAGCATTCCGTACGGCGCGGGCTCGTTCGGCGGCTCGTACGGCGCCTACAGCGCGGGCGCACAGAGCGCCCGGCACGGCGGCGGGCAACAGCAGCAGCCACAGTGGCAGCGCGTCGGGCAGATCCCGGCGGCGCTGCCCCCGGGGCGGCGCTCCGGCCGCTGAACACGTCATGACGAGAGGGGGGGGGGCCGGCGGGGGGGGGCCCCCCGGGGGGGGAGGGCAAATGAGGTGTGCGGCGGGCTGGGCCCCCCCCCCCCGCGTGG
>NZ_JBITZX010000011.1:0-38859 GCF_044547145.1 Streptomyces sp. NPDC052773 | reverse complement strand
CGGCCCGCGCCGCGGCGCGCGCCCCCGGGGGCCCCCCGCCGCCCCCCCACCCCCCCCCCCCGGGGGGGGGGGCCCCGCCCGGCCCCGCCCCTCTCGTCATGACGTCACTTCTTCTTGCCGCGCTTCTCGCGCACCCGCACCGAGATGTGGATCGGCGTGCCCTCGAAGCCGAACTCCTCGCGCAGCCGGCGCTCGATGAAGCGGCGGTAGCCCGCCTCGATGAAGCCGGACGCGAAGAGCACGAACCGCGGCGGCTTGGTGCCGGCCTGGGTGCCGAACAGGATGCGCGGCTGCTTGCCGCCCCGGATCGGGTGCGGGTGGGCGGCGACCAGCTCGCCGAGGAAGGCGTTCAGCCGGCCCGTCGGCACCCGGGTCTCCCAGCCCGCGAGGGCGGTCTCGATCGCCGGGACCAGCTTCTCCATGTGCCGGCCGGTGCGCGCGGAGACGTTGACCCGGGGCGCCCAGGCGACCTGGCCCAGCTCGGTCTCGATCTCCCGCTCCAGGTAGTAGCGGCGCTCCTCGTCGAGGGTGTCCCACTTGTTGAACGCGATGACGAGCGCGCGGCCCGCCTCCACGGCCATGGTGATGATCCGCTGGTCCTGCACGGAGATCGACTCGGAGGCGTCGATCAGGACGACCGCGACCTCGGCCTTCTCCACCGCCGCCGCGGTGCGCAGCGAGGCGTAGTAGTCGGCGCCCTGCTGGAGGTGGACCCGCTTGCGGATGCCGGCCGTGTCGACGAACTTCCAGGTGACGCCGCCGAGTTCGATCAGCTCGTCGACCGGGTCGCGGGTGGTGCCCGCCAGTTCGTTGACGACGACGCGCTCCTCGCCCGCGACCTTGTTCAGCAGCGAGGACTTGCCGACGTTCGGGCGGCCGATCAGGGCGATGCGGCGCGGGCCGCCGACGGCGGTGCCGAAGGTCTGCTCGGGGGCCTCCGGGAGCACCTCCAGGACGGCGTCCAGCATGTCGCCGGTGCCGCGGCCGTGCAGCGCGGAGACCGGGTGCGGCTCGCCGAGGCCGAGGGACCACAGATAGGCCGCGTCGGCCTCGCCGCTCGGGCCGTCGACCTTGTTGGCGCACAGCACGACGGGCTTGCCCGCCTTGCGCAGCAGCCGGACGACGGCCTCGTCGGTGTCGGTGGCGCCGACCTTGGCGTCGACGACGAAGACCACCGCGTCGGCGGCCTCGATGGCGAACTCGGCCTGCGCGGCGACGGAGGCGTCGATGCCGAAGACGTCCTGCTCCCAGCCGCCGGTGTCGACGACCTTGAAGCGGCGGCCCGCCCACTCGGCCTCGTAGGTGACGCGGTCGCGGGTGACGCCCGGCCGGTCCTCGACGACCGCCTCACGGCGGCCGATGATCCGGTTCACCAGGGTCGACTTGCCGACATTGGGCCGGCCGACGACGGCGAGGACGGGCAGCGGGCCGTGCCCGGCCGCCTCGATGGCGCCCTCGACCTCCTCGACGTCGAAGCCCTCTTCCGCGGCGAGCTCCATGAACTCCGCGTACTCGGCGTCGCCGAGCGCCCCGTGGTCGTGCTCGAAGCCGTCCGAGCCGCCGGGCTGGATCTGGTCGTTCATGAAGTCCGTACCTCGTCGTTCATCGTGGTGATCGGTGGAGTGCCCCGGTTCGGGGTGATCCACTACTCAAGTGTCGCTCAGCGCCCGGTCAGGCGCCTGGCGTTTTCCAGGTGCAGGGTGAGCTGCTTGCGGATGCGCTCGGTCGCCTCGTCCAGCGCCGTGCGCGTGCGCCGCCCCGAGCCGTCGCCCGCCTGGAACGGGTCGCCGAAGACGACGTCGATGCGGCTGCGCAGCGGCGGCAGCGCCTTTATCAACCGTCCGGGGCGGTCGGAACTTCCCAGCACCGCCACCGGCACCACCGGCGCCCCGCTGCGGACCGCGAAGTAGGCCAGCCCGGCGCGCAGCGCGGCGAAGTCGCCCTCGCCGCGGGTGCCCTCCGGGAATATGCCCAGCACCCCGCCGTTCTCCAGCACGCCCAGTGCCCGGGTGATCGCGGTGCGGTCGGTGGAGTCGCGGTCCACCTTCAGCTGGCCGATGCCGGTCAGGAAGGGGTCCAGCGGCCCGACGAACGCCTCTTTCTTGATCAGGAAGTGCGTCGGCCGGGGCGCCACGCCCATGACCATCGGGCCGTCGATGTTGTGCGCGTGGTTGATCGCGAGGATCACCGGACCGGTCGGCGGGACCCTCCAGGCGCCGAGCACCCGGGGCCGCCACAGCCCGTACATCAGGCCGACGCCGATGCGCCGCCCGACCTCGGCGCCCCGCGCCGACGGAGCGTCGCTCACTTCCCGGCCCGCTTCTCCTCGACGAGGGTGACCACGCACTCGATGACCTGCGCCAGCGTGAGGTCGGTGGTGTCCACCTCGACCGCGTCGTCGGCCTTGGCCAGCGGGGACGTCTTGCGGCTGGAGTCGGCCGCGTCCCGCTTGAGCAGGGCCTCGCGGGTGGCGTTGACGTCGGCGCCCTTCAGCTCGCCGCTGCGGCGGGCGGCGCGGGCCTCCGGGGAGGCGGTGAGGAAGATCTTGAGGTCGGCGTCCGGCAGGACCGTCGTACCGATGTCCCGGCCCTCGACGACGATGCCGTTCTCGGCGGAGGCCGCGATGGACCGCTGCAGCTCGGTGATCCGGGACCGCACCTCGGGGACCGCGCTGACCGCGCTCACCTTGGAGGTGACCTCCTGGGTGCGGATCGGGCCGGAGACGTCCACGCCGTCGACCGTGATGGTCGGGGCGGCCGGGTCGGTGCCGGAGACGATCTCCGGCTTGCCGGCCACGGCGGCGATCGCCGTCGGGTCGTCGAGGTCGATGCCGTTGGTCACCATCCACCAGGTGATCGCCCGGTACTGGGCGCCGGTGTCCAGGTAGCTGAGGCCGAGCTGGGCGGCCACGGCCTTCGACGTGCTCGACTTGCCCGTGCCGGAGGGGCCGTCGATGGCGACGATCACTGACGGGACGGTCCGGGCGGCGCCGTTTTCCACGGGGGGACACCTTCCTGGTGCGGGGTGGCGGAGGTCGGGGCGGGTAGACGCCCCCGACAAGGTTACTGGGTGCGCGTCCCCCATCCGGACGAGCGCCCGCCCGGTACCCCCGCGTGATGCCGGCCGGGCGCTCCCAAAGGCCCTACTGCCGGATCGCCCAGCCCCGCTCCCGCAGCGCCGCGGTCAGCACCGGCACCGCCTTCGGTTCCACCATGAGCTGGACCAGACCGGCCTGCTGCCCCGTCGCGTGCTCGATGCGTACGTCCTCGATGTTGACCCCGGCCTGCCCGGCGTCCGCGAAGATGCGGGCCAGCTGCCCCGGCTGGTCGTCGATGAGCACGGCCACGACCTCGTAGGCGCGCGGCGCGGAGCCGTGCTTGCCGGGCACGCGGACCTGTCCCGCGTTGCCGCGCCGCAGCACGTCCTCGATGCCGGCGGCGCCCTCCCGGCGCTTGGCCTCGTCGGAGGACTGCAGGGCGCGCAGGGCGCGGACCGTCTCGTCGAGGTCGGCGGAGACGTCCGCGAGGAGGTCGGCGACCGGCCCCGGGTTCGCGGAGAGGATGTCGATCCACATCCGGGGGTCGGAGGCGGCGATCCGGGTCACGTCCCGGATGCCCTGCCCGCACAGCCGTACGGCGGCCTCCTCGGCGTGCTCCAGGCGCGCGGCGACCATGCTGGACACCAGGTGGGGCATGTGCGAGACGAGGGCGACGGCGCGGTCGTGGGCGTCGGCGTCCATGACGACGGGGACGGCCCGGCAGTGCGAGACCAGCTCCAGGGCGAGGTTCAGCACCTCGGTGTCGGTGTCCCGGGTCGGGGTGAGGACCCAGGGGCGGCCCTCGAAGAGGTCGCCGGTGGCGGCGAGCGGCCCGGACTTCTCGCGGCCGGACATGGGGTGGGTGCCGATGTACGCGGACAGGTCGAGGCCGAGCGCCTCCAGCTCGCGGCGCGGTCCGCCCTTGACGCTGGCGACGTCGACGTAGCCGCGGGCGACCCCGCGCCGCATGGCGTCGGCGAGGACGGCGGCGACATGGGCGGGCGGGGCGGCGACGATGGCGAGGTCGACGGGCCCGTCGGGCGCCTCGTCGGTGCCGGCGCCGAGCGCGGCGGCGGTGCGGGCCTGCTCGGGGTCGTGGTCGTCGAGGTGGACGGTGACGCCCCGCTGCACCAGGGCCAGGGCGGCGGAGGTGCCGATCAGGCCGGTGCCGATGACGAGTGCGGTCCTCACTGGGCGATGTCCTTGCGCAGAGCGGCGGCGGCGCCGAGGTAGACGTGGTTGACGTCGGCGCGGGCCCGGTCGGTCTCGACGTGGGCGAGGACGCGGACCACGCGGGGCATGGCCCCCCGGATGTCGAGTTCCTGGGCGCAGATCAGCGGGACGTCGACGATGCCGAGCTTGCGGGCGGCGGCGGCCGGGAAGTCGCTGTGCAGGTCCGGCGTGGCCGTGAACCAGATGCTGATCAGGTCGTCGGTGGTGAGGCCGTTCCGCTCCAGGATGGCGGTGAGCAGGGCTCCGACCTGCGCGTCCATGTGCTCGGCCTCGTCCCGCTCCAGCTGGACGGCCCCCCGGACCGCTCGTACCGCCACGGCGCTGCTCCTCGTTGATGTGCGTGCTGGCTGTGCGTCCGTCCAGCCTAGTCAGCCGGAGCGCGCCGGGCCCTCGCCGCCCGCGTCCTGAGACGCCTGGGTGTGGCGGCGCCCGCGTGCGCGGGCCGGGGCGTGGCGGCCCCGGCCCGGCAGTGCGGTGTGCTTTGTGCTTTCCGCTTTAGAGATCGACTTCCCGCATCAGCATGCCGACCTCCGTGTTGGACAGCCGCCGCAGCCAGCCCGACTTCTGGTCGCCCAGGGTGATCGGGCCGAAGGCGGTGCGCACCAGCTTCTCGACCGGGAAGCCGGCCTCGGCGAGCATGCGGCGCACGATGTGCTTGCGGCCCTCGTGCAGGGTGACCTCGACGAGGTAGTTCTTGCCGGTCTGCTCGACGACCCGGAAGTGGTCCGCGCGGGCGTAGCCGTCCTCGAGCTGGATGCCGTCCTTCAGCCGCTTGCCCAGGTCCCGCGGGATGGGCCCGGTGATCGCGGCGAGGTAGGTCTTCTTGACGCCGTACCTCGGGTGCGTCAGCCGGTGGGCCAGCTCGCCGTGGTTGGTGAGCAGGATGACGCCCTCGGTCTCGGTGTCGAGACGCCCCACGTGGAAGAGCCGGGTCTCGCGGTTGGTGACGTAGTCGCCGAGGCACTGCCGCCCCTCCGGGTCCTCCATGGTGGAGACGACGCCGGCCGGCTTGTTCAGCGAGAAGAACTGGTACGACTGGGTGGCCACGGTCAGCCCGTCCACCCGGATCTCGTCCTTCTCCGGGTCGACCCGCTTGCCCTGCTCGAGGACGATCTCGCCGTTCACCTCGACCCGGGCCTGCTCGATCAGCTCCTCGCAGGCGCGGCGGGAGCCGTAGCCCGCGCGGGCGAGCACCTTCTGCAGCCGCTCGCCCTCCTGCTCGGCGCCGGGGAAGGTCTTGGGCAGCTTGACGTCCTTGCGGCCCGCGTACCGCTCCCGGTTGCGCTCCTCGATCCGGGCCTCGTACTCCCGCGAGCGCGCCGGGGCCGTACGGCCGCGCTGGGGCTTCTTGGCGCCCTGCGTGCCGCCCTTGGCCGCGCCGCCGCGCCCCGCCTTGGGGCCGTCCTTGGTGGCCCCCGGGCCCACGTCGTAGCGCCGCTCCTCGGGGCGGGGCCTCTTCGGCCGGCCGCTGCCCTGCTTGTCGTCGCGGTTGTTGCCGGCGCCGCGGAAGTTACCGCGACCACCGCCACTCCCGCCGCGGCCGCCGCTGTTGCCACCACGGCTCCCGCCGTTGTTTCCGCTGCTGTTCCTGCCGCTGCTGCTTCGCATCAAAGTTCCGTCTTGTCGTCTGCGTCCTCGGAGTCCGGAGCGTCCGGATCGAACGACGGCACGCCTTCCAGGGTCTCGGCCTCGATCGCCTCCGCCTCCGGGAGGAAGGGCGCGAGCTCCGGGAGCTCGTCCAGACCGCGCAGGCCCATCCGCTCCAGGAAGTAGTTCGTCGTCCTGTACAGGATCGCACCTGTTTCGGGTTCCGTGCCCGCCTCCTCGACCAGACCGCGCTGGAGGAGGGTGCGCATGACGCCGTCGCAGTTGACCCCGCGCACCGCGGAGACCCGGCTGCGGCTGACCGGCTGGCGGTAGGCGACGACCGCAAGCGTCTCGAGCGCGGCCTGGGTGAGCCGGGCCGTCTGACCGTCCAGGACGAGCCGCTCGACGGCGGGCGCGTACTCGGGACGGGTGTAGAAGCGCCAGCCGCCCGCGACGAACCGCAGCTCGAACCCGCGGCCCTGCACGGCGTACTCGTCGGCCAGCTCCCGCAGCGCGTCGGCGACCTGCCGCCGGGGCCGCTCCAGGATCTTCACCAGGTGCTCCTCGGTGGCGGGCTCGTCCACGACCATCAGCACGGCCTCCAGGGCGGGCTTGAGATCGAGTGCGGCGACCGTCTCCTCGCTCGTCACGCCTTCTCCTCCTCCTTCGGCTGCTCGGGCGGCCGGTCGAACTCGTCGGTCACCAGGGGCCGGTCGTCCCCGTCCCCGCCGGTCCAGCGCACCAGCAGTTCCCCGAGGGCGGTCTCCTGCTCCAGAGCCACCGCCTTCTCCCGGTACAGCTCCAGCAACGCCAGGAACCGGGCCACCACGGTGAGGGTGTCGTCGGTGTCCTCGACCAGCGCGCGGAAACTCGCCTCGCCCAGCTCCCTCAGCCGGGCCACCACGATCCCGGCCTGCTCCCGCACGCTGACGAGCGGCGCGTGGATGTGGTCGACGTACACCTGCGGTTTCGGCTTCGGCTGCATCGCCTTGACGGCGAGCTTCGCGAACCCTTCCGCGCCGATGCTGATGACCACCTCGGGCAGCAGCTCCGCGTGCTGGGGTTCGAGGCCGACGGTGCGCGGGTAGCGCCGGGCCTCCTCGTCCAGCCGCTCGCTGAAGATGTCGGCGATCCGCTTGTACGCGCGGTACTGGAGCAGCCGCGCGAACAGCAGGTCCCGGGCCTCCAGCAGGGCCAGGTCCGCCTCGTCCTCGACCTCGGCGGCGGGCAGCAGCCGAGCGGCCTTCAGATCCAGCAGAGTGGCCGCGACGACCAGGAACTCGGTCGTCTGGTCCAGGTCCCAGTGCGGGCCCATCGCCCGGATGTGCGCCATGAACTCGTCGGTCACCTTGGACAGCGCGACCTCGGTGACGTCCAGCTTGTGCCGGGAGATCAGCTGGAGCAGCAGATCGAACGGGCCCTCGAAGTTGGCGAGCCGCACCTTGAAGACACCGTCGGAGGCCTCGGCCTCCTGGACGGGCGAGTCCGCGACCTCGGACGCCGTGGCCTCCGGCGCCGCGTCCTC
Organism: Streptomyces sp. NPDC052773; assembly: GCF_044547145.1. Taxonomy (NCBI): domain Bacteria; kingdom Bacillati; phylum Actinomycetota; class Actinomycetes; order Kitasatosporales; family Streptomycetaceae; genus Streptomyces; species Streptomyces sp. NPDC052773. The sequence goes on along the minus strand of NZ_JBITZX010000011.1, from coordinate 31,477 downwards.
GGGTTCCGCGACCTCGGAATTCGCGATCTCGGAATTCGCGACCTCGGTTTCCGCGTCCTCGGGCTTCGTCTCCGGAGCCTTCGCGGGGACCTCCTCCGGCTCCACCGCCGCAGCCCCCGGCCCCCTCCCCAGCGCACGCCGACGACCGGCACCGCCGGAGGAAGGGGGCCCAGGAGCGTCGTACGAGGTCATAGCCCCCGCAGGCTACCGCTACCGGCCCCGCAGCCGCCGTACGAGGATGCTGGCGTCCCCCCGGGTCTCCAGATCCGCGAGCACGACGGCCACGGCCTCGCGCACGATCCGGCCCCGGTCGACGGCGAGCCCGTGCTCGCCGCGGAGCACGAGACGCGCGTGCTCCAGGTCCATCAGCTCCTCGGCGGAGACATAGACGGTGATCTTCTCGTCGTGCCGCTCACGTCCGCTCGGCCGCCGCGTGGCCGTCCGTCCCCGCTTGCGGGGCGTGGCCGCGGCAGAACCTTCCTGCGCCGGCTGGCGCCGGGGGGCGCGCTCCGCGGCGGCGGCCCGGCTGCGGGACTCGCCCGCCTCGGCCGCGTCCGGCTCCGCGGGCATGTGCTCGGCGCCGTCGCCGTCACCGCCCTGCGCGGGCACGGCCTGCGGGGCGTCGTCCGCGAGGGCCGCGTCGCCCTCCCCGGCCGGCGCCGGCACCCGGGGCTCGCCGCTCGCCGGGCGCCGGGGAGTGGACGGCTGGAGTGCCATTCCCCCTGTCGTACGGAACAGTTCGTCGGCCCCCGGCAGACTCACTCGGCGTGACACCGGGCGAGCACCTCCCTGGCGAGCTGGCGGTAGGCGGCGGCACCGACGGAGTTGGAGGCGTACGTGGTGATCGGCTCACCGGCGACCGTGGTCTCCGGGAAGCGGACCGTGCGCCCGATGACCGTGTGGTAGACGTGGTCGTCGAACGCCTCGACGACCCGCGCGAGCACCTCTCGGCTGTGCACGGTGCGCGAGTCGTACATCGTGGCGAGGATCCCGTCGAGCTCCAGCTCCGGGTTGAGCCGTTCCTGGACCTTCTCGATGGTCTCGGTCAGCAGCGCCACACCGCGCAGGGCGAAGAACTCGCACTCCAGCGGCACGATCACCTTGTGAGCGGCCGTCAGCGCGTTGACCGTGAGCAGGCCGAGCGAGGGCTGACAGTCGATCACGATGTAGTCGTAGTCGGGCAGCAGGGGCTTGAGCGCGCGCTGCAGCGACGACTCGCGGGCGACCTCGGAGACCAGCTGGACCTCGGCGGCCGACAGGTCGATGTTGCTGGGCAGCAGGTCCATGTTGGGGACCGCGGTCTTCAGCAGCACCTCGTCGGCCGACATGCCCCGCTCCATGAGCAGGTTGTAGACGGTGAGGTCGAGCTCCATCGGGTTGACGCCGAGTCCGACCGACAGCGCGCCCTGCGGGTCGAAGTCCACGAGCAGCACACGACGGCCGTACTCCGCGAGCGCGGCGCCCAGGTTGATGGCGGACGTGGTCTTGCCGACGCCGCCCTTCTGGTTGCACATCGCGATGATCTTCGCGGGGCCGTGGTCGGTGAGCGGGCCCGGGATCGGGAAGTACGGCAGCGGCCGTCCGGTCGGGCCGATGCGCTCCCGGCGCTGGCGGGCCGCGTCGGGCGCGAGCGTGGCCGCGTACTCGGGGTCGGGCTCGTACTCGGCGTCGGGGTCGTAGAAGTGCCCCTCGGGCAGTTCCTCGTAGTCGGCGAAGTGGTTGTGGGGCGCGCCACTTCCGTCGCCGGCAATGGCGTTCACGTGATGGCCATCCATGCTCTGGGGTGCTGTCTGAGCCATGTGGGGGCTGGCTTGGCTCTGGTGGGCTGCGAAGGTTCGGACAGCGACGGAGCCGACAGCCTCGAGCCCCGTGGGGCCCTGGCCCCGCGTAGGCATTCCTGGTTGACCACCCCCGGGAGAAAATGTCGACTCATTCACAAGTCGTCTTACCTCCTTGGTGACCAGGAAACTTCTAGACAAGGTCAGCGTGGCACCATGCCGACGTTCGGCGACTCTATGGCGTGTCGGGCGTCCGCAGCAACACAATCCGCCGGACCCGGCCCGATGTGTCGGCAATGAAACATCCCGCTGTCAAGGGCGTACGGGCGTCGCACGGCAGGTTTTGCGGGTGTGCGAATCGGTTAAAGGGATACGTTCGAGGCGAGTTGACCGAGTGTCGCAAAGTGACCATACACACATCCGGCCGGACCTTGTCGGGCAAGGTCCGGCCGTGTGCTCGCGGTTGACGACACCTGTTGACGTATCGCCTTTTACCTACAGATGACTTGAACTCGCCGGTCAGCCGAGCAGCGACTCGAGCTCGACGTGCTCCAGGCCGTGCGCCTCGGCGACCTCCTTGTAAACGACCTTGCCGTCATGGGTGTTGAGACCCTTGGCGAGCGCGGGGTCGCGGCGCAGCGCCTCGACCCAGCCGTTGTTGGCCAGCGACACGATGTACGGCAGCGTGGCGTTGGTGAGGGCGTTGGTGGAGGTGTTCGGGACGGCGCCGGGCATGTTGGCGACGCAGTAGAAGATCGAGTTGTGGACCTGGAAGGTCGGCTCGGCGTGCGTGGTCGGACGGGAGTCCTCGAAGCAGCCGCCCTGGTCGATCGCGATGTCGACAAGGACACTTCCGGGCTTCATCCGGGAGACCAGCTCGTTGGTGACGAGCTTCGGGGCCTTGGCGCCCGGGATGAGGACGGCGCCGATGACGAGGTCGGCGTCGAGGACGGCCTTCTCCAGCTCGAAGGAGTTGGACATGACGGCCTTGACCTTCGTGCCGAAGATCTTGTCGGCCTCGCGCAGCTTGTTGATGTCGCGGTCCAGCAGGGTCACGTCGAAGCCCATGCCGACGGCGATCTGGGTGGCGTTCCAGCCGGAGACGCCGCCGCCGATGACGACGGCCTTGGCCGGGGTGACACCCGGGACGCCGCCGGGCAGCACGCCGCGGCCGCCGTTGGCGCGCATCAGGTGGTAGGCGCCGACCTGCGGGGCCAGGCGGCCCGCGACCTCGGACATCGGGGCGAGCAGCGGCAGGCCGCGGCCCGGCAGCTCGACCGTCTCGTAGGCGATGGCGGTGGTGCCGGACTCGATGAGGGCGTCCGTGCACTCCTTGGAGGCGGCCAGGTGCAGGTAGGTGAAGAGGGTCTGGTCCTTGCGAAGGCGGTGGTACTCCTCCGCGATCGGCTCCTTGACCTTCAGCAGCAGGTCGGCGGCGGCCCAGACCTCGTCGGCGGTGTCGAGGATCTCGGCACCTGCGGCGACGTACTCCTCGTCCGTGATCGAGGAGCCGACGCCGGCGTTGCGCTCGATGACGACCTGGTGGCCGTTGCGCACCAGCTCGTGCACGCCGGCGGGGGTGATGGCCACCCGGAACTCGTTGTTCTTGACCTCGCGGGGGATGCCGACCTTCACGTCGATCACGGTCCTTGGCTCAGAGGGGGTGTAGTACGCGACATACCCGGATGTACAGGGCACACCGGGAGACACCGCAGGAGAACGTGCGGCAGAGCCAGTCTAATGAAGGTGTTCCCGCTGTCTAGCCTTTCATTGCATCAATCTTCAGCGGATGTACTGCGGATTTCGCAGGCGTTAGCCGCGTGTTCCGGCTGTGGATCTTCCGGATCGCCCTCCTGCTCGGTCTCCTGGAGCTCCTCCCCCAGCATGCGCTCGGCCGCGCTGCGGTGCAGTCCGGCCGCGAGCGGATCGCCGAGATGGTCCAGCGTGTCGGCGATCCGCAGGTGCAGCGCCGCCTGCAACCGGACGTCCTCCGCGCGGCGCGCCCACTCCACCGCCTCCTGGCAGGTGCGCAGCGACTCCTCGGGCCGTCCCGCGTACTCCTGCACCCGGGCGAGTTCGCTCAACGCCCGCGCGTGCGCCGCGACATCGCCGAGCTTGCGGTAGCCGGCGACGGCCGCCCGCCAGTTGCGCACGGCCTCGCCGTAGCGGCCCGCGTAGGTGTGGGCGGCGGCGATCCGGCCGTAGAGCCGGGCGGCGTCGGCGCGCTCGTCGCGGGCGAGGCGCTGGACCAGCGCCCGGCCGTACCAGTCGGCGGCGCGGTCGTAGTCGCCCAGCTCCTCGTGGGCACCGCCTACGGATTCCATCGCGCGGCCGGTCGCATACGGGTCGTTCGCCTCGCGTCCGGCGTCCAGCGCGGCCCGGTAGCGGACCAGCGCCTCGGCGGTACGGCCGGTCTGGGCGTCCAGATCGGCCAGGTTCAGCAGGGCCGCCGCCCGCTCCCGGGGCAGGCTCTGCCGCTCGGCCACGTCGAGGACGAGCTGGTGGATGCCGTACAGGTCGGGGGCCGCGGCCTGGGTGCCGAAGTGCGCGACCAGGGTCCGCACCAGCTGGGACAGCAGCCGCCGGGCCAGCGTGTCCAGCTCCCCGTCGGCGACCGCGAGGCGGGCCGCGGCGAGCAGGGCGGGCCGGCGGATGCGCAGCCAGTCGGCCGCCGCCCGCGGGCTGGGGAAGCGCAGCGAGCGCGGCATCCCGAGCAGCTTGGCGCGGGCGTGCGGGGAGTCCGTCTCGGTGATCGCCCGGCAGGACTGGAGCAGCCGTACCGTCCGCTCCAGCATCCGGGCCCGGGCCAGCTGGAGCTCGGCCGGTTTGTCGTGGGTCTCGGTGAGGGCGCGCAGCAGCGGGTGCAGGGCGCCCGGCACGTCGTACTGCGGCAGCGGCGAGGCCACCGGCCGCAGCAGGCCCCGGTCGACGAGGTCGTCCAGGATGGCGCGGGCCGTGCTGACCGAGCAGCCGGCGAGCGCGGAGGCGGTGTGCGGGTCGACGTGCCCGGCGGGGGCGAGGGCGAGCAGACGCAGTATCCGGGCGGAGGGAGCCGGCAGGGAGCCGTGGACGAGCCGGAAGACCCGGCTGAGCGGGGTGCCCGCGGTCTCCTCGTCGTCCTCGGCGCGCAGATGCTTGGCCAGGTCGGCGACGGCCGCCTTGGGACGGGCCGCAAGCCAGCCGCCGGCCAGCACCAGCGCGGCGGGCTGGGCCTGGCACTCCTCGACGAGCTGCTCGGCGGCCCGCGGGTCGACGGTGATCCGCACCGAGCCGGTGAGCCGGGACAGCAGCTCCACGGCCGACTTGGTGTCCAGTCCGCCCAGGGTGCACGGACGGACGTCGGCGATCCCAGTGAGCGGCCCCTGGGAGACGGCGACGACCAGACACTCCGGGGTGTCCGGAATCAGGGCGTCCACCTGCTCGGCGTCAGCGGCGTCGTCCAGCAGCAGGACGGCCCGGCGGGAGGCGAGGGCCGTGCGGAACTCCGCCGCGAGATCGTCCTCGGCGGCACCGGCCGGGGCCGGCAGCTCCAGCTCGGCGAGCAGGTCACGGGCGGCGCGCCCGACCGGGACGGCGGTGCCGTCCGGCTCGCTGAGCCGGGCGCGCAGCACCCCGTCCGGGTAGCGGTCGGCGACCTGCCGGACCAGTTCCTCGGCGAGCGCGGTGCGGCCGGAACCGGGCCGGCCCGCGATCAGCAGCACCCGGGCGCGCGGCGCCTTCCGGCCGGCCAGGGTGTCCAGTCCCGCGCGCTCGATGTCCGCGCGCAGCTCCTTCAACTCCCGCGTCCGGCCCAGGAACTCGTTCCCCTGCGACGTGTGTCCCGACAGCTCCACGCCGCCTGCGTCCACCGCCTGATCCGTCACGGGCCACGCTCCCGTCCCACCACACGCGCACAGCCCGCCGGGACCCCGGTACGGGCCTTCCAACCTGCTCTTTTCGACTCACCGGCCACCGGGGCACGCCCCTTCGGCTCACTCGCGAAGAGCCTAGTTCACGCTCTGCGACGATCCGTGGGGAGCACGACGAGGACGTCCCCCGATCGGATCAGGCGATGGTCACACCGGGGAGGGTGGGCGGGGCGGCACGCGGGATCAGGCGGCGTCGCCGAGGCGGCGTGGCTCAGGACGCGAACGGCCGCGCCGGCCAGGGTGCCTCCGCCGGGCGCAGGGCGTCCAGGCCCTCGCCCGCGCGGGCGGCGACCAGGGAGAGGACGCCCACGACGAGGCAGTTGTTGTGCAGCTCGCCGGCCAGCACGCCGCGCACGAGGTCGTCGACCGGCACGCGCTCCAGTTCCATGTCGGCCTCCTCGTGCTCGACCTCGAAGCGCTCGCCCTCGGCCTCGGCGAGTTCCCGGGCGAGGAAGATGCGCACGGCCTCGTCGCAGCCGCCGGGCGTGGTGTAGACGTCGGTCAGCACCCGCCAGTCCTCGGCCTTGACGTGCGCCTCCTCGTACAGCTCGCGCTGCGCGGCGTGCAGCGGGTTCTCGCCGGGCACGTCGAGCAGGCCGGCCGGGATCTCCCACAGCTTCTGGCGCACCGGGTGCCGGTACTGGCGCAGCACCAGAACGCGGTCGGCGTCGTCGAGGGCGAGGACGGCGACCGAGCCGGGGTGCACCTGGTAGTCGCGGCGGACCACCGTCCCGTCGGGCATGACCACGTCGTCGGTGCGGACGGAGGTCTTGTTGCCCACGAAGGGGGTGTCCGTGGCCCGGATCTCCCACTCCTCGGGGGTGTCCTTGATCGTCATGCCCTGTCCTTCCAGATGTGCAGAAGAAGACGTACGGAAAAAGCCGGGGCGCGTCCTCGTCGAGAAGGACGCACCCCGGCCACCGTACAACCGTTGTGTCAGTTGCCCGTCTTCGCCGTCTTGCGCTCGACGGCCGCCTTCACCAGGCCCGCGAACAGCGGGTGCGGGCGGGTCGGCCGGGACCGCAGTTCCGGGTGTGCCTGGGTGGCCACGAGGTACGGGTGGACCTCACGGGGGTACTCCACGTACTCGACCAGCTTGCCGTCCGGGGAGGTGCCCGAGAACTGGATGCCCGCCTTCTTCTCCAGCTCCGCGCGGTACGCGTTGTTCACCTCGTACCGGTGGCGGTGCCGCTCCTCGACGTACTCCTTGCCGTCGTACACCTCGCGCACGATGGAGCCCTCGGCCAGCTTCGCCGGGTACATGCCGAGGCGCATCGTTCCGCCCATGTCGCCCTCGCCGGCCACGATGTCCAGCTGCTCGGCCATGGTGGAGATCACCGGGTGGGCGGTGGCCGGGTCGAACTCGGTGGAGTTGGCGTCGGGGATGCCGGCCAGGTTGCGCGCGGCCTCGATCACGATGCACTGAAGACCCAGGCAGAGGCCCAGCAGCGGGATCTTGTTCTCGCGGGCGTACTGGATCGCGCCGACCTTGCCGGAGACACCGCGGTCGCCGAAGCCGCCGGGGATGCAGATCGCGTCCACGTCACCGAGCTGCTCGGCGGCGCCGGCCGAGGTGCGGCAGTCGTCGGAGGTGACCCACTTGATCTTGACGCGGGTGCGGTTGGCGAAGCCGCCGGCGCGCAGCGCCTCGGTCACCGACAGATACGCGTCGGGCAGGTCGATGTACTTGCCGACCAGCGCGAGGGTGATCTCGTGCTGCGGGTTGTGGACGCGGTCGAGCAGGTCGTCCCAGGTCCTCCAGTCCACGTCACGGAACGGCAGGTCCAGCTTGCGGACGGCGTAGGCGTCGAGGCCCTCGGCGTGGACGACCTTCGGGATGTCGTAGATCGACGGGGCGTCGGGGCAGGCCACGACGGCGGCCTCGTCGACGTCGCACATCAGCGAGATCTTCCGCTTGATCGCGGTCGGGACCTCGCGGTCGCAGCGCAGCACGATCGCGTCGGGCTGGATGCCGATGTTGCGCAGGGCGGCGACGGAGTGCTGGGTCGGCTTGGTCTTCAGCTCGCCGGACGGGCCGATGTAGGGCAGAAGGGAGATGTGCACCACGAAGACGTTGTCCCGGCCGACCTCGTGGCGGACCTGGCGGACGGTCTCCAGGAACGGCAGCGACTCGATGTCGCCGACGGTGCCGCCGACCTCGGTGATGACGACGTCGACGTCCTCCGCCGCCATCCTGCGGATGCGATGCTTGATCTCGTTGGTGATGTGCGGGATGACCTGGACCGTGTCGCCCAGGTACTCGCCGCGGCGTTCCTTGGCGATCACCGTGGAGTAGACCTGGCCGGTCGTGACGTTGGCGGAGCCGTCGAGGTCGCGGTCGAGGAAACGCTCGTAGTGACCGATGTCCAGGTCGGTCTCGGCACCGTCGTTGGTGACGAACACCTCACCGTGCTGGAAGGGGTTCATCGTGCCCGGGTCGACGTTGATGTACGGGTCCAGCTTCTGCATGACGACGCGCAGGCCCCGCGCCTTCAGCAGCATCCCGAGGCTGGAGGCGGTCAGGCCCTTGCCGAGCGAGGAGGCGACACCCCCGGTGACGAAGATGTGCTTGGTCGTCGTGGATTTGGGCGGCATGGCCAAAGGGGGGCTCCCGTGGTCTCGGTCTGGGGGTGCGGTACGGCTTCCCTGCCCGGTGGCACCGGGTTTTACTGGAGGAGCCGTCGCTGCGGTTCGGGGGTTCTACGCCCACCGGTCCACGGGCTACCAGGGTATCAGCGCCACGGCGGGATGGCGCCCGGCGACGCTCTGCGCACGGCCCGCCACGGACGTGAACCACTCACCCATTCCTCACCCACTGCTCACTCGTTCGGCGCAATCGGGTTGTCCGGAGCGGGACGCGGATCATCTACGTGCGTCGTATCCTGCTCGGACACTCGCTGCCGAGCCCGCCGGCCGAACGGCACCACCCCCGCCCGTAAGAAACCGGAACAACGAGAGCTCGTCAGATCGTTGAGTGACGACTGTCGTCCGGCGCCAACGGCTCGGCGACGGTTTTGCTTCACAGCTCAACGACGCACTACAACGACCCCTTGACCGCACTAGCGAAAGCCCCCTCTGTTCGGGGCTACGTGGCCGTTCGACTGGAGTTAGCACGTGGCCGGGCGCATCGAAGACTACGCACTCATCGGAGACATGCAGACCGCTGCCCTGGTCTGCCGGGACGGCACAGTCGACTGGCTGTGCCTGCCCCGCTTCGACTCGCACGCCATCTTCGCCGGTCTGCTGGGCACGGAGGAGCACGGCTTCTGGCGGATCGGCCCGGCGCACCCCGCCGACGCCGAGCCGCCCGCCGCGGCCCGGCGCAGCTACCGCGGCGACTCGCTGATCCTCGAGTCGGAGTGGGACACCCTGCGCGGCACGGTCCGGGTGATCGACTTCATGCCGCCGCGTGACGGCGCGCCCCAGCTGATCCGGATCGTGGAGGGCGTCTCGGGCCGGGTCCCGATGCGGTCGGCGCTGCGGATGCGGTTCTCGTACGGCCGGGTGGTGCCGTGGGTGCACAAGCACGACGGCCGCACGGTCGCCGTGGCCGGACCGGACTCGGTGTGGTTCGACACCCACGTCGAGACCGAGGGCAAGGAGCTGACGACCTACTCCGACTTCACGGTCTCGCCGGGCGAGCGGATCGCGTTCACCATCTCCTGGCAGCCCTCGCACAAGGAGGCGCCGCCGCTGCCGGAGCCGGAGCAGTCGCTGGAGGCGACGGAGGAGTTCTGGCGGGAGTGGGTCGAGCACTGTACGTACCACGGCCCCTACCGCGAGCCGGTGATCCGCTCCCTGATCACGCTGAAGGCGCTCACGTACGCGCCGACCGGCGGCATCGTCGCCGCCCCGACCACCTCCCTGCCGGAGGACATCGGCGGCGTCCGCAACTGGGACTACCGCTACACCTGGCTGCGGGACGCGGCGATCACCCTGTCCTCGCTGCTGCGCACCGGCTACCGCGAGGAGGCCCGCGCCTGGCGCGAGTGGCTGCTGCGCGCGGTCGCCGGCGACCCGGAGAACCTCCAGATCATGTACGGCATCGCCGGCGAGCGCGAGCTGGGCGAGGCCGAGCTGGACTGGCTGCCCGGCTACGAGAACTCGGCTCCCGTCCGGGTCGGCAACGGCGCCGCGCACCAGCTCCAGCTGGACGTGTACGGCGAGGTCACCGAGGCGCTGCACCTCGGCCACATGACCGGCCTGGCGCGCAGCGACTACGCCTCGCTGCTCCAGCTGAAGCTGATCAGCTACCTGGAGAAGCACTGGCAGGAGCCCGACGAGGGCATCTGGGAGGTGCGCGGTCCGCGCCGCCACTTCGTGCACTCCAAGGTGATGGCGTGGGTCGCCGTCGACCGCACGATCAAGCTGATCGAGTCCGGTGACGCGGACGGCCCGCTGGAGCGCTGGAAGGAGCTGCGCGACGACATCCACCGCGAGGTGTGCGAGAAGGGTTACGACAAGGAGCGCAACACCTTCACGCAGTCGTACGGCTCGAAGGAGCTGGACGCCTCGCTGCTGCTGATCCCGCAGGTGGGCTTCCTGCCCCCGGACGACAAGCGGGTCATCGGCACCGTGGAGGCGATCCAGCGGGAGCTGTCCACCCCGGACGGCTTCATCCTGCGCTACCCCACCCAGGGCGACCACGAGGGCGTCGACGGCCTGCCCGGCGACGAGGGCGCCTTCCTCGCCTGCTCGTTCTGGATGGCCGACGACCTCGCGATGATCGGCCGGGTCGACGAGGCCCGCAAGCTGTTCGAGAAGCTGCTGTCGCTGCGCAACGACCTCGGCCTGCTCGCCGAGGAGTGGGACCCGCGCCTGCAGCGCCAGGTCGGCAACTTCCCGCAGGCGTTCAGCCACGTCCCGCTGATCGACACGGCGCTGCGACTGACGGCCTCGGGCGCGTACGGCGGCTGACCGAGCCGCCCGGGCCGGGCCCGCCTAGGCTGGGAGGTACCCGAACCCCCTGTGCGGAAAGGGGGCGGCCATGGCTTCCCTCTCGAAGGCGGGCACGGCCCTGGCCGCGCTGCGCGAGGATCTGGCCGGTGACGTGTTCGCACCGGGGGACGCGGGGTACGACGAGGCCCGGACCGTGTTCAACGCCATGATCGACCGCCGCCCGGCGGTGATCGCGCAGTGCGCGCACGAGGACGACGTGGTGCGCGCGGTGCGGTTCGGCCGGGAGCTGGACCTGAACATCGCGGTGCGCGGCGGCGGGCACAGCGTGGCCGGGATGGCGCTGAACGACAACGGGCTGGTGGTGGATCTGCGCCGGATGCACGGGGTCACCGTCCATCCGGGCGCCGAGGCGGTCCGGGTGGAAGGCGGGGCCACCATGAGCCATCTGGACCGGGCCACCCAGCCGTACGGCCTGGCCACCACCGGCGGGCGGGCCTCGACGACCGGGGTGGGCGGTTTCGTGCTGGGCGGCGGCAGCGGCTGGCTGGACCGCTGGTGCGGGCTCGCGCTGGACAATCTGCTCGGCGTGGAACTGGTCACCGCCGACGGTGAGCGGGTGCGGGCGAGCGCGGACGAGAACCCGGACCTGTTCTGGGCGCTGCACGGCGGCGGCGGCAACTTCGGCGTGGCCACCGCGCTCACCCTCAGGCTGCACGAGCTGCCCGAGTTCTCGATCGCGCTGCTGCTGTTCCGCCCGGAGGCGGGCCGGCAGGTGGTGCGCACCTACCGGGACGTCCTCGAGTCCGGGCCGGTGGAGGCGAGCGGCGGCCTGCTGTACCTCACCGCGCCTCCGGAGGAGTTCGTGCCGCCGCACCTGGTGGGCAGCCTGGTGTGCGTGGTGCTGCTGACGTACGCGGGCCCGGAGGAGGATCTGCGCAAGGTCGCCGAGCCGCTGCGGGCGCTGCCGCACGAGTCGGAGGTGGTCGGGGCGATGCCGTACGCCGACGTGCAGTGCATGATCGACGATCCGCCGGGGATGCGGAACTACTGGTCGGCGGAGTATCTGACGGGCGCCCCGGACGACTTCGTGGACGTGTTCTGCGCCCTCGCGCAGACCATGCCGGTGCCGACCGGCACCCAGCATGTGCTGTTCCCGCTGGGCGGCGCGATCGCCGACGGCCCCGCCGAGTACCCGGTCCCCTACCGGGACTCGCCCTGGGCCGTGCACCCCTTCGGCATCTGGGCGGACCCCGCCGACGACCGGCGGTGCATCCCGTGGGTCCGCGACGTGCGGGAGCACGTCCGCCCCTGGACCACCGGCGCGGTCTACCTCAACTTCATCGGCGACGAGGGCGCCGACCGGGTCCGGGCGGGCCTGGGCACGGAGAACGCCGCCCGGCTCGGCCTGCTGAAGCGCCGCTGGGACCCGGACAACGTGTTCCGCTTCAACCACAACATCAGGCCCACCTGACCCACGCCACGCCCTACAGCACCGCGTCGATCACCTCCCGCGCCGCCCGCTCCCCCTCGGTCGCGCCGCCTTCCATGAACCCCTGGAAGTCGTAGGAGCAGTGCTCGCCGCCGATGTGGATGTTGCCCTGGGGGGTGCCCTCGTAGCCCGCGTACCGGTGCAGATAGCCCACCGGCCAGTAGGAGTAGGCGCCCTGGGCGTAGGGGCTCAGGTGCCAGGCGGACAGCTGGGCTCTGCCGGTCCAGGCGGCCGAGGTGCCGGGGAAGAAGGTGTCGATCTGCCGGGTGTGGGCCGCCGCGAGGCGCGCCACGTACGGGTCGCTCTCGGTGGAGAACGGTCCGGCGGGCGCGAGCGCGCGGGCGAGGCTGCCGCCGTGGTACTGGATGAGGATGCCGCCGGTGCCCGGCTGGATCTTGGTGGTGTCCCAGGTCTGCTGCACCGGAAGGTCGGTGAAGCAGTCCCCGGCGGACACCCCGGGCCAGGCTCCCGTGCCGCGCCAGGGGCGGGTGGAGAACTGCATGTTGAGCTTGGTGCAGTACCCCATGCGGGCGTCTCTCAGCAGGCTGGTCATCCGGCTGTCGAACCCGGCCCGGCTCAGGTCGAGCTGCTTCAGCACGGGCAGCGGGACGCACAGGATCGTGTGGTCGGCGGTGACCGTGCGGGTGGCGCCCGCCTCGCCGAACGTCAGGGTCTGGGTGCCGTCGGCGTTGGCGCGTACGGCCTGGAGCGACCAGCCGTGCCGGATCGTGCCGTCGGGCAGGAAGCCGGCGATGGCGCGCGGGAGCCGGTCGTTGCCGCCGGTGATGTGGTAGCGCTCGTTGGACAAGCCCCAGATGTTGAAGTCGCCGGGGTTGGTCTGATAGCCCATCAGCAGCACCAGGGCGAGCGAGGACTGCTCGGTGGTGTCGGCGCCGTACTCGACGTTGTAGGCGACGTCGATGAACCGGCCGAGCGGGGAGTCGTGGCCGCCGGGCACCCGGGACTCGATCCAGTCGTGGATCGACATGGTGTCCAGGGCGGTGCCGGTCGGGGTGGTCCGGTTCCACTTCACCTCGCCGGCCTCGATGAGGTCGCGGTGCAGGGCCTGGTAGACCGCCTTGAAGTCCTCGTTGGCGTGCTCGCGCGGGTAGTACTCGCCGTTGAACCACAGGACTTCCTCGGCCCCGTTGGGTCCGCCGCCGAGGAAGTCCTCGACGGGCAGCGAGAAGCGGCGGCACAGCTCCAGCATCTTCTTGTGGCTGGTGTCGATCAGCTCGCCGCCGATCTCCGAGGTCTGGCCGTACGCCCAGTGGTCGCGCTGGGTGTGGATCCGGCCGCCGACCCGGCCGGGGTTCGCCTCGTAGAGGGTGCAGCGCAGTCCGGCGTCGTGGAGGGTGAGCGCCGCGGTGAGTCCGGCGATCCCGGCGCCCACGACGGCGATCCGGGGCGCGGCGGCGGTGGCGGCGGTCGCGGGTGCGGCGGTGGCGGCGGTCGTGGTGGCCGCGAGGGCCGCCGCGCCCTTCAGGACGGACCGGCGCCGCAGCCGGGCCTCCTCGACGGGCACGCCCAGCGCGTGCGCGGCGGCGTGGTCGGCGGTGAGGGAACGCAGGACGTGCAGGGCATGCGTACGGGACATGGTGCGGCTCCTCAGACGGTGGCGGGTGCTTCCTCGACGTCGTCGTCCGTGCGCTCGGCCGCGTCCTCCAGGACGATGCGGCCGATGATCTCGTAGCGTTCCGGCTTGCGGGCCCGCAGATACAGACCGAGCCCGAGGCCGCCGAAGAAGACCAGCCCGACGATCCACGGGATGGCCTTGAAGAAGAGGGAGCCGGCCGCCGTTCCGGCCGCGGTGTCCAGGTTGGCCACCAGCAGCGCCACCACCGCGATCATGCCGATTCCGCCGAGCAGCGGGGCGGTGAGGGTGCGGAACCAGTGCCGGTCCTCGGGGTGGTTGCGGCGGAAGTAGCCGATGACCGCGAACGAGCACAGGGTCTGCACGATGAGGATCGCCATCGTGCCGAGGATCGCCAGCAGCGTGTACAGGTGGATGTACGGGTCCTGCCCGGTCACCCAGAACGCGCCGACCAGCGCGACCGCGATGACCGACTGGACGAAGGAGGCGACGTACGGCGATCCGTGGCGGGCGTGGGTGCGGCCGAGCGCCGGGTGCAGGAAGCCCTCGCGGCCGATGGCGTACAGGTAGCGGGCCGCGCACTGGTGGAAGGCCATGCCGCAGGCGAAGGACCCGGTGATCAGCAGCCACTGGAAGGCGTCGACCGCCCAGGCGCCGATGTAGGCGTGCGCCGGGTCGAAGAACAGGTCGAGCGGACTGCTGCCGGAGGAGACCTCGACCGAGCCCTTCAGCCCGTTGCCCGCGATGGTCATCCAGGAGACGTAGATGTAGAAGAGCCCGACGCCGACGACGGAGACGAGGGTGGCGCGCGGGATGACCCGCTTGGGGTCGCGGGACTCCTCGCCGTACATCGCCGTCGACTCGAAGCCGACCCACGACCAGAACGCGAAGAACAGTCCGAGCCCGGCGGAGGTCCCGGTGAAGGCGTTCGCCGGGTTGATCGGCTCGACCGGGATGCCGTCGGGGCCGCCGCCCCGGAGGAGGACGGCGGTGGCGACCGCGAAGAGCACGGCGATCTCGGCGATCAGCATCACGCCGAGCGCCTTCGCCGTCAGGTTGATGTCGAAGTACGACAGCACGGCCGTCACCAGCAGCATCGCGGCGGCGTACACGATCCACGGCAGGTCGACGCCGAGTTGGTCCTCGACGGTGGTCTGGGCGAAGTAGGAGAAGACGCCGACGATGGACGCCTCGAAGACGATGTACGCGAGCACCGCGAGCATCCCGGAGGCCATGCCGGTGATCCGGCCCAGGCCGTGCGAGATGTAGCCGTAGAAGGCGCCCGCGGCGGTGATCCGGCGGGCCATCGCGACATAGCCGACGGAGAAGACCGTCAGGACCAGGGTGGCGAAGAGATAGCCGGCCGGCGCGCCCGTGCCGTTGCCGAAGCCGACCGCGATGGGCAGGTTGCCGGTCATCGCGGTGATCGGCGCGGCGGTCGCCACCGCCATGAACACCACGCCCACCAGGCCCACGGAGTTCGCCTTCAGACGATGGACCTCGCGTGTGGGTGTGTGCTCTCGCGTGGGTGTTTCTGCCATTCCCGCCCCTCTCAACGGACCTTCACAACGAAATCCGTAGCTCGCTTGGCTGCTTCCTGCGAATGCGACAGTGTTGCGGCGGAGTGACGCAGACCACAACAGACAGGCGGTCTCGCAATTCGGCGCCGGGGGCGACGCATTGTCGCGCCGGAGCGCCCGGTGATCGTCGCCGTAACCGTCCGGAGATGTCGCCGGAACACGCGCGCCGGTAGCGTCCGCTGCATGGACAGCCGTACGGACCACCGATTCGACAGCCAGGGCGCCGGCATCACCGTGCAGCGCGCCCTGGAGCTGCCGGGCCTGCGCAGCGGCCTGCCCGAGGTGCTCGCGGGGGCGGACCGGTTGCAGCGCACCGTGCGCTGGGTGCACGCGGGCGAGGTGCCCAACATCGCCTCCCTGCTCAAGGGCGGCGAACTGCTGCTGACCACCGGCTACGGCCTCGGTACCCGCCCCGCCGAACAGCGCGCCTTCGTCCGCACCCTCGCCGAGCGCGGCATCGCCGCCCTGGTGGTCGAGCTGGGCCCCCGCTTCACCCGGCTGCCCGCCGCCCTCGTCGAGACGGCCCGCGCGGCCGGGCTGCCGCTGGTCCAGCTGCACCGCGAGGTGCCGTTCGTGACGGTCACCGAGGAGATCCACACCGAGATCGTCAACGGCCACTACGCCCTGCTCCAGCGCGCCGAGGAGGTGCACCGCCGCTGCACCGAGGCCCTGCTCGGCGGCGGCGGGGTCCCCCAGGTCCTCGGCATCCTCGCCGACTTCGGCAGCAACCCGGTCTTCCTGGAGACCTCCGACGGGCAGCTGCTGTACGCCGCCGGCTCCGGACCCGAGGGCGCCGACCCGCTCCA
This sequence comes from Streptomyces sp. NPDC052773, assembly GCF_044547145.1. NCBI lineage: Bacteria > Bacillati > Actinomycetota > Actinomycetes > Kitasatosporales > Streptomycetaceae > Streptomyces > Streptomyces sp. NPDC052773. The sequence goes on along the minus strand of NZ_JBITZX010000011.1, from coordinate 15,423 downwards.
GGTGTGGGAAGGGCTGCGCGGCCCGCACAAGGACGCCCGGCCGCCCGCCGGTTCGGTCATCGTGGAGGTACCGGGCGGCGGCCCCGGCACCGGCTCGGTCCGCGCCCGCCTGGTCCTGCTGCCGGTACGCGCCCCGCTGGCCCCGGTGCACCGGATCGCCGCCGAACGCGCCGCGGGCATCCTCGCCGTCGTGCTGATGCAGGCCCGCCAGGAGGAGGAGCTGGCCGCGCGCGGGCGCGGGGACTTCCTCACCGACCTCGCCGAGGGCCGGATCACGGCGGAGGACGCTCCCGCCCAGGCCCGCGTGCTCGGCTTCAAGCCGGGTGACGGCCCGCTGCTGCCGGTGGTGATGCGGCTCGGCGACGCGCTCTCGCCCGCTGGGGGTACCGCCCGCTCGAGCGTGGTCGAGAGTGGGGGAGGGTGGGCGGTGCTCGCCCGTGCGGTCGCCGAGGAGCTGGCGACGGTGGGCGTGCCGGTGCTGCTGGGCGTCCGGCCGGTGGAGAGCCGGGTTCCGCTCCTGCTCGGGCTGCGCTCGGAGTCGGAGCGCGCGGCCGTCGCCGACCGGGTCGCGGCGGCGCTGCGGGCGGGCGTGGAGCGGGCCGGGATCCAGCGGCCGGGCGCGCCGCCGCCGGTGGTGGTCGTCGGCGTGGCGGGCGGCTGGGCGGCGGCGTCCGCCGGGCTGCGGCACGCGGCGGAGACGGCGACCGCGGCGCAGGGCCTGACGGACCGCCCCTGGTACGACGCGCGGCGCCTCGACATCGACCTGCTGCTGTGGCGGCTGCGCGACCACCCCGACCTGGCCGCTTTCGTGGAGCGCGCGATCGGCCCGATCCGCGACCACGACCGCCGCTCCCGCCCCCCGCTCCTGCCCACCCTGGAGACCTATCTGGCGCACGCCGGCCGCAAGGCGGAGACCGCCCGCGAGCTGCACCTGAACCGCCAGACCCTCTACAACCGCCTCGCCCGCATCGGCGAGCTGCTGGGCACCGACCTGGACGACCCGCAGACGGTACTGGCCCTCAGCCTGGCCCTGCGGGCCCGGCGGCACGTGGGCTAGCCGTCGGGGCCGGCCCCTTCCGGGCGGGCTCGGCCAGGCCGGCACCCCGGCCGTCAGAGCAGTGGCTGAGGCTGCGTCAACTCGTCGTAGACGCTGAGCACCTGGGCGACGGTCTCGTCCTCCGTCGGCCAGGTCGCCGCCTGCCGCACGCCCCGCTCCCGCAGCAGCGCGCGCCGCTCCGGATCGCCGAGGAGCCGTACGACGGCCGCGGCGAACGCCTCCGCGTCCCCGGGCGGCACCAGTTCGGCCGCGTCGCCGACCAGCTCCGGCACCCCGGCGACGGCGGTCGCGACCAGCGGCACCCGCGCGTACAGGGCCTCCTGGGCGAGCACGGACCGCGACTCCCGGCAGCTCGGCAGCAGCGCCAGGTCGGCCGCGGCGAGCAGCGCGCCGATGTCGTCCCGCCACCCGACGAGCCGCACCGGCAGCCGCTCGGCCTCGATCCGCCCCTGCAACCGCGCCCGCAGCGGCCCCTCCCCCGCGACCACGGCGACCGGCACGGGGTCCAGCACCCGCCACGCCCGCGCGGCGTCCAGCAGCAGGTCGTACCCTCGCTGCTGGTCCAGCGCGCCGACGGCGAGCAGCAACGGCCGTCCGATGGCGCCGAGTTCGGCGCGCACCTTGGACCGCTGCCGGTCCGGGTCGCCGCGTTCCACCGGGGTCCGCGGGCCCGGCAGGGCGACGGCGGCGAGCCGCGCGTCCCGCGCGCCCGTGCGGCGGGCCCGGTCCACGAGGTCCGAACTGGTGCCGAGCACGACGGCGGCGGCCTTCGCCACCCGCCGCTCGAGGATCCGCAGCAGCTGCCCGCGGGCGCCCTCGGCATACGCCCGGTTGTGCCAGGTGACGACCAGTGGGATGTGTTTGCCGCTGAGCGCGAGCGCCGCGCGGAAGGAGGCGTGCAGTCCGTGCGCGTGCACCAGGTCGGCGTCGGCGCAGGCGGCCCGCAGCGCGGCCACGGAGACGGGGTCGCTGCTGCGCGGGACGGGGACGTGTTCGGCGCCGGCCCCGGTGAAGTCGTAGGCGTGATCGGCCTCGTGGGGGGCGCACACGGTGACCCGCACGCCCCGTGCGACGAGCCCCGCGGCCAGCGACCGCACATGGGCGCTGCTGCCGGCGTTGCCGCCGCCCAGCACCTGCACGGTGCGCAGCGACGACTGGCCGTGCGGTGAGTGGCTGCTCACGGGGGTCACGTGGCCCGGCTCCTGATTCGGCGTCGATCGGTCACGACGGTCACGGAGAAACGTACAGAAGGTTCGTGCGGAGGGGGTGTACCGCACGGCGACCTCCCCGTACTCCGCCAAGGATGCCAGTCCGTACGCCCGTTCCGGGAACGCCGCACTCCCGAGCGCCGCCCGCGCCCGGGGCAACGCGACGCCTGACATCCCCCACACGAGTGAACCGGCGGCACGGGCGAGTGACCTGACGCCCCTCACCCGTGACCCCGTCCCCACAGATGGACGGGCGCCTCGCACACGTGCCCCGGCGGCTCACCCCCGCGCGCCCGCGAGCGCGCTCACCCGCTCCCCGCACACGGCGGCGGCCACCACCGCGGCGGCGTGCGCGACCAGTCCCGCCCGTCCGGCCCCCGCGACCACGGCGGCCCCGAGCGCCGCACCCAGCGCGTGCGCACCGGCGTCCCCGACCATCGCCCGCTCCCCGAGGTCGTCCGGCAGTACGGCCCCCGCCGCCCCCGTCGCTGCGGCGGCCAGCTCCGCCGCCGGTCCCTTGCGCAGCAGCCCCGGCACGGCGAGAGCGAGCACGGACCCGGCGGCCCGACCCGGCCGTACGTCCACGAGGTTCACGGCGTGCGCGGCGCCGGCGATCACCACCCCCGCCAGCACCTTGTCCACCGCCCGCTCCTTCATCAGCGCCCCCGCGAGCAGCCCGGCGGCGCAGATCCCGAACAGCTTGACGGCGCCGCTGGTCAGCTCGCCCTCCCGCAGGGCGGTCAGGTGCGCGCGGAACCCGCGCCGGGGGTCACCGGCCCCGGCGAAGTCGTCGTACGCCCCGCAGGCCCCCGCGACCGCCACCGCGGCCCCGGCGGCGGGCCGCACCCGCCCGGCCGCGACGGCGGCGGCCAGGGCGGCGGCGGGGCCGGCGTACAGCTCGACGGTGCGGCCCGCGTAGTTCTTCCGTTCCCAGCGGGCACGGCCGCCGGGGGCGAGGGTGCGCAGGGCGGCGGTGGCGGTACGGGTGAGCAGACCGGAGATTCCCAGCGAAACGATCATCCGCTCACCCTAGAAGGGGGCGGCCGGCGGCCGGGAGGCTACCCGGCCGCGTCCGCGCGCGCCGCCGCCAGCAGCTCCTCCGCGTGCGCCCGAGCGGTCTCGGAGTCCTCCTGCCCGGCCAGCATCCGGGACAGCTCCCGGATCCGCTCCTCGCCCTCCAGCACCTTCACGCCGGACCGCGTCACCGACCCGTCGTTCGTCTTCTCCACCAGCAACTGCCGGTCGGCGAACGCGGCGACCTGCGGCAGATGCGTCACGACGACCACCTGCGCGGTCTTCGCCAGCCGCGCCAGCCGCCGCCCGATCTCCACCGCGGCCTTGCCGCCGACCCCGGCGTCGACCTCGTCGAAGAGATACGTCGGCACGGGATCGGTCCCCGCGAACACGACCTCCACGGCCAGCATCACCCGGGACAGCTCACCCCCGGACGCGCCCTTGGCGATGGGCCGCGCGGGCGCCCCGGGGTGGGGCGCGAGCAGCAACTCGACCTCGTCGACGCCGGACGGCCCGTACGCCACGGTCCGCCCGCCGACCTCGACGCCCTCGGGATCCTCGGTCTGCCGGATGGCGAACGACACCCGGGCGTGCGGCATGGCGAGCGAGGCCAGCTCGGCGGTCACCGCGGCGGCGAACCGCTCGGCGGCCTCGGTGCGCGCGTCCGTGAGAGCCTGCGCGAGCCCGCCGAGTTCGGCGCGCAGCGCGTCCCGCTCGGCGGTCAGCTCCTCGATGCGCGAGTCGTCGCCGTCCAGCTCGGTCAGCCGCGCGGCACCGCGCTCGGCCCAGGCCAGCACGGCGGCGACGTCCTCGCCGTACTTGCGGGTCAGCGCGCTCAGCGCCGCCCGCCGCTCCTCGACGGCCGCGAGCCGCAGCGGATCGGCGTCGAGGTCGTCGGCGTACCCGGCGAGTTCGCCGGCCACGTCGCCCAGCAGGATCCCGATCTCCCCGATCCGCTCGGCGAGCGCGGCCAGCGCAGGATCGTGCGACCGCACGGCCTCCAGGGCCCGGTGGGCGCCCGCGACGAGCGTCGAGGCGTCGACTCCCTCGGGGTCCTCCGGATTGCCCGCCAGGGCGGCGTGGGCGGTCGCCGCGGCGGATGCCAGCGCCTCGGCGTGGCCCAGCCGCTCGGCCTCCTCGGCCAGCTCGACGTCCTCCCCGGGGCGCGGTTCGACGGCGGCGATCTCGTCGAGGCCGTAGCGCAGCATGTCGGCCTCCTGGGCCCGCTCACGCGCGCGCGTGGTGATCTCCTCCAGTTCGGCGGAGACAGCCCGCAGCCGCTTGTACGCCTCGCTGTACTTGGCGAGCGGCACGGCGACCGCGTCCCCGGCGTACCGGTCGAGCGCCTGCCGCTGCCGGGACTGCTTCAGCAGCCCCTGCTGGTCGGTCTGACCGTGCACGGCCACCAGCTCGTCGGCCAGCTCGGCCAGCAGCCCCACCGGCACGGACCGCCCGCCCAGATGTGCCCGGGACCGTCCTTCGGCGGAGACGGTACGGCTGACCAGCAGCGCCCCGTCGTCGAGCTCGGCCCCGGCCTCCTCGGCCCGCAGCGCCGCCGAGGCGTCCTTCGGCAGCGCGATCCGCCCCTCGACGACCGCTTTCTCGGCACCGATCCGCACCAACGCCGGGTCCGCCCGCCCACCGAGCAGCAGGCCCAGGCTGGTGACCACCATGGTCTTGCCCGCACCCGTCTCACCGGTGACAGCGGTGAACCCGGGTGACAGCTCGACCACGGCGTCGTCGATGACTCCGAGCGACCGTATCCGCATCTCCTCCAACACGGACAAGACCTTACGAGGTCCGGGTCGGCGCGTGCGACCACCCCACCCTTGTCACCCACACGAGCGGCTCCGCCTCAGGGGCGCGGGGCTGAATCTGATATGCGGCTCCGCCGCGTGGGCGCGACAAGCCACAACGCACCCGCGGCCGCCGACGGCGAAGAACCACCCTCTCGGATGGCGCCCGGTGACCGGCTAGAGACCCCCGGCTAGAGACCCCTTAGTGCGGCGCCCCCCGCCACCCCGACACCGGCAACGCGAACTTCGCCACCAGCCGATCCGTGAACGAAGCATGGTGCAGCCGGGCCAGCCGCACCGGCACGGCCCCCCGCCGCACCTCCACCCGCGCCCCCGGCGGCAGCTCGACCGTCCGCCGCCCGTCGCACCACAGCACCCCGGGCGTGATGTGCGGCAGCACCTCCACCGCCAGCACCGAGTTCGGCGAGGTCACCAACGGCTTCGCGAACAGCGCGTGCGCGGAGATCGGCACCATGAGCAGCGCCTCCACCTCGGGCCACACCACCGGCCCACCCGCGGAGAACGCGTACGCCGTGGACCCGGTGGGCGTGGACAGCACGATCCCGTCGCACCCGAACCCCGTCACCGGCCGCCCGTCGATCTCGAGCACGACCTCCAGCAGCTTCTCCGCGCCGGCCTTCTGCACGGCCGCCTCGTTCAGCGCCCAGTCGGTGTGCACGATGTCACCGTTGCTGTGCACGACGACGTCGACGGTCATCCGCTCCTCGACCTCGTACGCCCGGGTCACCACCCGGTCGACGACCTTGTCCAGATCGTCCCGCTCGGCCTCCGCGAGGAACCCGACCCGCCCCAGGTTGACGCCGAGCATCGGCACCCCGGACGCCCGCGCGAACTCCGCCCCGCGCAGCAGCGTGCCGTCACCGCCGAGCACGATCAGCAGCTCGCACCCGTCGAGGCACTGCGGGGTCGCCTCCTTGACCAGCACCACCTCGTCGGGCAGCGGTAGGTCCCGGGCCTCGTCCTCCAGCACCCGCACGCCGATCCCGGACCTGAGAAGCCCCTTCACCACGAGCTCGGCGCTGCGAATGGCCGCCGGCCGCCCGGTGTGGGCCAGCAGGAAAACAGTACGAGCTCGGTTCGATGTCAACGCGGCCCCTCCGCCACTGCACGGTCAACGTCGGCCGGGTCCAGCTCGGGAGCACCGGCCCGCAGCCACAGAAAGTATTCGACATTCCCGGAAGGACCGGGCAGCGGACTTGCGGTGACCCCTCTCACCCCGAGCCCCAGCTCCCAGGCCTTCTCGGCCACCGACCGCACGGCCTCCGCCCGCAGCTGCGGACTCCGTACGACTCCCCCGCTCCCCAGCCGCTCCTTCCCCACCTCGAACTGCGGCTTGACCATCATCACCAGATCGGCGTCCGGCCGCGCGCACCGCACCAGCGCGGGCAGCACCAGTCCGAGCGGAATGAAGGACAGATCCCCCACGACCAGATCCACAGGCTCTCCGTCGATCGCCTCGAGCGTCAACTCCCGTACGTTCGTACGGTCCTTGACGGTGACGCGTTCATCGCTCTGCAAAGTCCAGGCCAGCTGGCCGTAACCGACGTCGACGGCGACGACGTGCGCCGCGCCCGCGCGCAGCAGCACATCGGTGAAGCCACCGGTGGACGCACCCGCGTCCAGCGCCCGCCGCCCCTCGACGACCAGGCCCTGCGGCACGAAGACCTTCAGCGCCCCGGCGAGCTTGTGCCCGCCCCGGGAGACGTACTCGGGGTCGTTGTCGTCGGCGGCGACGACGATGGCCGCCGCGGTCTCCACCTGCGTGGCGGGCTTGGTCGCGACGGTCTTGCCGACGGTGACCCGCCCGGCGGCGATCAGCTGGCTGGCGTGCTCACGCGAGCGCGCGAGCTTCCGGCGGACCAGCTCCGCGTCGAGACGGCGGCGTGCGACTCCTGCCACGTTCGGTTCAGCTCCTATTGCCATACGTCGACGGGGGCGCCGGAGGTCCCGGGCGGGCGTCGAGCGCGGTGAGCGCGTCGCGCAGCCCCCTGTGTACATCCTCGTACACCTCGACGTGTCCGTCGGTGGGGAGGTGGTCGGCGTCGGCCAGGCGGTGCAGGGCGGCGTCGACGTCGGCGTTGCCGGTGGGGGTGCGGGGCACGCCGAGCGGGGCCGGGGCGGCGGGGTCGTGGTCGGGCTCCTCCGCGGGCTCCACGTGCTCCACGGGTCCCTCGGGCTCCACGGGCTCCTCGGGCGCCCCGGGCGCCCCGGCCACGGGTTCCTCGGGCGCCCCAGGCGCCCCGGCCACGGGTTCCTCGGGCGCCCCCGCCACGGGCTCCTCGGGAGCCCCCGCCACGGGCACTTCGTCGTTCATGCCCCGACGCTACCCCGAAGCCCTGGGGTAGCGTCGATCCCGATGGCCACGATCGAGGAGTGCCGCAGCGCACTCGACAAGCTCTCGGAGAACATGCAGCACTCCGAAGGGGACGTCCGCGCGGCGGCGGCCCTGGACCGCTCGGTGAGCTGCCACATCACGGACCTGGACGTCACCTTCGTCGGCCGGATGACCGGCGGCCGGATCGACGTGCGCGACACCGTCCAGGGCCCGCCCGCCGACAAGGCGCAGATCCGGCTCGCGATGACCGGGGACGACCTGGTCGCGCTGGTCGACGGCGAGCTGCACTTCGCCAAGGCCTGGGGTTCGGGCCGGGTGAGGCTGGAGGCGGGCCTGATGGATCTGTTCCGGCTCAGGAAGCTGCTGTAGCGGCCTGCCGGGCGCGTGCCTTGCGGGCGGCCGGCACCACCAGCGGCGTACCGGTCTCCGGATCGTCGATGACCTGGCAGCGCAGGTTGAAGACCTCCTCGACCAGCTCGGCCGTGACGATCTCGTTCGGCGCGCCCCGGGCGATCACCTTGCCGCCGCGCAGGGCGATGAGGTGGGTGGCGTAGCGGGCGGCGTGGTTGAGGTCGTGCAGCACGGCGACGAGCGTGCGGCCCTGCTCCTCGTGCAGTTCGGCGCACAGGTCGAGGACGTCGATCTGGTGCTGGATGTCGAGGTAGGTGGTCGGCTCGTCGAGCAGCAGCAGCGGCGTCTGCTGGGCGAGCGCCATCGCGATCCACACCCGCTGGCGCTGGCCGCCGGACAGCTCGTCGACGTACCGGTCGGCCAGCTCGGCGACCCCGGTCTGGGCCATGGACTCCTGGACGACCCGCTCGTCCTCGGCCGACCACTGGCGCAGCAGGCCCTGGTGCGGGTACCGGCCGCGGCCCACCAGGTCGGCGACCGTGATGCCGTCCGGCGCGATCGACGACTGCGGCAGCAAGCCGAGGCTGCGGGCGACCTTCTTGGCGGGCATCGACTGGATGACCTGCCCGTCGAGCAGTACCCGGCCCTCGCTCGGCTTCAACATCCGCGACAGCGCCCGCAGCAGGGTGGACTTGCCGCACGCGTTCGGGCCGACGATGACGGTGAAGGAGTTGTCGGGGATCTCCACCGAGAGCTGTTCGGCGATGACGCGCTGGTCGTAGGCGAGGGTGACGTTCTCGGCGGACAGACGGTTCACGGTGCTCCTTCGTTCGTTCAGGGGGTGCGCGCTCATATCCGGCCGGCCCGGCGCTCGGTGACCAGCAGCCACAGCAGGTAGACGCCGCCGACGACGCCGGTGACCACGCCCACGGGAAGCTGGTCGGCGCCGAAGATCCGCTGCGAGGCCCAGTCGGCGATGACCAGCAGGGCGGCGCCCATGCACAGCGACGGCAGCAGGTTCGGCCCGGGCGAGCGGGTCAGCCGCCGGGCGAGCTGCGGCGCGGTGAGCGCGACGAAGCTGACCGGGCCGGCGGCGGCGGTGGCGGCCGCGGTGAGCAGGACGGCGGCCACCATCAGGAGCATCCGTACGCGCTCCACCCGCACCCCGAGCGCGTTGGAGATGTCGTCGCCCATCTCCATCATCCGCAGCCCGCGCGCGTTGGCGAGGACGAGCGGGACCAGGACGGCGCACAGCGCGAGCAGCGGCCACACCTGCGCCCAGTCCCGCCCGCTGAGGGAGCCCGTCATCCAGACGAGGGCACGCGAGGCGTCGACCAGGTCGGCCTTGGTCATCAGATAGCCGTTGACGGCCGTGACGATCGCGGAGACACCGATACCGACCAGAACCAGCCGGTAACCGTGCACGCCTCGCTTCCAGGCGAACACATAGATGGAGATGCCGGTCACCAGGCCGCCCGCCAGCGCTCCGAGGGTGACCTCGGAGGCGCTGCCGGAGAACAGCACGATCACCACGAGCGCCCCGGCCGTCGCCCCCTGCCCGAGGCCGAGGATGTCCGGGCTGCCCAGCGGATTGCGGGAGATGGCCTGGAACAGCGCGCCGCCGAGCCCGAGCGAGGCACCCACCAGCAGGCCGACCAGGACCCGCGGCAGCCGCAGCTCGTTGACGATGAACTCCTGTCCGGGGTTGCCGTCGCCGAGCAGCGTCCTGACCACGTCGCCGGCCGGGATCGGGAAGTCGCCGGTCCCGATCAGCACGACACTCGCCGCGAGCGCGGCGGCCAGCAGCAGTACGACGACGGTGACGGCCCGGACGTCCAGCCGTACGGACAGCCCGCCGGGGGTGCGCAGGGCACGGGTGGCACGAGCGGACTTCACCGCCGGGCTCGCGGGCTTCACGGCGTTCTTCGGTGCGCTCTTCACAGCTGGGCCGTCCTCCGCCGTCGTACGAGAAAGATGAAGACCGGGCCGCCGAGGATCGCGGTGACGATACCGACCTGCAGCTCGGCGGGCCGGGCCACGACCCGGCCGATGACATCGGCGCCGAGCAGCAGCACCGGCGACAGCACGGTCGCGTACGGCAGGATCCAGCGCAGGTCCGGGCCGGTGAAGGAGCGCACGACGTGCGGCACCATCAGCCCGACGAACACGATCGGCCCGCAGGCGGCGGTCGCCGCCCCGCACAGCACGGTGGCGGCGAGCATGGCGAGCGCCCGGGTGCGGTTGAGGTGCGCGCCGAGGGCCTTGGCGGTGTCGTCGCCCATGGACATCGCGTTCAGCGGCCGGGCCAGGCACAGCGCGAGCACCATGCCGGCCGCGAGGAACGGCAGCACCTGAAGGATGGTGTCGTCGGTCGCGGAGGTCAGCGAACCCACGGTCCAGAACCGCATCCGGCCCAGCGCCGCCTCGTCCAGGATCATCACGGCCTGGAGATAGCCGTAGAGGGCGGCGCTGATGGCGGTGCCGGCGAGCGCGAGCCGCACCGGCGTCGCACCCCGGCTGCCCCCGAGGAACCAGACCAGCGCCCCGACCCCCGCGGCCCCGCAGAACGCGAACCACACATAGCCGTTGAAGCTGGTGACACCGAGGAAGGTGATGGCGGTGACGACCGCCGCGGACGCACCGGCGTTGATGCCCAGCAGTCCCGGATCGGCCAGCGGATTGCGCGTCAGCGCCTGGAGCACGGCACCGGCCAGACCGAGCGCGGCTCCGGCCAGCAGACCGAGCAGGGTCCTCGACAGCCGGTCCGCCACGACGGTGTCGCCGTACGTCCCCGAATCCTCGAACAGGCCGTGCCAGACCTGCTCCAGAGACAGCCCCCGTGCGCCGATCGCGATGCTCGCCAGCGCGACGAGCACCAGGATCAGCACGGAGACGAGCAGCCCGACGGACCGTATCGCCCGGCGCTTCGGGGGCGCGGGAGCGGTCACCGCGCGCTGTTCGGGAGGGCTTTCAACCAACACGAGGTTAGGTTAGCCTACCCTCCCATTCGATCAAGATCCCCACCGCGGCCACCGCACCGCTCACGCCACCCGGCTCAAAACCCCAGTCGCGCCAGCGCCTTCGCCCCGTCCAGCTCGCAGACGCCCTCCCCGGCCGCCGCCCAGGCCGCAGCACACAACGCCCGCAACCCGTCCAACGCGGCCCCGTCCCCCTCCAACTCCAGCCGCGCCTCCCCGGCCGTCGCCGTCCACCCCCCGCACCGGAACCCCGCCCCGGCCTCGACCACCTCGGGCTGCCCGACCAGCAACCCCCGCAGATCCGCGTCCACATACGTCGGCCGGTGCTCCGGCGCCGCGGCCAGCAACTGCGCCCCGTCGGTCACCCCGGTCAGCACCAGCAGCGAATCGACACCCCCGTTGAACGCCCCCTCGATATCCGTGTCGAGCCGGTCGCCCACCACCAAAGGCCGCTCCGCACCGGTCCGCAGGATCGTCTCCCGGTGCATCGGCGGCAACGGCTTCCCCGCCACCCGCGGCTCCGCACCGGTCGCGATCCGCACCACCTGCACCGCCGCCCCGTTCCCCGGCGCGATCCCCCGCGCCCCCGGAATCGTCAGATCGGTGTTCGACGCGAACCACGGCACCCCGCGCGCGATCGCGTAACACGCCTCGGCGAACCGCCCCCACGGCAGCTCCGGCCCCCCGTACCCCTGCACCACCGCCGCCGGATCGTCCTCCGCGGACTCCACCGGCACGAGCCCCCGCTCGCGCAGCGCCACCCGCAGCCCGTCGCCACCGACCACCAGCACCCGCGCCCCCGCCGGCACCTCCTCGGCGATCAACCGCGCGACGGCCTGCGCGGAGGTGATCACATCCGACGCCGCCGCCGGTATCCCCAGCTCCGTCAGGTGCGCGGCCACCGCGTCCGGCGTGCGCAGCGCGTTGTTCGTGACGTACGCCAGATGCATCCCGCCCTCACGGGCCGCCGCCAGCGACTCCACCGCGTGCGCGATCGCGTTCCCCCCGGCGTACACCACCCCGTCCAGGTCGAGCAGCGCCGTGTCGTACGCCTCGCTCAGCACCCGCTCACTGCCCGCCGGCCGCGTCCTGACGCCCTGACTCATCGCACCGCTCCTCGTCCGCCTGCGCTCGCTTTCCCCCGATCATCCCCCATGCCACTGACACACGTACGATGCCGGGATGAAGACAGCAGGTCACTCGGAAGCAACGACGCGCCGAGGCCTGGAACTCACCCCGTTCCGAGGCCTGCGCTACGACCCCGACCGGGTCGGCAGTCTGGCAGCCGTGACATCCCCGCCCTACGACGTCGTCGTCCGCCCCGACGGCCTGCACCACCTCCAGTCCGCGGATCCCCACAACATCGTCCGCCTGATCCTCCCTCAGGCGGCCACCCCCACGGCACGCAACCAGCAGGCCGCCGACACCCTGCGCCGCTGGCTCGCCGAAGGCGTCCTGACCACCGACACCGACCCCGGTTTCTACGTCTACGAACAGCGGGACGGCACCGGCCTCCTCCAGCGCGGCGTCATCGGCGCCCTGCGCGTCTCCGAACCGTCCGACGGTGTGGTCCTGCCCCACGAGGACGTCATGCCGCACGTCGTCGCCGACCGCGCGGCCCTGATGCGCGCCACCCAGGCGAACCTCGAACCCCTCCTGCTCACCTACCGCGGCGACGGCTGCGCCCACGGCACCACCGCCGTCATCGAGCGCACCGCCGACCGGCCCTCACTGCTGGCCACCACCACGGAGGACGGCTTCCACCACCGCCTGTGGGCCGTCACCGACCCCGCCGACGTGTCCCGGATCCAGTCCGACCTGGCCCGCCACCAGGCCCTCATCGCCGACGGCCACCACCGCTGGGCCACCTACCGCCGGCTCCGCGCGGAGCACCCCTCCCCCAGCCCCTGGGACTACGGCCTGGTCCTCCTCGTCGACACGGCCCGCTACCCCCTGCGCGTCCGCGCCATCCACCGCCTCCTGCACGGCCTGCCCGTCACCGACGCCCTGGCCGCCCTCGACGGCCTGTTCCGCGTACGCCGCCTGGACGCGCCCCTGGGCGAGGCCCTGACCGCCCTCGGAGACGCGGCCCGCGAGGGCAACGCCTACCTCCTCGCCGGCGACGGCGCCTTCCACCTGGTCGACCGCCCGGACCCGGCCCTGCTCGCCCGCACGGTCCCCGCCGACCGCCCCGAGGCCTGGCGCACCCTGGACGCCACCGTCCTGCACGCCGCCCTCCTCGAGCACGTCTGGCACATCCCCGAGGACTCCCCGGCCCACATCGCCTACATCCACGACGCCGCCGCCACCGTCGCCAAGGCCGAACACGACGGCGGTACGGCCGTCCTGATGCACCCGGTCCGCGAGGAGGTCGTCCGCGACCTCGCCCGCCAGGGCGTCACGATGCCCCGCAAGTCCACGTCTTTCGGCCCCAAGCCGGCCTCGGGCCTGGTCCTGCGCACCTTGGACACCTGACCCCGGACATCCACTGGTAGGCCGGACATGCGAAAAGGGCGGGACCCGCATCGGGATCCCGCCCCTTCACTCATCGACGTCAGTCGTCCTGACCGCCGTCCTTGTCCTCGCCCGGCTCAGCGCCGGCCGCGTCCTCGTCCAGCGCGTCGACGAACTCCACCCCGTCCAGCTCGGCGAGCCGGTCCGAGGCGTCCGTGCTGCCGTCCCGGTCGGCCTCGACGGCCTTCGCGAACCACTCCCGCGCCTCACGCTCCCGCCCGGCCGCGAGCAGCGCGTCGGCGTACGCGTACCGCAGCCGCGCGGTCCACGGCTGTACGGCGTTGGAAGCCAGCTCCGGGCTCTGCAGCGTCACGATGGCCGCGTCCAGCTGCCCCATGTCACGCCGGGCGCCCGCCGCGACGAGCCGCATCTCGACCTGGCCGGCCTTGTCCAGCTTCTGCACCTCGGGCGCGCCCGCCATGTCGAGGGCCTTCTCCGGCCGCCCGAGCCCACGCTCGCAGTCGGCCATCAGCGGCCACAGCTCCACGGTCCCGGTCATCCGCCGCGCCGCCCGGAACTCGGCCAGCGCCTCGCCGTACTTCTGGTTGGCGTACGCCGCGAACCCGGCCGCCTCCCGCACCGCCGCGACCCGCGAAGCCAGCCGCAGCGCGACCTTGGAGTAGCCGTACGCCCCCTCCGGGTCCTCGTCGATCAGCCGCGCGACCATCACCAGGTTCTTGGCGACATCCTCGGCGAGCGTCTTCGGCAGGCTCTGCAGCTCCTGCCGTACGTCCTTGTCGATCTCGTCGCCCGTGACGTCCTCGGGGATCGGCAGGCGCTTGATCGGCTCACGGTCGCGGTCACGGTCCCGCTCGTCACGGAACCGCCCGCCGCCGCGCCGGTCGTCGCCACCCCGGCCACGGAAGCCGCCTCCGGGCCGCCCGCCCCGGTCGTCACGACGCGGCCCACGGCCCCCACGGTCGTCCCGGCCCCGGAACCCACCGCGCTCACCACGGCTGTCGTCCCGCCGGAACCCACCACGCTCGCCGTCCCGCCGGTCGTCCCGACGGTCGTCACGGCGGTCATCACGCCGCTCGTCGCGCCGGAAACCGGGCCGGTCACCACGGTCATCGCGCCGGTCGTCACGGCGGTCGTCTCGCTTGTCGTCGCGACGGAAGCCCCGGTCGCGATCCCGGTCGTCGCCACGCCGCTCGTCCCGCCGGCCGTACCCGCCGCCCCGGCTGTCGTCCCGCCGGAACCCGCCACGGTCACCCCGGTCGTCCCGGCGGTAACCACCACGGTCGCCGTCCCGCCTGTCATCACGGCGGTCGTCGCGCCGGAAGGCGGGCCGGTCACCACGGTCGTCACGCCGGTCGTCACGGCGGAAGCCCCGGTCGCGATCGCGGTCGTCCCGACGCGGCCCACGGTCCCGATCGCGGTCCCGGTCATCGCGCTGGAACGAGGACGACCGATACCCACGGTCGCGGTCGTCACCCCGCCTGTCGTCGCGCCGATCGTCCCGCCGGTCATCCCGCCGGTCATCGCGCCGGTCATCGCGCCGGTCATCGCGCCGACCGTAGCCACCACCACGGTGGTCGTCGCGACGGAACCCACCACGGTCCCCGCGCTCGCCACGGTCACCTCGGTCACCTCGGTCGTCCCGGCGGTAACCACCACGGTCGCCGTCACGACGGCCATGGCCGCCACGGTCACGGTCACGGTCGTTACGATCGCCGCCACGACGGAAGCCGCCGCGGTCGCCGCGATCCCCACCATCCCGTCGCCGCTGGTCGCGCTCCGGTCGGTCGTCGGGAGAGTTGGTGGACATCGGTGACTCCTGTCTTCGGTACCGCAAGCATTCTAAAAACGAAAGGACCCCTGGTCCCAGCTGTACGCTGGTGACCAGGGGTCCTTCCAAAGATTGTTCGGCGGCGTCCTACTCTCCCACAGGGTCCCCCCTGCAGTACCATCGGCGCTGTGAGGCTTAGCTTCCGGGTTCGGAATGTAACCGGGCGTTTCCCTCACGCTATGACCACCGAAACCCTAATGGTTTCGAGCGAACAAGCACACTCTTCTGTTATGCGTTCTGCTCAAAGCCGGCAACGGTCGTTGCCTCAGAACTAACACAGTGGACGCGAGCAACTGAGGACAAGCCCTCGGCCTATTAGTACCGGTCAACTCCACACGTTACCGTGCTTCCATATCCGGC
>NZ_JBITZX010000010.1:251072-307858 GCF_044547145.1 Streptomyces sp. NPDC052773 | reverse complement strand
TCCGGATGCTTGTCCACCCAGGGATGGTCCGGCGAGCACTGCAACGCGAAGTCCAGCGCGATCTCCAGACCCAGCCCGCGCGCCTGCTCCACGAACCAGTCGAAGTCCTCGATCGTGCCCAGGTCCGGGTGTACGGCGTCGTGCCCGCCCTCGGGCGAGCCGATCGCCCACGGCACCCCCACATCGTGAGGGCCCGCGGACAGGCTGTTGTTGGGGCCCTTGCGGTGGGTCGTCCCGATCGGGTGGACCGGCGGCAGATAGACGACGTCGAAACCCATCCCCGCGATCGCGGGCAGCCTGCGCGCCGCCGTGCGGAACGTGCCGTGCGGACGCTCCTCCGTCCCCTCGGAGCGGGGGAAGAACTCGTACCACGAGCCGTACAACGCCCGTTCCCGCTCCACCAGCAGGGGATACGGCGGAGTCCGCGTCAGCAGCTCCCGCAGCGGGTACCGGGCGAGCACCGCGTCCACCTCCGGGGTCAGCGCCGCCGCCAGGCGGGTCGCCACCGGCAGGGAGTCGTCGCGCAGGGTCCGTACGGCGGCCAGGACCACCGCGCGGGCGTCGTCCTCGGAGACCTCGGCGGCGGCCCGTTCGTACAGGTCGGCGCCCTCCTCCAGGACGAACCCGGTGTCGATCCCGGCCGGGACCTTGACGCCGGCGATGTGTCGCCAGGTGGTGAGCGGGTCGCTCCACGCCTCCACGGTGAAGGTCCAGCGGCCCTCGGCCGTCGGAGTGACCTCGGCGCCCCAGCGGTCGCTCCCGGGGGCGAGTTCCCGCATCGGCGTCCACGGGCCGGGGCGGCCCGCGGGGTCGCGCAGCACGACATTGGCGCCGACCGCGTCGTGGCCCTCGCGGAACACGGTGGCGGTGACCTGGAACGTCTCGCCCGTGACCGCCTTCGCCGGGCGCCTGCCGCACTCGACAGCCGGGTGGACGTCCCGTACCGGGATGCGCCCGATGGCCACCGTCGTGTTCATGGGTCTCACCTCCGCCGTACTCGGAGCCGGGCCCTGCGGCCCGGCTCGTGATCCTGCGCCGAACGGGTGACTTACCGGGCCACCCGGGAACGGGGTCCCGAGGGCGGGCCGCGCCGGGCGGCGCCGCTCCTGTGGGGCCGGTCGTTCTGTTCCTGCAAATAGGTGGTCAGCGTGGTGCGCAGAAACCGTTCGGCCGCGTCCGCGGCCTCCCGAGCACACCGCTTCCCCATGAGCACACACAGGGTGTAACCCGAGTCCTCGAAAGTCGCCCGCACCGCGCGGTCGGTCGGGGAGGCGAGCATCACTCGCTCCCACGCCCGGTACCGCCGCAGCTGCCGGGCGACTTCGGCTCTGGCGGGTAGCAGCATGGCGCCCTTCACCTTCCGGGGCACTCGAGGCGCGTTCCCGACGGTCGGGCCGGTGCCGTGCACGACAGCGGCACGGAGTTCCGTTACGGCGATCGAGGCCTTCACTCATGGTGCACGTACGACGACCCAGCGTCTTGTTAGAGCTTCAACCACCTCTCGTGTCCCGCTCGTGTTGCACGAATGGGCTAGCACCCCCAGTGTTGAGGTGACTCAGAAGCGATCGGTGTTCACGCTTCGTGTCCGAGGAGGGGGATCCGGCCCGCTAGGGCGAGGAAGGGAGCGAGATCCTCGCCGGTGAGGAGCCAACACGATGAAGACCGCAGTGCCCTGCTACTACCACCTCGACGTGGAAGTCAGTCCGGAACGCGTGGGACAGGTCAGCCGCATCCTGGCCGCTCACCTCAGGTACTGGGACCTCGAGAACCTGGTCGACACCGTCTGCCGCAGTACCGAGCTGCTGCTGAAGGCCATCGACGAACACGCCACGGACAAGAACACGTCGATCGAGATGTGGTGGAACGGCCAGCACCTGATCACCGCCGTCGGCGACGATGACCAGAACCTCCGCCCGGACCAGGACCTGCGCGGCTGCCTCGAGCACATCGCCGCGATCAGCGACGGCTGGGGCTGCTGCGCCACCGACACCGGCTCCAAGGTGATCTGGTTCTCCCAGCGCGCCCGCGCCGGCCGCCGCGCACCGCTGGTCCCGGCGGCCCCCGCGCCGCGTCTGCGCGAGGGACTCCAGGTGCCCCGCACCCTCCCGGTCACCGTCCTGGCCGCACCGGCCGACTCCGCCGACGGCGCTCTGGAGGACGCACGGTGACGACGAAACCGCACCGGAACACCGGGGTGCCCGCGTGGAGCGGGCACCCCTACCCGCTGGGTGCCTCCTACGACGGTCAGGGCACCAACTTCGCGCTCTTCAGCGAGGTCGCCGAACGCGTCGAACTCGTCCTCGTCGACGACGACGGCAGGCACCGCACGGTGCCGGTGAACGAGGTCGACGGCTTCGTCTGGCACTGCTACCTGCCCGGCGTCGGACCGGGCCAGCGGTACGGCTACCGGGTGCACGGTCCGTGGCACCCGGCCGTCGGCCAGCGCTGCAACCCCGCGAAGCTGCTGCTCGACCCGTACGCCACCGCCGTCGACGGGCAGATCGACAACCACCCGTCGCTGTACGAACGGTCGCCCGCCGGGCCCGACCCGGCCGACAGCGCCGGGCACACCATGCTCGGCGTGGTCACCGACCCGTACTTCGACTGGGGTGACGACCGCCCGCCGCGCCGCCCGTACGCGGACACCGTGATCTACGAGGCCCATGTGAAGGGCATGACCCGCACCCATCCGGAGGTGCCGCCCGAACTGCGCGGCACCTACGCCGGGCTCGCCCACCCCGCGGTCGTCGAGCACCTGACCTCGCTCGGCGTCACCGCCGTCGAGCTGATGCCCGTGCACCAGTTCGTGCACGACGGGGTGCTCCAGGACCGCGGGCTGTCCAACTACTGGGGCTACAACACCATCGGCTTCTTCGCCCCGCACAACGGCTACGCCGCCGACTCCACCGGAGGCCGGCAGGTCGCCGAGTTCAAGGCGATGGTCAAGGCGCTGCACGAGGCCGGCCTGGAAGTGATCCTCGACGTGGTCTACAACCACACCGCCGAGGGCAACGAGAAAGGCCCCACGCTGTCCTTCCGGGGCATCGACAACGCCTCGTACTACCGCCTGGTCGACGGCGACTGGCGGCACTACTACGACACCACCGGCACCGGCAACAGCCTGCTGATGCGGCACCCGTACGTACTCCAGCTGATCATGGACTCGCTGCGGTACTGGGTCACCGAGATGCACGTCGACGGCTTCCGCTTCGACCTCGCGGCGACCCTGGCGCGGCAGTTCCACGAGGTGGACCGGCTGTCGGCGTTCTTCGACCTGATCCAGCAGGACCCGGTGATCAGCCGCGTCAAGCTGATCGCCGAGCCCTGGGACGTCGGCGAGGGCGGCTACCAGGTGGGGAACTTCCCGCCGCTGTGGTCGGAGTGGAACGGCATGTACCGGGACACGGTCCGCGACTTCTGGCGCGGCGAGGAGTACACGCTCGGCGAGTTCGCCTCCCGGCTGACCGGCTCCTCCGACATCTACCAGCACAGCCGCCGCCGCCCGCGCGCCAGCGTCAACTTCGTCACCGCGCACGACGGCTTCACCCTGCGCGACCTGGTCTCGTACAACGACAAGCACAACGAGGCCAATGGCGAGGGCAACCGGGACGGCGAGAGCAACAACCGGTCCTGGAACTGCGGCGCCGAGGGCGAGACCGACGACCCGGCCGTCCTCGAACTGCGCGCCCGGCAGCAGCGCAACTTCCTCGCCACGCTGATGCTGTCCCAGGGCATCCCGATGCTCTGCCACGGCGATGAGCTGGGCCGCACCCAGCGCGGCAACAACAACGCGTACTGCCAGGACAACGAGGTCTCCTGGATCGACTGGCGGCTCGACGGGGGCCGGTGCGACCTGCTGGAGTTCACCCGGTACGTGATCGGGCTGCGCGCGGCGCACCCGGTGCTGCGGCGCCGGCGGTTCTTCCGCGGCGAGACGGCCATGCACGCCGACCAGCCGCTGCCCGACCTCGTCTGGCTGCTGCCCAACGCCTGCGAGATGACCGACCAGGACTGGCAGCGCTCCGACGCGCACTGCATCGGCGTCTTCCTCAACGGCGACGCCATCGCCGAGCCCGACGCCCAGGGCCGCCCGGTCGTCGACGACTCCTTCCTGCTGCTGCTGAACAGCTACTGGGAGCCCGTCGACTTCCGCCTCCCCGACGCGACCTACGGGGAGCGCTGGACGACCGTCCTCGACACGGCCGACCCGGACACCCCGGACGAGACCGAGCACAAGGCCGGCACCGTCGTGGCGGTGGAGAGCCGCAGCCTGGTCCTGCTGTCCCGGCCGCCGCGCGGGACGAAGACCGGCTGAGCCGTACGGCGTACACGTGAGCGGGCGGCCCGTACGGGCCGCCCGCTCACCACGTCGTTCCCCTACCGCTCCCGCCGGGACGTCACCGTGAACTGGGCGCCGTCGGGATCGCGGAGGACCGCCTCGTCGGGCGACTCGCGCAGCACGCTCCCGCCCCGCACCTCCGCGGCGCGGGCACAGGCGGCCACGTCGGGCACCGAGAAGTGCACCTGCCAGTGGGGCCGGATGGTGGGGTCGGGGGCCGACTCGACGGCGCCGGACTCGATCCGGGCGACGATGTCGCCGCGGCTGCGCAGCACGACCTCCTCGCCCTCGTACTCCACCTCGCAGCAGCCCGGCTGCGCCGAGGCCCAGTCCAGGACCTCGCCGTAGAAGATCGCGGCGTCGAAGGCGTCGCGGGTGTGCAGCCGGATGAACGCGGGCGCCGCCCGCCGCCAGGTCTCCCAGTCGGAGAACAGCGCGCCCTCCCAGACCCCGAAGGTCGCCCCGTCCCGGTCGGCCAGCAGCGCCCCGCGCCCGGGCGGGAAGGAGATCGGGCCGACCGCGACGGTGCCGCCGCGCTCCTGCACCCGGCTCGCCACCTCGTCCGCGCTGCGCACGGCGAAGTACGGCGTCCAGGCGACCGCCGCGATCCCCATGCCGGCCATCCCGGCGATCCCGGCCACCGGCGCCCCGTTCGCCAGGGCGATCCGGAAGCGGTCACCGAGCTTCCCCGACCGCCACTGCCACCCCAGCACGGCCGAGTAGAACGACTCCGTGGCGGCCAGGTCCCGGCTGGTCAGGCTCACCCAGCAGGGTGCGCCGAAGACGGAGTCGGTGGAGACGACCTCCCTCGGACGGGCGGAGGGTGTGGGGTGCTGTGTCATGGCAGTGGTCCCTGGGTTCGTGGGGCCGGCGGCCACCGGTTGCACACCAGTGTCCAACCGGAACCACCCTTGGCGCCTGTCGAGTACCCCGGTGGCACGACAGACTCGCGGTGGCACGATGGACGGGTGGCACACACACCCAGCGAGCCGGCCGACGAGACGGACCGGATCTCGGCACTGCAGCAGGAAGTGGCCCAGCTCAAGGAGGCCGTCTCCTCCCACGCCGTGGTGGACCAGGCGATCGGGATGATGGTGGCGCTGGGCCGGGTCACCCCCGACCAGGGCTGGATGGTGCTGAAGGAGGTCTCCCAGCACACGAACGTCAAGCTCCGCAATGTCGCCGAGCTGATCCTCATCTGGGGCCGCCGGGGGCAGCTGCCCCCGGAGATCCGGGCCGAGCTGGAGGACGCCCTGGACCGCCACGGCCCGACCCAGATCCCGGGGGCACTGCCCGAGGACGGTTTCTCCTAGCGACGGTTACTCCTAGCGGAGGGCCTCCCGCGGAGGCTACCGCTCGCGTGCCTCCGTGAGCAGTTCCCCCCGTAGCCGGGCGAAGCATGCGCTCAGCAGCCGGGAGACGTGCATCTGCGAGATGCCGAGCTGGTCGGCTATGGTGCTCTGCGTCATGCCGCAGAAGAACCGCAGGTAGAGGATGGTGCGCTCACGCTCCGGCAGAGCCTCCAGGCACGGCCGGACGGCCACCCGGTCGACCACGACGTCGTAGCGCGGATCGGGCCCGCCGAGCGCGTCGCCGAGGGCGTAGCCGTCGGTGCCCGGCATCTCGGCCTCCAGGGAGAGCGCGGTGAAGCACTCCAGGGCCTCCATGCCGGTGGCCACCTCGGCCTCGCTCAGGTGGGCGTGCTCGGCGATCTCGGCGACCGTCGGGGCCCTGCCCGGGGTGGTCTGGGACAGTTCCTTGGCCGCCCGCCGCACCCGGTTGCGCAGGTCCTGGACGCGCCGCGGCACGTGCAGGGTCCACATGTGGTCCCGGAAGTGCCGCTTGATCTCACCGGTCACGGTGGGCACGGCGTACGCCTCGAAGGCGCGGCCGCGCGACGGGTCGTAGTGGTCGACGGCCTTGACCAGTCCGAGGGCCGCCACCTGGTAGAGATCCTCCAGGGCCTCTCCGCGGCCGCGGAAGCGGACGGCGATCCGCTCGGCCATCGGCAGCCAGAGCCGGACCAGCTCGTCCCTGAGGGCCCGGCGCTCCGGGCTGCCCTCGGGGAGTTCCTGGAGTCGTTCGAACGCTTCCGTGGTGTCCGGAGCGTCGTCGTGCGGATGCTGCTTCGTTCTGCCGGCCGTACCCATGGCGCGTGTGCCTCCCTCACGGGGTGCCGGATGGGCGGACACCGTGGGAGATGCGTTCGGGCACTGGCATACGGGACGCCGGGGTCCCCTGCGCACAGGCTCCCACGGACGTGCCTCCTGTCCGAAGCACTTCCCAGGAGATTCCCGGGACAAATCGGGACGAAACGCCTTCCATGAACTTTCCGGCGTTTTCGTAGGGAACGACAGAACGCGGGCGGCCACCGGCCCAGGGAGCCGGGACGCTGGCGCCAGGGGCCGGAACGTGATGTACGGCACGCCCGCCCACCCCGCCGGACCGGGCCGCGGCGGATTCCTCCTGCCCACGGCTTGATCACCGATCAAGGCCCGGAAAACCGGGGCAACAGCCCATTCCGCTCATTTGACAGTGCGCTCAGCCCACGGATAGGAAGCAGCTCTTAGAGGTCGAGAGGTGCAGTGTGTACGAGCCGAACGTGGTCGGGGACTGGCAGGACTACGAGGAGCACGCCGGTCTGCGTCTGCGCGTCCACCGACTGGAACTCGCCGAGCCGCCGCGCGGCCGGGACGACGCCGCGGACGGGCTGACGTACTTCCGCCTCCGCGTCACCGTAGAGAACCGCGGCACCGAACGGTTCGGCGTCCACCTGGAGGACGGCCAGATCGACGTGCGGATCGGCCCCGAGGGGGAGAGCGTGTTCATGGACTGGCGCAACTCCCAGTTCATCGAGGGCTACGACATCTACCCGCTGCGCCGGGTCACGGCCGTCTTGTACGCCGCCGGACCGGAGGCGGCGCTGGGGCAGGTGGACGTGCAGATCCAGCTGCGGGTCGACGACGACTGGACCGACCGCCGGATGTGGTCCGGCGGCATCGGCCTGCCCGAGGGCACGGCGTACGCGCACTCGCCCGTCGGCCGGGACAGCCTCGCCCACCAGGTGAGCACCTTCCTGCGCGACCAGGCGGAGGAAGGCACCGCCTGACCGGCGCCCTCATCGCCGCTTGATGCGCGCCCGGCCTGCGCCCGGTCGGCGCCGGGCGCACGCACCGGACCGCCGGTCAGTGCGGGATGCCGTCGATGATCTCCCGGGCGCCCTGCCGCAGCAGCGCCACCGCGACCGAGGTGCCGAGGGTGGCCGCGTCCAGCCGCCCGGCCCACTCGTGGGCGTTGAGGCGGGTCTTGCCGTCCGGGGTGAACACACAGGCCCGCAGCGACAGTTCACCGCCGCGGTCCACCCGGGCGTAACCGGCGATCGGGCTGTTGCAGTGCCCCTGCAGCACATGCAGGAACATCCGCTCGGCGGTCGCCTCCCGGTGGGTGTCCGGGTCGCCGAGGGCGCTGACCGCGTCGATGAGGGCGGTGTCGTCCTCGCGGCACTGCAGGGCGAGGATGCCCGCGCCGATGGGCGGCATCATCGTCTCCGGCGACAGCACCTCGCTGATCACGTCCCGCCGCCCGATGCGCTCCAGACCGGACACCGCGAGCAGCAGCGCGTCCGCCTCGCCCGCGGCCAGCTTCTCCAGCCGCCGGTTGGCGTTGCCGCGGAACGGCACGCACTCCAGCTGCGGGTGCGTGGCGGCGAGTTGGGCGATCCGGCGCACCGACGACGTGCCGATCCGCGTCCCGGGCGGCAGCTCGTCCAGAGTGAGGCCGCCGGGGTGCACCAGCGCGTCGCGGATGTCGTCCCGCTTCAGGAACGCGGCGAACACCGTGCCCGCAGGCAGCGGCCGGTCGGCGGGCACGTCCTTCACGCAGTGCACCGCGAGATCGGCCGCGCCGGACAGCAGCGCGGCATCGACCTCCTTGGTGAAGGCCCCCTTCCCCTCGACCAGGGAGAGGTCCCCCAGCCACTTGTCGCCCGTGGTCTTCACGGGCACCACGTCGGTACGCACGCCGGGGTAGCGGGCGGACAGCTCCGCGCGGACGCGCTCTACTTGGGCCAGGGCCATGGGCGAGTCGCGGGAGACGATACGGATCAGTTCCGGAACGGACATGCCGGACACGATAGACCCACCGGCGCGTCCGTCTCCTAGCATCCGGGTCGAATCCCCCGACGGCGCACGCCGGTTACCTCATCGCTCCGGTCCGGACCCCGCCGGGGCGCGTCGCTCAGCGCACCGTCCCCTCGACGGTGTCCGCGCTCCAGGCGGCGAGCCGGCCGGACAGCGGTCCCGTGCCGTCCAGGACGTGCCGGGAGAACGCCTCCCGCTCGTGCGCCAGCAGCGCCGCCTCCCACACACAGGGCGCGAGCCCCGCGCGCCCCGGCCGCAGCAGCGCGGGCTCACCGGCCGGGCCGGTGAAGAGCGCGAGGTCCGCCATGTGCCCCTCGATCCAGGTGTGGACCAGCACGTAGTCGCCGTCGCCGCCCGCGTGCACGATCAGCACGGACAGCCCGAGGGAGCCGTGTTGCGCGCCGAGCGCCAGATGACCCTCGGCGAGCCGCAGGGCGGCCTCGACGTCCCGTTCGGCGACCGTGCGGCCCGGTGCCTGGAGGGCGTACGTCTTCACCAGGTGCCCGGCGGCCTCCCGGGTGCCGACCGGGCGTACGGTGCGGGCGTGATGGCCTTCGGCGAGGGCGAGCAGGGTGTCGGCGGCGACCGCCGACGGGAGCTTGTCGTCATGATCCATCCGGTCATCATCGGCCGACGGGGTGCGATCAGACCAGGGGTTCGCTGAGTTCAACCGAGCGCTGGGCTGCGGCGAGCGCCTGCTCGTCGCCGACGTCGAGGGCCGTGTCGGTGAACTTGATGACGTGTTCGTCGCCGTGCGCGAGGGCGCGTTCGACGACCTCTTCCGCGGTGAGCCGGGCGGGCGGCGTGTAGTCGGCGGGCTCGGCGGGGGCGTACATCGCGGTGATCGCCGCCGAGGCCGTCCACGCGGCGTGCAGGCTGGGCGCCCACAGCTCGCGGGGCAAGGCCTCCAGCGTGCGCAGCACGGCGTTCGGGGCGGTCGCCGCGTGGACGAGCATCGTCTCGTCGCCGTGGCCATGGGTGGCGTAGCGGTGGGTCGCGGCCCGGACCAGTTCGGTGAGCCGGGCCCGCGCGGTGTCCGGGTCGGTGACGTCGGCCGCCCAGACGGGCAGGTCCCGTACGGCGGCGAGCCGGTCGAGATAGCCGCCCTCGGCGGCCTCCAGCGGGGGCACGGCGTCCAGGCTCAGGGCCGCGCTGGGGGCGCCCGGCAGCGCCGTGATGCCGGAGACGGGGAGGTGCCGGGCCGCCCAGTAGCCGAGGGCGTGGGCGAGTTCGGTCAGCCGCGGTGCGTTCTCCTCGGCCTCCAGGGCGCGTACGGCGTGCCCGACGCGGATGACCGGGTGGGTGGCCGCGGCGTACAGCCCGGGCAGCAGACGCGGCCACCACTCGGCGAGGACGGCCCGCCACGGGCGGTCGGTGACGGCCCGGGTGAAGTGGTCCACCCAGTCGGCGGCGCGCCGCGGATCGCCCAGCGCGGCCCGCCAGTTGGCGTCGGTGACGGGCTCGACGCGGGAGGGGAACTCCTCCAGCCGGTCGCTGTACAGGTCCAGCCAGCGGTGCACGGCCCCGGCCTGACCGTGCGCGGCCAGCGACTCGACCACCATGGGCGCGTGGTTGCTGAGCCAGCCACGGAACTCCGGGCCGGAGCCGTGGAGCCGTTCGAATGCCTCGTCGAGCCGTCCGCTCGTGTCGTTCGTGGTCATGGCCGGGACGCTACGGCCCCGGCGGGCCACCGGGATCGGTCAGGGGGCCGAACCCGCGCAGGGCGCGGGTCCTACGCCCCGGGCCCGATCCGGGGCCCCATACCGGCCGCGGCCACGATCTCGGCCTCGTCCCGCGGTGTCACGCGTACGGGTCGAAGGCGATTCCCGACGGCTTCGCCGACGCGAGGTGGTTCGCGAAGCTCGCGTCCTTCAGGCCGAAGTGGGCGCTGCCGAAGTCGTACGCGCTCAACTTCTCCCGGACGCCCGCCGGGTAGCCGTTCCAGCCGACCAGCGGCGGGTACTGCCAGGTGCCCTTGTGGTTCTCCGGCGGTTCGTCGCCCGCGTTCGCCGGGCGGAAGCAGTGGGTGCCGACGCCGTCCTTGTGGTAGACGACCTTGGCGTGGGTGCCGTCGAAGCGCACCTGGGAGGCGGCGGTGACGGTGAACGAGCCGTGGTTGGACGTCGCGACGTACCGCACCTGGCCGCTCTGCACCCACACCACGACATGCTCCCAGTCGTGCCGGTGCCCGCCGAGGCTGGTGCCGGGGAGGGCCTGGTCCTTCTCGAAGTACAGGCCGTACAGGTAGGCGCACCAGCCGTTGTTGCACTTGTAGCGGGAGTAGCTGTTGGTGTTGTCCAGGTCGAAGGCGTCCCGGCAGTTCCCGTTGAGGGCGCCGGTCGGGGCGAGCCCGCCGTTGACCGTGCCGTCCGCGCTGACCGCCGGCGTGGGGTAGCAGCCGTCCGTGTCGTAGTCGAACGCGGGCTGGTAGGCGCGCTCGGCCGCCTCCGCGTTGGCGGGCAGCGCCGGTGGCGGGGCGGCCAGGGCGGTGCCGGGGAAGGCGACGACGAGGGCGATGGCCCCGGCGAGACCGGTGAGCCATCTCCTGCGGTGCGAAACGGACTTCTGCGACGACACTGCGTCCTCCTCCGAGATCCGGGCGCAGCCCAACGGCTGTGGGGGGAAAGGCAGTTCAGGATGCCCACAAACCCCGGCCGTGCCAAGGGATCACGGATGACCCGGCAGTGAACCGCGGTTCAACAGCCGGTGCCCGGGCAGCCGTCACGGACCCGTCTCGGGCAGGTCGGCCGACGACTCCTCGGGGGTGAGGTCGGGTCGCAGCCGCAGCCACGACGGCTGGCGCAGCAGTCCGGCCCGGGTGCGCGTGCTGTAACGCACCTCGCCCACCAGCCGGGGCAGCACCCAGTGCGCGCCCGGCGCCGCCGGCCTCGGCCGGAACGGGCAGACGTCGGTCGCCAACTCGCCGAGCAGCGCGGCCAGTTCGGTGCGCTCGGCCTCGCTCCAGCCGGTGCCCACACTGCCCACGTAGCGCAGCGTGCCCGCGGCGCGCTGGCCGACCAGGACAGCGCCCGGCAGCCCGGTCAGGCGGCCCTTGCCGGGCAGCCAGCCGCCCACGACGACGTCCACCGCCCGCATGTTGCGGATCTTGATCCAGGCCCGGGAGCGCACCCCCGGTTCGTACACCGAGTCCAGCCGCTTGCACACCAGCCCCTCCAGGCCGTGCTCGCGGGTGGCCCGCAGCGCCTCCTCGCCGTGCCCGACCAGCGCTCCCGGCGTCGACCAGAACGGCCCCTCCAGACCCAGCTCCCGCAACCGGGCGCGCCGCTCGGCGTACGGCAGGCCGATCAGGGAGCGGCCCGCCAGGTGCATCACGTCGAACAGCACCAGATGGACCGGCACCCGGGCCGCCCGGCGCGCCGCCCGGGCGGGCGCGTGGGCGAGCCCCATCCGGGACTGGAGCAACTGGAAGTCGGCCCGCCCCCCTTCGTCCAGCGCCAGCACCTCGCCGTCGAGGACGGCGGGCGTACGGCCGAGCGCGCCGCCCAGGGGCAGCAGCTCCGGGTAGGCGGCGGTGATGTCGTCCCCCGAGCGGGCGCGCAGCACCAGGCCGCCGTCCCCGGCGAGATACACCACCACGCGCTGGCCGTCCTGCTTGGTCTCGTACGCCCAGCGCGCGTCCTGGGCGGCGGGCGGGAGGGTGCCGGGGGTGGCGAGCATGGGGGCGATCAGCGGCAGGGTCACGGCCCTAGATGTCGACGCGGTGGACGGCCGTCACGCGTGTCGCACGACGGTTTCCCCTGAACGGCGCCGGGCGCGCGGGCCGGGCGGCCGGGCCGCGGACCTTCCGGGGCGTGCCGTCGCGCGGGCAAACCTGGGGGTGCCGTCGCGCGGGCCTTCCGGGGGGTGCCGTCGCGCGGTGGCATTCCTAGGGGTGCCGTCGCGCGGGCCTTCCGCCCGGGACCCGGCCGCGAACCGGCCGCCCGTCAGGGCACCCGCGGCCGGCGTCGAGCGGCGGCGGCTCGACCGGCGTCCGTGACCGGGCGGTCTGACCGATGCGGCCCGTCACTCGGCGTCAACGGCCACGGGGGCTGCGAAGCCTCCGTTACCGTCGGGTAGCATCCGGCGGCAGCCGCCATCGAGGAGGAACCGTGTCACGGTCCGCACGCTCGCCCCTGCTGCTCGCCGGCCTGCTGGCCGCCGCGGGCGCCGCCCACTTCGCCGTCCCGCGCCAGTTCGACGCGATCGTCCCGCGCGCCCTGCCGGGCGAGCCGCGGACCTGGACCCACGTCAGCGGACTCGCCGAACTCGCGCTCGCGGCGGGAGTGGCCCTGCCGAGGACCCGCAAGGCCGCCGCGCATGCCACCGCCGCCTTCTTCGTCGGCGTCTTCCCGGCCAACGTGAAGATGGCCGTCGACTGGCGGCACCGCCCCGCCCCGCACAAGGCCGTCGCCTACGGGCGGCTGCCGCTGCAACTGCCGCTCGTGCTGTGGGCCCGCAGCGTGGCGAAGAACGCGGAGGGACGGTCGTGACCGCACCCGTGAACGTCGGCGACAAGGTCGAGGACTTCGCGCTGCCCGACGAGACCGGCGTCACCCGCAGCCTCACGGGACTCCTCGCCGAGGGGCCGGTGGTGCTGTTCTTCTACCCCGCCGCCCTCACCCCCGGCTGCACCGCCGAAGCCTGCCACTTCCGGGACCTGGCCGCCGAGTTCGCCGCCGTCGGCGCACGTCCGGTCGGCGTCAGCGGCGACAGCGTCGAACGCCAGCAGGAGTTCGCCGGCCGGCACACCCTCGGCATGCCGCTGCTGTCCGACGCCGACGGCACGGTCCGCGAACGCTTCGGGGTCAAACGGGGGTTCAGCCTGGCGCCCACCAAGCGGGTCACCTTCGTCATCGCGCGGGACCGCACCGTCCTGGAGGTCGTCCGCAGCGAACTGCGCATGAACACCCACGCCGACCGCGCCCTCGCCGCCCTGCGCGCCCACCGCGGGTGAGGGCCTGCGCACCCGCGCGAGCGTACGGCCGCCGCGCACCCCGACCGGGCCCGGCGCGGATCTCGCCCACCCGCCGCCCGCCGGGCCCGCCCGCCGCATCCTCCCGCGGGCGGTCGCACACGGCCCGGCGCCGATAGGCTGAGCAGTGATCAACCGTACGGGTGGGGGAAGCAGAGGGCAGCGGACGGCATGACGAGCGCCGAGGACAAGCACACGACGGGACCCGGGCGTCCCACCTCACGGGACGTCGCCCGGCTCGCCGGCGTGTCGCACACCGCGGTCTCCTTCGTCTTCAACGGCCGCGCCGCGGGCAACCTCTCGCCCGCCACCCAGGAACGCATCCGACAGGCCGCCGCCCAGCTCGGCTACCGCCCCGACCCCGTCGCCCGCGGCCTGCGCCGCCGCCGTACGGCCGTGATCGGGCTGGTCACCGACGAGATCGCGTCCTCCCCGTTCGCGGGCCGGCTGCTGCGCGGCGCGATGGAGACCGCCTGGGCGAGCGAGCACCTCGTGCTCACCATCGACTCCGGCGGCGACCCGGCCAAGGAGGACGCCGCCGTTGCCGAACTCCTCGACCGGCGCGTCGACGGCATCATCTACGCCGCCATGTCACTGCGCCGCGTCCGCGTCCCCGAGGGCCTGCACCGCACCCACTCCGTGCTCGCCAACTGCCTGCCCGAGGACGACTCCCTGCCCGCCGTCATCCCCGCCGAGCGGGCGGGCGGCCGTACCGCGGCCCGGCTGCTGCTCGACCAGGGGCACCGCCGGATCGCCCACATCGGCGGCATGGACGACATCGCGTCGGTGGAGCGGCTGCGGGGCTTCCGCGACGCGCTGCGCGCCGAGGGGATCACCGTCCCCAAGGAGTGGGTGGTCCGCACCGGCGGCGAGATCTCCGGCGGCTACGAAGGCGCGACGCGGCTCCTCGACGGCGCCGACCCGGCCCGGCGCCCCACCGGCGTCTTCTGCTACAACGACCGGGTCGCGGCGGGCGTCCTGCACGCCGCCACCCGGCTCGGCATCGCCGTCCCCGGCGAGCTGTCGGTGGTCGGCTACGACGACCAGGAGCACATGGCCGCCTTCCTCACCCCCGCCCTCACCACGGTCGCCCTCCCGCACCGCGCGATGGGCGAGGCCGCCACCCGCCTCCTCCTCGACGCCATCGGCACCGGCCGCACCCCACCGGCCACCGTCCGCCGCCTGGCCTGCCCGGTGGTCACCCGCGCGTCGGTGGGCCCGGCTCCTGGTCCGGCTCTGTGAGGGGGCCACTGGTCTTCCGATGGTGGCCGGGGTCCGGCGCGCCGAGCGACTGTCTCCCGCTCCGTGACGGGCGGAGCCGGGGGAGTGGGGCGTGGAGCCCGGTGTGTGGAAGCGCGGCCGGCCGGCCAAGAAGCCGTCCCCGCTCCCGGGGTGGCCGACGGCGGACCAGCCCTTGAGCGTCCCCGGCTGTGTGGTGGTCGTGCGCTGGGGGAGTGAGGCCCGGCCGCGGTCTTGCCGCAGGGAGCGGCTGAAGGCCGGCCAGGGGGCGGGGCGTGGGCGGGGCCAGCCCCCCGGCGCGCCGCGCCCCCGGCCCTCGCCTCTCCCCCCGGACCGCTTGACTGCCTCCCAGCGGCGGGCCGCGCCCGACGGGCTCCGTTCGGCGCGGCCCAGTGTCTGCCGGTGATCAGTTCAGCGCCGGAGGTGTCAGCCCCCACGCCGTGACCGTCGCTTCGGAACCCTCGACGCTCAGCTCGGGCGCCTCACCGGGCCACCGGTGGATCCGCTCGGTCACCATGGCGCGGTCGCCCGCGAACACCTCGTACAGCGAACCGTCGACGAGGACCCGGACGGTCAGCTCCCCGCCGGGCGGTGTACGCACCTCCACGGGCGCGGGGCGCGCCGCGCTCCGGACGGTCAGGGTGCCCTCGGCGGGGTCCAGGCGGAGGGTCAGGGCCTCGCCCAGGCGCACGGTGGTGACCGCGCGGGCGGTGACCGTCAGGTCGTACGCGTCCGGGAGCCGCGTCCCCGCGCCGGGTGCCGTGACGAACGGCCGCGCCGCCCGCAGCGCGTCCAGCTCCGGCGCGGGGACGACCCGCAGGGCGCCGTCGGGGTGGACGTCGACGACCCGTGGGGCGGTGAGCACCCCGGCCCAGCCGGCCCGCTCGACCTCGGCGGGCTCCCGGGACTCCCAGGACCAGCCCCACATCAGGGCCCGCTCGGGCTCCTGGAGGACGGCGGGGGCGTAGAAGTCGCGGCCGTGGTCGAGAGGGCCGCCGGTGCGGGGAGCGAACCTCAAGTCGCCGTCGCCGACGACACTCAGACTGCCCGTCAGGTAGCCCGTCGAGACGGGGTCGCCGTCCCACAGCGACACCACCAGGACCCACTCACCACCCGGTGTCCCGAACAGCTGCGGGCACTCCCAGCCCACCGCCTTGTCGCCGAACGCGTCCACCGCCACCGGGTCGTTGCCGTCGAGGAGCACTCCCGCGAACCGCCAGTCGGCGAGGTCGTCGCAGTCGTACAGCAGGACCGACGGGGTGCCGTCGGCGTGGCCCGCGCCGACCAGTGCCCAGCGCCGGCCGGCGTGCCGGAAGACGAACGGGTCGCGGAACATCACCACGTCCAGGCCGGATGGCGGCCCCGCCACCACGGGCGTGGGCGACGGCGTCCACTCGGTCAGCGCCGGGTTGTCGGGGTCCGCCGCGCGGGCCAGGCAGATCGCGCCGAGGCCGGTGTGGTGCCGGTCGATGCCCGTGTACACGGCCGTCGGCACTCCGCCGTCGTCGACCACGCAGCCGGACCAGCAGCCCGCCTCGTCGGGGCCGCCGGGCGTCGGGGTGAGCGCGATCGGATGGTGCTCCCAGCGGGCCAGGTCCGGGCTGGAGGCGTGGCCCCAGTGGATGTCCGCGTGCACGGGGGCGTTCGGATTGTGCTGATAGAAGAGGTGGTAGCGGTCACGCCAACGGAACGGGCCGTTCGGGTCGTTGACCCAGTTGGCCGGCGGACGGACCCGGAAGCGCGGGGCGTTGGGGTCGAGGCTCAACGGTTGACTCCTGCCGAGGTGATGCCCTCACGGAGAGGGCGCTGGCCGACGACGAACACGGCGACGGCGGGGATCATGGACAGCACGACTCCGGCGAGCACCACCGAGACGGAACCGGTGCCCAGGTTGCCCTGGAGGGAGACCAGCCCCAGGGGCAGTGTGTAGTTCTGCCCGGAGGTCTCCAGGATCAGCGGGCGGAAGAACTCGTTCCAGTGGTAGTTGAAGGCGAGTACGCCGACGATCGCGAGACCGGGCGCGGCCAGCGGGGCGTAGACGGACCGGAACACCCGCCACGGGCCCGCGCCGTCGAGCATCGCCGCCTCGCCGAGGTCCTTCGGCATGCCCAGGAAGTACTGGCGCATCAGGAACGTGCCGAACGCGGTCGGGAAGGCCGGGATGATCAGCCCGAGCAGGGTGTCGGTCAGCCCCATCGACTTCAGCACCAGGAACACCGGCACGATGGTGACCTGCAACGGCACCATCATGGTCGCCAGGACCAGCGCGAACAGCGGCTTCTTGAAGCGGAACTCCAGACGCGCGAAGGCGTACCCCGCGAGCCCCGCCGTGATCATCTGGCCCACCGCGATCAGCGCCGTCACCAGCGTCGAGTTCAGCGCGAGCAGCCAGACGTCGATCTGGTCGAAGACCCCGCGATACGCCTCGGCGGTCGGCTCGGACGGGATGATCCTCGGCGGCAGGTCGAAGGACTCGGCGGGCACGCGCAGCGAGGTGGACACGGTCCAGATCACCGGGCCGAGGGTCAGCAGCGCGCAGACGGCCAGGCCGGCGATGCGCGCCCACGGCGCGAGCGCGTACCGCGCCCGGCCGGCGGTCAGGGTTGTGTGGCTCATGGGACTCACCCGGCTCACTGGTAGTGGACGAAACGCCGGCTGAGCCGGAACTGGAGGGCGGTCACCGCCATGATCAGCACGAACAGCAGCACACCCACCGCGGACGCGGTACCGAACCGCAGCTGCTCGAAGGCGGTCTCGTAGATGACCATCACGACGGTGCGGGTGGAGTCGCCGGGCCCGCCGTTCGTCAGCACGTACGGCTGCTCGAAGACCTGGAGCGCGTTGATGATGCCGACCACGGACGCCACCAGCAGCGTCGGCGACAGCAGGGGCAGCGTGACGTGGAGGTGCTTGCGCAGGCCCGTCGCACCGTCGAGCGCGGCGGCCTCGTGGACCTCCTTCGGGATGTTGTTCAGCCCGCCCACGAACAGCAGGAACGAGAACCCGAACTGCTGCCAGACGTAGACCAGGACCACCGCGGCCATCGCCCCGTTCTCCGAGGTCAGCCACGGCACGGGTGCGATCCCGACCAGGCCGAGCAGCCAGTTCACCACCCCGAAGTCCTGGTTGAACAGGTACTTCATCACCACCGAGATGGACGCCGCGGACAGCACCAGCGGGAAGAAGAACGCCGACCGGAACACCGACCGCAGCCACACCGGCATCCGCCCGTTCACCGTGATCGCCAGCACCAGCGCGATCACCAGCTGCAGCGCCACCGCCAGCACCATGAAGAGCAGCGTGTTGCGGAAGGAGACCAGCACGGTGGAGTCGCTGAACACCTCGCCGTAGTTGGCCGCCCCCGCGAACCGCGGGGAGTCGATCACGTTCCAGTGGAACAGGCTCAGCACCACCGAGCCGGCGATCGGGACGACCGTGAACACGACGATGCCGACGATCGTCGGCGCCAGGAACAGGGCGGCCAGCAGCCGCGTGCCGCGCTCCCGCGCCGGGGGGCGGGCCGGGACCGCGGGCGGCCGGGACACGGGCCGAGTCTCCACCGGCGGGATCTGGGTGTTCGTCATACGTCACGCTCCATGGCCTTCTCCAGATCGCCCTGGAGCCTGCGCAGCGCCGGACGCACCGCGCGCGGGGCGGCCAGGGCGGTGCCGGTGTGCTTCAGCAGCACCTGCTCGACCTCCGCCACCTGCGGCGGCGCCGGGATCGGCCCGGTGTCGGGGAACCGGTCGAGGGTGTCGTAGAAGACCCGCCAGTGGTCCGGGCCGGTCTCCCGGTAGCGGCCGGCGGTCAGCATCGAACGGCGCGCCGGAGTCGTCTGGTTGGTGGTGAACAGCCGGGTCAGGGTGTCCTTGCGCGTGGCGTACTTGATGAACTCCCACGCCTCGTCCTGCCGCTTCGACGTGCGCAGCAGCGCGTAGCCCGCCGCGCCGAACTGGTGGCGCTGGGTGCGCCAGCGCGGGAAGTACTGCACGTCGTAGGCGTCGGCCCGCATGCCCGCCTGGTGCAGGCCGCCCGCCCAGAAGCCGCCCGCGGGCGTGACCCCCACCCGGCCCGTGGAGAACACCCCGACGAGGTTCTGCCCGTTGCCGCCCTCGGGGCGGGTGCACAGCCCCTCCTCGATGAGCGAGGCGAGGTAGTCGTACGTCTCCTCGAAGCGGGCGCCGGTCGCCTGCGGCGTGGTCCAGCGGTAGCCGCCGCCGCGGCCCCGGCGCTGGTCCGCCGGATAGAAGGTGTCCCACAGCCAGTCGCCGCCGGGCGCCTTGGACTCGGCGAGGAGGTTGGTCCCGTTGGCGAAGAGCCAGGGCACGACCCCGCCCCACAGGCGGTTGGTCCAGAAGTACGGCGTGAAGTGGGAGCCGCTCGACTTCTTCATCCGGCGCAGCAGCGCGGTGAAGTCGTCCCGGGTCCAGTCGGGCGGCGGATGATCCGCGCCGGACCGCCGCAGCACCTGCCGGTTGAGGTAGATGTCGGCCGCGTTGAACTCCACCGGCAGCTGGTAGAGGCTCCCCTCGTACATCATCGACTCCACCAGCGAGGGGTGGACGTCGGCGAAGTACTCGCGCAGCTCGGCGGCGTCGCGGCGGACCCAGCGGTCCAGCGGTACGCCGAGCCGCTGCGCGAAGAGCTGCACGCCCTCCGTGGCGACGTAGACCAGGTCGGGAGCCGTGCCCGCGGCGATCTGGGTGAGGATCTTCGCGAAGAAGTCCGACCAGTCGACGGCCTGCACCGCGTTGATCCGGAGCTTGATGTCGGGGTGCTGCTCGGCGAAGCCCTCGGTGAGGGTGCGCACGGCGGCCGGGCCGTAGGCGGGGCCGAGGGTGGCGACGACGAGGGAGCCGTCGTCGCGGCCGGGTATGTCGGCTCCGGTGAGCCGGTCCCAGGCGGCGGCGGTGCCGGCCAGCGCGGCGGCGGCCGTGCCGTAGGCGCCGTACCGCAGGAGAGCGCGGCGGGTGTGCGAGTCGGTCATCGGGCGGGCCTAACTCGTGTTAGTCGAGAACTGATGCCGACGATGATGAGAACCGCGTTACAGGACTGTCAAGAGCCTGGAACCACTTGACCTTTAACGAGTTAGGTCTACAGTCCTGGTCCACATGAGCCGCCGTTCCGAGCCGCTGTGCCGGGCTCGCTTCGACGAGAGGAACGATGTGTGATGCGTGGACTGTCCAGACGAGCGCTCCTCGCCGGATCGGCCGCGGGCGCCGGAGCCGCGCTGCTGCCGCCCGCGGCGACCCCCGCGGCGGCGGGACCCCGCACCGGTGCGGCGCCCTGCGCCCGCTACCGGGCCGCCTACCACTTCACGGTCCCCGACCAGTGGAAGAACGACCCGCAGCGCCCCGTCTGGATCGACGGCGAGTACCACTACTACTACCTGTACAACCCGGACTACTTCACCGGCGGCACCACCGCAGGCACCGCCTGGCGCCGGGCCACCAGCACCGACCTGGTCCGCTTCACGGACCGGGGGATCGCCGTGCCGAAGGACACGACACCCAACGGCGACGTCTGGTCTGGCTCGGCGGTCGTGGACACGGAGAACACGGCGGGCTTCGGTGCCGGAGCGGTCGTCGTGCTGGCTACGATGGAACCGGTGGAGGGCGCCCACACCCAGGCCCAGTACCTCTACTACTCCACCGACGGCGGACGCACCTTCCGCCACCACGGCACGGACCCCGTCCTGCCCAACCCCGGCGTACGCGACTACCGCGACCCGAAGGTGATCCGCGACGAGGAACGCGGCCGGTGGGTGATGGCGCTCGCCGAGAACAACAAGGTCGGCTTCTACCACTCGGCGAACCTGCGGTCGTGGACGTACGCCGGCGGCTTCGTCAAGGACGGCATCGGCGTACTGGAGTGCCCCGACCTGTTCCGCATCACCGCCGAGGACGGCACCGTGAAGTGGGTCCTCGGCGTCAGCGCCAACGGCAAGGGCGCCGGGCTGCCCAACACCTACGCCTACTGGACCGGCGCCTTCGACGGCAGCGCCTTCACCCCCGACGCCGCCGACCCGCAGTGGCTCGACCACGGCTGGGACTGGTACGGCGCCGTCACCTTCGAGAAGCGCACCGCCACCGGCGCCCTCGACGAACGCGTCCGCCACGCCATCGGCTGGCTCAACAACTGGGACTACGCCAACACCACGCCCACCATCGACACCGACGGCTTCAACGGCACCGACTCCGTCGTCCGCGAGATCACCCTGAAACGCGACGCCTCGGGCACGTACTACCTCGCCTCCCGCCCGGTCGCCGCCCTCGACCGGTACGTCTCCCGCACCGTGCGCCTCGGCGACCTCGAGGTCCAGGGCACCCGCCTCCTCGACTACCGGGGCACCGCCTACGAGCTGACCTGCGACCTCACCTGGGACCAGGTCACCGGCGCCGGCGTCCAGCTCCGCCGTTCCCCCGACGGCGTGCGCCACATCGACGCCGGGGTCTACCGCGACTACGCCTTCCTCAACCGCCGCCCCACCGTGAACCCCGACGCCTCCGGCCGCTGGCAGGAGAGCAAGAGCCCCTTCGACCCGTCGGCCCGCCGCGCCCGCCTGCGCATCCTCGTGGACCGCACCTCGGTGGAGATGTTCGTCGACGACGGCCGGTACGTGCACACCTCGGAGGTGTTCCCGTACCTCATCGACGACCGACTGGCCCTGTTCACCATCGACGGCCGGGCGGTGTTCCGCGACACGGTGATACGCGAGTTCACCGTCTGACCCACAGCCCGACCGACGGGCGCCCCTACGGGCCGGCGCGAGGACGATGTCGCCCATGGCTGTCCCCGCGCCGGCCGGTACGGCCAGGCCGCCCGTTCAGATCAGTGGGATGGTCACCTCGTCCTCCACCGGTGGGTCGAGTTCCTGGGCGCGGTGGCCTGTTGCGGCGTGGCAGCGGAGGCGTAGGGCTTCGGGGGACACGTCGATGCGCAGGAACGACTTGAAGAAGGGTGGGGCGTGGGTGGCGCAGGAGGGGGAGAGGAGGCCGGTGTAGAGCTTGCGGAGCGGGAGGCGGAAGCGGCGGGGGCGGCGGCCGGTGCCGAGGAGGGTGGCGACGAGGCGGGTGCGGGGGGTGACGAGGGCCGGTGAGTCGGGGGTGCGGGCGGGGCGGCCCTCGAGGCGTTCGGCGACGACGGCCGCGGCCTGCGCTTCGGTGAGGGTGAAGAAGCGGCGCAGGCGGGTGCGGCGGGCGTAGATGCGGCTGTAGAAGGCCAGGGAGTCGCCGCGCAGGGGGTAGCAGCGGAAGTCGGCCTCCGTCAGGCCGGCCATGTGGACCGGGGGGATCGTGTGGGTGGCGTGGGTGAACGCTCCGCCGCCGCCCGCGACGACGTACTGGATGGTGCGGTTCCCGTCCACACGTATCGGATAGCGCTGGTAGTTGTGGATGTCGCCGCCGATCGCCGCGACATAGCGGTGCGCGGGGTCGCGGACGATCTCGTCGACCGTGCCGCCGCCCTCGATGGGACACGGGCGGAGCACGCCGTCGGCGCACAGCGGCTTCCCGGTGATGAGGATCTTCGGGCGCGGGTCGCGGGACACCTCGCGCAGCCAGGCGCCCTGCTCGGCGTCGACGGTGCCGAGCAGCCCGGTGTCGATGCCGACGATCCGGATCGGCCCGGCGTCGATCGCCCAGTAGGGGCCCGGCTGGACGGCCATCTGGGCGGGCGCGGAGCGCAGCTTGCGGGCCTGCGCGAAGTCCGCCTCGTCGACCGGGCTCGGCCGGTGCCACAGCCGGTCGCGCAGCCGGCCCCGGGTCAGCGGGCGCGGCCGGGGCTCGGGCGGCAGCGGCGGCGCGTCGTCGCAGAACACGCGCATGAAGCCGTGCAGGTCCTCGTACCAGTCGTGGTTGCCGGGGACGGCGTAGATCGGCGCCGGATAGTCCTGGTACGGGCGGAAGAACTTGTCGCCGTAGTCGTCCGTGGCGCCCACGGGGTAGATGACATCGCTCGCGATGATCATGAACTGGGTGTCCTGGCCCACCCTCAGCAGGCCCGGCACCACCGCGTACTGCGGTTCGCCGCCCTCACCCGTGTCCCCGGCCACCAGGAACGCGAACCGGTCCGGATCAGGGCGGCGGATCACCTTGTCCGCAGGTGCCCCGGCCGCCGCCTGCTGGGCCACCCAGCGGCTGCGGGTACGGCCCGTGGGGTCCCCGAACCAGGACGCCAGCATGCCGTTGCGGGCGAGCCACAGCGTCCTGGGATCGAGCCACGACAGTTTCCGGCCCCGAGCGGGCGGGACCAGCTGCCGGTAGTCGCCGGGGTCGGGCGCGCCCCAGCCGGCGCCCTCGGCGGTATCACGTGAGGAGTCAGACACCAGGGCATCGTAATGATGATCGAAAGCGGCGCGAGACGGAACCCGGGACGAAATCCGGGCCCCATCTCGCGCCGCACCGCGCCGAGTTGCTCAGCTGAACGGATCGAGCGTCAGATACGCCTGCCGCGGAGCGCCGTCGTGGACCAGCGACTCGTGGTGGCCGACGTCGTCGAAGGCGAACGCGTACGCCTTCCCGTCGACCATCCGCTCATGGATGATCCGCGCGTAGTGGTTGGTCACCCCGTCCTGGTAGAACGACGCCGACGAGGCGTCCGGCTGGTTCGGGTTGGTCAGCAGCGTGGAGCGGTTGAAGCCCGCGCACAGGGTGCGGGAGATCGGCCCGCGCACCTGGTCGTTGGGCGCGTCGAGCAGCTTGTGGCAGCCGAAGACGCTGTCGGCGTCCGGCTTCTGGAAGCTGGTCACGACCGCTCCGGAGCTGTCGGTGAAGCGCAGCACGCCACCCGACACCCGGCCCTGGTACTTCGTCCCCGGACGGTCGGCGAAGGGGGTGACCGTCAGGGTCGTCGTGGCGTACTTCTGCCAGACGCGGTTGATGTAGTCGTCCATCACGGACGCCGGGATCCGCCCGGTGCCGACCCCGTGCGCCGGCGACAGCGCCCGCAGCACGGTCCCGTCGGACCGCGTCTGCACCAGCCCGCCCCAGCCGCCGGGCTGCGCCCGCAGCGCCGCGAACACCCCGTTGTAGCCACCGGGCTTGAGCCGCCCGGTGCTCGCCGTGGTCCCGTCACCACGCTGTACGCCGACCGCGTACGGCGCGGAGAACATGTCGACCTGGGTGCTGTTGAGCCACAGCCCGGAGTCGTTCAGCGTGTACTCGGACCAGTTGAAGAGGATGTCGTGGTTGGGGTCGCTCGGGTTCTGTACGGCCGGCTGCACCAGACCGCCGGTGGCGAGCCGGAAGTCGAGCTTGCGGCCGTAGGAGAAGTAGATCCGCCCGGACAGCTTGGGGATCCGGATCGTCTTGGACTGCCCCGCGGCGGGGCCGGGGATCGAGGCGTCCGGGGCCGGGACGGGCGGCACCCCGCCGGCCGGCCAGGGGTGGAAGGTGCCGGCGGCGTCGGCCCAGCCCTGCTGACCGGTGGTCAGGGAGGTGCCGAGGACGTAGACGTGGACCTGGTCGCCGCGGCCGGAGTTGTTCTTGATCGTCAGCGGGATGGTGGCGGGCACCGCGGCGTCGGCGGCCCGCGGCGTGCCAAGGGTGAGCAGGGTGCCGAGCAGGGTCGCGGCGAAAGCGGCGACCGTTAACCGGCGCCTTCTGAGGGATGCGAGCATCCTCACCTCCGTGCGGGGAGCGCTGTGGGGGGATGGACCGGACACGTGGGGATTGGTCCGGACCAGCTCTTGAGAGCGCTCTCAGATTGGCCTGTCGCCACGCTCATGTCAATGAGGGAGGATGCCTGACGATACGTCAGAAGGTGCGGTCCAGCAGATCCAGCACCGCCGCCCAGTGCCGCCGGTCGCCCTCCGGGTGGTATGCGGAGGTGTCGGCCTGGGTGAAGCCGTGCTCGGTGCCCTCGTAGACCTCGCAGCGGTGGCGGACCCCGGCCTCGGCGAGCGCCTTTTGCAGCAGCTCCAGCTCCTGCGCGGAGTCGTTCTCCGCCTGCCCGAAGTAGATCTCGGCGGTGATGCGGCCGGCGAGCAGATGCGGGCTGTCCGGGGCGTCCGTCGCGAGCCGCGCGCCGTGGAACCCGGCCACCGCCGCGACCCGGTCCGGGTGGGTGCCCGCCGTCAGCAGGGCCAGCTGGGCGCCCATGCAGTAGCCGACCAGCGCGACCGGGCCGTCCGCCGCCGCGGGACACGCAGCGAGATACCGCAGATACGCGCCCGCGTCACGCATCGCGGCGTCCGCGGAGAGCCCGAGCACCAGCGGGGCGAGGTGCCGGAACAGCTCCGGCCGCGCCTCCTCGTCGATGAACTCGGGCAGCTCCACCACCGGGGCCCGGCCGTCGCGGTAGAGCACGTTGGGCAGCAGCACCGTGTACCCGGCGGCGGCCAGCCGGTCGGCCATCGACCGCAGCGCGGGGCGCGGCCCGAAGGCGTCCATGAAGAGCAGCACCGCCGGGTGGGGACCACCGTCCTTGGGGTGGACGAGGTAGGCGTCGGCGGTGCCGTCCTCGGTGCGGACGTCCACGGCGGTTCCCTGTACGGCGGTCATGGCGGTGCGGTCACCTCTCTGCGCTGCTGGAGACAAGTCGGGCCCGGCGAGCGGATCTTGGGCCATGGTGACATGTCCGGCGCCGGCCGCCACGGCCGCCCCCGGGGCTACTCGAAGCGGCTCGGGTCGCCCGCTCCCCGCCGGACGATCTCCACGTCGCCGCCGGAGAAGTCGACCACCGTCGTCGGCTCGGTGCCGCAGTCGCCGGAGTCGAGCACCGCGTCCACCACATGGTCGAGCCGGTCCTTGATCTCCCAGCCCTGGGTCATCGGCTCGTCCTCGTCCGGCAGCAGCAGCGTGCTCGACAGCAGCGGCTCACCGAGTTCGGCGAGGAGCGCCTGGGTGACGACATGGTCGGGGATGCGCACCCCGACGGTCTTCTTCTTCGGGTGCATCAGCGCGCGCGGCACCTCCTTCGTCGCCGGGAGGATGAAGGTGTAGCTGCCCGGGGTCGACGCCTTGACCGCCCGGAACACGTCGTTGTCCACCCGGACGAACTGGCCGAGCTGCGCGAAGTCCTGGCACACCAGAGTGAAGTGGTGCCGGTCGTCCAGCCGGCGGATGGAGCGGATCCGGTCCACCCCGTCCTTGCTGCCGACCCGGCAGCCGAGTGCGTAACAGGAGTCCGTGGGATACGCGATGAGGGCACCCGACCGAACGGCGTCGGCGATCTGCGCGATGGTCCGCGGCTGAGGGTTGTCGGGGTGCACGTCGTAGTACTTCGCCATCCGCCGAGCTTATGCGGTACGGCCCGCCAAGCAGCCGATCGGCCCCGTATGAGCGGGCCGCGCCTTGGTCCGCGCGGGCCGCTCGAGCGGGACGCGAGCGCGATCGACGAACCTGGGATGCTGCGGGCCGCGCGGGGGAACGGTGCGCGGACCGGACCGTTCCGGCAGCGCCTCCTTCCGGCGCGGCGTGAGTCGCACGAAGGCGGCCGGGTACGTCACCAGGGGCGTACCCGCCGTTCCGGCAACCGGCTCCGGCACCGGGGCCGGCACCGACAGACGGTTCCGGCACCGGCAGGCGCAGACCGACGAACACGGATCGACGAACACAGATACGGAGTCCTCGTGTCCCAGCCCGTCCTGCAGATCATCGTCGCCAGCAC
This sequence comes from Streptomyces sp. NPDC052773, assembly GCF_044547145.1. Classification (NCBI taxonomy): domain Bacteria; kingdom Bacillati; phylum Actinomycetota; class Actinomycetes; order Kitasatosporales; family Streptomycetaceae; genus Streptomyces; species Streptomyces sp. NPDC052773. Next base: position 281,559 of record NZ_JBITZX010000010.1, on the reverse strand, counting down.
CCGGCCCTCCCGGGTGGGTGCCGCGGTCGGCGCCTGGGTCGCCGAGGCGGCCCGCGCCCACGGCGGATTCGAGGTCGACGTCGTCGACCTGGCCGAGATCGATCTGCCGATCTTCGACGAGCCGCACCACCCGATGACCGGGACCTACGTCCACGAGCACACCCTCCGGTGGAGCGCCCGGGTCCGGCACGCCAACGCCTTCGTGCTGGTCACCCCGGAGTACAACAACGGCTATCCGGCCGCCCTGAAGAACGCCCTCGACTATCTCAGCCGCGAGTGGTGGTACAAGGCGGTGAGCTTCGTGTCGTACGGCGGTGTCTCGGCCGGGCTGCGCGCGGTCCAGCAGCTCAAGCAGGTCGTGGGCACGCTGCGGATGGTGCCGGTCGCCGACGCCGTGTCGATCCCGTTCGTCGCCCGGCACATCGCCGAGGACGGGACCTTCCGGACCGGCGAACTGCTCGACGCCTCCGCGAAGAGGATGTTCGACGAGCTGCGGCTGGTCGGCACCCCGCTGATCCCCCTCCAGAGTGGGGGCGGGGCAGCGCTTTGACATAGGTATGCCTCCATACCTATCCTGGACGGCATGTCCGACTCCAGCGCCCCCACGCAGCGCACGGCCCGCGTAGCCGCCGAGCTCGCGGCCTGCCTGCCCGCGCTGTACCGGGCGCTGGACCGGCGGATCGGCAGGGACTACCCGCACCCGAAGCCGCCGGAGGGCCAGCTGATGCTGCTGCGCTTCGTCGCGCAGCACGAGGGCTGCACCGTGCGCGAGGCCGCCGACGCCCTGCTGATGAAGCCGAACAACGTCAGCGCGCTGATCGCCCAGCTGACGGAGCAGCGGCTGCTGGAGCGCCGGCAGGACCGCGACGACAAGCGCGTCGCGCACCTCCACCTCACCGAGACCTCACGGCGCCGGATCGCCGAGGTCCGTGAACTGGAAGAGGCCCACCTCACCGAGGCGCTGGCCGCCCTCACCGACGGCGAGCTGGACGCCCTCGGCTCCGCCACGGGCGCGCTCATCTCGCTGACCCGTCACCTCCACACCGCGCCCGCCGCGACCCGCTGAGGCCCGTCCTCCCCGTACGGGAGGACCCACCGCCCCGCCGGGCCGACGGCCCCGCGTCGTGTGCGAGGAACCTTCCGCCGTGACGGCGCGGCGTTCTCCCCTTCTCTCCGTACGGCTCGCCGCACATCCCGCCGTGCATCCCCCCGTACAACTCCCGTACAGACAAGGCTTCCCCATGCCCTCCACCACCGTGGACCGCTCCGGCGTGCCCGCGTCCCTCCCGCCGCGTCCGCCCGCCGGGCGCCGCGCCAACCCCTGGCTCACCCTGTGCGCCGTCGCGTTCGGCCTGTTCATGGTCCAGCTCGACGCGTCCGTCGTGGCCATCGCCAACCCGGAGATCGGCCGCGACCTCGACGCCTCCTCCGCCGAACTCCAGTGGGTGACCAACTCCTATCTGCTCGCGCTCGCCGCCACCCTCATCCTCGGCGGCAAGCTCGGCGACCGCTTCGGCCGCCGCACCTACTACCTCGTCGGCGTCGTGGGCTTCACCGTCACCTCGGTCGCGATCGGCCTGGCGGGCTCCATCGAGGGCGTCATCGTCTTCCGCGCGCTCCAGGGCCTGTTCGGCGGCCTGCTCATGCCCAACACGCTCGGCCTGCTGCGCGCCGTCTTCCCGCCGCGGAAGTTCGGCATGGCGGTCGGCATCTGGGCCATGGTGTCGGCGGTCTCCACCGCCCTCGGTCCCATCGTCGGCGGCCTGCTGGTCGAGCACGTCAGCTGGGAGTCGGTGTTCTTCGTCAACGCGCCGATCGGCGTCGTCGCCCTCCTCTTCAGCGCGTTCGTGTTGCCGCGGGGCAAGAGCGCGGAGGAGGGGCCGCAGCGGTTCGACGTGGCCGGCGTGATCCTGCTGGCGCTCGGTCTGCTCGCCGTCGTCTTCGGCGTCGTCAAGGGCGAGACCTGGGGCTGGACCTCGGCCGGCACCTGGGGTGCCGTACTCTCCGGTGTGCTGGTCCTGGTCGTCTTCGGCTGGTACGAGACCCGGATCGGGCATCCGCTGCTGCCGATGCGGCTGTTCCGCAACCGCGCCCTCACGGTCGGCGCGATCGTCACCGCGCTGAACTTCTTCGTGATGCTCGGCGTGATCTTCTTCGTCATGCTCTACCTGCAGAACGTGCGCGGCTACACCCCCGTCGAGGCCGGTGTGCGCACCCTGCCGCTCAGCCTGGCCTCCCTCGTCGCCTCCCCGCTCGGCGCGGCGCTGACCCAGCGGCTGGGTGCCCGCGTGACCATGCCGCTCGGCATGGCCCTCCAGGCCGCCTCCTGCTTCGGCATGCTCACCTGGTCCACGGACTCCTCGTACACCACCATGTGGCCGCCGTTCGTCGCCCTCGGGCTCGGTGTCGGCATGGTGCTGGCGGCCTCCTCCGACGCCATCGTCGGCAACGCGCCCGTCCGGGACGGCGGCGTGGCGGGCGGACTGCAGGCCACCACGCTGCAGATCGGCGGCGCGCTCGGCACGTCCGTGCTGGTCTCCGTGATCAGCGCCAGGGTCGGTGCGACCCTGCGCGGCGAACTCACCGGCGCCGGAGTGCCGGCCGCGATGGCCGAGCGGTTGCAGGAGGCCAGGGACGCCGTCGCGATGGGTGTCGCGCCGGTCTCCGGCAGCATGCCCGGGCGGCTGCGGGCGGCCGTCGCCGAGGGCAGCGGCGCCGCCTTCATGAACGGCGTGCACCAGGCCGTGGTCGTCACCGGCCTCCTCTGCCTCGCCGGCGCGGTCGTCGCCGCGCTCGGCCTGCGCACGGGCGGGCGGCCGAAGCAGCACTGAAGCAGGCCGGCTCCGTCGCCGCCTCCGTGCCTCCCTCCGGGCCTGTGCCTCCGGACGTCTCGATTCCTCCCTGTGTGTCCCTCGGCAGGACGGGTACCCGGCTCGCAGCGCAAGCGCGAAGAGCGATCCACAGCACAGAAGGAGGAGGCCCGAGTGACCAGCAGCACGGAGACCGGCGGTGTGACCGGCACGGCAGACAAGGACTACAACCTCATCTGGTACGTGGAGGCGTGCCTCAACAACGTGCTCCGCCTGGAGACGTACATCCAGGACGCGGAGCGCGCCAAGGACACCGAGGTCGCGGAGCTGTTCCGCAAGGCCCAGGCCGACAGCCGCAAGGGCGCCGAGCTGGGCAAGGAGCTGCTGCGGAAGCGGCTCAGCGGCAGCTGACGGGCACTCACCCCACACGGCCCGGATCCCGGCGACGCCCGGGGTCCGGGCCGCCGCGTGCCGGTCCTTCCGGTCGGTCGCGTGCCGGTTCTCCCTGGCGACGGACGACGCACGACGTGACGGCGGGCGGCCGGGCGCGGCGAGTCACGGAAGCGGCTGCTCCGCCCAGATCACCTTGCCCGTCGGCAGATACCGGGTGCCCCAGCGCTCGGCGAGCTGGGCAACGAGGAACAGACCGCGCCCGCCCTCGTCCGTCATGCCCGCGTACCGCAGATGCGGAGCCGTACTGCTGCTGTCGAAGACCTCGCAGATCAGCGCGCGCTCGCGCAGGACCCGCACCCGGATCGGGGCGCCGCCGTAGCGGATCGCGTTGGTGACCAGCTCGCTCAGGATCAGCTCCGTGGTGAACGCCAGCTCGTCCAGCCCCCACTCGGCCAGCCGCCGGGTGACCGAGGACCGCACGTCCGCCACGGCCGCCGGGTCGGTCGGCACGTCCCAGGCGGCGACCCGGTCGGCGCCCAGCGCCCGGGTCCGCGCCACGATCAGCGCGATGTCGTCGCTCGGCCGGGCCGGCAGCCGGGCGTCCACCACCGCCCGGCAGGTGTCCTCCGGGGACGTACCGGCCTGCTCCAGCGCCTCGCGCAGCAGACCGAGGCCCACGTCGATGTCCCGGCCGCGGTCCTCCACCAGCCCGTCCGTGTACAGCACCAGCCGGCTGCCCTCCGCCAGCTCCAGATCGGCCGTCTCGAACGGCAGCCCGCCCAGACCCAGCGGGGGACCGGCGGGCACCTCCGGGAACTCCACCCGGCCGTCCGGCAGCACCAGGGCGGGCGGCGGATGGCCCGCGCGGGCGATGGCGCAGCGCCGCGCGACCGGGTCGTAGATCGCGTACAGGCAGGTCGCGCCCGTCACTGGGGCGCTGCCGCCCTCCTCTGCCTCGTGCTGGTCGATCCGCGCCACCATCTCGTCGAGCAGCGTCAGCAGCTCGTCGGGCGCCAGGTCCAGCGCCGTGAAGTTGTGCACGGCGGTCCGCAGCCGGCCCATCGTGGCCGCCGCGTGCAGCCCGTGCCCCACCACGTCCCCGACCACCAGGGCGACCCGGGCGCCCGACAGCGGCAGTACGTCGAACCAGTCGCCGCCCACCCCGGCCTGCGCCGGCAGATACCGGTAGGCGACCTCCAGCGCGTTCTGCTCCGGCAGGCTGCGCGGCAGCAGACTGCGCTGCAGGGTCACCGCCATGGTGTGCTCACGGGTGTAGCGGCGGGCGTTGTCGATGGACACGGCGGCCCGCGCCACCAGCTCCTCGGCGAGCTCCAGATCCTCCGCGTCGAACGGCTCCGGCTGGCGCGAACGCCAGAAATTGGCCAGCCCCAGGACCAGCGACCCGGCCCGCAGCGGCGCGGTGATCAGCGAGTGGATGCCGTACTCCAGCACCTGCGCGGTCCGCTCCAGGTCCTGCGCCTGCCAGCCCGGGGCGTCGTTCAGCCGGGGCTCGAGGATGGCCTGCCCGCTGCGCAGGCTCCGCGCCTGCGGGGAGGACGGCACGAAGTGGATGTGCCGGCCCACCGGGTACAGCGGCGCGTCGTCCCGGATCCCGCCGAAGGCCGTACGGCGCAGCTCCAGGCCGGCCTCCGGCTGCTCCCCGGCGAGCACCGCGTCGAACAGGTCCACGGTGACGAAGTCCGCGAACCGCGGCACGGCCAGCTCCGTCAGCTCCTGCGCCGTCCGGGTCACGTCCAGGCTGGTGCCGATGCCGACCCCGGCCGCGTACAGCATGTCGAGGCGTTCCCGCGCCACCTCCGCCCGGCCCGACAGGGCGCGCAGCTCCGTGGAGTCGCGCAGGGTCACCACACTGCCCGGCGGGCCGCCCGTCAGGTCCGTGGGCCGCTGGTTGATCGCCAGCAGCCGGTCCTTCACCAGCCGCACCTCGTCCGTGGCGACCCGCCCGGAGGCCAGCACCTCCGCGGTGGCCGGATCCAGACCCAGCTCGCGCACATGCCGGCCCTCGGCGTCGTCCGGCAGGTCCAGCAGCCGGCGCGCCTCGTCGTTGGCCAGCAGCAGCGCGCCGTCCCCGTCCAGGATCAGCACGCCCTCGCGTACGGCGTGCAGGACCGCGTCGTGGTGCTCGTACATCCGGGTCATCTCGCGCGGCCCCAGCCCGCGGGTCTGCCGCAGCAGCCGCCGGCTGACCAGCGCGGTGCCCGCCGTCGCCACCGCGAGACCCACGCCCGCGGCGGTCAGCACCAGCGGCAGCTGCCGGTCGGCGGCGCCGCCGACGTGCTCGGTGGTGATCCCGGCCGACACCAGGCCGACCACCGTCCCGTCGGGCTCCTGGATGGGTACGACCGCCTGCACCAGCCGCCCGATCGTGCCCTCGATCTCCTCGGTCACCGGCTCCCCGGCCAGCGCCGGCTCGATGGTCCCGACGAACTTCTTGCCGATGCGGTCCGGCAGGGGATGGGTGTAACGGGTGCCGTCCGGCGCCATGACGACGATGAAGTCGACACCGGTCGCCTCGCGGGCCGCCTCCGCCCGGGGCTGGAGCACCGCCGTGGGGTCCCGGGCGCGCAGCGCCGCCAGGGTGCCCGGCGCCTCGGCGAACGTCTCCGCGACCGCCAGCGACCGGTTGCGGGCCTCCTGGGTGCTGTCGTACCGCGCCTGGAGCACCAGCGCCACCACCGCGGCGGCGACCAGCACCAGCACCACGACGACCTGGAGCACGAAGACCTGCCCGGCGACGGTGCGCCGGCCCAGCATCGGCCGCAGCGCTGCGGCAAAACGTCGTCGGCCGACGCCCCGGCGCGGACCCGGTCCGCCCTCCGGCAGCGCCCGTGACGCACCCCGCGGGCGCACGGCGCCGGGCGGTCCGGTGGACCGAGCCCGGGATCGACCCAAATGTCGGACCATGTGCCCTGTCTACACTCCCCGGCCCGAGGAGGCGAGGGGCGTCACCCCGGGCGGCGGTCGTACGAGCGGGTGCACGCGCCGCACGCGTGCGGGTCGCGGATTCCCGGCCTGCCCCGGCCGTCGTGTCTAACCGCGCCGGAAGGCGAGCAGCAGGGCGATGTCGTCCGGCCGGTCGACGGCGTGCCGGGCCGCCGCGGTGAGACGGTCGGCGACACCCGCGAGCCAGCGTCCGCCCGGGCGCGGCGGCGGCGCGCCCGCCCTGGCCAGTGCCAGTCGCAGCGCCGTGATGCCGTCGTCGATGTCACCGCCGGGCCGCTCCACCAGCCCGTCCGTGTACAGCGCCAGCAGCGCGCCCGGCGCCATCGGCAGCTCCGACACCGGATAGTCCGCGTGCGCGTCCACCCCGAGCACCACGCCGCCGGGCAGGTCCAGCACCCGGGTGCGGCCGTCCGGGTGACGCAGCAGCGGCGGCGGATGGCCCGCCCGGACGATCCGGGCGACGCCGGTGACCGGGTCCAGGCGCACATAACAACAACTTGCGAACTGGCCCGGGTCCAGGTCGATGAGGAGCCGGTTGACGCCGCCAAGCACCTCGTCCGGCGGCCGGTCGTCGAGCGCGAACGCCCGTACCGCGCTGCGCAGCTGCCCCATCGTCGCCGCCGCCTGCACCCCGTGCCCCTGGACGTCCCCGATCACCAGGGCCACCCCGTCGCCCGACCCCACCACGTCGTACCAGTCCCCGCCGACGTCCATCCCCTGGGTGCCCGGCAGATAGCGCCCCGCCGCCTCCACGCGCGGGTGGACCGACAGCCGGCGGGGGAGCAGCGCCCGCTGCAGGCCCCGGGCCAGCGCGGCCTCCGTCTCGTAGCGCTGGGCCTTCTCCATCGCGTGCGCGATCACCCCGGCCAGCGCGGTCAGCACCGTGCGCTCCTCGGTGCTGAAGCTGCGCACCCGGTCGAAGCCCAGGATGCAGGAGCCCACCGGCCGCCCCGAGGCGATCAGCGGGAGGAACGCGCGGGCGCCGACCCGCGCGTCCAGCGGGATGCCGGGGTAGGCCGCCGCCAGCTGCTCCATCGAGTCGAAGAACAGCGGCCGGCCGGTCGTCAGCGTCTCCACGCCGGGCAGCCGCGCGTCGAGACCGACCCCCTGGAACGGGTCCAGGAACCCGGGCGGGAAGCCGGTCTCCCATGCCAGGTACAGATGCCGGTCCTGGAGCAGATAGATGGCGAGGCGGCGCCCGCCGAAGGCCGGGAGCAGCTCCTGCATGACCACCGCGGAGACCTGCCGGGCCGTGACCGCCTCGGTCAGCGCCAGCGCCAGCACGATCGGCCGGAAGGCCGGGGAGGCGACGGCCGCGTCGGTGTCCGGGGCGTCGGGTATCGGGGTGCCGCCGATGGGTGCGGGGGTTCCGGCGGTCTGGTTTTCGGCGGTCTGTGCGGTGGGGGGCGTGTCGGTGAGTGGGGTGTCGGAGGGCGGGGTGGGTGGTGTGGCGGTGGCCGGGGTGGGTGGTGTGGCGGTGGCCGGGGCGGGGCTGTCCGGGGTCCGAGCCGACGTTTCGGTGGGAGGTGGCGGGCCGGCCGGGGCCTGGGCCGGTGTTCCGGTGGCGGGTGCGAGGCCGTCCGGAGCGTGGGCTGCCGTCTCGGTGGGGGATGGCAGGTTGCCCGCGGCGTGGACTGCCGTCCCCGGGGCGGGGGACAGGCCGTCCGGGCCCTGCGCTGCCGTTCCGGCGGCGGGTGGCGTCCCGGCGGGCCGGGCGGGCGGTGTCCCAGCGGCGGGGGTCAGGCCGTCCGAAGTCTGGGGCGGAGCCCCGACGGCCGGACCCCCGACGGCCGGAGCCCCGACGGCCGGAGCCCCGACGGCCGTTGCTGCGGCGGTCGGGGCCGCGGCGGCGTCCGTTCCCCCGGTGGACCGGGTCACGGTGCAGGTCAGCACCTCGGTGCCGGGGTACACCGACACGGCCAGCCAGTCGCCCCCGCCCGGCTGGAACGGCTCACCCGTCGGGGCCGATCCCGCCGCGCCCTCGCGGCGCCCGCGAGGCGGGCGGCGGACGTGGAAGTGGACCGGGTCGGGGGCGAGCAGGGCCGCCCGCAGATGGTCCTCGAAGGCGGGCCGGCCGAGCCACGGCACGCCCTCCCACAGGGGTCGTCCGAGGAACCGGGCCCGCGGCTCGCCCAGCAGCAGGGCCGCGTGCGGATTGGCGTGCACGATCCGCCCGAGCCGGTCCAGGCTGAACAGGCCCTGCGGCAGCTGGTCGGCCGCCGCGTCGGCGACCGAACCCGCGTCGACGACGATGCCCTCGACCTGGGACGGCGTCCACAACTCCACCCGCAGCGCGGCACCGTCCACGGTCCGTACGTACAGCGGCTCGGCCGTACGCGGACCGCCGTCGGCGGTGTCGCGCAGCAGCTCCAGGAAACGGCCGGCGTCCGCCCTGGCCAGGGTCCGGACGAGAGCGCGAGCGCTGCCGGGCAGGTCGGCGGGCGTCAGCCCCAGCAGCGTGCGCACGGTGTCGTCGCCGGTCACCACGTCCGCCGCCGGGTCCCAGCGGAACCGGCCGACGCGCACCGTCGCGGGCCGGACGGTCGGCGGCGAGACGCACACCGGCTCCTCGTCCCAGGTCAGCGGCTCCCCGTCGGCCTCCAGCGGTCGTACCGCCGCGCCCACTTCCTCGGCCAGCTCGGCCAGCCGGTCGCGCGCGGGCAGCACCTCGGCGGCGTCCGCCGCGCTCGGCAGCAGCACGGTCAGCACCCCGAACGTCTCCGTCGCCCCGGTGAGCGGCACGCAGACCGACCCGATCGGGAACGGCAGGGCGGCGGCGAACTGCGGGTAGCGGCGCATGGTCTCCGTGGTGTTCGCCAGCACCACCTGGACACCGAGCCGGTAGGTGTCGGAGACCGGGAAGCGCCGGTCCACGTGCACCCGCCACCAGGGCCGGAACAGCACGCCCGGCAGCCCCACCAGGGCGGCCAGCCGCAGCTCGGCCCGGCTCGCGGACCGTACGTACACCCCGGCGGCCCGGGCCTCCGCGGCGCGGGTCGCCTCGACGGCGGCGTCGGTGAGCAGCGCGGTCAGCCGTGCGTGCGTCCCGCTCCTGGCCTCACCGCTCCCAGTCATCGGCTCCTGTCCCGTCCACGCGCGCCGTCGCGGACCCGGCGGTCAGGAGATGCGCAGGGTCCGCTTGGCGAGGTCGAACGCCGGGAGCATCGCCTCGTGCTCCTCGTCGTCCAGCCCGCCCAGGTGCAGGACGACCGGCCCGTCCGCCGTGACGACGGCGAGCGCGCGCTGCTTGGTCGTCTCCTCAAGGATCTCGCTGGAGCGCAGGTATGACACCTCGACGCCGGTCAGGCCGCCCGACCGGAAGGTGCGGTACCGCTGCTCGTCGAGGCTGACCTCCTCGCTCTCCTCCGCGAGTACGAAGTCCTCCAGGACGGTCCGCGCGTCGTCGTCGCCCGGTTCGCCGGTGAAGACGCGCAGGAAGCCGATGTGCCCGGCGGGCTTGGCGTCCACCTCGCAGGCGGCCGTCACCGGACCCTGGGTCAGCAGGGAGTCGGCCAGCTCGGCGGCCAGCTCCTTGTCCAGGCTGTCCGGGTCGTCGGAGCCCTCGTCCGCCATCTCGTCGACCTCGGCCCGGGCCGCGGCGGCGTCGATCGCCTCCGGCTCCCAGCTCTCGGCTATGTCGAAGCGGACGGGCAGTTCGCAGGCGGAGCCCGCCGCGCCGATGCTGCCGCCGCTCCCGACGCCCGCCGGCTTCGCGTCCGCCGTGGCGCCGGCCGACGCACCCCCCGATTCCCCGGCGTCCGGCTCGGCGGTTTCCGAACACCCGGTCAGCACCATGGCCACCACCGCGGCATGGGCCATGGCCCGTCCCGCCTTCCCCACCCTGACCCGCACGGTCCTGTCTCCTCTCGATGTGGCGCGCCACTGTAACCGAGAGCACTGACAGTGATGATCAGCGGGTCAGCGCGGTGCGCGCGGCCTCGACGGCCTGTCCCGCGTACGACCGTCCGAACAGGACCACGTGCACGAGCAGCGGGAAGAGCTGGTGCAGGGCGACGCGGTCCCGCCAGCCGTCGGCGAGCGGCGCGACCTCCTGATAGCCGGCGAGGACCCGGTCCAGGTGCGGGCAGCCGAACAGCTGGAGCATCGCCAGATCGGTCTCGCGGTGCCCGCCGTGCGCGGCCGGGTCGATCAGCCAGACCCGCCCGTCGGTTCCCCACAGCACATTGCCGTTCCACAGGTCCCCGTGCAGCCGGGCGGGCGGCTCCGCGGGCCCGGCCAGCTCGGGCAGCCGCGCGCAGACCCGTTCGAACACCGTTGCCTCGTCGGGGCGCAGGGTGCCGTCGTCGACGGCGCGGCGCAGATAGGGCAGGACGCGGTGCTCGGCGTACCAGCGCGGCCAGTCGGCGCCGGTGACGTTGCGCATCGGCGCCAGCCCGATGGCCGCGTCCTCGGGGCCGCCCGGCGGGGGCGCCCCGAACGCGGGCGCGCCCGCGGCGTGCAGCGCGGCCAGCTCCCGCCCGAACCGCACCGCCGCCTCCGCGCCGGGCCGGCCCGCCGGTACCCGGTCGATGACCAGCCACGGCCCGTCATGCCCGTGCACCGCCGGCACCGGCACCGCGCCGGCCTCCGCCAGCCACCGCAGCCCCGCGGCCTCGGCCCGCACCCCGCCCGGCGCCTCCTGCCGCTTCACGATCACCACCGGGCCCCCGCGCAGGGTGACCTCGGCGAGCGCCCCGGACACCGGCCGCACCCCGGTCACCGCGCGCCCGGTGAACCGCTCCGCCACGGCCGCCGGACCGTACTCTCCGTCCACGTCACGCACGGCGACCAGCGTACGGCCGGCCCCGCGCCGGATGTGCCGGATGCGCGGAACGGGCGTCGCCCGAGCGGAACCCCGACCTGGATTTGCGGAACCGGCAAAGAACGTTGCTGTACGCGGAGGTTCGATCCAGGCTCGACGACGTAGGGCCGTACGCGACACGCGGGGCCGTACGCGACACGCAGGCACGTACGCGACACAGGGAGGACCCACCATGACGCACACCCCCGCCCCGGACCGACCCGCCGACTTCTGGGAGAGCTTCTACCGCAACGGCGACCGCATCTGGAGCGGCCGGCCCAACCCGCTGCTGGTGCGGGAGGCGAGCGACCTGACCCCGGGCAACGCCCTCGACCTCGGGTGCGGGGAGGGCGCGGACGCGGTCTGGCTGGCCTCCCGGGGCTGGCGCGTGACCGCGGTCGACATCTCGGCGACCGCCCTGGAACGCGCAGCCCGGCACGCCGCCGACGCGGGCGTCGACGAGCGGATCGCCTGGCAGCGCCACGAACTGGGCCGCACCTTCCCCGACGGCACCTTCGACCTGGTCAGCGCCCACTATCTGCAGTCCCCGGTCGAACTCGACCTGTACGGGATCCTGCGCCGCGCCGCCGCGGCCGTCGCACCGGGCGGCACCCTGCTGATCGGCCTGCACGCCACCTGGCCCAGCTGGCAGCACGAACCGCCGTTCGACGGCGAGTTCCCCACCCTCGACGGCCTGCTGGCCGAACTCGCCCTGCCCGAGGGCGAGTGGACCGTCGTCACCGCCGAGACCGTCCACAAGCCCAGCGTCTCCCCGGAGGGCGTCGAAGGCTTCCGCGGCGACAACGTCTGGCGGCTGCGCCGCGAGGGCTGACCCGCACTCGGCCGTCCTTGTCCCGGCCGCCCCCGTCCCGGCATCTCCGATCCCGCCACCTCGACCCGGCCGTCCGCGCGGGGCCCTCGCCGTGTGATCGCCCCGCGCGTGGGCACTCGACGCGCATGAGCGAACAGGCGGACACCTTCGGGTCGTACTGGCTGCAGACAGTGCCCCCCGGCGATCCGGCCCCCGCGCCGGAGGGCGATCTCACCGTCGACGTGGCGGTCGTCGGGGCGGGCATAGCCGGCCTCAGCACCGCATGGGAGCTGGTCCGGCGAGGGCACGACGTCGCGGTGTTCGAGGCCGACCGGATCGCGGCCGGTGTCACCGGGCACACCACGGCGAAGGTCAGCGCCCAGCACACCCTGATCTACGACCGGCTGCGCCGCACCCGCGGCGAGGAGGGCGCGCGGCTGTACGCCCGCTCCCAGATGGACGCGATCGGTCATGCCGCCGAGGTCGCCCGGGAGCTGGGGGTGGACTGCGACTGGGAGGAGACGGCCGCGTACACCTATGTGCAGGGCCGTCACCGCGTGCCCGAGGTGCGGGCCGAGGCGGAGGCCGCGCGGGAGGCGGGGCTGCCCGCCGAGTTCGTGACCGAGACGGACCTGCCGTTCCCCGTGGCGGGCGCCGTCCGCGTCGCCGAGCAGGCCCAGTTCCATCCCCGTAAGTATCTGATGGCGCTGGCCGACAGTGTGCGCCGGGGCGGGGGGCGGCTGTACGAAGGCACCCGCGTGGTGGGGCTCACCGAGGGGGAGCCCTGCGTGCTGACCACGGAAGGGGGCATCCGCGTCACCGCCCGTGACGTCGTGGTCGCCACCCACTACCCGATCTTCGACCGCGCCCTGCTGTTCACCCGCCTCACCCCGCGCCGGGAACTCGTGGTCGCCGCCCCGGTGCACGAGGCGAAGGCCCCCGAGGGCATGTACATCACCCCCGAGCACCGGACCCGCTCCGTGCGGACCGCCCCCTACAAGGACGGGCAGCGGCTGCTCATCGTGACCGGCGAGCACTTCACCCCGGGCGGCGGCGCCGACGTGGAGGAACGCTTCGCCACGCTGACCGGCTGGGCGCTTCGCCAGTTCGGCGATCTGCACGTCACCCACCGGTGGGCCACCCAGGACAACGACTCCACCGACTCGGTGCCGCTCGTCGGCCTGCTGCACCCGCGCGCCCGGCACGTCTACGTCGCCACCGGCTTCGGCGGCTGGGGGATGACCGGCGGGATCATGGCCGGACGGCTGCTCTGCGACCTGATCAGCGGCCGGGACAGCCCTTGGAGTGGCCTGTACGACCCGCGCCGGATCGCCACCGTCGTCCGCGAGGGCGGGCAGTTCCTCAAGAACCAGGCCAAGGTCGCCCGGCACTTCGTCGGGGACCGGCTGTCCGGGCTGGCGCCCGGCCTGCACCCGCGCGTGGACGATCTCGCGCCGGGGGAGGGCGCCGTCATCCCCGTCGGCGGCCGGCACGTGGCCGTCCACCGCGACGAGAACGGCGAGCTGCGCGCCCTCTCCGCGCGGTGCACCCACATGGGCTGCCTGGTCTCCTTCAACCGGGCGGAGGGCGCGTGGGAGTGCCCCTGTCACGGGTCCCGTTTCGCACCCGACGGCAGTGTCCTCCAAGGTCCGGCGGTCCGCCCGCTGCGGCCCCGCGAACTGTGAGGCGGCGCGAGGCCGCCCGGCCGGGCCACCCCGCGCGGGTTTGCCCTCCCCCGCGCGGGGTCACCCGGTGTGTGACCCCGCAAGCGAGTCCTGGAGAGTGAGCGAGCGTGGCCCGCAACGAGAAGTCCAAGGCGAAGATGGAACAGGTCAAGGGCAAGGTCAAGGAGACGGCCGCCCGCGCGGTCGGCAACGAGAGCAAGACGTCCGGGGGCCGGATGGAGAAGGCCAAGGGCGACATGCGCCAAGCGAAGGAGAAGACCAAGGACGCCTTCCGTAAGTGACGCCGCCGACGACGGCGTGAACCGCTGAATGACGACTGGCCGTCCGGTCGGCCCGTCGAGCGCTCGACAGGCCGACCGGTGAGGCTCATGAGACGGGCCGGGCCCCGCGTACGCCGCGGGGCCCGGCCCGCCGGTGTGTGACCGCCGGTGTGCGGCGTGATCAGATGCCGCAGGTGGGGGCCGACCAGAACTGGCTGTCGCGGTGGTCGAGGTGCGTGTGGTCGTTGTGGCCGGGGTAGCCGGGACCGAGGATGCCGCGGAAGCCGTGGTAGCGGGCCTGCTTGGCCAGCGTGCACAGGGAGTGCGGCCCGGCGCCGAGATCGGCGGCGTCGCCGTAGAGGTGACGGCTGTTGCTCGCTCCGCCGACCGCCTCGTTGCAGGCGTACGACCGGAAACCGCTGGTGACCGTGATCGGCTGGTCGCCGAGCGCGTGCCGCAGCGCTTCCAGCTTCCACATGGTGCGCAGGGCGTTGGCCTTGGCGGTGGCCGCGCTGACCGCCCCGCCGGACCAGGTGGTGTTGCAGTCGTTCAGCTCGCTGTAGGAGAAGTGGATCGGGGTGCAGTCGTCGTCCTGCAACGCGTACAGCTTGTTGTAGGTGCTGCTGCCCGCGACTCCGTCCGCGGTCAGGCCGTACGCCGACTGGAAGCGTTTGAGGGCGGCTTCCGTGGCCGGTCCGAAGCTGCCGTCGACGGCGAGGACGGAGCCGTAGCCCGCGTAGCCGCCGAGCCGGATCTGGAGCTGGGTGACGTCGGCGCCCGAGGCGCCCGGCGCCAGCGTGCGGGTCCAGGTGTAGCAGCCGTCCGCGTGCGCGGTGCCCGCCGTGGCGACGGTCCCGAGGAACGCGCCCGACAGGATCATGACAAATGCGGCGACGAGTCGTGCGGTGCGTCTGAGCATGCGACCTCCAGGCCGGGGGAGAGGTGAGCCTTGTGAGCCACTGCCGAACGTGAAGAGCCGTGTAACGCGCGTCAACGATGAGGCACGGGTGGGATGTGGCGCAAGAGTGAGGTGGGGGAACGCGGTCTCGCTCGGGCATGGGGTGCTTCGCCGGGGCGGGGGCAGCGGACTCGTCGGCCGCCGCCCGGGCCGCGGCGCCCCTGACCTCCCCCTGCGGGGTGTCACCGGGGATGACGTGCGGGGATCCTCGGCGTGCCCGTGCCCGTGCCCGTGCCCGTGCCCGTGCCCGTGCCCGTGCCCGTGCCCGTGCCCGTGCCCGCGCCCGCGCCCGGGCATCGGCCGCCCGCACTGCGCGGACCGCGCCCGGGCACCCTCACCAGGGCCGCCCCTCCCGCATGCACACGACGCCCCCGTCCCGGGCGGCGGTGTGCAGTGCGGCCAGTATCGGCCGGTGCACGGTCAGGGACGGTTCCGTGAGTTCGTCCAGCGTGAGGAAGGCGTATCGGTCGTGCTCGGGGCTCAGCCGGACGCGCTCGGTGCCGGCGAGGGTTCCGCCGTCGAAGTAGAAGTCGAGGACCGGGCCGGTGCCGAGGACGTCGACGCGGTGGTCGATGCCGATCAGCCGGGGTTCGTGGCCGATGTCCAGGCCGGTCTCCTCCGTGGCCTCCCGCCGCGCCGCCGTCCACGGGTCCTCGCCGTGGTCGAGCATCCCGCCGGGCAGCCACCAGTGACCTGCGTTCGGTTCCTCGGGGGAGTAGCGCAGCACCAGCAGCCGCCCCCGGGCGTCGTGGAGCAGCACGCACGAGGCGACGAGCGCCCGGGGCTGCGTCTTGACCCACTCCTCGCGCGGCATCCACCCACCGCTCATGTCAGTCCTTCCTCGCGGCCGGCGTGCGTGCGGCGATCCCGCGCAGGTGCTCGGCGAAGACAGCGGCCGGGTCGGGAACGCCGAGCCGGTGCAGCGCGACCATCGACGTGACGATGACGTCGCAGATCTCGGCCGTCACATCGTCCCAGGTGTGGCTCGTGCCTTTGCGCGGATTCACGCCGGTGACCCCGATCAGTGCCTGGGCGGCCTCGCCGAACTCCTCCCCGATCTTCAGCACCTGGAGCAACCCCCGCTGCGGGGCGGGGACATGAGGCGCCGCCTCGTCCAGGAACGCGGCCAGCCCCGCCGTGACCTCCCAGTGGTCCTTCTCCACGAACGCCCCCTTCCGGCGGGCCGTCCCTCGCCCCGCCTACTCGACTCGTGAACGATTCCGGACCGCGGGCGGAGACGGGCTCAACCGGCCAATTCCCGGGCGCCGACGGGCGTGGGGGAGCGCCGGGGAGCGCCGGGGGAGCGCCATCGCCGTCCGGCGGCAGGGGCGTTGTCAGTGGTCGCCAGTAAGTTCTCTCGTGTCCCGCCGATCCGGCGTCGGACTTCCCTTGTGCTGCAAAGGAGATGGTGCGTTGTCGCACTTCGAGAGGTCGAGCACGGCGCGGGTGATCCCGCCCGCCCGACCGCGCAAGCTCGCCAAGGTCCCGTTCGTGGAACTGGCCGACGGACGTCTGCAGGGCGTCGTCTCCAGTGGCTCCGACATCGGGCGGGTGTACGTCTCGTCGGTCGCCGCCGGGACGTACGCGTACGCGTGCAGCACCAACAACAACCGGCCGTGCGGCGGCGCCCGCGGCGGCTTCTGCAACCACATCGGCGCCCTGATCAACGAATCGGTGCTCCAGTACGGTGCCGAGCGCGTCGCCCGCTATCTGCGCGCCGACCTCGGGGACGGCGAGGCGACCGCCCACGCCCTCAACCTCGCGATGAGCGCCACCCGCCCGTCCCCGGCCGACAGCAAGGCCGCCGCGTCCGTCTTCAGCCGGTTCCTGCGCCACCTGGCCTACCTCGAACTCGCCGCGAGCACCGGGCCGTTGCCTGAGATGCAGTGGTTCCCGCCGACGAGGGCGGTGGCCTGATGCGACTCGATCTGCTCACCGAACCCGTCGACGGGCTGGACGAGGCCCTGGCCGCCGTCGACGCCTTCGACCAGGTCCTGACCGGCGGCCTGCTGAGGCCCCAGCCCGCCCAGGCGGCCGGCCTGATGGAGCTGGCCGACGCGGTCGCCGCCAGCCCGCTCGCCGCCCGCACCGCCGAGGCCGCCGAGAAGGCCGCGGCCGGCGCCGCGAGCGAGGACCACTTCCTGACGCTCGCCGCCGCCCGCACCGCCCTGCTGGGCTCCGTCCACGACGCGCTCGCCGCCCGCGTGGACGAGGCCACCGGCCGCCCCCGCGAGGACGCGCCCGCCACGGACACCGCCGGGCAGCAGGCACCCAACCTGCTCGCCGCCGCCCGCTCCTGGCTGAGCGACCTCGCGCGCGCCGGCTGGCAGGGCATCGACCACGACGTGGTCTCCGGCTCCGCCCAGGTGGTCTCCGCGATGCTCCCGGACCCGAAGCTGCGCCGCCTCGCCACCCTCCTCGACGGGTTCGCCGCCGAACTCGCCGCGTCCTGCCCGGGCGCCTCCCTCGAGCGGATACCCGTGCGCCGCTGGGCCGACCTGTGGGCCCGCGGGATGCTCCTGACGCTGCCCGGCGCCACCGCAGCGCCCGCCACGGACACCGTCACCGGACGGCTGCTGCCGCTCGGCGTCGACCTCCAGGAACACGCCACCGCCGCCCAGGCCCAGGTGCACGCCGTCCTCGAACCCGCCGACGGCGGCACGCCACGGCTGGTGCGGGCGAGCGTGTCCGCGCCGAAGCCCGACACCGTCCTCGGCGCCGGAGTCTGGCAGCTGCTGCGCCCGCACATGGCGCTGCTCGCCGCCCTCGGCGAGGGCCGTTCCATGGACCTCACCGACATGCCCGTCACCGCCGAGGGCGACCTGATCTGGAGCGACGAGCACGCCCGCCCGGGCGAGCCCGCCGACCCCTTCGCCACCGCCCGCGTCGCCCTGCCCACCGCCACCACCCCGCCGACCGCACCCCTGGACCGGCACCCGGCGCGCCTGACCCAGCCGGTCTTCCTGGAGGGCTACACCGTCGAACAGGACGCCGACGACGAGACGGTGACGTTCACCCTGACCGGGCGGCGACTGGACGTCGACACCGACCGCGTCCCCACCGCCGGACCGCTCACCCCGAAGGCCGTCGCCGCGTCCGGCGCCTGCATCGGACTGCTCCGCTGGGACGCCGGACGGTTCGTCCTCCAGCCGCTCGCCGTGGAGACCACCGTGCGCAAGAAGACGGTCGCCGTGCACGCGGGCGCCTGGGCCGGCGGCACCACCGACAAGGCCGGGGCCAAGCTCGAGAAGGCCGCCACCGACGCGGTGGCCGTGCTGCGCGAACGCGCCGGAAGGCTGCTCAGGAAATGACCGACCACGCCACCGATCAGACGACCGAAGACACCATCGGCGAGACCGCCGACGAGACGGTGACGGCGAACGCCGCCGAGACCACGACGGCGAACACGAACGAGCCCGTGACGGCGAACACGGACGAGCCCGTGACGGCGAACGCCGACGAGAACCGCCGGCAGGTGCTGTACTGGCGGCTGCTCGCCCGCCTCTTCGACCACGAGGAGCAGGCCGGCCTGGAATCCGCCTCGCTCGCCGTCGTCGAGGACATCGGCCTGCCGCCCGCCCTGCTGGACCCGCAGACGTCCGTCGACTCGATCGTCCAGCGCCACCCCGGACTCGCCGACGAGTTCGACCGCCTGATGGTGCCCGAGCCCGACGGCGAGGACCGGGACCGGGCCGCCGAGGTGCGCCGCGCCGCCCTGGTGTCGAAGGTGCTGCTCAACGTCTTCGCCTCCGGCTCCGGCACGGTCACCGCCGGGCAGCTCGCCCGGTGGCAGTCCGACGCCGGATGGCTGGAGCGGGCACTCGGCTGCAAGCCCGGCGACCTGCGCGGCGGACGCGGCGGCGCGCGTCCCGGCAACGGGGCGGGCCGCGCCGCCGGCGGGGGAGTGAGCCCGACCGGCACGGGAGCCGGCCACCCCACCCCCGACCTGAGCGCTCTCATCCCGGCGATCGGACCCGAACTCGGCGCCATCGAGGCCGACCTGGTCAAGCGGATGCGCCTGCGCGAAGTCCTCGCCGACCCGCATCTCGCCGCCCAGCTCACCCCGAGCATGTCGCTCATCGAGCAGCTGCTGCGCGACAAGAACAACCTCTCCGGAGTCGCCCTCGCCAACGCCAAGGCGCTGATCCGCCGCTTCGTCGACGAGGTCGCCGAAGTCCTGCGCACCCAGGTCGAGAAGGCCTCCGTCGGCACCCTGGACCGGTCGATCCCGCCCAAGCGGGTCTTCCGCAACCTGGACGTCGACCGCACCATCTGGAAGAACCTCACCAACTGGGACCCGGAGGAGGAGCGGCTCTACGTCGACCGCCTCTACTACCGGCACACCGTCCGCAAGACGACCCCCCAGCGACTCATCGTGGTCGTCGACCAGTCCGGCTCGATGGTCGACTCGATGGTCAACTGCACCATCCTCGCGTCGATCTTCGCCGGCCTGCCCAAGGTCGACGTCCACCTGATCGCCTACGACACGCAGGCGCTCGACCTCACCCCCTGGGTGAACGACCCCTTCGAGACCCTGCTGCGCACCAACCTCGGCGGCGGCACCGACGGCACGGTCGCCATGGCCCTGGCCCAGCCGAAGATCGCCGAACCGCGCAACACGGTCGTGGTGTGGATCTCCGACTTCTACGAATGGCGCTCCGAGCCGCTCTTCGAGAGCATGGCGGCCATCCACCGCTCCGGCGCGAAGTTCATCCCCGTCGGCTCGGTGACCAGCGCGGGCCGCGGCAGCGTCAACCCGTGGTTCCGGGAACGCTTCAAGGACCTCGGCACGCCGGTGATATCCGGCCACATCCGCAAGCTCGTCCACGAGCTGAAGTCGTTCCTCACCTGAGCCGTCCCGCGCCTCAGCACTCTTACCTCTCTTCTCTTCTCTTCTCACCGAAAGGCCTTACACATGTCCGACCTGCTGCGCGCCCCCGCCGAGATCAAGTACGCCGAGGAGCTGGACTGGCTGGAGTCGATCGACGACAACCCCAAGCCGTTCTCCTGGCGGCTGTCGCCGAAGATGATCCGGCTGTTCATCCTGGGCTCCGAGCGGGCCGACGGCCTCGACCGCGAGGTCTCCCAGAAGTGGTTCGGCGACCGCAGCATCGTCGAGCGGGCCATCGTCACCCTCGCCTCCGACCGCGGCCTGCTGCTGATCGGCGACCCCGGAACCGGCAAGAGCTGGCTCGCCGAACTCCTGGCCGCCGCCGTCTGCCGCAACTCCACCCTCGTCGTACAGGGCACGGCCGGCACCACCGAGGACCACATCAAGTACTCGTGGAACGTGTCCATGGTGATCGCCAAGGGCCAGTCCCGGGAGTCGATGATCCCCTCGCCGATCATGACCGCGATGGAGAACGGCGTCATCGGCCGCTTCGAGGAACTGACCCGCTCCACCAGCGACGTCCAGGACGCGCTGATCTCCATCCTCTCCGAAAAGTACATCTCGGTCCCCGAACTCGACAGCGACAACATCGTCTTCGCCAAGCCCGGGTTCTCCGTGATCGCCACCGCCAACAGCCGCGACCGGGGCGTCAACGACCTGTCCTCCGCGCTCAAGCGCCGCTTCAACTTCGTCCGCATCCCCGTCGTGACCAACAGGAAGAGCGAGGCGGAGATCGTCCGCTTCCGCACCGAGGAACTGCTGCGCCGCCACCAGATCGAACTCGACGTCCCGCCCACCCTGTTGGACGTACTGCTCCAGTCCTTCTCCGACCTGCGCGCCTCCGCCGCCGCTGCCGCCAGCGACGACGAGAAGCTGGAGTCCGCGCTGTCCACCGCCGAGCAGATCGGCGTCCTGGAGGACGCCATCCTGCACAGCAACTTCTTCGGCGAGCGCGCCCTGACCGCCCGTACCCTCGCCTCCTCGCTCGTCGGCTCCCTCGCCCGCCGCGAACCGGAAGACCTGGCCATCCTCAACAAGTACCTGCACGGCGTGGTCGAGCCGCGCAGCAAGGAGGAGGGCGGCTCCTGGCCCGAGTTCCTCGAGGGCGGCCGCGACGCGATCGCCACCCTGTCGTGAACGCGCGGAACAGCACCGTGGACAGTGCCATGAACGAATCGGCCTTCGCCGCCCTGCGCACCCAGCTCCAGGAAGCCGCCACCGCGTTCGCCGGCGGACCCGACGCCCTGGAGGGCATCCTCCTCGGCATCGTCGACGACGTCGACCGCGCGATACGCGAACCCCTGGAGATCTTCCCCGTCTGCCACCACTCGCCCGCCTCCGCGCTCGCCATGGCACGACGGCTGCGCGAGAAGCAGCCCAAGGTGGTCTACCTCGAACTCTGCGAGGACATGGCCCCGCTCCTGACCGAGCTGCGCAACTGCAAGCTCCCGGTCGCGGTGCAGGCGTTCGCGACCGAGGTCGACGGCTTCCCCGCCGAATGGGCACCGCTGTCGGTGGTCGCCCCGATCACCGAGGCGTCGGCCGAGTACCAGGCGATCGCCTACGCCCTGGACACCCCGGGCGTCGAACTCGTCCTCGTGGACCGCTCCTCCGACCACGTCTTCCAGTGGCAGGAGACCAAGGAGGACTCCGCTTCCCCGGCCGACCCGGACGCGCCGCCCGCCGAGGAGGAGGCGGCGCTGCACGGCGACGCGGTCGGCGTGGAGATCGGCGACCTGCGCCCGCGCTTCGCCGAACTGGAGGAGCACCTGCTGCGGCACGGCAAGGTGCGGCACTGGTCGGAGTGGTGGCACCAGTACGTCGAACTGCCCCTCGGCGACAGCGACCACGACACCTACCGCCAGGTCATGCTGCTCATCGGCAGCCTCTTCCGGCGCCTCGCCCCCGGCGACCCGCACCGGGTACGCGTCGACGAGGACCGCGAGCGGTACATGTGGACGCGGATGCGCCGGCACATGGCCGCGACCGGCACCGACCCCGCGGACGCCCTCTACGTCTGCGGCGCGTTCCACGCCGCCAGCCGCGTCGCCGAGTTCGGCGTCCACGGCGCCGACACCTTCGAGATCAGCCCGCCCAGCGCCACCAAGTGGCAGCACGGCCTGATCCCGTCCAGCCACGCGGCGATCGAGGCGCAGTTCGGGCTCGCCGCCGGCTCGGTGTCCATCGCCGCGACCCAGTGGACGAAGAACCTCAAGCGCACCCGGGTCAAGCCGTACCGGCTCGCGGGGCAGGCGGGCACGAAGACGTCGAAGAAGGCGGCGAAGACGGCGGTGAAGGCCACGGCAGCCCCTGCCGCCGCCGACCCGCCCGCCGCCACCGACAAACTCACCGGATTCCTGCAACGGCCACCGGTCCTGGACCGTCTCGACGAGGAGGAACTGCTCGGCTGGTCCGTGGAGATCGTGCGCGCCGCCCGCCGCAACGGCTACCTCGCCTCCACCGCCGACGCCATCGCCGTGTTCGAGACGTCGATCCTCCTCGCGGGCATGCGCGACCGGGCCAAGCCCACGCCGTACGACTTCCAGGACGCGGCGGTCACCTGCATCGAGAAGGACACCGTGCCGGGACGGCGCGATGTGCGCCGCCTCGTGGAGATCATGCTGGGCGGCGACCGCGTCGGACAGGTCGGTTACGACGCGCTGCCGCCGCTCGCCCGCGACGTCCACGACCGGCTCGCCCCGCTGAACCTCAAGCTCCAGCAGCGCGGCGTGCAACGGGCTCTGCTCGACATGGCCTCGCAGCCGGAGCTGGAACAGTGCTCCGACGTGCTGTGGATGCTGCGCTACCTCATGCCGCACGGCGCCGCCCGCCCCATCATGGGCGAACGCAAGCTCGGCGAGCGCCCCATCCAGGAGTCGTGGGACCTGGCCCTCGGAACCCACCAGCGGGCCCTGATCGAGCTCGGCTACGAGGGCGTCAGCATCGAGCAGGTCCTCGAACAGCGGCTGCGGCGCACCGCGTACGGCCCGCAGGCCACCACGGCGACCGTCCTCGAAACCGTCGAGGACGCCACCCTCTACCTGCGCAGCCGCCGCCTCGCCGACGAACTCGGCCGGCGCGCCCTCGAGGTGCTGGCGACCGAGCGGAGCGTCGACGGCGCGCCGGAGGTGCTGCGCCGGGTGCGCGGGCTGCTGGCGTACTACCGCACCAGCGAACCGTCCCTGCCCGCGTGGATCGAGTCCTTCGTCAAGACGGGCTACGCCCACTACTGCACCCTGCTGCCGACGGCGTTCACCGACGACGAGGCGAGCGTCCGCCAGGTCGCGGCCATGCTGGGCTTCCTGTTCAGCATGGAGAGCCTCGCCCTGTCGCTGGGCTGCGACCGCAACCAGCTGGAGCTGGCCGTCGCCCAGTCACACCCCGAGGACCCCGCCAAGACGGCGCTGCTCTGGGCGGCCAAGACCCAGCTCGGCACCCTCACCCGCGCCGACCTGCGCGCCCGCTGCGACGAGCTGCTGGGCAACCCCCTGGTCGTGCCCGCCTACCCGCGCTACCTCAGCGGCTTCCTGCACGCCCTGGAACCGGTGCCCGGCCTGGCCGACTTCGTCGTCGAAGCAGTGTCGAACGCGTTCGCCCGGCTGCCCGACCCGGTGCTGCTGCCCTGGCTGCCGACCCTGATCACCACCCTCCGCTCCGGCGGCGCGGACCTCACGCCCCTGCTGATCCGGGAGGCGGGCCGCGTCTTCCCCGGCCGCCTCACGGCCCTGGACGCGTGGACCCCGCCGTGGCGAGCCGAGCCGGCCCCGACGGACGTACGCCCGTCCCGCGCCCGCTCGTCCGCGCCGCGCGGCCTGCCCCTGCTCGCCGCCCACCCCGCGACCTGCGACGCGGTGGCGTCCCTCCTGGGCTGCGACGACGGCTGGGCCGAGGCGGACCAGCCCCCGTCCGGCGCGGCCCTCCTCGCCCACCACCCGCACACCGGGGAGGCACTGGCAGCCCTGCTGACCACTCCCTGAGCCGGCCGACCACCGGAGCCACCGCTCCCCTCCCGGGGGGCGGTGGCTCCGGCGTGGTCGTCGGGGAGGCACTGCGTCACGGCCGGCGCCCCGACCGCGCCCACGCGTGCCCGAAGTCCTCCAGGGCCCGGAAGTCGTCGCTCCGCAGCCCGAGCCGGGGATCGACGTACCGCAGCAGCGCCGCGCCCGCGTGGCGCACGGTCACGAACAGCCGGTCCCGCTCCCCGAGTTCGTCGTCCACCCAGGCGAACGGCCGTCCCGCGGCGTGCGCGACGAGATGCCGGGTCTTCCAGAAGACGCCGTCCGCGCCGGCGTCACCGGCGTCGTGCGGCGCGGGCCACTCCACCACGGGCAGCTCCGGCAGCCCGAGGACGGGCGAGACGAAGGTGTTCGCCTCCACGCCCCACGTGGTGGCCCACACCAGCTCGTACACCTCGCTGAGGGCCGGCAGCCGGGGCCCGTGGTCCGCGTTGAGCCACACGCGCAACGGCTTCACAGCCCCGGGCGGCTGACCGGGGTGCCGGGCGATCCACCCCTCGGGCTTCATCCGGAACGTCGCATAGCCCTCGGGACGGCGGTGCGGCTTCGCGGCGTACGGGTTGAGCGGGCCGTCGACGTCCAGGTAGAGCAAAGGGCGGGGCAGGGGAGTGCTCATGGTCAGTGGCCCCAGTAGTCCCGCTGCGGCAGTTCCACCCACACGTCCGGCGGGCCGACGACGGCGCGGGCGTCGGTCAGACGCAGGCCGGCGTACGCGCAGGAGTAGGCGACGGCGTTGTACCGATAGACGTACGAGAACAGGACCTCGTCGGAGGTCGACTCCGGGTCCGGCGTGCCGCCCGGGTGGAGGTCCCAGCCCTCGATGATCCCGTCGCGGGCGATACTGCCCTGGTTGCCGCTCTTGGCGTTGGCGTACAGGCCGTAGCTCACGGTGCCGACGGACAGCCGGGTGTGCACGCCCGGCATCGACGGCGCGTACCCCCACGGCTGGGTGATGACGCAGCCGCCCGGCACCGTGGTGACACCGACGAACGGAAGGCTCTCCTCGAGGTCGTACGCGAACGGGTCTCCCATGAGTTCCGCCATCTCCTCGCCGTCCGCCGGGGTCGCCTCCAGGCGGCGTATCGCCTCGTCGGCGTCGATGCCCG
Source organism: Streptomyces sp. NPDC052773 (assembly GCF_044547145.1). Classification (NCBI taxonomy): domain Bacteria; kingdom Bacillati; phylum Actinomycetota; class Actinomycetes; order Kitasatosporales; family Streptomycetaceae; genus Streptomyces; species Streptomyces sp. NPDC052773. Next base: position 256,864 of record NZ_JBITZX010000010.1, on the reverse strand, counting down.
CCACGCACGCCAGGCCCGTGCCCTCGTAATGGAAGGTGCCGAGCGCGGCGCGGAGCCGTCTGCCCTCCTCGGCCACCGCGTGCTCCGCGTCGGTCAGGCCGGGCTCGCCCTCCGCCAGCGGGAAGAGATCCGGCGTCGGACCCGCCAGCGCGAGCCGTCCCGGCGACCAGCCGCCGATCAGCCGCCGCCAGAAATCCGCCCCCGCCTCCACCAGGGCGCGGGCGTTGTCGGGCCGGTCCGCCATGAGGGCCTCCCACAGCGCCGTCCCCCCGTACTCCACCGCGTCCACGTCCGCCACCCGCCGGGCCAGCTCCGCGACCACCTCCGGGGAGCCGAACACGGCCGCGCGGTGCAGGGGACGCCCGCCGCTCCACTTCTCCGGATCGGCACCCTCGTCCAGGCGCCGCCGCACCTCCTCGAGGTCCTTCCAGCCGTCCCAGCCGATACCGGTCCAGCCGTCGTCGCACCGTGTCATTCCGCCCCCTTCGCCACCGACCCGGGCGGCACCCGCGCCGCCCCGTCCGTCCACCCTCGCAGACGGGTCTGACAACGCCCCGCCCCACCTGGCTCGACGTGCGCACGCGCGGTGTCGGCGGCAGGCTGGGGACCATGCAGCGCAAGGGCGGACGCGGCGAGGGCGGCGGGGAATCCGGGAAAGCCACGGAGACCGGGGAGACCGGGGAGACTGGGGAAACCAGGGAGACCGGGGAAACCGGGGAATACGACGTCGAGGCGGTCCTCGACGAGCTGTACACCACGCCCCCGCCCGGATTCGTCGCCCGCCGCGAGGAACTGGCCGCCGCGGCGAGGACGGCGGGGCGCGCGGAGGACTCCCGGCGCATCCGCGCCGCCCGCCGGCCCACCCTGGCCGCCTGGGCCGCCAATCTGCTGCTGCGCGGCGAACCGGACGAGAGCCGCCGGCTGCTGGACCTGGGCGAAGCCCTGCGCGAGGCCTACCGCACGCTGGACCCCGCCGCGCTCAGGGACCTCTCCGCCCAACGGCGCCGCATCGTCGCCGCGTTGTCCCGGGAGGCCGCCCGGCTCGCCGACGCGGCCGGGCACCCGCTGTCCGCCGCCGCCCAGCAGGACGTCACCGCGACACTGCACGCGGTCCTCGCCGATCCCGACGCCGCCGAGCAGTGGGCCTCCGGCCGGCTGACCGGGGCCCTCAGCCCGCCCTCCGCCTTCCTGGCCCCCGACCCGGACGCGGCGGCGCTCGCGGCGCTCACGGCCCGGTCGAAGCCGAAGACGACGGCCGCTGCCGAATCCCGCGCGGAACCGGCCGGGAAGCCCACTGAGAGGTCCGTCAAGAAGTCCGCCGGGAAGCCCGCCGAGAGGTCCGCCGGGAAGTCCGCGGAAAAGTCCACCGGGAAGCCCGCCCGCCAGGCCTCCCCGCCCCCCGAGGACGAACTCGCCGAACGCCGCCGCATCCGCGAGGAACAGCTCGCCAAGGCACGCCGGGCCGCCGAGGACGCCGAGCGGCGTCTGAGCGAGCGCCGCGACCGGGCGGCCGAAGCCGAGGAGGCCCTGGCAGGCGCCCGCGAGCGAAGGGACGAGGCGCAGGCGGGGCTGGACGCCGCCGAGCAACGGCTGCGCGCCGCGCGCGAGGCCCTGCGGGACGCCGACCGCGCACACCGCGAGGCCGGCAAACGCCACCGCTTGGCCGCCGGCGCCCTCACCACGGCCGAACGGGAGGCCCGCACCGCGTCGACGGAGTTGCGGCGCCTGGAGAGCCGCACGGGACGGCCCCAACAGCCCCGTGACCGGTGACGAGGACGAGCGGGAGGCCGTCGTGACCGGGGGCGCGGTCAGACGTCCCGGTCGAGCCAGTGCCGTAGCGCGGCGGTGACCTGCGCCGGACGCTCCTCCATGATCCAGTGGCCCGCGTCGTCCAGCATGGTCGGCTCCGCGCCGGGGATGTTGCGGGTCGGTTCGAGGGCGATCGAGGCGCTGAGGTAGGAGTCGGAGCGTCCCCAGACGACCGCCGTCGGGCAGCCGATGTCGCCGAGCCGCCGCCGCAGTTCGGGCCGTACGGCGACCCGGTAGTGCGAGAAGTAGTGCAGCAGCCAGCGGCGGCCCTCGGCGGTGTCCATCCAGCCGATGTAGGCCTCCAGCTGCTCGTCGTCGAGATAGCCGCGCCGCACCAGGTACCCCAGCGCCCGGCGGTGCACCGCGCCCAGCGGCAGCGAGGGGGCCAGCGACCGCATCACGGGCGTCCGCCCGGCCGGCGTGACCAGTTCGAACGCGGCCTTCCAGCGCGGCGTGAAGGCGGCGTGGGCACGGGTGTTGAGCAGGGCGAGGCGGCGCACCCGGCCGGGGTGGTCCTGGGCGAAGCCGAGGGCGAGGAAGCCCCCGTAGTCGTGGCCCGCCAGGTTCACCGCCGGCCAGTCGAGCGCGTCCAGCAGCCGGCCCAGCCGGGCGACCTCCGTGGCGTAGTCGAAGCGCAGGCCCAGCGGTACGACGAAGCCCTCGCCGCTCCGTGGTGACCGGGTACCCGCGCGAGTGACGGCCACAAAGTGGTACGGGAGCGCCCGCGCCCCAGGGGGCGTGCCAGGCGTCGCGCGGCAGGCGCGACTTCGCGGACACCCCTCCCTGGGGGTCTCTCTAGTCCCACGCACCCGCCGCCGCGGCCCGGGCGGCGTACGTCGCGAAGTCGACCGGCGCGCGCCCCAGTACCTCCCGCACACCGGTGCCGGGCTCGGCGAAGTGTCCCGCGCGCATCGTGGCGAACATGGCGTTCAGCTCGTCCGCGGTCTCCTCCGGGACGCCCGCGGCGAGGAGGTCCGCCTTGTACTCCTCCGGCGTCAGCTCCGTGTACCGGATGGGCCGTCCCGCGGCCTCGGCGATCGTCGCGACGGCCGCCTCGAAGGTGAGCGCCCGGGGTCCCGAGAGCTCGTACACCCGCCCGTGGTGACCGTCCGACGTCAGTACGGCCGCGGCGACGTCGGCGATGTCCTGGACGTCGACGAAGGGTTCCGGTACGGCTCCGATGGGAAGGGCGAGGTGCCCGGACCGCAGCGGGGCGTGCCAGACGTCCTCGTCGAAGTTCTGGCTGAAGTTGTTCGGGCGCAGGATCGTCCATCGCGCGCCGGAGTCGCGCACCGCCTCCTCCGCCGCGGCCATGCCCGGGAAGAACCGGGGCGGCACCTGGTCGATGCCGCGCGCGGACAGCGCCACGAAGCGGGAGACGCCCGCCTCGGTCGCCTGCTTGACGAAGAGCGCTGCGAGGGCCGGGTCCTCGGGGGCCAGGAGGTGGACCGCCGACGCCCCCTCGAGGGCGGCGGACCAGGTGCGCCGGTCGGTCCAGTCGAACCGCACGGCGCCGGAGCGGGACGCGGCCCGCACGGGCCGGCCCGCCGCCCGGAGGGTGCGCACGAGCCGGCGTCCGACCTTGCCCGTCGCGCCGAGGACCAGGATCTCATCGGTGTGTGTCGTCATGACCGCCAGTCAACTCGCCAGGCCCGTCGCGGGACATGGCCGGGCGTCCGCCGGGAATGTCCGATCGTCCGGCCGGTTATCGTGAAGCGTGGATCCCTTGGACGACCTCCTTCAGGGCGTGCGCGCCGACGGCGCCGGCTTCGGCCGTACGGAGCTGTCGCCGCCGTGGACGCTGCGGTTCACCGACGGCGCGTCCCTGACCCTGTCCGCGGCGCTGCGCGGCGAGGCGTGGATCTCCCTCGACGCCGGCCCGCCACGGCTGCTGAAGCCGGGGGACACCGCGATCGTCCGGGGCCCGGCGCCGTTCACGGTCACCGACCGCCCGCAGCCCGGCTCCTTCACCGCGATCACCAGCGCCGACACCCCGCCGCCCGCCTCCACCGTGCTGCTGACGGGGACGTACCAGGTCCGCGGCCAGGTCGCCGCGCGGCTGCTCGGTCTCCTGCCGCCGCTGCTCGTGCTCCCGGGCACCGACGGCTGCTCCTCACTGTGTGACTTCCTGGACTCCGAGGCGGCGTCCTGCCGTCCGGGGCGGCAGGTGGTCCTGGACCGGCTGCTGGACTGGCTGCTGGTGTGCACGCTGCGCGGCTGGTTCGACCGCCCGGAGGCCGCGCCCCCGGCCTGGTACCGGGCGTTGGGCGACGAGGTGACCGGCCCGGCGCTGCGGGCGATGCACCAGGCGCCGGAGCGGCCCTGGACGCTCGCCGCGCTGGCCGCCGAGGCGGGCGTGTCCCGTACGACGCTGGCGGCACGGTTCACCCGGCAGGTCGGCAAGCCGCCGCTGGCCTATCTGACCGACTGGCGGATGACCCTGGCCGCCGATCTGCTGACCGGTCCACCGTGACCGTCGCCGCGGTGGCCCGCCAGGTCGGCTACGCGGACGCCTTCGGCCTGAGCACGGCCTTCAAACGCGTCCACGGCGTGAGCCCCAGCGAGTACCGCCGGGCCTGCGGCACGGCCGAGTGCGCCGGTGACTGCCTCGTGCCGACCGGGGACAACTCGACGCTCCGGTAGCGGTGCCGTCCCCGAGCAGGGCGGCGACGGGGACTGGAACGCCTCACGGGCACACCCCGGCGGATCACCGGCGGCGAGGTCGCGGTCGACGACACCGCAGGCCGCCGCCGGGCCCCGCGCCCGCTCGCTCACGCGCCGGAGCCGCCGTCCAGCGCGGCGCTCACCCGGGCCAGCCGGTCCGGCGGCAGCGCGAAGTGGTTGGCCGGGTTGCGGTAGGAGTACGGGCCGTCGCTGACCCGCCCCACGCCCTCCGCGGCGGACCACCGCGCGGCACCGGCCGGTCCCTGGGCGTCCAGCAGGGCCGCGGCCAGCGCCTCGGGCGCCTCCACCGCCGTACACGCGCCCAGCGCGTCGGCCACGCGGCCGGCCGCCTCGTCGGGCACGGCCTCGTCCCCGAGCGCGGGCAGCAACAGCAGCAGCCGCGCCCCGGGGTCGGACGTGCTGCCGCCGGGCAGGCCGTTGTCCGCCGCCGCGCACAGCTCGGGCCAGGACAGCGCGGGACCCACGAAGTGCCCCTCGTCCCGGGCGAGCAGTTCGGCCCGGTCCCAGTCCGGGTGGTGCAGGAGGTAGTCGACGCCCGGGTCGTCCGGGAAGGCGCGGTACACGACGTAGAGCCGGTGGTCGTGGTGGAGCGGCACGGTGAAGACGGGCCACTGCGCCCCCTCCATCAGGCCGCGCTGAAAACCGGCCGCGGCCTCCTCGTCCGCGCCGAGCAACAGCTCCTCGGCCTCGGCTTCGGCGGCACAGCTGTAGAGGTGGCCCAGCCAGAACAGGTTCTCGTCCAGCAGCTCGGGGCGGTGGGCGAAGGGGCCGCCGTCGTAACCCGGTATCCGGGAGGGATGCGTCGTCGCGCTGTTCGTCACGCACGCCATCATGGCGGGCCGCGCGCGCCCCGGCGCGGGCGGGGGCGGCGGCTGCGACGCGATCAGTGACGGTACGGCTGCTGCTGAGGCTGCCCGTGGGTCTGGCCGCCCGCGGCCTGGGCCTGAAGCTGCTCCGCCTGCTCCTGGGTCACCTGCTGCTCCGCCCCGCAGAACGTGCACTGCGTCGCGTACTTCGTCGAGAACGGGAACAGCGGCACGAAGAACAGGGTGAACTTGGTGACGCGCTTCCGGAGCGTGTGCGCGGCCGGATTGCCGCAGCGGCCGCAGACCAGCGTCAGTATCGCGAGCTGGTACAGATAACCCTTGGTGCCAAAGATGATCATGTTGCTGATCCCTCCCGAGCCGGCGCCCGCCGGCACCGTGCCGGCCGGGCGGTGAGCCACGCCCACGACCCCAGTCTTCCCCACCTGGCGGTGAGCGTCCTGACACGGACCCGCGCGCCGCGGACCGGACCCG
>NZ_JBITZX010000010.1:0-250972 GCF_044547145.1 Streptomyces sp. NPDC052773 | reverse complement strand
GGGCCCGCGCGCCGCTCCCGCGCGCCGAGGACCGGACCCGGGGCCCGCGCGCCGCTCCCGCGCGCCGAGGACCGGACCCGGGGCCCGCGCGCCGCTCCCGCGCGCCGAGGACCGGACCCGGGGCCCGCGCGCCGCCCCCGCGCGGCGCGGACCGGCCCCGGGCCTGCGTGGCCGCCGCCCCGCACAGGGCCTGCCCGCTCGCCGTCCCCCCGGCGGGCCTGCCCGGCTGCCGGCCTTCCTAGACTGGGAGGCGGACCCGGCCCCGCCGACGTGGCCGGTACGGAAGGCGGTGGCGCCCCATGCAGTACGTCGCTGTGAGTGCGCTCAGCCACGCCGGGCTGCGGCGGGCCCGGAACGAGGACAGCCTCGTGATCGGCCCCTGGACCCTGTGCGCCACCGTGACCGAGAGCCCGCAGACCCTGGTCTTCCCGCTCGGGAGCCCGCTCGTCGTCGCCGTCGCCGACGGCCTCGGCGGGCACCCCGGCGGCGACCTGGCCAGCTCTCTCGTGGTCCGCGGGCTCGCCGCGAACGGCCCCGGTCTCGGCACCGAGGACGCCGTCCGGGACGTCCTCGACGCCTGCAACCGGGCCGTCTACGACGCCGCCGGCGGCGACGCGGGCGGGGAGCTGGCCACCATGGGGACGACGGTCGCGGGTGCCGTCGTACGGAACGACTCGCTGCTGGTGTTCAACGTGGGCGACAGCCGGGTCCTCGCCTTCTCCCCGGACGGGCTGCGCCAGCTCAGCGTGGACGACAGCCCGCCGCTGGAGCCCGGGCAGCGCACCACGTCCCTCGTCACCCAGTGCCTCGGCGGCAGCCCCGTCTTCCGTGAGATCCACGCGCATGTGACCCCCGTACCGCTGTCGCCCGGTGAGCGCTATCTCATCTGCACCGACGGCGTGACCGACCCGCTGACGAACGACGTCATCGAGGACGTGCTCCGGGAGCACGACGACGGCCGTGCGGCGTTCGAGCTGTGGCGGGCGGCCATCGAGGCGGGCGGCCCGGACAACATCACGCTGGCCGTGGTCCGCGTCGGCGAGGAGTAGTCACCCCCCCGGCCGGTCGGCCGGCCGGCTTCGGCGGGTCCCGCGTCGCGCACGGCGACGTACTGCCGACCACCGGGTCGGAGGGCCCGCGTCGCGCACGGCGACGCACTGCCGACCACCGGGTCGGAGGGCCCGCGTCGCGCCCGGCGACGCACCACCGCCCACCGTGTCGGCGGACGCACCGCCGCCCACGCCACCACACCCCTGCTGTCCGCTCAGCGAACACCGATGTCCGGCAAGCATCTTGACGGGACATCGACATCTCGCTGACCATCGGGCACACACAGCACCCGCACAGCTCTGGCACCACCGCTTCAGATCCCGTCCGGCAACCCCACCCACGACGAGAAAGTGCGGACCCCCCACGTGACGACTCCCCAGTTCACCCTGCCCAGACGCCGTTTCAGACGCACCGCGACGGCGACCGCCCTCTCCCTGGCCGCCGCGCTGCTCGCCGCCGCACCGGCCGCCTCCGCCCCCTCGGCCACCGAAGCCGCCACTTCGGCGACCGCCTCCGCGGTGACCGGATCGCAGGCCCTCGCGGCGCCCGACATCCCCCTCGCCAACGTCAAGGCGCACCTCACCCAGTTCCAGTCGATCGCGAGCGCCAACGGCGGCAACCGGGCGCACGGCCGCCCCGGTTACAAGGCCTCCGTCGACTACGTACGCGCCAAGCTGGACGCCGCCGGATTCACCACCACCGTGCAGCAGTTCACCTACTCCGGCGCCACCGGCTACAACCTGATCGCCGACTGGCCCGGCGGCGACCCCAGCCAGGTCGTCATGGCCGGCGCCCACCTCGACTCCGTCTCGTCCGGCGCCGGCATCAACGACAACGGCTCCGGCTCCGCCGCCGTCCTCGAGACCGCGCTCGCCGTCTCCCGCGCCCAGCTCCAGCCCACGAAGCATCTGCGGTTCGCCTGGTGGGGCGCGGAGGAACTGGGCCTGGTCGGCTCCAAGTTCTACGTCAACAACCTCCCCGCCGCCGACCGCGCCCGCATCACGGGCTACATCAACCTCGACATGGTCGGCTCCCCGAACCCCGGCTACTTCGTCTACGACGACGACCCGGCGATCGAGAAGGTCTTCAAGGACTGGTACGCGGGCATCGGCGTGCCCACCGAGATAGAGACCGAGGGCGACGGCCGCTCCGACCACGCCTCCTTCAAGAACGCCGGCATACCCGTCGGCGGCCTCTTCACCGGCGCGAGCCGCACCAAGACATCGGCGCAGGCCGCCAAGTGGGGCGGCACCGCGGGCCAGGCCTTCGACCGCTGCTACCACTCGTCCTGTGACACCACGTCGAACATCAACGACACCGCTCTCGACCGCAACAGCGACGCCCTCGCCCATGCCGTCTGGACCCTGGGCACGGCGACACCGACGCCGCCGGGCACGACGTACGAGAACACCACCGACGTCGCCATCCCCGACAACGGCGCAGCGGTGACGTCCACCGTCTCCGTCACGGGCCGCACCGGAAACGCCCCCGCCGCACTGCGCGTCGGCGTGGACATCAAGCACACCTGGCGCGGTGACCTGGTCGTCGACCTGCTCGCCCCGGACGGCACCGCCTACCGGCTGAAGAACTCCAGCAGCTCCGACTCCGCGGACAACGTCACGACCACCTACACCGTCGACGCCTCCGCCGAGCCCGCCAACGGCGACTGGCGCCTGCGTGTCCAGGACGTGGCCGCCCAGGACACGGGCTACATCGACAGCTGGAAACTCACCTTCTGATCCCGCCCGCACACCGGCACCGCGCCCGCGCCGCCTCAGGCGACCGGCGCGGTGCCGGTCCGCGGGTGCCGCGGGGCACGTCCCGGACCACGCCCACTCAGCCGGTGGCGGCGCGGAAGCGGCGGCGGTATTCCGTGGGGGTGGTGTCGAGGCGGCGGCGGAAGGCGCGGACGAGGGTGTCCGTCGTGCCGAACCCGCAGGCCGACACGATGCGTTCCAGTGTCGCGTCGGTGGACTCCAGCCGGTGGCGGGCGAGTTCGACGCGGACGGACTCGATGTAGGCGCTCGGGGTCATGCCGAGTTCGGACTTGAAGACACGGGTGAGCTGCCGCTCGCTGAGATGGGCGTGGGCGGCGAGGTCGGCGACCGTGAGCGGCTCGGCGATGTGGCGCATGATGTGGTGGCGCAGGTCCTCGACGCGCCGTGTCGTGGAGACGGGCTCGAGGGGCACGCTGAACTGACTCTGCCCGCCGGGGCGCTTCAGGTACATCACGAGCTGCCGGGCGACGCGCAGCGCGAGCGCCTCGCCGAAGTCGTCGGCGACCAGGGCGAGGGACAGGTCGAGGCAGGCGCTGATCCCCGCGCCGGTCCACACGTCACCGTCGCGGATGAAGATCGGGTCGGCGTCGACGCGGACCTCCGGGTGCTCGGCGGCGAGCTGGCGCGCCGTGGACCAGTGGGTCGTGGCGCGCCGGCCGTCGAGGAGCCCGGCGGCGGCCAGGACATGCGCCCCGACGCAGACGGAGGTGACTCTGCGGGTCCGCTCGGCGAGGGCCTTCACCCAGCCGACCACCGTCGGGTCGGTGAGCGCGCGGACGCGGCCCCGGTCGTCGGTCTCGACCGAGCCGGGCACCAGCAGGGTGTCGATGCTCTCCCTCACCACCTCCTCGAAGGTGACATCGGGGAGCACCCGCACCCCGGCGGCGGTGGTGACGGGATCGAGGGTCTCGGCGGCCAGGACGACCCGGTAGACCGGCGACGCCTCGCCCAGCTCACGCCGCACCAGGGAGAACACCTCGGGCGGTCCGGTGACGTCGAGGAGGTCGACGCCGTCGAAGAGAAGGATGACGACGAGTCGTCCCACGGTGTTCAAGGGGTCTGTCTCCGCCCGGTCGGCAACGGTGATGTCCGGATCTGCAGGTTAGATGACATTGCCGACACGTGGAGCGGGCCCGTAGCGTTCCGGACGTGGCCGACGCGTGCGGCGCCCCGCCCGCCCGGAGCCACAACTGCCAAGCCCGTCAAAGGACTTGGCGTGAGAACTCTTAGGGGAACTTCCATGGCTACGACCACGCTGCGTGAACTCATGGGCTTCGACGAGACGCCCGCCTCGCTCGCCGACGCCACCCTGATCCTGGTCGACTACCAGAACACCTATGTCCGTGGCGTGATGGAACTCGAGGGCTGGCGGGCGGCGCTCGACTCCGCCGCCGAGCTGCTGGGCCGCGCCCGGGAGGCGGGTGCCACGGTCATCCACGTCGTCAACGACGGCGGTGAGGGCACCCCGTACGACATCCGGGCCGAGATCGGACAGATCCACCCCAGCGTCTCTCCGGTCGAAGGGGAGTCCGTCGTCGTCAAGAAGGTCCCGGACTCGTTCGTCGGCACCGAGCTGGGCGACCTCGTCGACGCGGCCGGACACAAGGACGTCATCGTCATCGGTCTCATGACGCACATGTGCGTGCTGTTCACCGCCCAGGGCGCGTTCCTGCGCGGCTACCGGCCCACCGTCGTCGCCGACGCCTGTGCGACCCGGCCCCTGCCGGCGGCGGGGACGCACGTGCCCGCCGCGCAGATCCACCGGAGCGCGCTCGCGACCATCGGCGACCTGTACGGCATCGTCGTCGAGTCGGGGAAGTCCCTGGGCTGAGCACGGCGCCGACGGCCCTCCGCTCAGCCCAGGCGACGCCAGAAGCCGAGGTTGCGGGTGGCCGCGTAGTCCACCCTCGTGACGGCGTCGGGCGCCGGCGACTGGGTGTGCGGGGCCGGTGAGCCGGGCCCGAACGCCGGCCCGAATGCCGGCCAGGGCGCCAGACCGCGCCGCCCCGGCCGGCCGGTCGCGGCGAACGCCGCCCGGTAGTCGGTGACCGCGTCGGCGAGCCGCGCCTGCGCCGGAGTGAACCGGCCGCGCGCGGTCAGCTTGCCGTTCACCGCGTCCCAGGTCAGCCCGACGAACAGCCGGTGCTCGTCGCGTCCCAGGTCAGCCCGACGAACAGCCGGTGCTCGTCGCGGGTCGCCGCGGACAGCACCGGCACCCGGTGGAAGCGCCCCACCTCCAGGGCCTTCTCCGGCAGGTCGGGCAGCACGCCCTCGCCGAACGCGAACGCCTGGAAGACGTTCATGACGTGCGGCACGTCCAGGATCCGCTTCACCGGCAGCGCCCGCAGACAGCGCAGAGCGCGGCCGGGGTCCGGGTCGGCGCAGCCCAGCCCGGCCGCCACGTCCCGTCCGGCGTCCCGCAGCTCCCGCACGGTGCGCCAGGTGTACCAGCGGTACGCGGCATCATCGGCGCCCGGCGTGCGTGCCGCGAGTCGTCACGGCTACCGCCGCGGGGCCGCCCACCAGGCCGCGGAGGCGTCGCGCAGGGTGTTGGTGCCGCAGTGCACCTCGCCCATGCCGAGGTGGTACGTGTACCAGTCGTCGATGTACGACACCTTCAGACCGGCCCGGCGGTACGCGGTGTTCACCGCCTCGGTGAAGATGTCCTTGCCGCCGACGACCGGACCCCACTGGCGCGGGGCGAGGTAGCGGTCGCGGCCGAGGAGCACGCCGTTGACCGCGCCCGGGACGTAGGCGCTGGTCATGACCGTCGCCCGGGCGGCCTTGCCGGTGGCGCGGTCGCCGTTCTCGGCGAGCCACTTCTGCTGGCCGCGGTCTTGGAACGTGTCGGCGAGGGAGGTGCCGCCGCCCAGCCGCGTCAGCCGTGGCATGGGAACCTCGTCGCCGTCGGCCGCCCGTGTCTCCGCCTCACGGGTGTACAGGGCGGGAACGCGGACGATCTCCGCGTCGGTGACGCCGGTCTCCTTCTTCAGGATCTCCAGGTTCGCCTTGATGCGCTCGGCCGCCATCGAGTTGTCGGCGACGAAGTGCCGGGAGGCGAGGACCTGGTCGATGGTCTCCTTCGGGGCCGGGATGTCGGCGCCGAGGCCGGGGACGGAGAACATCCTCGTCGCGCCGTGGCCGCCGGCCTGCGCGTCGCGCAGCAGCCGCAGGCCGGCCTCCGGGTCGGCGACGCCGATCCGCCAGCCGCGCGGGGTGTCGGCGGGCAGGAACTGCACGAACTCGTCGACGTGCCCGACGCCCAGCCAGGAGGTGTCCAGCAGCAGCGGGTCCTGAAGGCCCTGCGACTTCAGCAGCGTACGCATCGCGGGCGACGGCCGCTGACCGCTGTCCTTGCGCCAGCCCATGATGATCCGCCCGGCCGGGAAGGAGCGCCCGCCGTGCGCGTACGGCGGGATGGTCTCCAGGTTGCCCATGGAGTTCAGCGACCAGTCGTCCGGCTCGGTGCGGTCCTTGACCTGGACGACGCCCACGTCCCGGCCGCGCACCTTCTCGAACAGCTCCCGGCCCGCCTCGCGGTCGAGCTGGGCGGAGCGGAGCATCACCCGCATCACGTGCCGCTTGCCGCCGGGGCCGGTCATGCTGACGTACGCGGGCTCGACGAAGTCCTGCGCCCAGGGGTCGCCGTACTTCTCGAAGGTCACCAGCGGCTTGGTGATGCCGGCGGCCTCGACCTCCTTCTCCAGGTCCTTGACGAACCGGCGCTGGAGACGGCCGTACTCGCCCGCGCCGCTCACCTTGGTGACCATGACCTGCCGGGTGTTCTGCAGGTGGTGGTGGGTGAGGAGGGGAGCGGTCCGCAGGGTGACCGAGTCGGAGGTGGTCCGGCCGCCGGAGGTCACCGACAGCCGGATCACCGCGCGGCCGTCCCACACGGCGCTGTCCCGGATCACATCGGTGGCCTCGACGCCGAACTCGGCTCCGGCGCGCAGCTCGGCGGCGGTCAGCCGGGTCTCGGAGGTGACCGGGACCCATGCGCCGGAGCGCTGGAGGAAGACGTGCGTGTGCTTCGCCCCCGTCGTCACCTTCACGCTGCCCTTGGCGCCCGCCGCCAGGCCGGGCATCGGGACGGAACGGACCCGGGCGAGGTCGGCGGCGTCGGCCGTGCCGTTCACCTTGCCGTCGGAGGCGTCGTTGCAGGCGGCCAGCTTGGCGTCGGACAGCGGTCTGCCGTCGGGGCCGGTCGTCGGGCAGCGCTTGGTGTCGTCGTCGAGGTTGGGCAGGTGGACCGCTCCCCGCCGCACGGTCCAGGTGTCCTCACCGGCCGTGTCGGTGCCGCCGGTGACGTCGACGCGGCCGTCCCGGTTCACATCCGCGCGCAGGTCGGGCGCCGGGGGCGGCGAGGCGGCGTAGGCGGGGGAGAGCGGTGTCGCGAGCACCGATCCCGCCGCCGCGACGGCGAGGATCGCGTGCCGAACGGACGCGGGGCGTATGCGCGTGGGTGGGCGCACGGCGTGTTTCCCTTCTCACGGTGGGGGGTTTCGCCGTGCAAGAGGGGAAAAGAGAGCTGTGCGTTGGCTGTTGAGGCGAGTTGTCTGCCTCACGTCACCGGGGACCCGCGCGCTCCGCCCCGCGGAATCCCCCGCCGCCTCACAGCTCCGGTGCGCGATGGGTGGGGCGGCCGGCGACCACCGTGAGGAGGACGGGGAGGCCGGCGAGGTCGGTGTCGGCGGTGTCGAGCGGGTTGTCGGCGAGGACGGTGAGGTCGGCGCGGTGGCCGACGGCGAGGCGGCCGGCCGCGTGCTCCTCGCCCGCGGCCCAGGCCGGGTTGACGGTGACGCCCTGCAGCGCCTGGAGCGGCGTCAGCGCCTGCTCGGGGCCGTGCGGGGGAAGGGAGAGGTCGGCGGGGCGGCGGTGGCGCGCCCCGGCCATGACGCCGAGCGGCGGGAAGGGCGCGATGGGCCAGTCGGAGCCGAGGACGACCCGCGCCCCGGCGTCCCACAGGTCACGGCAGCGGAAGGCGCGCGAGGCACGCTCCTCGCCGAGCCGCCGGGACCAGTTGTCGGTGTGGTCGGCGCGGGTGAACTCGCAGCAGTGGGTGGGCTGCATGGACGCGACCACCCCGAGCGCGGCGAAGCGCCGTACGGTGTCGTCGGGCACCGTCTCGATGTGCTCGACCCGGTGGCGCACCGGCCGCGCGTGCGCGGCGCGCGCCCGCTCCACCGCGTCGAGTACGTGGCGTACGGCGGCGTCACCGATGGCGTGGGTGGCGGTCGGCACGCCCGCCGCGTGCAGCTCGGCGACGATCTCGGTGTACCGCCGCGGGTCCGGCCAGAAGGCGTGGGTGGACTCGCCGTGGCAGTCGGGGCGTTCCAGCCAGGCGGTGCCGTTGTCGATCGTGCCGTCCATGAACAGCTTCACCCCGGCGACCCCCCACAGCCGTCCACCGGTCCCCTGAAGCCCGATCAGCTCGCGCACCGCCGCGTCGTCCGCGCCCGGCTGGCACCAGGGCGCCACCCGCAGCCGCAGCGGCAGGGTGCCCTCGTCGTCGAGCGCGGCCAGGGTCGCCAGGCTGGTGCCGTTGGCGTCCATGGCGTGCCCGCCGGTCAGCCCGGCCGCGGCCATGGCGTGCAGCACCTCGGCGGTACGGGCCCGCAGTTCGGCCTCGGTGGGCCGGGGTGCGACCGCCTCCACGACCTCGCAGGCGGCGTCCTCCAGCAGCAGTCCGGTGGGCCGTCCCTCGGCGTCGCAGACGATCTCGGCGGCCTGCTCGAACCGGCGGGGACCGGTCACCCCGGCCAGCTCCAGGGCCCGGGGGCTGGCCACCGCGGAGTGCGCGTCGAACAGGTCCAGCAGCGCGGGTACGCCGTCCAGCACCGGACCGAGCGCGGCGAAGCCGACGGGCGCGTCCCCGAACGCGTTCGGGTCCAGGCCCCAGCCGCGCAGCCAGGCACCCGGTTCCAGCGCCGCGACGGCCCCGGCGAGGGCGGCGCGTACGGCCGCCAGGTCCCGGCAGCCGGACAGATCGACGCCCATGGTGCGCTCGGCGCCCGACACCGGGTGCAGATGGCCGTCGGTGAAGCCGGCGGTGACCACGGCCTGCCGTACGTCGATGACGGTGGTCCCCGGTCCGGCCAGCGCCCGCACCTCGAGGTCGTCCCCGAGGTGGGTGATCCGTCCACCGCCCGCGGCGAGCGCGGTGTGCGGCAGCAACTCGCCGGTGCCCGGGTCGAGCAGCCGGGCGGAGAGCAGGACGAGGTCGGGGGTCACGGGGGCTCCTTGCGTATGGAGAAGGGGAGGTTCGGGACGGCGGGACGTCAGCGTGGGCTGCCGGATCGGGGGACGTTCGGGGGCGGTCGGACGTCAGCGGGCTGCCGGGATGTCGGGCGGGACGTCAGCGGGGCTCACGCGCGGCGCCGGCGGCGCGGGTCAATGTGCCTGCGTCCAGGCCGAGTTCGCGCTCGGCGGTCAGGAAGGCCATACGGGTCACGGCCTCCGGCAGATCCTCGTCGCCGACGTTGACGTCGACGCCGAGTCCGTCGAGCACGACCAGGATCTGAAGGGTCGTCACCAGCGGATCGGCGGTGCGGAACTCGCCGCTCTCCACGCCCTGCCGGATCAGCCCCTCCAGCCGCGCCCGCCAGACGGCCTCCTGCACGGCGACGCGTTCGCGCAGCACCTCGCGGTAGCGGCTGAGGTGGCGGGCGTTGATCCACAGCCGGCTGACGGCGTCGTACGCCTCGCCGGTGGTGCGCGCGAGGAACCGGGCCAGGTGTTCGGTCGGGGTGCCCTCCGGCCGCTCCTCGGGCAGCAGGGCGTCGATCTCGGCGCTCGCGGCGCTGCCGAACGCCTCGGCGACCAGGTCCTCGGCGGACGGGAAGTAATGGCTGATCAGACCCGGACGGACGGCCAGTTCCTCGGCGATCCGCCGCAGGGTGACGCACTCCAGGCCCTCGCTCAGGGCGACTCCCGCCGCCGCGTCGACGATCTCGGCCCGCCGGGCGGCCGGGTCCTTGCGGATTCGTTTGCGCGGAACGCTTGACGACATACCCCGGATTCTATTGAGTGTGCGGCCAATAAGCAACTATTGGGTGCACGACCAATAAACGTGGGTCGACGCCACCCATCCCTCTCCAGCTCCCCGGAGGACGCATGGTGTCCACGACCCCCGACCCACACGAGGCCGTACCGCCCGACGACCCGGTCAGCCCGGTCAGCCCGGTCAGCCCGGCCGGCCCGGCCGGCGGGGTCACCTCGGCCGGCCCGGTCGATTCGGTCCGCGTCGAGGCCCACGGCATCGACCTGATCCCCGACAGCGAGCGTCGCGGGCGCCCCCGCGAGCTGTTCTCGGTCTGGGCCGCGGCCAACGTCAACTACCTCAGCCTCGTCGTCGGCGGCGCGCTCGTGCTGATGGGGCTGAGCCTGTGGCAGGCCGTCGTCGTGATCATCGTCGGAAACCTGTTCTGGCTGCTCACCGGCCTGCTCGCGATATCCGGCCCGGCCGCGGGCGCGCCCAGCGAGGTGATCACGCGCGCGGTGTACGGCGTACGCGGGAACCGGGTGAACAACGCGGTCACCGGCTGGCTGATCTCGGTGTGCTACTTCGCGCTCAACCTGGCCGCCGCCGCGACCTCCGCGTTCACCCTGGTCGAGAAGGCGGGCATCCCCCTCAACACCGGCGTCAAGGCGGCCGTCATCGTCGTCATCGCGGCCCTCACGCTGACCATCAGCGTCTACGGCCACGCCCTGATCCTCCGGCTCTACCTGCCGATCACCCTCGCCCTCACCGCGGTCTTCGCCGTCGTCGCCGTGGCCGTCGCCGGCCGCGCGGACTTCGGCCACGGTCCCGCCGCGCCCCTCACCGGCACCGACCTGTGGGCCACCGTCCTCGCCGGGATCACGCTCACCGCGTCCGGCCCGCTGTCGTACACCACGAGCGCCGACTTCTCCCGCTACCTGCCGCGTACGGCCTCCGCGAAGGCGATCGTCGGCTGGACCGCCGTCGGCGCGTTCCTGCCGAGCGTCGTGGTCTGCTCGCTGGGCGCGCTGGCCGCGACGGCGGTGGACATGACGGACCCGCAGACCGCGCTCGGCGCGATCCTCCCCGCGTGGTTCGAACCGGTCTTCCTGCTCGCCCTGGTGCTCGGCACCATCGCCATCAACGCCCTGACCGTCTACAGCGCGGGCCTCGCCCTCCAGGCCGTCGGCCTCCGCGTCCGCCGTACGATCAGCGTCCTCGTGGACGGAGCCGTCGCCGTCGCCCTCACGCTGTACGCGCTGCTGGTCTCCGACTTCCTCGACACCGTCTCCGACGTCCTTCAGCTGACCGTCGTCCTGCTCGGCCCCGCGATGGCCGTCTACGCCACGGACATCCTCCTGCGCCGCAACCGCTACGACGGTCCCGCGCTCACCGACGAGACCCCCGCCGGGCCCTTCTGGTACACCGCCGGCGTCAACTGGCCCGGCGCCCTCGCCCTCACCGCGGGCGTCACCGCCGCCGCGCTCTCCGTCAACACCCTCTACACCGGCCCGGTCGCCGCCGCCCTCGACGGCATCGACATCGCCCTCCCGGCGGGCATGGCCGTCGCAGCGGTCGTGTACGCGGCGCTGATGCGCCGCTCGGCGACGCTGCGCACCATAGGCTCCTCCGTCGCCTGAACCCGGTGGTGCGACCGCCCGCGTGGGCAGTCGCTTTTCCTTGGCCCGTACCAAGCCGTTGACAAAGCCGACGCTCGGTAGAAACCTGTCAGCTCAGCGCTGCAAAAGATTGACGAAATCGCTCAAGAATCGGATCGGCAGCGTTTCGGCCTCACCAGGACAGGAACCGTTCCCCACTGCGCACCGCCCGTGACCCACCCCCGCCTGGTGAGCCCGTCACGCCCGTCAAGGGAACGAGAGGGCCAATGAGACGGAGACATCAGGGCCGGCGGGGACTCGCCGGTCTGGTGACGGCCGGGCTGCTCGCGGTCGGGGTGCTGCCCGTGGCAACCCCGGCGGCGCAGGCCACCACCCGACGTGCCGCCCAACCCGCCGCGGAGGTATCCAACCTGGCGCTCGGCAGGCCGGTCACGGCCGGCGGGGCGCACAGTGGTTATCCGGCGAGCAATGTGACCGACGGCAGTCAGGCCTCGTACTGGGAAGGACCCGCGGGAGCGTTCCCGCAGTGGGTGCAGGTGGACCTCGGCGGCACCGTCGGCGTCGACCGGCTGGTGCTCAAGCTCCCCGCGTCCTGGGAGGCCCGCAACCAGACCGCCGGCGTGCAGGGCAGTACCGACGGCAGGGACTTCACCACGCTGTCCGGCTCCGCGAGCCGGACCTTCTCGCCGTCGTCCGGCAACACGGTGACGCTCGACGTCACCGCCGAGACGCGGTACGTGCGCGTACAGGTGAGTGCCAACACCGGCTGGAACGCCGCGCAGCTGGCCGAGCTGGAGGTGTACGGCGACCCCGGCGGCGGTGACCCGGGACCCCCGGCCGGCACCAACCTCGCGCTGCGCAAGCCGATCGAGGCCACGTCGCACACCCAGACCTACGTCGCCGCCAACGCCAACGACGGCAGTACCGGCACGTACTGGGAGGCGAGCGGGCAGTCGTCGGCGCTGACGGTGCGGCTCGGTGCCGACGCCGACCTCACCGGCGTCGTGCTGAAGCTGAACCCCGACCCCGTCTGGAGCACCCGCACCCAGAGCATCCAGGTCCTGGGCCGCAAGGCGGGGGAGTCCGCCTTCACCTCGATCAAGGACCGGGCCGACTACACCTTCAGCCCCTCCGGCAACCGGAACACGGTCACCATCCCGGTCTCCGGCCGGTACGCGGACGTACGCCTGCAGTTCTCCGGCAACACCGGCGCAGGCGGTGGTCAGGTCGCCGAGTTCGAGGTCGTCGGCGCCGCCGCGCCCGCGCCCGACCTGACCGTCACCGATCTGAGCTGGTCGCCCGCGTCCCCTTCCGAGGCCGACCTGGTCACGGTCGACGCCACCGTCCGCAACACGGGCACCGCCGCCGCCCCCGCGACCACGGTGAACGTCAGCCTCGAGGGCACCGTCGCGGGCAGCGCGCCCGTGCGCGCCCTCGGCGCGGGGGAGTCGGTCAAGGTGCCCGTCGCCGTCGGCAAACGCCCCATGGGCGGCTACACCGTCTCCGCTGTCGTCGACCCGACCGACACCGTCGCCGAACTCGACAACGGCAACAACAGCCGCAACGCCGCCGCCAAACTGGTCGTCACGCAGGCCCCCGGGCCCGACCTGGAGGTCACCGCCATCACCACCAGCCCGGCGAGCCCGGCCGTCGGCGCCAAGGTCACCTTCACCGTCACCGTCCGCAACCGCGGCACCAGCCCGGTGCCCGCCGGATCCGTCACCCGGCTCACCGTCGGCGCCACCACCCTGAACGGCACCACGGACGCCGTCCCCGCCGGCGGCACCGCCACGGTCGCCATCGGCGGCAGCTGGACCGCCGTCAGCGGCGGCGCCACCCTCACCGCGACCGCCGACGCCACCTCCGTGGTCACGGAGACCAACGAGAACAACAACGTCCTCGCCCGCTCCCTGGTCGTCGGACGCGGCGCGGCCGTGCCGTACGTCGCGTACGAGGCGGAGCACGGCCGCCACAACGGCACCCTGCTCAAGGCGGACGCCAAGCGGACCTTCGGACACACCAACTTCGCCACCGAGTCCTCCGGCCGCGAGTCCGTACGCCTCGACTCCACCGGGCAGTACGTGGAGTTCACCTCCACCAGCCCGTCGAACTCCATCGTCGTGCGCAACTCCATCCCCGACGCGGCGGCCGGCGGCGGCCGGGAGGCCACCATCAGCCTCTACGCCGACGGGAAGTTCGTCCGCAAGCTGACCCTGTCCTCCAAGCACAGCTGGCTCTACGGCACCACCGACGACCCGGAGGGCCTGACCAACCGGCCCGGCGGCGACGCCCGGCGGCTGTTCGACGAGTCCCACGCGCTGCTCACCGACACCTACCCGGCGGGCACCACCTTCCGGCTCCAGCGCGACGCCGGGGACGACGCCGCGTTCTACGTCATCGACCTGATCGATCTCGAGCAGGTCGCCCCACCGGCCGCCAAGCCCGCCGACTGCGTCTCCATCACCGCCTACGGGGCCGTGCCCAACGACGGCATCGACGACGCGGACGCCCTCCAGCGCGCCGTCACGGCGGACCAGCAGGGCGACATCCGCTGCGTGTGGATCCCCGCCGGACAGTGGCGGCAGGAGAAGAAGATCCTCACCGACGACCCGCTGAACCGGGGGCAGTACAACCAGGTGGGCATCCGGGACGTCACCATCCGCGGCGCCGGCATGTGGCACTCCCAGCTGTACTCCCTCACCCCGCCGCACCAGGCGGGCGGCATCAACCACCCGCACGAGGGCAACTTCGGCTTCGACATCGACCACAACACGAAGATCTCCGACCTCGCCGTCTTCGGCTCCGGCACCATCCGGGGCGGGGACGGAGGCGCCGAGGGCGGCGTCGCGCTCAACGGCCGCTTCGGCAAGGGCACGAAGATCACCAACGTGTGGATCGAGCACGCCAACGTGGGCGCCTGGGTCGGCCGCGACTACTCCAACATCCCCGAGCTGTGGGGCCCCGGCGACGGCGTCGAGTTCAGCGGCGTACGCATCCGCAACACCTACGCCGACGGCGTCAACTTCGCCAACGGCACCCGCAACTCCACCGTGTTCGACTCGTCCTTCCGCAACACCGGCGACGACGCCCTCGCGGTGTGGGCCAGCAAGTACGTGAAGGACACCTCGGTCGACATCGGCCACGACAACCACTTCCGCAACAACACCGTGCAGCTGCCCTGGCGCGCCAACGGCATCGCGGTCTACGGCGGATACGGCAACACCATCGAGAACAACCTGATCTCCGACACCATGAACTACCCGGGGATCATGCTGGCCACCGACCACGACCCGCTGCCGTTCTCCGGCCAGACCCTGATCGCCGACAACGGTCTGTACCGCACCGGCGGCGCCTTCTGGGGCGAGGCCCAGGAGTTCGGCGCGATCACCCTGTTCGCGCAGGGCCCCGACATCCCGGGGGTCACGATCCGCGACACCGACATCCACGACTCGACCTACGACGGCATCCAGTTCAAGACGGGTGGCGGCGCGACCCCCGGCGTCCAGATCCGCAACGTCACCATCAGCAAGTCGAACAACGGGTCCGGCATCCTCGCCATGGGCGGCGCCCGTGGCAGCGCCACCCTGACCGACGTGACCATCACCGGCTCCGCCCAGGGCGACGTCGTGGTGGAGCCCGGCTCCCAGTTCGTGATCAACCGCTAGCGCTCCGCAACAGACCCGGAGCCACGCGGCTCGTGAGCGTAGCGCAAGCGACTTGCAGCGTTTGCGCTACGCTTGCGTTCATGACGCGACGACTTGCTCAAGTGGCGAAAAAAGTGGGGGTCAGCGAGGCCACGGTCAGCCGGGTCCTCAACGGCAAGCCCGGAGTGTCCGAGGCGACCCGGCAGGCGGTGCTGACCGCGCTGGACGTCCTGGGCTACGAGCGGCCGACACAGCTGCGGGGCGAGCGCGCCCGCCTGGTGGGACTGGTCCTGCCCGAGCTGCAGAACCCGATCTTCCCGGCGTTCGCCGAGGTCATCGGCGGCGCGCTGGCGCAGCAGGGGCTGACGCCGGTGCTGTGCACCCAGACCAAGGGCGGCGTGTCGGAGGCGGACTACGTCGCGCTGATGCTCCAGCAGCAGGTCTCCGGGGTGGTGTTCGCCGGCGGGCTCTACGCCCAGGCGGACGCGCCGCACGACCACTACGGGCTGCTCGCCCAGCGCGGGATTCCCGTCGTGCTCATCAACGCGGCCGTGGACGGCCTCGACTTCCCGTGCGTGGCCTGCGACGACGCCGTCGCCGTCGAGCAGTCCTGGCGCCATCTGGTGTCCCTGGGGCACGAGCGGATCGGCCTGGTCCTCGGCCCCGCCGACCACGTTCCCTCACGGCGGCGGCTGAACGCGGCGGTCGGGGCTGCGGGCGGCGCGCTGGCCGAGGAGTTCGTGGAGCGGTCGATGTTCTCCCTGGAGGGTGGCCAGGCCGCCGCGTCCAGGCTGCTGGAGCGCGGGGTGACGGGCATCGTGTGCGCCAGTGACCCGCTGGCGCTCGGGGCGGTGCGGGCGGCCCGCCGGCGCGGTCTGCGGGTCCCCGAGGACGTGTCCGTGGTCGGCTACGACGACTCCGCGTTCATGACGTGCACCGAGCCGCCGCTCACCACGGTCCGCCAGCCCATCGAGGCGATGGGGCGGGCCGCGGTGGAACTGCTCAACGCCCAGATCCAGGGCGCGGAAGTGCCGCACAGCGAGCTGCTCTTCGAGCCGGAACTGGTCGTCCGCGGGTCCACCGCCCAGGCGCGGACAGAGTGAGACACGCGGCTGTCAAAGATTTACGAAATCAGCGCGAGATATTGCGGTCACTTGTTTGCGGTGGTTGAGTGTGCGGCGCCCCACAACGCCTGGCGGTGGGGCGCCTTCCTCGTTCCCGCCCGAAGGGGGCCACCCATGAGAAGCGCCCGGTTGAGCCGTGTCCGCAGGGCCGGGGCCCTGACCCTCGTCTCCGCCCTCACCCTCACCGCACTGGCCGCCTGCGGCACCAGCAGCAGCGACGACGCAGGACAGACCGACCACCGCGGCTCCTCCGACCCCGCCGCCCCGCTCGACCCGAAGACCAAGGTCACCCTCACCATCGACTGCATGCCGCCCGCGGCGAAGGCCGCCGAGCTGAAGCAGTGGAAGGAGGACGTCGCGGAGTTCAACAAGACGTACCCGAACATCACCATCGAGGGCCGCTCCACACCGGGCCAGTGTCTGGAACCGCCGCGCTTCACGGCCATGCTGAAGGCCAAGTCCCAGCCGGACGTCTTCTACACGTACTTCACCGACCTGCCCCAGGTGCTCGACCACGACGGCGCCGAGGACATCACCGCGTACGTCAACGACAAGACCGTGCCGCTGCTGAAGGACATCGACCCGAACGTTCTCGCCTCGCTGAAGCACGAGGGAAGGCTCTACGGCCTGCCCACCAGCAACTACACCATGGGCCTGCTCATCAACCGCAAGCTTTTCGAACGGGCCGGACTCGACCCCGACAGCCCGCCGCGGACCTGGGCGGAGGTCCGCACCGCCGCCGGGAAGATCGCCCGGCTCGGCGACGGCATCGCGGGCTTCGGCGAGTACAGCGCGGGCAACACCGGCGGCTGGCACTTCACCGCGCACGTGTACAGCGTCGGCGGCGACATCGTCGACGCGAGCGGCACCAAGGCGGCCTTCGACGACGAGCTGGGCCGGCAGGTCGCCGAGAACCTTCACGCGATGCGCTGGGAGGACGACAGCATGGGCGAGACCCAGCTGCTGAAGTGGGGCGACCTGCAGAAGCAGATCGCCACCGACAAGCTCGGCATGTTCCTGGCCGCACCCGACGACATCGCCTACATGGTCCAGCAACTCGGCGCGAAGTACGAGAACTTCGGCATGGGACCCATCCCCGGCGGACGCAACACCCTGGCCGGCGGCAACAGCTACATGATCAAGAAGGGGATCTCGCCCGACAAGATCAAGGCCGCGATCGCCTGGCTCGACTTCAAGAACCTCACCCCCGGCAAGGGCCAGTTCGACTGGGCGCGCGCCAAGGCCGACGGACTGCCCGTCGGCGTACCGCAGCCCAACTTCTGGCTGAACGAGACCAAGGCGAAGGACGACGCCGCCCGCGCCGAACACGCCACCATGCCGGTCGAGAACTTCGAGGCCTTCACGGACAACCCGGTCCCCGGCAAGGCCGAGCCGCCCAAGGCCCAGGAGATCTACAAGGTCCTGGACAACGTGATGTCCGCGCTCCTCACCAACGAGGACGCCGACATCGACAAGCTGCTCTCCACCGCCGCGTCCCAGGTCGACCAGGTCCTCGCCCAGCGGTGACCGGCGCCGGACGGGGACGGACGGTACGGACACCCGGCACCCCTCCCCGCCGCCGGCCGCATCCCGGCAGCCAGGACCCACCGGCGAACCAGCATCGAGGAGCAACGATGTCGGCCCCCAGCCCGACCCCGACCAAGACGGACCGCCCCCGCCGCACCCCGCCCCGCGCACCGGGCCCCGTGGCGCCCGACGGCGGCAGCCGCCTGGCCAGGAGCGTACGGCGCAACCTCACCGCCCACGCCTTCCTCATCGGCGCGGTCCTGTGCTTCGGGTTCTTCTCCTGGTACCCGATGGTCCGGGAGTTCCTGCTGGCCTTCCAGCAGACCGAGGGCGGCCGGACCACCTGGGTCGGCCTGGACAACCTCGCCACCGTCTACCACGACCCGGCGTTCTGGCAGGCCTGGCGCAACACCCTGCTGTTCACCGTGCTCGCCCTGGTCCTCGGCTTCGCCGTGCCGTTCGCCGTCGCCGTCGTCATCAACGAGTTCCGGCACGGCCAGGGCTATCTGAGGCTGCTGGTCTACCTCCCGGTGATGCTGCCGCCGGTGGCCTCCGTCCTGCTGTTCAAGTACCTCTACGACCCCGGCTACGGACTCCTCAACGAGCTGTCCGGCCTGCTCGGACTCCCGGAGCAGCAGTGGCTCCAGGACCCGGACACCTCCATGCTCTCCGTCGTCATCGCCGCGACCTGGATGAACATGGGCGGCGCCGCCCTCATCTACCTCGCCGCCCTCCAGGGCATCCCCGGCGAGCTGTACGAGGCGGCCGAACTCGACGGCGCCGGCCTCCTCCGCAAGATCTGGCACGTGACGATTCCGCAGACCCGGCTCGTGCTCTCCCTGATGCTGCTGATGCAGATCATCGCGACCATGCAGGTCTTCGTCGAACCCTTCCTGCTGACCGGCGGCGCCGGCCCGGAGGGATCGACGACGACCGTCGTGTACCTCATCTACCAGTACGCCTTCAACTTCAACGACTACGGCGCCGCGGCGGCCCTCGGCCTGCTGCTGCTCGTACTCCTCGCCGGCTTCTCGGCGGCGTACGTCAAGCTCAGCCGTGCCGAGGACGAGTAGGACCGGAGGCCCCGCATGTCCACCCGCACCCTCATCTCACCGGCCCAGCTCGCCCGCCCCCGCGGCAAGGCCCTCTACTGGGTGACCTTCACCGTCGTCGTCGCGCTCTTCACGCTGCTCTTCCTCGGCCCCCTGTACTGGATGGTCTCCAGCGGCCTGAAGGACGCCCAGGAAGTCGTCCGGACCCCGCCGACACTCGTCCCCGGATCGGTGGAGCCGGGCAACTACAGCCGCGCCTGGGAGGTCATGGACCTGGCCGGGCTGCTGTTCAACACGCTCTACTACGCGTTCGGCGCCCTGGCCTTCCAGCTCGTCCTGGACGTCGCCGCCGCCTACTCGCTCTCCCGGCTCCGCCCGGTCCTCGGCAAGGCCATCCTCGGCATGATGCTGGCGACCCTGATGATCCCGGCGACGGTGCTCGTCGTACCGCAGTACCTGACCGTGCTCGACGTGCCGGTCTTCGAACGCAACCTGCTCAACACGCCCTGGGCGATCTGGCTGCCCTCGGTCACCAACGCCTTCAACATCTTCCTGCTGAAGCGGTTCTTCGACTCGATCCCCAAGGAACTCCTGGACGCCGCCGCGATGGACGGGGCGAGCCCCACCCGCACCCTGTGGTCGATCGTGCTGCCGGTCTCCCGGCCCATCCTCGGCGTCGTGTCCATCTTCGCGATCGTGGGCGTCTGGAAGGACTTCCTCTGGCCCATGCTCACCCTGCCGGACCCGGGCAAGCAGACCCTCAACGTCGGTATCTACTCGCTCTCCACCGGCGTCCCCGTCAACGTGCTGATCGCCGCGCTCACCATCGCCTCCCTGCCCACCCTGCTGATCTTCCTGGTCTTCCAGCGGAACATCATGAGCGGCCTCACCGCGGGCGGCCTGAAGGGCTGACCCGGCCCGCCCCGCACCCGCCCCACCCGCTGACCCGGCCCGCCCCACCCGCACGCGCCCCACCCCTCACCCACCCGCCCCGAAAGGACCGTCACGTGGCAGCCCCCACCCCGCACCGCAGCGACGACTGGTGGCGCGACGCCGTCATCTACCAGGTGTACCCGCGCAGCTTCGCGGACGGCGACGGCGACGGCACCGGGGACCTCGCGGGCGTCCGGGCCCGGCTGTCCCACCTCGCCGAACTCGGCGTCGACGCCGTCTGGTTCACCCCCTGGTACCTCTCCCCGCTCGTCGACGGCGGCTACGACGTGGCCGACTACCGCACCATCGACCCCGCCTTCGGCACCCTCGCCGAAGCCGAGAAACTCATCGCCGAGGCCCGCGAACTCGGCATCCGCACCATCGTCGACATCGTCCCCAACCACGTCTCCGACCAGCACCCCTGGTTCCGCGCCGCCCTCGCCGCCGGCCCCGGAAGCCCCGAGCGCGAACTGTTCCACTTCCGCCCCGGACGCGGGCCGAACGGCGAACTGCCGCCCAACGACTGGCCGTCCCAGTTCGCGGGCACCCCCTGGACCCGCGTCCCCGACGGCGAGTGGTACCTGCACCTGTTCACCCCCGAACAGCCCGACCTCAACTGGGCCCACCCCGCCGTCCGCCAGGAACACGAGGACGTCCTGCGCTTCTGGTTCGAACGCGGCGTCGCCGGTGTCCGTATCGACTCCGCCGCCCTGCTCGCCAAGGACCCCGCGCTCCCCGACTTCACCGCGGGCCGCGACCCCCACCCCTTCGTCGACCGGGACGAACTCCACGACATCTACCGCTCCTGGCGCGCCGTCGCCGACGAGTACGGCGCCGTCTTCGTGGGGGAGGTGTGGCTCCCCGACGCCGAACGCTTCGCCCGCTACCTGCGCCCCGACGAACTCCACACCGCGTTCAACTTCAACTTCCTCACCTGCCCCTGGGACGCCGGCCGGCTGCGCCGCTCCATCGACGACACCCTGGCCGAGCACGCCCCCGTCGGCGCCCCCGCCACCTGGGTCCTGTGCAACCACGACGTGACCCGCACGGTCACCCGCTACGGCCGCGCCGACACCGCCTTCGACTTCGCCACCAAGGACTTCGGCACCCCCACCGACCGCACCCTCGGCACCCGCCGCGCCCGCGCGGCCGCCCTCCTCACCCTGGCCCTCCCCGGCTCGGTCTACGTCTACCAGGGCGAGGAACTCGGCCTGCCCGAGGCCGACATCCCCCTCGACCGGATCCAGGACCCCATGCACCTCCGCTCCGGCGGCACCGACCCGGGCCGCGACGGCTGCCGCGTCCCCCTGCCCTGGGCGGCCGGCGAACCCCACTGCGGTTTCGGCTCGGCCGGGGAACCCTGGCTGCCGCAGCCCGCCGACTGGGCCTCGTACGCGGCCGACCGCCAGGCCGCCGACCCCGGCTCGATGCTCACCCTCTACCGCCGCGCCATCGCCCTGCGCCGCACCACCCCCGGCTTCGGCGACGGCCCCCTCACCTGGCTCCCCGCCCCCGACGACGTCCTCGCCTTCACCCGCCCCCACGGCCTGACCTGCGTTGTCAACCTCTCCACCATCCCCGTCGACCTCCCCGCCCACACCACCCTCCTCCTCACCAGCGGCCCCCTCACCCCCGACTCCCGCCTCCCTCAGGACACCGCCGCCTGGCTGCGCACCTGAGGCCGGAGTGCTGACGCGCGGAGCGGGCGTGGCTCACACGCCGTGCCTCACCGGCCCGTCGCGTACGACACCGCCCCCGCGGGCCGCAGACGGGCCGCCGCCGCGGCGGCGAACAGCGGGACGGCCATCGAGGATGTCAGCCGGGCCAGGTGCCGGTCAGACCGCGGGCGGCGGTGGCGCCGCCGCGGTCGACGATCGCCTTGACCGCGGCGAAGATCGCGCCCTGGAGGGTGGCGGCCAGCACCACCTCGCGCCAGCCGCGCTGCTCGTCGGTGGCGTCCGGGGCGTCCTCGTCATGGCCGAGCATCTTCCACGCCTGCTTGAACACCGCCCCGGCCAGCATGCCGCTGACGGCGCCCAGCGCGAGCCCGACCGGCTTGTAGGCGACCTTCGATGCCTTCGCGGGGGTCACCCCCTCCGGCGCCAGGCCAGCCAGACCACCACCGCCGCCGCCGCGCCCGCGGCCACCAGCAGCAGCGTGCGGTTGTCCGGCGGCAGCGCCTTCTGCCTGACCGGCTCGGGCAGCCTGTCCTGAACCTGGTGGGCCATGCCCGAGGCCTTCGCCTTCAGGTCACCGGCCTTCGCCGCGGTCTGTTCCTTGACCGCGGTGGCCTTCGCGGCGGCCTGTTCCCTGACCGCCGTGGCCTTCGCCGCGGCCTGCTCCTTGACTTCCGCTGCCTTCTCCCGGGCCTGCGTCTTGACGTCGGCCTTGGCCGCGAGCGCCTCGACCGTCTCACCCAGTTCGGTGCGGGTCCGCTCCACCTGCTCGCGCAGTTCCTTTGGGCCCGGGGCCGGCCTCTCGTCGTGCGGAGGCTGAGTCATCGGTGCGTGCTCCCCTTGATCTCGGCCACATCGGCCTTCAGGTTCTCGATCGTCTGTTCGGGCTTGGGCGGGGATGCCCGGTCGACCTGCTTCTTGCCGCCGAGCGCCATCACCGCCGCGATCACACCCAGCAGCGCGGTGACGATCAGCGCCGCCGCCCAGACCGGCAACGGCACCGCCAGAGCGGCGATCACCGTCGTGACCAGGGCCTGAAGCATCAGGAAGCCGACGACGCCGGCGCCGCCGAACAGCCCGCCTCCCTTGCCGTAACGCTTGCCCTTCTCCTTCATCTCGGCCTGCGCCAAGCGCATCTCGCCGCGGACCAGCTCCGTCAGCTGCTGCGAAGCACGCTGGACCAGCTCGCTCACCGGCTCCTGACCGGGCTCGTGCGCCCGCCCGCCCGAAGCGGTGCGATGTGACTGCGTATGCGACTGCGTACTCGACACGGCGATCACCTCCCGTCCGTCTCGTTTCTGCGACGCCTGCGCGAGTACCCCGAACGGTCGGCTTCAGGGCCACCGGCCGAGCGCGAGACGATCAACGGCCCACCAGCTGGTCGGCCAGGCGGCGCGCCTGGCTCAGCAGCGTGCCGTAGGTCGCCAGCGCGTCCGGATCGTCGGGCACCGCCCGGGACAGCCGCCGGCGCAGGTCCTCCAGAGTGCCGACCAGTCCGTCGACCACCTCGCGCAGCTCCCGGTCCGCCCGCCGGTCCTCGCCACCCGGCGCGAACCGGCTCTCGGTGTACAGCCGAATCGCGTAGGCGCTCTTGTGCAGGAAGGCCGCGTACGGCTCGGCGATGTGCGGCCCGGGCCGGGGCTCCTCCCGGTCCCCGTCGCAGGCCTCCAGCACCGCCCGGGTGACCTCCGCGGTGTGGACGGCCACATAGTCGAGGACGGTGACCGCGTCGTCGTAGTCCCGGCCGGGAGCGGACACGGCGCCGGTGCGGCGCCGGGGATTGACCCGCAGGCTCTCCCGGCTCCAGCCGACCGCGGCGCGCGCCTGGTCCACCAGACGGCCCAGCCGCAGCGCCCGCTCGTGCAGGGGACCGGCCGCGCGGGCGTCCCACTCACCGGATTCCAGGCCGTCGGCGACCGCGTCGAGGATCTCCTGCGCCTCACCCGCCGCGTCCTGAAGCGCGGCACGCGTGCTGCGCAGATACACCGGCGGCCGGACCAGCGCGTTCACCGCGATGCCGACGACCGCGCCGAAGACGGCCTCCGCGATCCGGGCCGCCGAGGCGGTGACGGTGACCGGCTGACTGGTCAGGACGAACAGGGCGCCGGTGGCCGCGTACACCCCCTGACTGCCCAGCCGTCGCCAGTTGCCCAGCAGCACGGCCGCCGGCAGCACCAGACTCATCGCCGCCATCGTGGAGTCCAGCAGCAGAGCGGCGCCGGTCGCCACGACCGTCCCCGTGGCGATGGCCGCCACCTGCTGCAGCCCGTGCGTCACCGACCGGTACACCGTGGACTCGACCAGGACGATCGCCACCCACGGCGCGACGAACGCCATCGGTGCGTTCAGCCACCAGCCCGCCACCGCCCACGCCACCCACGCGGCCAGCGCCGCCTTGACCGCCTGCACCGCCAGGTCCCGTTCCCGGCCCGGCTCCGCCCAGGCCCGGCGCACCGCGGCGCCCGCCGCCGCGGCGTGGCGCCGGGCGCGCCACAACGCCCGTCGTATCCCGTCCATGCCTTGGCAGGTGCCACCTCAGCCGCGATGAATGCAGCCTGACCTGCCCGGGCTTTCCCGCCCGGGACGTGACAGCGGCCCGGGCATTCCCCAGGCGGACCGTGACAGCGGCCCGGGCTTTCCCCAGGCGGACCGTGACGAGGCGAGTGTCATACCCGCGGCGGGCGGCCGACCGCACCACCGCCGCACCCTTCGGCGATACTGATCACCGTCACACGGACAACCAGCCGTCAGCACAAGCCGTCACATCACCCGGCCACGACCCGAGAAAGCAGATCCCCTTGTTCCAGGAGACGCCGATCTACAGCCGCCTCGTCGCCGAGCGAGGCGACATCCCCACCCAGGTGCGGGGCGAAGCCGACCGCATACTCCGCGAGCTGGAGTCCGTGATGCGCGTCGCCCCCGGCGGCCCCCTGACCGGCCCCCCCGCCCAGCCGGGCTTCCCGCGCCCGTCCCGCTGACCACCTGCCCCCGGCGCGGGGGAGGAGCGGCGCTTTCCAGACCGCTCGGGTGCCCGCCGGATCACCGGGCGCCCCGCGGGGAAGGGATGAGGGCAGCCGACGCCAGGAGGGCCCGTGACGCGACTCGACGACTCGATCGAATCGATGGAACAACTCGCCACGGTCTGGCGGACCCTGGTGCTCGACCGGGACGCGGCAGCGGATGTGCGGGACCTGCCCGGCATCGCCGTGCGCTGGGCCGACTCCCGGTTCGCCTTCTGGAACTGCGTCACCCTCACCGACGTGGGGGCGGACGCGGCGCTCGCCGCGCGGCGGCTGGCCGAGGCCGCGGAGATCATGCGCGCGAAGAAGGAGCCGGGCTTCCTGTGGGTCTTCGAGGACCTGCTCGACCCCGGGGCCCGCGCGGCGCTGACCGCGGCGGCCGGGCGCGCGGGCCTCACCCACGCCTTCTCCGGCACCGGCATGGCCGGGGACCTGCTCCCGGTCCCCGAGCCGGTCCACCCCGAGCTGACCTTCGTCCGCGTCCGCACCCACGACCACCTGCGCGCCTACGCCGACCTCAACTCCCGCGCCTACGGCCTTCCCCTGGAACACGGCCGCGACGGCCTCGACGGCTCGGCGCTGTGGAGGAACGACGTGTACGCCTACCTGGGCCTGCGCGGCGACACCCCGGTGACCTGCGCCGGGACCGTCCCGGCCGCGGGCCGCCTGTTCGTCGTGCTCGTCGCCACGGACCCCCGGTGGGAACGCAAGGGCTACGGCGAGGCGGTGACGCGCAAGGCCCTCCACGAAGGCGCCCTGGCCACCGGCCTGACCCGCGCCACCCTGCACGCGACCGCCGCCGGCGCGCCCGTCTACCCCCGCATCGGTTTCCGGCCGAACTCACCGCTGCACTTCTTCACCCTGAGCTAGCCGCCGGCCGCACCCCCCGGGGTCCGGTGCGCCGTCACAGGGCCCGCGCGACGAGGAGGGCGACGTCGTCGTGGTCGTCGGGGTGGCGCAGCCCGTACAGCAGGAGGTCGCAGGTCTCCTCCAGGGGCCGTTCCGGTGCGTCGAGGAAGCCGAGGAGGGTGTTCAGCCGGTCGTCGATCGAGTGCTGCCGGGTCTCGACGAGGCCGTCGGTGTAGAGCACGAGCAGATCCCCGGGGCCCAGCTCGGCCGTGGTGGTCTCGAAGGGGATGCCGCCGACGCCGAGCGGCGTCCCGGAGGGCAGTTCGAGCAGGGCGGGCGGGCGGCCGACGCGGGCCAGCGCGGGCGGCATGTGTCCGGCGTTGGCGATGCAGCACTGTCGCGTGTGCGGGTCGAACACGATGTAGAGGCACGTGACGATGTAGTGCTCGAGATCGCAGGTGATCTTGTCGAGGTGCTGGAGCACTTCGCCCGGGTTCATGTCCAGGTCCGCGTAGGCGCAGGTCGCGGTGCGCAGCCGGCCCATCGTCGCGGCGGCGTCGATGCCGTTCCCCATGACGTCCCCGACGACCAGCGCGGTCTTGTCGTCCTCCAGCGGGATGACGTCGTACCAGTCGCCGCCGACCTCGCTGGTGGCCTGCGCGGGCTGGTAGCGGGAGGCGAGTTCGAGACCGGTGTGGTGCGGGGGGTGGTCCGGCAGCAGGCTGCGCTGGAGGGTCAGCGCGGTGTTGCGCACGCTCTGGAACCAGCGGGCGTTGTCGATGGCCACCGCGGCGCGGCTGGCCAGCTCACTGGCCAGGATGACGTCGTCCTCGTCGAACGGCAGCGGGTTGCGGGTCCGCTTCAGGTCGAGCGCGCCCAGCACCTCGCCGTGCGCGATCAGGGGCACGGCGAGATAGGAGTGGACCCCGGCGCGTGCCAGGAGCGCCGCGGCCTCCGCGTCGCGGGCGATCCGCGGCAGATCCTGCTCCCCGACGTGCCGTACCATGACCGGCCGGGCGGTGTGGACGCACAGCGTGACCATCCGGTCGCCCTCGTAGGCGGCGAGGTCGCCGGGCGGGTCGGCGGCGTGCAGCGCCGGCGTGGGATGCGCGGCCTTGAGGGCGAGGGCACGGAAGAGCTCCGGCCCGTTGTCGGGGGGACGCATCCGGCGGCAGGCCAGCGCGGAGTCGAGGACGTCCACGGCGACCACGTCGGCGAGTTCCGGGCTGGCGATCTCGGCCAGCTCGTGGGCGGTGTGCTCCACCTCCAGGGTGGTGCCGACGCGCGTGGAGGCGTCGGCGATGAGGGCGAGGCGCCGCCGCGCCCGGTCCGCCTCGGCCGTCGCCCGGTGTCGCTCGGTCACGTCGACGACCGACGCGGCCGCGCCGAGCACCCGCCCGCCGGGGTCCTCCAGGCGGTAGAAGGACAGCGACCAGGCACGCTCGTGCTCGGGGTCGGCCAGGGGCCGGCCCACGTGGTACTGGTCGAGCAGGGGAGTGCCCGTGGTGAGCACCTGACGCAGCGCGGACTCGATGGTGTCGATGTCCGGGAAGGGCACGGCCTCCCGCAGATGGCGGCCGATGTGGTCCTCGGCGGGAATGCCGTCGATCCGCTCCAGTGCCGGGTTCACCAGCAGATACCGCAGATCGGGGTCGAGCAGGGCGAGCCCGATCGGGGACTGGTTGATGAGCCGCTCGCACAGCGCCAGGTCGGTCTCCACGCGCTGGAGCAGCGTGTGGTCGGCGGCCAGCCCGAGGGCGTAGACGTCCCCGAGGTCGTCCAGCAGCCGCATGTTGCGGAACTCCATCAGGCGGCTGCTCCCGTCCTTGTGCCGGACGGGGAACGCGCCGGCCCAGCTGCGACCCGTCTCCAGGACCTCCGCGAACAGCTTCAGGACCGACTGGTAGTGCTCGGGGTGGATGATCAGCCGTGCCGCGGGTCTGCCCAGCGCCTCCTCGGCGGTGTAGCCGAACAGGTCCTCGGCCTGCGGGGTCCAGAACACGATGCGGCCGTCGACGTCCAGGACCAGCGCGGCCACGCTCAGCACGTCCAGCAGACTGGTCTGCTGGCGCGGCGGCGCGGTGTCGTAGGGGTCGCCGTCGCGCGGGAAGGATTCGGCAGTCATCCCTGGGCCTCCTGTACCGGCTGGTGTAACCGGCTGTACCGGCCGGCAGAACGCGCCGGCTTCCGCCCGCGTCGCCGCACTGCCGTGACCGTCGGCCCTTCCATGCTCCCCCCGGGCCGCCCCCTTGCCCAGTCGCGCCGCCCGCGCGGCCACCCAGGGGCCCGCCCCGTGGTCCGCCCAAAGGTCCACCACGTGGTCCGCCCGAGGTCCGCCCAGTGGTCTGCCCAAGGTCCGCCCCGTGGTCCGCGGCCGTGGATCGTGCACGGATGGCGGCCAGAAGGGAACATGGTCCTGTGGAGGAGGGACTCCATGGAATCCGTGCGAAACGGCTCCGATCCGCCCGCGTCCGCGCCCCCGCGCGATGCCTTCGACGCGTCCACCGACGCCGCCGCCGTCCTCGGCGCCGACGGTGTCGTACTCGCCTGGACGCGGGGCGCCGAGGAACTCCTCGGCTACCGGGCGTCCGAGATCGTCGGCGCCTCCGCGGCGCCCCTCGTGGCGATGCGCACCGATCCCGCCCGGGTGGCCGGTGTCGTCGAGCGGTGCCGGTCCGGGATGGGCTGGAGCGGCCTGATCACCGTACGGCACCACGAGGGCCGCCGGATCGATGTCGACCTGCGGGTCTCCGCGGCGTTCCGGATCGGCGGCGACGAGTGCTTCCTGCTCTCCGCGCGCGAGCGGCGCCCGCAGTGGGCGGTGGACCGGTCCGTCCTCGACGGATTCCTCACCCGCTCACCGGTCGGCATGGCCGTGATGGACCGCGACCTGCGCTACGTATGGCTGAACGACACCCTGGAGCGCTTCGGCGGCGTGCCCCGCGAACAGCGTCTCGGACGCCGGCTGAGCGAGGTGCTGCCCGGGCTGCAGGGGGAGACCATCGAGGGCCTGATGCGCAAGGTGCTGGAGACGGGGGTCCCGGTCACCGACTACGAGTACGTGGGATGGAGCTGGGCCGACCCGCACCGCCCGCACGCCTACTCCACCTCCTTCTTCCCGCTGGTCGACGCGGACGATGTCATCACCGGCGTGTGCTACATGGTCCTGGACGTCACCGAGCGCTGGAACGTGCGGCGGCTGCTGGCGCTGGTCAACGAGGCCGGGAACAGCATCGGCCGGACGCTGGACGTGACGCGCACGGCCCAGGAACTCGCCGACTTCGCCGTGCCCCGCTTCGCGGACTTCGTCGTCGTCGACCTCCTCGAGTCGGTGCTCAGCACCACCGGGCCCGGGACCTGGCTGACCGCCGAGGGGCCGGCGTCCGCGCGGCCGGTGATGCGCCGCGCCGGGATGAGCTCGGTGCGGGAGGGCTGCCCGGAGGCCGTGGCGCGGGTCGGCGACCCGGTGGACTTCATCCCGCCGCCCGGCGACATGAACATGCTCATCACGGGGGAGCCGGTCCTCATCCCGGTCCTCGACCCCTCCGACGCGATGTGGGCCGACGAACCGGCCGACCGGCTGACCAGCATGCGGGAGTACGGCCTGCACTCGCTCATCTCCGTGCCGATGCGCGCGCGGAACACCGTCCTCGGGCTCGCCACCTTCCTGCGCTCCGTCAACCCCGTCTCGTTCCAGCCCGACGACGTCCTGCTCGCCCGGGAACTGGTCGCGCGGGCCGCGCTCTGCGTGGACAACGCCCGCCGCTACACCCGGGAACACACCGCGGCGGTCACCCTCCAGCGCAGCCTCCTGCCGCACGCCCTGACCGGCGGGGAAGCACTGGAAGTGGCCTCCCGCTACCAGCCGGCGGACGCCACGGGCGGGGTCGGCGGCGACTGGTTCGACGTGATCCCGCTCTCCGGCGCCCGCGTCGGCCTCGTGGTCGGCGACGTCGTCGGCCACGGCATCACCGCGGCGGCGGCCATGGGCCGGCTGCGCACCGCGGTGCAGACCCTCGCCGACATGGAGATGCCGCCGGACGAACTCCTCGCCCACCTCGACGATCTGGTCCTGCGGCTGAGCGAGGAACCCACCGCCGACGAGGGCGCCAACCAGAGCGCGACCGCCTTCCTCGGAGCCACCTGCCTGTACGCCGTCTACGACCCGGTCACCCGGCGGTGCACCATGGCCCGGGCCGGACACCCGCCGCCCGTCGTCGTCACACCCGACGGGCACGTCTCCTTCCCCGAACCCCCCGCCGGACCCCCGCTCGGCCTGGGCGGCATCGCCTTCGAATCCGGCGAGATGGAACTGCCCCCCGGCAGCCTCCTCGGTCTCTACACCGACGGCCTCATCGAAGGAGCGGACGGCGACCTGGAGTCGGGCATGGCCCGGCTCGGAGGGCTGCTCGCCCGCCCCGCACCCGACCTCGACACCCAGTGCAGCGCAGCGGTCCAGGACCTGGTCTCACTGCCCCAGCGCGACGACATCGCCCTCCTCCTGGCCCGCACCCGCGTCCTGGACGCCGATCACGTCGTCTCCTGGGACGTACCCGTGGACCCCGCCGCCGTCGCCGACGTCCGTGCCCGGGCCACGCGGCAGGTGGAGGCGTGGGGCTTCACCGAGCTGGCCATGACGACGGAGCTGATCGTCAGCGAACTCGTCACCAACGCCATCCGCCACGCCGCGTCCCCGGTACGCCTGCGACTGCTCCGCGACTCCCGCCTGGCCTGCGAGGTCGCCGACGGCAGCAGCACCGCCCCCCGCCTGCGGCACCCCCGCAGCACGGACGAGGGCGGCCGGGGCCTCTTCCTGGTCGCCCAGCTCGCCCACCGCTGGGGCGTCCGCTACACACCCGAGGGCAAGATCATCTGGGCGGAACAGGAGATCCCCGGGTCTCTGGCCTCGCCCGGCACCGGAGCGGCGTGAGGACACCGGTCAGCGGCGCAGGGACGTCTCCCGCCCGATGTGGGAGAGCTTCTCGGGATTGCGTACGGCGTACAGCCCCGTGACGAAGCCGTCGGTGACGGTCATCGCCAGGACGGTGTCGACCTCGCCGTCGGCGTGGAGAAGGAGCGCCGGATGGCCGTTGACCTGCGCGGGCCGCAGTGACCCGTGCGCGGCGATCCGGCCGGCAGCGGCGGTCAGCAGGCGGGCCACCTTGTCGGCGCCCACGATCGGCCGCAGGACCGCCTTCTTGATACCGCCGCCGTCCGCGAGGTAGACGACGTCCGGCGCGAGGATGTCCAGCAGGCCCTGCAGATCACCGGTCTCGGCCGCCCGCCGGAACGCGTCCAGGGCGCCCTGGGTCTCGGTCCGGGACACGACCCCGCGCGGGCGGCGCGCCGCGACGTGCGACCGCGCGCGGTGGGCGATCTGACGGACCGCGGCCGGGCTCTTGCCGACGGCCTCGGCGATCTCGTCGTAGCCGAGGTCGAACACCTCGCGCAGCACGAACACCGCCCGCTCGGTCGGCGTGAGGGTCTCCAGCACCAGCAGCATCGCCATCGAGACACTGTCCGCCAGCTCGACGTCCTCGGCGACGTCCGGCGTGGTCAGCAGCGGCTCGGGCAGCCAGGGGCCGACGTAGGTCTCCTTGCGGCGGCCGAGCGTGCGCAGGCGGTTCAGGGCCTGTCGGGTGGTGATCCGGACCAGGTACGCGCGCCGGTCCCGCACCGTGCCGAGATCCACGTCCGTCCACCGCAGCCAGGTCTCCTGCAGCACGTCCTCCGCGTCGGCGGCCGAGCCGAGCATCTCGTAGGCGACGGTGAACAGCAGGTTGCGATGGGCGACGAACGTCTCCGTGGCGGAACCAGTGCGCTCGCCGTCGGCGGTCCGGCCGCCCGTGTCCTCCGTGCCCTCGCTGCGCTCGCCGCGGTCGCTCGTCACCGGCTGCTCCTGCCCGATCGCTCTCGACGCTGTCACGCGCATACGACACCGGAGCCCCCCGCCGTGTGACACCGCCGGAAGTAACGCCCGCCGCAATGAGGCCCGGGGCCCGGGTTCAGTCGTCCGCGCCGCCGTCCCGGCCGGCACGCGAACGCCCCGACCGGCGCACCAGCTCACCGGCGAGCAGCGTGCCCCGGGACACCGCCCGCACCCAGCGAGGGCCGCCCCGCGACGCCCAGACCACACAGACACAGCCGCCCAGGGCGAGCAGTACGACGCAGGACAGCGCGAGTACGACCACGGTCGAATCCCCCTCCGGTTCAACGGTCCCGCCATCCTCTCAGCCGGTCGCACGGGACGGCGCGGCGGCCCCTGCGCGGTAGGGATCACCGCGCCCTCGGGACCGCCGCGCCTCAGGGACCACGGCGTCCGCAGGGACTCAGGGACCACGGCGTCCGCAGGGACTCAGGGACCACAGCGTCCGCAAGGAAACGAGCGCGCCGCCCGTGTCCGACCGTGCCGGGGCCCGCGCGCCGTGGCCCGTGCCGGGCGCCCGTGCCCGTCAGACCGTCGTCGAGAACCGCTCCCACACCCGGTGCGAGCCCAGCAGCCGGACGACCTGCTCCAGCGCGGCCGTGGGGGAGTCCGTGAGGATTACGCCGGGCGCGTCGGCGGGCACGCCCGCCGCCTCCAGGGCGGCCTTGCCGCCCGCCCACGCGCCGATCGCCTTGCCGTGCCGGAAGGCCTCCGACAGCAGCAGCCGGACCCGCGGATCGCACGCCGCCGGCTCCGCGGCGGACGGCGTGGACTTCGCGTCGCGGGCGGTGTACGCGTCACTGCCCACGCCGGGCGCGCCGGCCAGCAGCACGGCGTCGAACTCCACCGACCGCGCGGTGACATAGGTGCGCTGCACCGTGACCGCGCCGTCGCCCGACCCGAGGCTGCCGCCGACGGGCGCGACGACCAGCGGCACCATGCCGGCGTTCAGCACCGCCTCGCGCACCGCCCGGACGCCGTCCAGTTCGCCGTCCGCGCCCGTGACGATGCCCACGATGCGCCCGTCGACCGGCCAGGTCTTGCCGACCTGCGACAGCGCCGGGCTGGGCGCCACGTCGGCGAGCGGCACGGTCGGCGACGGAGCGGGCAGGCCCAGCCCCCGGGCCACCTCCTCGCACAGCTCGGGGTCGATGTTGGCGAGCACCTGCAACTGACGCTCCTTGACGGCCTGTTCGTAGCACTTGCCGAGTTCGAAGACGTACGCGCCGATGATGTGCTCGCGCTCCACCGGGCTCATGCTCAGCCAGAACCGGCGCGGCTGGCTGAAGTGGTCCGCGAACGACTCGGGCGCCTCGCGCACCTTCGTCGCCTCGGGAATGCGCACCGGTGTCTCGACGTACGCCCCCATGTCCGCGCCCGCGGTGAAGGGGCAGCCGCCGTCCAGCGAGTTGGGCCGGTAGGGGGCGGCACCCCGGTGCACCGCCGTCTGGTGCATGCCGTCGCGCTGCATGTCGTTGACCGGCGCGTGGGACCGGTTGATGGGCAGCTGCGGGAAGTTGGGGCCGCCCAGCCGGGTGATCTGGGTGTCCAGGTAGGAGAACAGCCGCCCGGCGAGCAGCGGGTCGTCGGTGATGTCGATGCCGGGCACCAGATGGCCGACGTGGAAGGCGACCTGCTCGGTCTCGGCGAAGAAGTTCGACGGGTTGCGGTTCAGCGTCAGCAGCCCGACGGGCTGCACCGGCGCCAGCTCCTCGGGGACGATGTTCGTCGGGTCCAGCAGGTCGATGCCCTCGAAGGTCTGCTCCGGCGTGTCCGGGAAGGTCTGGATGCCCAGCTCCCACTGCGGGTACGCCCCCGCCTCGATGGCGTCGGCCAGGTCCCGGCGGTGGAAGTCCGGGTCGACCCCGCTGGTGATCTGCGCCTCCTCCCACACCTGGGAGTGCACACCGAGCTTGGGCTTCCAGTGGAACTTCACCAGGGTGGTGCCGCCGTCCGCGGCCACCAGCCGGAAGGTGTGGACGCCGAAGCCCTCCATCATCCGGTACGAGCGCGGGATGCCCCGGTCGGACATGTTCCACAGCGTGTGGTGCGCGGCCTCGGTGTGCAGGCTGACGAAGTCCCAGAAGGTGTCGTGCGCGCTCTGCGCCTGCGGGATCTCCCGGTCCGGATGCGGTTTGCCGGCGTGGATGACGTCCGGGAACTTGATCGCGTCCTGGATGAAGAAGACCGGGATGTTGTTCCCGACCAGGTCGAAGACGCCCTCGCTGGTGTAGAACTTGGTCGCGAACCCGCGGGTGTCGCGCACGGTGTCGGCCGAGCCGCGCGAGCCCAGCACGGTGGAGAACCGTACGAACACCGGCGTCTCCACGTCCTTGCCGAGGAACGCGGCCTTCGTCACGGAGGCCGCCGTGCCGTAGCTCTGGAAGATCCCGTGCGCCGCCGCGCCCCGGGCGTGCACCACACGCTCCGGGATCCGCTCGTGGTCGAAGTGCATGACCTTCTCGCGCAGATGGTGGTCCTGCAGCAGCACCGGGCCACGCGGACCCGCCTTCAGCGAGTGGTCGGTGTCGTACAGCCGCGTTCCCTGAGCGGTCGTCAGATAGGCGCCGGACTGGGCCATCCGGGCCTGGTCGGCGCCGGTGGGCTGACCGGTCGGGGACACCGTTTCCGGGCCGGTCTGGTCCGGCTTGGGCGGCAGCGGCTCCCGCGGCTCGGTCGGCTCGGCGACCGACGGCGACTCGGCCCCCGGCTTCCCGGGGATCCCCTCCGCCGGCGCACCGTCGCCCTGCAAGCTCTCGGCGACCTTGTGGACCGCGCGCTTCAGGGGGTTGGCCTCGCTCATACGTCCTGCTCCTTGGCTCGTGTCGTGTTCTGCCGCCCTCCGGGCGCGCGCAGCGAGTACCCACGCCCGTGCGGGTCAGTTCCGGCGGTGGGCGCGGGTTTTCGCCAAGGAGACGGTCAGACGATCGTCTCGCCGACGGGAGCCCCGGCGGCACCCTGGGCGGCGCAGGCCGGTGCGGAGGCGGCGGCGCGCAGCACCGACACGGCGAGCACCACGGCCGGCGCCCACGACGATTTGTTCATGGCGCAACTCCTTCTCACCCGCGCCCCCTCAGCGTCACCGCCCGACGCCCGCACCGCGACCGGACCGGCGCAGCCGGGCGACATCCCGCACCGGCACGGGCACCCGCATCCGCACCGGCACCCGCACGGGCACCCGCACCGGCGCCCGCACCGGCACGCGGCGGATCGCGGAGGCCGTTGGTGCGCCGTCGCGCGGCTGCGCCGCTCCGTCGAATCCGGTCAGGAATGGAGAAGCGCCGGTGTGCGCCCCGCGCCTAGCCTGATCGTTATGGACATCACCATTCACACCACGTCCCTCCCGCACGACGACCCGGACGCCTCCCTGGCCTTCTACCGGGACGCCCTGGGCTTCGAGGTCCGCAGCGACGTCGGGCAGGGCAAGATGCGCTGGATCACCGTCGGCCCCGCCGGGCAGCCCGACACGTCCATCCTGCTGGCCCCGCCGGCCGTGGACCCCGGGATCACGGAGGCCGAGCGCCAGACCATCCGCGAGATGATGGCCAAGGGCACCTACGGCTGGATCCTGCTGGCCACCCGGGACCTCGACGGCACCTTCGAGAAGGTGCGCGCCCACGACGCCGAGGTGGTCCAGGAACCCACCGAGCAGCCGTACGGCATCCGCGACTGCGCGTTCCGCGATCCCGCGGGCAACCTGATCCGCATCCAGGAACTCCGCTGACCCGCTCCGTCCCCGGACAAGGAGTTCTCCCATGTGTCACCCCGCCTGGGGACGCGCACGCACCGCCGCGCGGCGGTCGGCCGACCTCGTGGCCCTGCGCCGCGTCCGCGACCGGATCGACCGCGAGTACGCCCGGCCCCTGGACGTGCCGGCGCTCGCCCGCGACGCCCGCATGCCCGCCGGCGACCTCAGCCGCCGGTTCCGGCTGGCCTACGGCGCGTCGCCGTACGCGTACCTGATGAGGCGTCGCGTCGAACGGGCGACAGCGTTGCTGCGCCACGGCGGCCTCGGCGTCACCGAGGTCCGCGTCGCCGTCGGCTGCTGCTCGCCGGCCGCCTTCAGCGCCCACTTCACCGAGCGGACCGGCATGTCACCCAGCGCCTACCGGCGGCACGCGACGCGACCGCCGTCCGTGCCACGGCACCGCTCGCACGCCTCGGTGCCGGCCCGCACCGCCTGAGCGCGCCCGTCACCTCCACGCGGTCTCCGGCTCCGCCGCGCCGTCGTCGTCCCCGGCCGTGGGCCGGTCCTCCGTCGGTGACCGCACCGGCGCCGGGCGGTTGAGCCGGGCCAACGCCAGCGGCACTCCGATGACGGGGATCAGCCACACGGCGACGTACAGCCGGTCGAGTTCGACGGCGACCGGGTGCGCCGCCGCCGTCGCGAAGCCGGTGGCCCCCATGGCGATGACGCACAGGGCGACCGGCACGGAGCGCCGCCACACGCCCCACGCGCCCGCCGCGAGCAGGGACAGCAGCAGCGGAGCGAGGGCCTCCTTCTGGAGCCACTGCTGCCAGTAGTTCAGGTTGAGGCGGACGAGGGCCTGCCAGGGATCGGCGATCTCGGGCCGGGTCCAGTGCAGCGTGAAGGTGTCCTGGAGCGAGTCGGTCGTGCCGGGCAGTCCCAGGGCCTTGCCCAGCGCCGGCACGGCGAGTGCGCTGCCCGCCGACAGCCCGGCCAGCCACCGGCCTCCGCGGTGCCGGGCGGACCGGACGAAGAGCAACGACGCCACGGCGGCGACCGCCAGGAACAGGGCCACGACCAGGAAACTGGAGTACCTGACGGCGACTCCGCAGGCCATGGCGCCGGTGAACAGCACCGCGCCCGCCGGCACCCGGTTCCGCAGCAGCCACACCGAGGCCAGCAGCAGCGCCGTCATCAGCGCCAGGGTCGGGCCCTCGGCCAGCGGCCGGCCACCCCAGGAGGCGAGCGGGGTGACGTAACACAGGACCTGGCCGAGCACCGCGGCGGCGGGCGGTGCGCGCAGGTCGCGCAGCAGCCGGTGGACGAGGTATCCGGCGAGCGCGGTGCAGGCGAGCGCGACGAGGGTGAGCCCGGCCTTGGCGCCGAGCAGCGCCACGAAGGGTGCCGCGACCAGTGGGTATCCGGGGCGGGCGTGGAAGATCTCCTCGTAGCGGGGGTCGGTGGGTTCCAGCCCCCGTGCGTACTTCCGCTCGCACCGCGCCGCGTAGGCGGCCTCGCGGCCGGGCTCCCGGAACTCCAGCTGGTGGAGCCTGCGGTTGCGGTCGACCAGCCGGGCCGTGTCCGCGCAGTACGCGGCGACCGCCTTGCGCGTGGCCTCGCGCGGGGAGTCACCGAGGAACTCGTAGGCCTGACGGGCGTAGCGGTAGGAGTCGTTGGAGAAACGGGTCGCCGGATAGCCGACGACGTGCAGCAGCACGAAGACCGCGGCGACGAGCGCCGGCAGGACCCGCGGCAACCGGCGACGCTTCTCGGGATCCGGCATACCGCTCCTCGGTGAGGTCGACAGTCACCCCACCAGCCTGGGCCGGAAACGGCGCGTCCTCCAGTCGACTTGCCGCCCCGCGCCGAGTGATGTTGTGCATTTTATTGACCGTCATCATCAGAGTGCCTATCTTCGCGGTGTCCTTCCCCCGGTCAAGGGAGACCGCGATGCCCCCGTCCCCCATCGCCTCACCGCCCCCGGCCCGCGAACGGACCCGGCAGCTGCGCCGGGTCGCCCTCTCCGGACTCCTCGGCACCGCCGTCGAGTTCTACGACTTCCTCGTCTACGGGACCGTCGCCGCCCTCGTCTTCGGCGACCTGTTCTTCCCCGGCACCGACCCCGCCGTCGCCACCATCGCCGCGTTCGGCGCCTTCGCCGCCGGGTACGTGGCCCGCCCGCTCGGCGGTGTCGTCTTCGGCCACTTCGGCGACCGGCTCGGCCGCAAGTCCATGCTGCTGCTGACCATGGGCCTGATGGGCGGCGCCAGCTTCCTCATCGGCCTGCTGCCCACCTACGACACCATCGGCGTGTGGGCGCCCGTCCTGCTCATCACCCTGCGCGTCGTCCAGGGCGTCGCCATCGGCGGCGAATGGGGCGGCGCCACCCTGATGGTGGTCGAGCACGCGGGGGAGCGGCGGCGCGGACTGTGGTCGAGCTTCACACAGATGGGCGCCCCGCTCGGCTCGCTGCTGTCCTCACTGGTCGTCACCCTCGTCGTCGCCCTGCCGAGGGACCAGTTCACGGCCTGGGGCTGGCGCGTGCCGTTCCTGCTCGGCGTGGTCCTGCTCGGCGTCGGCCTGTTCGTACGGCTCAAAGTCGTCGAGAGCCCGCTGTTCGCCGCGGTCCGGAAGGACCGCGCCGAGGCCCGGCTGCCCGTCCTCGACGTCCTGCGCCGCCCGCGCCCCCTGCTGCTCGCCTGCGGCGTCGGCATCGGCGCCTTCACCGCCCAGTCGCTGCTGACGAGTTACCTCATCGCCTACGCCACCGGCATCGGCTACACCCGCCCGCAGGTCCTGACCGCGCTGACCGTCTCCGCCTGCGTCGCCCTCGTCGTCCTGCCCGCCGCGTCCGCGCTCTCCGACCGGGCCGGCCGCCGCCCCGTCGTCCTCGCCGGAGCCGTCGCCTGCGCCGCGCTTGCCTTCCCCGTCCTCGCGCTCGTCGACTCCCGCTCGCCCGGCCTGCTGATCCTCGCCGTCGTCCTCGGCCACGGCATCGCCCAGTCCGTGATGTACGGGCCGCTGGGCGCCCTGCTCACCGAGATGTTCGGCACCCGCGTCCGCTAC
Source organism: Streptomyces sp. NPDC052773 (assembly GCF_044547145.1). Taxonomy (NCBI): domain Bacteria; kingdom Bacillati; phylum Actinomycetota; class Actinomycetes; order Kitasatosporales; family Streptomycetaceae; genus Streptomyces; species Streptomyces sp. NPDC052773. Next base: position 213,041 of record NZ_JBITZX010000010.1, on the reverse strand, counting down.
ACCGGCGCCTCCCTCGGCTACCAGGGCGCCACCCTCGTCGGCGCCGGCTTCTCACCGATGATCGCGGGCAGCCTGGTCGCCGCACACGGCGGCAGCGGCACCCCCGTCGCCCTGCTGCTGTGCGGCGGCGCCGCCATCACCGCGCTGACCCTGCTCTTCCTGCGCGAGACCCACACCGACCCGCTCACCGAGCCCGCCCCCGCCGGCCACCGCGCCCCCGCCAAGGAGGACGTCCCCTCGTGACCACCCGCACCCGCACACCCCGCCGCGCCCCCTCGGCCCTCCTCACGGCGCTGGCCCTGCTCACCACCGCCGCCCCGCAGGCCGCGGCGACGGCACCCGCCCCGACCCGCGTCGAAGGCCGGCTGCCCTCCGGCGCCACCTACCTCATCGACGTCCCCGCCCACTGGAACGGCACCGTGCTGCTCTTCAGCCACGGCTACACCCCGGCCGGCAGCCCCAACCCCGCCCGCAACGCCCCCGACCCGGCGACCGCGCAACTGCTCCTGGAGAAGGGATACGCGCTGATCGGCTCCTCCTACGCCACCACCGGCTGGGCCGTCACCGACGCCGTACCCGACCAGCTCGCCACCCTCGACACCTTCACCGCCCGCTTCGGCGAGGCCCGGCGCACCATCGCCTGGGGCCAGTCCTACGGCGGACTCGTCACCACCGCCCTCGCCGAACGCCACCCCGGACGCATCGACGGCTCCCTGCCCCTGTGCGGCCTCGTCCACGGCGGCGTCGCCAACTGGAACAACACCCTCGACGCGGTCTTCGCCCTCAGGACCCTCCTCGCCCCCACCGCGGACATCCCCCTGACCGGCTTCCCCGACCGCGCCACGGCCGCCGACGCCGCCGGCACCCTGGCGAACGCCCTCACCACCGCCCAGCGCACCGACCACGGCCGCGCCCGGATCGCCCTCGCCGCCGCCCTGCACCGCATCCCCGTCCACAGCGACGCGACCCAGCCCCGCCCCGCCCCCGACGACTGGCGGACCCAGCAGGCCAACCAGTACGAGGCGGTCAGCGGACTCGTACGGCAGCCCGCCTTCCTCTGGCGGCAGGAAGCCGAGCAGCGGGCCGGCGGCACCATGTCCTGGAACACCGGCGTCGACTACACCGCGATGCTCCGCCGCTCACCCACCTACAAACAGGTCACCGCCCTCTACAAGGAAGCCGGCCTGTCCCTGCGCGCCGACCTCGCCGCCCTGAACCGCGCCCCCCGCCTCACGGCCGACCCGGCCGCCGTCGACTGGATGAGCCGGACCAGCGCCTTCACCGGACGGCTGACCGAACCCCAGCTCTCCCTCCACACCACCGGCGACGCCCTCGTCCCCGCCCAGGTCCAGAGCGCCTACCGCCGAGCCGCAACCGCCGCCGGAGCCACGCCACTGCTGCGCCAGGCCTACGTCGACACCCCCGGCCACTGCACCTTCAGCCCCGGCGAACAGCTCGCCGCCCTGCACACCCTCGAGGACCGCGTCACCACCGGCCGCTGGGACGACACCGGGCCCGCCGCCCTCAACGCCCGCGCCCGCGCGGCCGACCCGGCCGGCCCGGCACGCTACGCCCGCCACACCCCCGGCCCCTACCCACGCCCCTACGACCTGGCCCACCCGGCCGACCGGCCGTGACCGCGCGGCTCCGGGCCACGGCGGGGGAGGGCCGCCGCGGCCCGGACCGTACGCTGATCGGCGTGGAAGACACGGAGATCGCCGGCGCACCGCCGGGCACCGCACCACCGCGCCCCCAGTCGCTCGTCCTCGCCTTCTTCGGCAACCACGTCCTCGACGAGGACGGCCGCTGCGTCTACTCCGGCAGCATCATCGACGTCCTCGGCCGGGCCGGCGTCGGCGAACAGGCCGTACGCTCCACGCTGACCCGCATGGTGGGCCGGGGCCTGCTGCGCCGACAGCGCCAGGGCCGCCGGATGTACTTCGGGCTCACCCCGCAGGCGAAGCGGATCCTGCGGGACGGCAGCCGCAGGATCTGGCACGACGGCGCGGTCAACGAGGACTGGGACGGGGTGTGGACCCTGCTCGGCTTCTCGCTGCCCGACTCCTGGCAGCGGCAGCGCCACGACCTGCGCTCCCGGCTGATCTGGTACGGCTTCGGCGCCCTCTACAGCGGACTGTGGATCGCGCCCGGCAGGGTCGACGTCTCCGCCGTCGTCGCCGAACTCGGCCTCACCGACCGGGTGACGGTCTTCCACGCCCGCGCCGACGAGACCACCACCGACGTCGACCGCGTGGTCCGCGAGAGCTGGGACCTGCCGGCCATCGCCGCCCGCTACACCGCGTTCGACCGGCGGTGGACCGCATGGGAGGCCACCGCGGCACACACCGGCGACCCGGTCGCCACCCGGCTGCTCCTCGTCACCGAATGGCTCGGCGTCATCCGCACCGACCCCCGGCTGCCCGCCCGCCACCTCCCCGCGCGGTGGCCCGCCCGCGCCGCCCAGGAGACGTTCCGCCGCATCGCCGCACAGACGAAGGAGCCCGCCCGGCGGATGGCACACCGCATCCTCGACACAGTCCCCGAGGAACCCCAGGAACCCGAGAAACCCGACGACACCCCCTCGCCGACCACCCCTTGACGACACTCCCGCGCCCGGCGGCCAGGCCGTGCGCAGCCACCGGGCGTCACGCCGTACGTTCCACGCTCCACACGGGCAGATACGCGAAGAAGGCGACCGCGTCGTCCCGCCACCGCCCCCTCCAGGTGCCGGCCAGCTCGGAGGCCGACTCCGCGTGGCGGCGCATGCCGGCGCGCAACCGCTCCGGGACGCCGTGGCGTTCGGCGATCTCCCGGACGGCGGCCACGGTCTCCTCCGCGCAGGACGGGTCGCCGAGCGCGGCGGTGACGACGGCGCGCTCCGTACCGCCGACGGCCGACAGCAGCGCGCGGACCGCGTAGGTGCGCCTGCCGTCGCGCAGGTCGGTGCCGACCGGCTTGCCCGTGACCTTGGGGTCGCCGAAGAGGTCCAGGTAGTCGTCGCGCATCTGCCCGCACACGCCCACCAGCCGGGCGTAGCGCCGCAGTTCCGCCGCGAACCGGCCCGGCCGCTCACCGGCGGCCAGCAGCCCCAGCTCCATCGGCGCCAGCAGTGAGTAGCGGGCGGACTTGTAGTCCGTCACCTCGTGAAGGACCTCCTCGTCCGGGAGACCGTCCGTGAAGTCCCGCTCCAGGTCGACGATCTGACCGACGAACGTGTCCGCCGCCGCCCGGGTCACCGCCTCCACCATGGAGTGCCGCACCGGCAGCGGCGCGTCGGAGTCGAGCAGCACCCGCAGGGAGAGCGCCAGCGCCAGGTCACCCGCCAGGACGGCCAGGCCGAGCGCGGTCCGCGGCTGCGAGGGGAACCGCTCGCGGTAGGCCTGGTGGGTGCTGGGCCCGCCCCGGCGGGTGGGGCTGCCGTCGATGATGTCGTCGTGGATCAGCCCATGGGTCTGCAACAGCTCGATGCTCAGCGCGGCGGCGTCCAGCCCGGCCACCGGTTCGGCCGTCACCAGGCGCGCCGCCTCGTACAGCAGCGCCACCCGCATCCGCTTGCCGCCGCGCAGCGACAGCTCCCGCAGCAGCCCCACGCACTCCGGTGTGAAGCGGCTGAACCCGGGGGCGTCGATGGTCGCGGCCAGCGTGTCGAAGTACGCGGCGAACCGCGCGTTGAACCGGCTCTCGTACCCGGCGACGCGGGCCCTTGTCTCCTCGATGAGGTCAGCGGTGTCGGCCATGGCGCCCGAACCTACACGCACGCCCGGGCAGGGGCCCGTGTCGGACCCCACGGCGGGGCCGCGTAGGGTGCGCGGGAGAGTTCGACATGATCGTCCCGAGGGGGGAAACCATTCATGGCATTCCGTAAGTTCCTGAGTTCGCTCGGCATCAACGCGCCCGAGGTCGACACGGTGCTCGCCGCCTCCGTCGTACGCCCGGGCGACGTCCTGGAGGCCACCGTCCACCTGCGCGGCGGCGGTGCGGACGTGGAGGTGGAGCGGCTGCGGCTGGACGTGGTGACGCGCGCGGAGGACCGCGAGCAGTCGGAGACCGGCTGGCAGAACCCGTTCACCATCGTCTCCGAGGTCCTGAACGGCCCGCTGACCCTGCACGCGGGCGAGCAGCGCACCGAGCGGATCGCGATCCGGCTGCCGTGGGAGATGCCGCTCACCCACGTACTGGGCGGCCGTCGGCTGCGCGGCGCGCGCGTGGCCGTGCGCACCGAACTGGCCATCGACGACGCCGTGGACAAGGGCGACTTCGACGAGTTCCAGGTCCACGCGCTGCCCGCCCAGGACGCCATCCTCCAGGCCTACGCCGATCTCGGCTTCCGCTTCGACGAGGCCGAGGTCAAGCTGGGTACGCCCAGGGGCGGGCACAACTCCAAGGTCGGCTACTGGCAGGAGATCGAGACCTGGTTCCCCCGGGAGTACGGCCGGGGCGACGGCCAGCTGGAGTCCGTGTTCGTGGCCCGCGCCGACTCGCTCGACCTGATCACCGGTTCCTCCGGCCCGCACCTGTTCACCTACGCGGACCTCGACCAGGCGGCCTGGACGAAGCGCATCGACGAGCACATGCGCGCGACGTTCATGCGCTGACGCAGCGTCAGGAACCCGGCGGCCGGCCCTCGTCACACGGGCCGGCCCGCCACGCCCTCGCCCTGACCCAGGGCCAACCCGAACAGCGAACCGGCCGCCGCGGTGAGCCCGCCCGCACACCCGCTGGCCGTCTCGGCCGGAACGCCCATCCGCCGCAGTACGCCCGAGACGGCGTCCTCCAGCAGGACGAACCGCGCGACGAGCAACCGCGGCCCCGCCGCGTCGGCCCGGCCGCCGCCCGCGACGGCGGTCAACACCTCGTGGGCCCGCTGCTGGAGAGCCGCCAGCGGCTGCCAGGCGTCAGCCTGCCGGCCCGCCGCGAGCGGGTCGGTGAGCGTCTCCCGCAGCCGCGCGCCGAGATCCGCGTGCCACGCCGCCAGCGTGCCGGTCGCCTCCGCGCACAGGCCGTCGAGACACATCCGCAGCACGGCCGCGCCCGTCGCGACGCCCACCGGCGCCGGACGCCTGCCACCGGACGCCCTGGGCACGGACGGACGGGCCTGCACCCCCAGGTAGTTGCGCAGGACGACCGGCATGACCTCGGCGTCGGCGGCCTGCTCCCCCGGATCGGCGGGCACCAGCACCGAGCGCACGGGCGTGAGACAGCGCGCGGCCTCCTCGGCGGCGGCACGGCAAGCGTGATCAGTGGGCACGGGACGTACGGCTCCTTTCACGGCTCTCCCCACGCCGGTGACCGCCCGCGGCGGGCCAGTGGGTCGCGACGTACCCCCGCGAGGGCGGTGACGTACCCCGTGGGGTGCTGAAGTACACGGACCGCGTGGCCCCTCGGTTCACCTCCGCCCCGGCGGACTCCCGGCGCCGCCCCGCCGCTGCCCGGTGCGGGACCGGACGGCCGTACGCCCCACCGCCGCCGCCAGTTTGCGCAGCCGCCGCCAGTCCAGGCGGGGCAGCGGCTCGAAGACGCCGGGTCGTTCGCGGGGGACGCGGACGCGCAGCGCGCGGCGTTCGATACGGCAGCGGACGGGCGTGGGAAGCACGACGGCCTCGCCGTCGAGCCCGGCCTCCACCTCGGGCGCGTCCGCGTCGACGACCACGTCGTGCGAGGTCGTCATGACCCCTCCCCGCGGGGCCAGGAACAGTTCCGCCGCCTCGATCGCGCTGTCGACCTTCACGGCGACGACCCCCAGCCGCCCCGAGTCCAGCCGGGACCGCCGGCCGAAGCCGAACGGATCGTCCAGCCGGTAGGGGTTGTTGCTGACCAGAACGGCCTGCGGATCGGCGATCGTCCTCCGGCCGACCGTGGCCGTCAGCCGCGGACCGCGCTGCCGGGTCAGCAGCTCGGGCAGCAGCTGCAGCGCCGTACCGACCTTGTCGTCGCGGTAGCCGGGGCTCTGCACGACCGCCCCGTACACCCCGAACGAGGCGTTGTTCACGAACGGCCGGTCGCCGGCGAAGCACAGGTCCACGCGGACCTCGACGCCGTCGGTGAGCGCGTCCAGACCCGCGGCCGGGTCGTCACGGTCCAGGCCCAGGTCCATCGCGAAGTGGTTGCGGGTTCCGGCCGAGATCACCATGAACGGCAGACCGTGCTCCGCCGCCACCGCCGCGACCAGCGCCTGAGTGCCGTCGCCGCCGCCCACACCCAGCAGGTCGGCGCCGTCCGCGACGGCCGCCCGGGCCAGCGCGACCACGTCCTGCCGCCGCTCCGGATCGAGCAGCACGACCCGCGCCCCGAGCCGCTCGGCCTTCTCCCGCAGCGCGAACCGCTCCACTTTCCCGCCGCCGGAAAGGGGGTTGAGCAGCAGGAACGGACGCCGCGGGGGAGGGGTGCGGTACTCCTTGGACCGCGAGGCCCGCAGACCCGTGGTGCGCAGCGCGTACCGGCCGCTCCCCACGGCCGCCGACCACAGCAGGGCCGACACGACGACTACCCAGAGCAGGTTCGCCCGCGCGAAGAGGGTGACGACCGTGACGGGCGCGAGCAGGGCCAGCGTCGCTGCCGCCACACGTGCCAGACCGCGCCGCGACAGCGTCCACCACAGCGCGGCGAACGTGACGACCAGGCCCGCGAAACCCGCCACGAGCAGCAGCAGACCGCGGACACCCCCTTCCACCAGCGGCAGCAGCAGCGCCGCGGCCGCGGCCACCAGCGACGCCCTGGCCGCCCAGGACTGACGGCGATGCGCCCACTCTCTGACCACCGGTATCACTGTCCCCTCCCCCCGACGCCGCCGGACGCTCCCGGCGGTCGTCGTCCTCCCGTTCCCTTCCCCGAAAGCACCGGCAGCCCACCGGCGCACGGCGGCGGGAGTCCGCCGACGGTACGGGGCGCTGCCGCCCGTGCCCGCTCCCCTGCATGGCGCAGGACGTTCCCGCCGACCGCGCACGCGAGTCGACGCCGGTGGGCGGGACCCCGGTGAGGCTTCGAAGCGGTGATCCCGATCACCAGGAGGTACACATGCGTCTGCGTTCGATACTCGTCGCTGCCGGGCCCGCCGCCACCGTCGTCGACTTCGGCGACGCGCCGTAGCGGAAGTGGACTGAGGGTCTGCTCTCACGGCCGCCCCGCCGCCCTCGTGCGGCGGGGCGGCCGTGCGCGCGGTGCCGAGCGGGCCGCGCCGGCCCGGCGCTCGCCGGCCGTGGAGCGCGGCTGCCTCGTCGTCGCCGCAGCGCTTACGATCTTGGTCGTGGATGTCATCGCTCTCTCCGCTGTCGCCCTCGCCCTCCTCACCGCCGTCATCGGCAGCGAGGCCCGTCTCTCCCGTCTCGACAAGCGCATGCGGCGCATCGAGCACAAGCTGGATCTGCTGACCGGTCGTCTGGACGTGCGGGTCGACGACCCCGGCCTTGACGAGGTGGCGGCGCTCGTGCGCGACGGCCGGACGATCGAGGCGATCAAGAAGTACCGGGACGTCACCGGCGCCGGCCTGCGGGAGGCGAAGGAGGCCGTCGAGCGGATGGGGACACGCTGACCCCGCACGTCGCCGTACGGCCCTGACGGGCACCACGCACAGCGCGCCGCCGCCGTCTCGGTGCCGGGTCGGCGCCACGCCGTCGAGGTCGCGGCGGGCGGCACGCGGTGCCGCTCAGCGATCGCCTCGCCCGGTGTCGAGCAGGCTGCTGAGCCACTCCCGCCGCGCCCGCTTGGCCCGGCGGGAGAGTCGGGCCTCGGGCGCCATCTCGTCGAAGCCGTGGCAGCCGCCGGGCCAGACGTGCAGCTCGCACGGCACACCGGACTGCCACAGCCGGCCGGCGTAGGCGACGGTCTCGTCGCGGAAGGTCTCCGCGGAGCCCACGTCGAGATAGGCCGGGGGCAGACCGGACAGGTCGTCGGCGCGCGCCGGGGCGGCGTACGGCGAGACGTCCGCCGTTCCCGCGGCACCGCCGAGCAGGGCGTTCCAGCCCGTGGCGTTGGAGACCCGGTCCCACATGTCCCGCCCCTCCATCTGCCGGGCGGAGGGTGTGCGGTCGCGGTCGTCGAGCATCGGGGACAGCAGGATCTGCGCCGCCGGCGCGGGCCCGCCCCGGTCTCGGGCCAGCAGGGTCAGTCCGGCGGCGAGGCCGCCGCCCGCGCTGGCGCCCACCGCGATGATCCGGTCCGGGGCCCCGCCCAGCTCCGCGGCGTGCCGCGCCGTCCACACCAGGCCCGCGTAGCAGTCCTCCAGCGGTGCCGGGTGGGGGTGTTCCGGAGCCAGCCGGTACTCCACGGAGACGGTCACCGTGCGCAGCGTCCGCGTCCAGGTCAGGACGTCGGACAGGAGGTGCCGGCGGCTGCCCGCGACCATGCCTCCGCCGTGCAGGTGGTACAGCACCGGAAGCCCCGCGGTCGGCCCCGCGTCCGCCGGCCGGCCGATCAGCAGCGTGACGTCCGGGCCACCGGGCGGCCCGGCGACCGTCCGCTCCTCCCAGGACAGCTCCCCGCCACACGCCAGCGCCTCGTCGCCGAGCGGCACGGACGCGACGGCGGCCCGCACCGCGGGGATGGCCTCCGGCGTCAGCGGGGACTGCGCGCCCAGCGCATCCAGGGCAGCCGCCAGTTCCGGATCGAAGGGAACGGGCGGCACGGCGGCCGTGGTGAACGACCGGGGCTCGGGACTCGTCATGTGATCCCTTCCAGTCTCCGGACGAGGATGGACGACGTACGACGGACGACGTACGACGGACGATGTGACGCGCGGGCCGCCGCCGACGGTGATCGCCGACGAATCCGGCGAACGATCGGCGACGAAGCCGGCGAAGCCAACCAACCTTGTGCCCCGGACCGGGCCCGCGCATCCATCGCCACCGGCGACGATCCGCTGACCGACTCGCGGGCCCGGCGGCGAACCGGAGCCCGCACCGGTGGCGGGCGCTGTGCGCAGGGGCCGGCCGAGCAGGGCTGGGAGGCCGAGGCGGAGGTCGTGGAACTGGAACGCATCCCCGAGACGACCAGCGTGATGGCCGGCTACCCGGTGGTGCCGGACCCCGCCGGGAAGCACACGAGGCGCGCCCCCTCACCACGGTGGGTGCGGGGGCGCGCGGGTGGGTGCCGGCCGGGGTCAGAACCTGACCACGAAGTTGTTGACCGTGCCGGTGTCGCCGAGGCCCACGTCGTCGACGCGGAGCTTCCACCAGCCGTTGACGGGCAGGTCGGTCACGTCGACCGTGTAGATCTTCTTGAGGGAACCGGCCACCGCGGGCGTGCCGTTGGCCTTCAGCAGGTGCAGGGAACCGTCCGGGGCGATCAGATGGATCCTCAGATCCCCGAGGAACTCGTGCTCGACGTGCACGTACACCTGGAGCTTGGCGGAACCGACGCCGGACAGGCCGCTGGCCTTGGTCCAGATCTCCGTGTAGTTCTTGTCCGGGATCGCCTTCACGGTCTGGTTCTCGTAGGACGGGAACCCGAGGGACCAGCCCTTGAGTTCACCGGTGGAACCGGTCGCCGAGTCGGTGACCTTCAGGGTCCAGGTGCCGTTGGCGACGGCGTCCGTGGCGTCCACGCCGTACGTCGTCCGCAGGGTGCCGCCCGGCTCGGAGCCGTAGGGCTTGAGCAGGTAGGACTTGCTGTCCGGGCTCTGCAGGACGAGTCGCAGGTGACCGATCTTGCCGTGGGCGATGTTCGCGTGTACCTGGAGCGGGCCGGCGGCGTTGCCGTCGATGCCGGAGACGGCGATGGCGGAGGTCAGCGTGCCGGTCTCCGGGATGGCCTGGGCGGTGGTCTGCTCGAACGGCGTCGGGAACAGCAGCGACCAGGTCGTCAGCTTGCCGCTGTCGCCGTCGTCGGTGTCGGTCATCCGCAGCGTCCACTCGCCGTCGGCCGGCGAGGCGGAGGCGTCCACGGGGAACTCGGCGACGATGTCGTCCCCGCTGTCGGAGACGTTCGGGTTCTTCAGCGGGTACGCCGTGCCGGTGGGGGAGACCAGCTCCAGCTTCAGGTCACCCCGGTAGGTGTGGGTGATGTTGACGTACGCGGTGAGGTTCCTCGGCGCGTTGCCCGGATACCCGCTGACGGTCACCGGCGAGGTGGCCGGTGCGCCGGGGGCGTCGGGGATGTCCACGTCCTTGTCGTTGTCGACCTGGAAGGAGCGGGGCTTGGCGTCCGCCTCGGGCTTCGGCTCGATCGCGGTGACCGCCTTGCCGAGGTCGATGCGCGGGGTGGTCGCTCCCGTGTACGCGACCGGGGTGCCGCTGGTCGCGAGGAGCGAGACCAGGCTGTCGATGCCCTCGGTCGGGTAGGCCTGCCGGAGCACGGCGAGGGCGCCGGCCACGTGCGGGGCGGCCATGGACGTGCCGTTCTTCGAGGCGTACGTGTTGCCCGGCACCGAGGAGACGATCGCGGTGCCCGGGGCGAACAGGTCGAGCAGCGGGCCGCGGTTGGTGAACGACGACAGCTGGTCGTCGTCGGTCGTGGAGCCCACCGTGACGGCGGAGGCCACGCAGCCCGGCGCGCTGACCGCGTCGGAGTAGCCGTTGTTGCCGGCCGAGACGACCGTGGCGACGCCCTCCGCGAGCAGGTTGTCGATGACCGCCTTGCGGGGGTCGGTCGCGCACGCGCTGGTCCAGCGCCCGCCGCCCAGTGACATGTTCGCGGCCACGATGTCGGTTCCGGCCTTCTTCAGCGCGTACACCTTCTCCAGGCCCTTGATCTGGGAGCTGGTGAAGCTGAGCACGCACGGGCTGGCGCCGGGGCCGCAGAAGTCGTCCGAGGTGAACTTGGAGAACACCTGGATGGCGACGATGCTCGCGCCGGGAGCCACGCCGCGGGCGGGTGCGCCGCTGACGCCGGTGCCGTCACCGGCGGCGATCCCGGCGACATGGGTGCCGTGGGAGCAGGCACCGCCCAGCGTGGCGCACGCCCCGGACTCGGCGTCGGCGCTGCCGGTGCCCTCCTGCCGGTCGGTGCCGTCGGGGCAGAGGCTGCCGGCGCCGTAGGCCTCGTCGTTGACGGAGAAGCACGCCTCGGCCCGGACCCGGCCGCTGAGGAAGGGGTGCTTGGTGGCGACGCCGGTGTCCAGGATCGCGACGGCGGTGCCGGCACCGGTCTTCCCGGCGGCGTGGGCCCGGTCGCCGCCGATCCTCACGGTGGACTCGTTGAGCGTGGGGGCGACCGGGACGTCCTCGGTCACGCTGACGACGCCCGGCTTGGAGTTCAGCTCGTCCAGGCCCGCCCGGTCCACGCGGAGGGTGACCAGGGGCAGGGTGTCGTAGGTGACGAGCGTTTCGCCCGCTTCGGCGGCGGAGGCCAGATCCGTGCGCTGGTCGGTGACGACGTTGACGCGGACGGTGCCGCCGCTCTGCGTCTCGTCGAACAGCGGAGGGTCGACCGGGCCGTTCTCCGTGGCGAAGGCGGGGCCGGCGCCGACGGGCGTGTCGGCGCCCACCGGGATCGCGGTGAACACCATGGCAGCCGCCGTGGCGGTGGCCAGGACCCACGCGGGTATCTTCACGTACTACTCCATCGAAAAGGGGTGTTCGAGCAGCAAAGGGAGAGGGCCGGGCAAGGAGGAGCGCTCACTCGACGGCGGTCCCTGCGGTCCCGCGCACAGTCGTCACCCTCGGGCACGTCGACCTCGATGATCGACGATCTTGGACCTTAGGGGGTGTGAAGGTCCGCGCACAAGAGATCCAAAGCGGAATCAAAACCCTCACTTTCCCGGTGACTTGGTGACTCTTCGATGGAGAGGGTGTTCACCGCAGGACCAGCAGCAGGGCCAGGGCGACGAGGAGGGAGTCGATCCGGTCCAGCAGGCCACCGGAGCCCGGCAGCCAGCGGCCGGCGTCCTTCACCTGCGCGCCCCTCTTGACCATGGACTCCAGGAGATCGCCGGCCGGGCCGCCGACCGCCACGGCGACGGCCATGGGCCAGCTCAGCGCGGACAGCAGCGCCAGCACGGCGAGTCCGGCACCGGCTCCGGCGAGCGTGCCGCTCCAGCGCTTGGCAGGGGACAGCGGCGACAGCCGCGGACCGCCGAGCCGACGGCCGGCGAAGTACGCCACGATGTCGGCGACGGAAACCGCCACGAACACCGCGAGCGCGCTCGCCCCGAGCGGCACCAGCGCGGCCAGCACACTCAGCCAGGCGAGCCCCAGCAGCCCCGCGGAGAGCCGGCGTTGACCGTCCTCGGCGTCACCGGCCAGGAGCGGCACCGCCGCCACCGCGAGCGCCCCGATCGCGAGCACCCGCGGCACCTCCCCGGGCGCCAGCCAGGCGGCCAGCACCACCCCGGTCACCGCCGCGGCCAGCACCAGCCGGTCCGGCAGGCCCAGCCGCATCAGCCCGCCGTACTCCGCCACGGCGATCAGCCCGGCCACGATCGCCACGGCCGCGGCGCCCGGCGGGCCCAGCCAGAACGCACCCGTGACCAGGGGCACTCCGACCGCCCACGCGCACCACCGGATCATCAGCTCACGGCGCCGGGACGCCGCCACCGCCACACCGCCGAGAACCAGCGCCCCACCGAGGCAGGGCGCCAGGGAGCCGACGGTGATCATCGAGTGGTGCCGGTCGCGGGAACGGCCACGGGCACGGGGACGGAATCCCGCGCCACGGGCGCCGAACGCGCGTGCGCCGAGTCCGCGCGCTTTGAGTTTGCGCGCTCCGAATCCACGCCCTCCAAAGCCGGGCGCTCCGCCGCCAGGGACTCCCAAGCCGCCCCGAACGCGGCCACGATCCGCGCGTTCTCGGCGGTGTCCCTGACCGCGATCCGCACCGTGCGCCCCTCGTACGCCGGCGACAACGGAGACAGGTCGCGCAGATACACGTCCTGCCGGCGGCACTCGTTCACCAGCCGCGCGGCGCTCGCCGCGCCCGCCGGGAGGGTCACGGACAGGAAGTTCGCGGTGGACTCCTCGACGACCAGCGCGGGGTCCGATCCGGCCAGCGCGGCGGCGAGTTCGCGGCGCAGCTCGTGGGTGCGCAGCCAGCGGTCGCGGTAGTACGCCGGGTCGCGCAGCGCGGCGACCGCGGCCAGCTGCGCCGGAAGGCTCACCGGCCAGGGCGGGGTCCACCGGCGCAGTTCGGCGGCGGTGGCCGGCTCGGCCACCAGGTAGGCGGCCCGCACACCGGACAGCGCGTACATCTTCGACAGCGAGGAGCAGACCACCACCCGCGGGTCCGTCGCGGCGAGCGGGGCCAGCGACTCGTCGAGGCCGGCGTAGCCCAGGTACGCCTCGTCGATCCACCAGCGGGTGCGCGCGGGCGCGGCGGCGATCACCGAGCGCAGCTCCGCGGCCGGGGCGTGCCGGCCGGTCGGATTGTTGGGGTTGACCACCACCACGAGGTCGTAGTCACCGGCCCGCACGACGGCCGACAGCCGTGCCGGGTCGACGCGCCAGCCGTCCTCGCGGCGCAGCCGGAACCGGTCCACCCGGCAGCCGACGACCCGCTCCGTGACATGGGCGTACTCGCCGTAGGTCGGGTCCAGGAGCAGCACGCGGCTGTCCGGGGTCAGCCACCGGCCGAACGCCCGGAAGATCAGGTCCGAGGAACCGGCGCCGAGCGCGAGGCTGTCCGCCGGCAGCGCACGGGCCGAGGCGATCTCCGCGAGCAGCCCCTCGGCGCCGGTCGGCGGTGACGTCCGGGCGGCCCAGGCCGGATCCTCGGCGAGCACGTCCCGCACCCCGGGGGCCGGTGCGAACCAGGCGTCCAGCACGTCGGCCGCGACCACCTCATGGCGCCGGTGGAGGGTGCGGAAGTCCGTGCCGATGGCGGTGAAGGAGGCGCCGCCGTGCTCGCACCCGTCGGGCCGCGGAGCCGACGGCACGTCGTCCAGCCGCCAGTCCACCGTGGCGAGCAGCCGCCGCAGCGCGCGGCCGTGGCGGCCGGTCGCCGACCGCGTCAGCTCGCCCACGCTCGCGCTCAGCACCTCGAAGGACACCGCTCCGCAGTGGACCGTACGGCCGACCGGGCGCAGGCCGGCCGCCAGGTACATGGGCAGCACCTCCGTGCGCCCCATCGCCACCACCGTGCGACCGCCCCGGGCGGCGATCCACCGCAGGGCCGCGTACATCAGCAGCGGTGCCGCCGCGGTGGCCCGATGGCGTGGCTCCACGGTGAGGATGCGCACCTCGAACGGCTCGTCCTCGCTCAGCAGCGGCAGTTCCTCACGGGTCAGGTACTTGTCCAGCGCGTAGCGGCCCACCCAGGGCGGGGTCAGGCTGACGAACCCGATCCGCGTCGTCCCGCGCGCCGCGACGAGGTAGACGTTGTCGCCGTCCAGCCCGTCGCTGAGCCGTCCCGTCGCATTCGGCGCATGCTGGCCCAGCTCCTCCGCGTACACGCGGTGACGCAGTTCGTGGATCCACTCCAGATCCTCGGCAGTGGCAGCGCGCAGCTCCAGGTCGCGACCCATGGGCACCTCTTTCGAACACGGGGGTGGGGCGGGGCACTTCATGGTGGGGAACGGTACGGGGTCGCATCACCGCCGAGCTGCGCAGTCGATCTGAGTACGCGTACTCAGGCGCGGGCGATTACCTGTCAGGTCATCGACCCCGGGCCCCCGCGGATGCGAGGGTCACAGGCATACGGAGCCCGACCGACCGGAAGGACCGCCATGACCGCCTATGTCATCGCCCACCTGCGGGACGCCGCCCCGCACGCGGAGATCGCCGAGTACATCGAACGCATCACCGCCACCTTCGCGCCGTACGGCGGACGCTTCCTGGTGCACGGCGCGCGGCACGAGACGAAGGAGGGCAGCTGGCCCGGGGCGGTGGTGGTGATCGGGTTCCCCTCGAGCGCGGACGCGCGGGAGTGGTGGGACTCGCCCGCCTACCGGGAGATCGCGCCCCTGCGCTCCCGGCACATCCCGGGGGACATCATCCTGGTCGAGGGCGTACCGGACGGATACGACCCGGCGACCACCGGGAAGGCGATACGCGACGCTCTGTGAGCCGGTGACGAGGGGTCAGGTCCAGACCTTGACGTGTTCATGGTGGGGCGCTAGCTTCCCGGCCACAGCGCCATTCACATCATCGTGAGCTGATCACATACGTGAACACGATGCGCCGTCAGAAAGGCAACCCCCCATGCCTGGAAGAGTCCTGAAGTCCGCTCTGCTCACAGTGGCCGGCGTACTGCTGGCCGGCGCCCTCGCGGCGCCGGCCACGGCCGCGCGAACCACCACCGCTCCCGCGCGGTCCACCACCGTTCCCGCAGCCCCCGCCGTCCCGGCCTCCCAGGCCGCCCCCGCCGTGTTCACCCACCCCGGCGTCGGCGTGAGCCGTGCCCAGCTCGACACCATGCGCGCCCGGGTCGACGCGGGCGCCGCCCCGCAGGCCGCGGCCTTCCGCCAGATGATGAGCTCGCGGTACGCCTCCCTCTCGTACGCGCCCCACCCCCGCGCCGTCGTGGAATGCGGCTCGTACTCCAACCCGAACAACGGCTGCACGGACGAGCGTGAGGACGCCATCGCCGCGTACACCCACGCGCTCGCCTGGTACGTCACCCGGGACGCCGCGCACGCCCGCAAGGCGATCCAGATCATGGATGCCTGGTCGGCCACCGTCCGGGACCACACCAACAGCAACGCGCCGCTCCAGACCGCCTGGGCCGCCTCCTCCTGGCCCAAGGCCGCCGAGATCATCAAGCACGTCTACGGCGACTGGCCGGGCGCCGGCCGCTTCGCCACCATGCTGCGCACGGTCTACTACCCGGAGATCCAGAACGGCTCCAACTCCAACGGCAACTGGGAGTTGAGCATGATCCAGGCCATCATCGGCATCGGCGTCTTCCTCGACGACAAGGCGATCTACGACCGGGCCGTCGCGCTCTTCCGCAACCGCGTCCCCGCGTACGTCTACCTGACCTCCGACGGCGCCCTGCCGCGCACCAAGCCGGGCGACGGGCGTGACACCCGCGACGAGATCATCGCCTACTGGCACGGCCAGACGACCTTCGTCAACGGCCTCTCCCAGGAGACCTGCCGCGACTTCACACACACCGGCTACGGCATCGCCGCCATGGCCCAGGTCGCCGAGACCTCACGGATCCAAGGCCAGGACCTCTACCCGGAGTTCGGCGAGCGGATCCGGCACGCCCTCGGCTTCCACGCCACGTACGAGCTGAACCAGCCGCCGTCCTGGCTCTGCGGCGGCACGGTCGAGCGCGGCCTCGGCCCGGTCACCGAGGTCGGCTACAACGCCCTGCACCACCGCCTCGGCCACGCCATGACCAACACCGAGGCGTACACCCTGGCCCGCCGCCCGATGGGGACGAACAACCTCTTCGTCGCCTGGGAGACGCTGACCCACGGGGACAACGTGTCCTGATCTCCCGGCCCGCGGCGTATTTTGACAGAGCATTGACAAACCTGTCGCGCCTCGCCACAGTGCAAGTGACCCTCACTGTCGCGCAATCTCCCGCGCGATCATCGCAAATTTCCTTGCACAGAGCACCGCTGACGCACGCGGCAAGCGCGGCCGGCGCGCGCCTTGCCTGACACCTCCCACCGTCAGGAAGGAAAGCTCCGTCATGTCTCAGCGCCCTCGCGCAGGGCTCCGTCGGCTCACGGCCCTCACCCTGCTCCTGGCCGGAGCCACCGGGGCCCTGCCCGCACCCGCGGCAGCCGCCCCCGAGGTCATCCCGCCCGGCGACTACCAGCAGGTCCAACTGGCCACCGGGGCGGCCGAGCTGGGCGAGCCCATGTCGCTCGCCGTACTGCCCGACCGCTCCGTCCTGCACACCGCCCGGGACGGCACGGTCCGCCACACCGACGCCGCGGGCAACACCAAGGTGGCCGGAAAACTCGACGTCTACACCCATGACGAGGAAGGCCTCCAGGGCATCGCCGCCGACCCCGGCTTCACCACCAACCGGTACGTCTACCTCTACTACTCGCCCAAGCTCCCCACCCCCGCGGGCGACGCCCCCGTCACCGGAACCGCCGCCGACTTCGCGCCGTGGAAAGGGCACCTCAACCTCTCGCGCTTCACGCTCAGGGCCGACAACACCCTGGACCCGGCCAGCGAGAAAGTCGTCCTCGAAGTGCCGGGCGACCGCGGCCAGTGCTGCCACGTCGGCGGCGACATCGACTTCGACGCGGCCGGGAACCTCTACCTGACCACCGGCGACGACACCAACCCCTTCGACTCCGCCGGCTACGCCCCGATCGACGAACGCACCAACCGCAACCCCCAGTTCGACGCCCAGCGCAGCTCCGCCAACACCAACGACCTGCGCGGCAAGCTGCTGCGCATCAAGCCCACCGCCGACGGCGGCTACACCGTCCCCGCGGGCAACCTCTTCGCACCCGGCACCCCGAACACCCGGCCCGAGATCTACGCGATGGGCTTCCGCAACCCGTTCCGCATGTCCGTCGACCGCGCCACCGGCACCGTCTACCTCGGCGACTACGGCCCGGACGCGGGCGGCACCGACCCCGGCCGCGGCCCCGGCGGCCAGGTCGAGTTCAACCGGATCACCGCCCCCGGCAACTACGGCTGGCCCTACTGCACCGGCACCAACACCACCGCCGAGACCTACAACGAGTACACCTTCCCCAGCGGTCCCTCCGGCGCCAGGTACGACTGCGCGGGCGGCCCCACGAACAACTCCTTCCGCAACACCGGCCAGTCCAAGCTGCCCCCGGCCAAGCCGAGCTGGATCAGGTACGGCCTCGACGGCTCGCCCCCGGAGTTCGGCGGCGGCTCCGAGTCCCCGATGGGCGGCGAGGTCTACCGCTACGACCCGAACCTGAACTCGCCCGTCAAGTTCCCGCAGTCACTCGACGGACGCTTCTTCGCCGCCGAGTACGGACGCCAGTGGATCAAGGCGATCGAGGTGAAGGCCGACGGCTCCTACGGCACCATCGAGGACTTCCCCTGGAACGGCACCCAGGTGATGGACACCGACTTCGGCCCGGACGGCGCGCTCTACGTCCTCGACTACGGCACCGGAAGCAACAACCAGGCCCTGTACCGCGTCGAGTACATCGCGGGCGGCAACCGCAACCCCGTCGCCAGGGCCGCCGCCGACAAGACCTCCGGCGCCCTCCCGCTGACCGTCGAGTTCACCTCCCGGGGCAGCGCCGACCCCGAGGGCAAGGCCCTGACGTACCACTGGAACTTCGGCGACGGCGCGACCTCCACGGAGGCCGACCCCAGCCACACGTACACCACGAAGGGGACCTACCGCCCCACCCTCACCGTCAGGGACCCCGAAGGACTCACCGGCACGGCCAGCCTGGTGATCACCGCGGGCAACACCGCACCCACCGTCACCCTCCAGGCGCCGGCCGACGGACGGCTGTTCTCCTTCGGCGACACCGTGCCCTTCCGCGTCCAGGCCACCGACCCGGAGGACGGCACCGTCGACTGCGCCAAGGTCAAGGTCACCTACCTCCTCGGCCACGACAGCCACACCCACGCCATCACCTCCACGACCGGCTGCACCGGCACCATCACCGTCCCCCAGGACGGCGAACACGACAGCGCCGCCAATCTCTACGGCGTCTTCGACGCCGAGTACACCGACAGCGGCGGCCTGACCGGGCACTCGGTGCGCACCCTCCAGCCCCGCCACCGCCAGGCCGAGCACTTCACCGCCCAGTCCGGCGTCCAGACCGCCGCGCACGCCACCGCCGAGGGCGGCAGGACCGTCGGCTTCACCGACAGCGGCGACTGGATCTCCTTCAAGCCGTACGCGCTCTCCGACGCGACCAGGTTCACCGCCCGCGTCTCCTCCGCCGGAGCCGGCGGCACCCTGGAGATCCGCGCCGGCTCCCCGACCGGCACCCTCCTCGGCACCGCGACCGTCCCGGTGACCGGTGGCTGGGACACCTTCACCGACGTCACGACCGGACTGTCCGCCGCCCCCTCGGGTGCCACCGAGCTGTACCTCGTCTTCCGCGGACCGACCGGGCAGGGCAACCTCTACGACGTCGACGCCTTCACCCTCGACACCGGCAGCGGGCGTACCACCACCCACGAGGGCGAGTCCTTCACCTCGGGCTCCGGAGTCCAGGCCGCCGCACACGCCCCGGCCGGCGGCGGGCAGACCCTCGGCTACATCGACCACGGCGACTGGGCCGGCTACGCCTCCGTCTCCACCGCGGGCGCGACCGTGTTCTCCGCCAGGGTGTCCTCGGCCGGAGCCGGCGGCACCCTCCACATCCGCTCCGGCTCCGCGACCGGCCCCCTGCTCGGGTCGGTGACCGTCCCCGTGACCGGCGGCTGGGAGACGTTCACCACCGTCGGCACGGCACTGTCCGGCACCGGCTCCGGACCGCTGTTCCTCACCTTCACCGGCGGCAACGGAGCCCTCTTCGACATCGACACCTTCACTCTCACCACCACCGCGGCACGAAAGGGGCGCTGACATGACCAGCCCGACACGACGGGCCGTCCGTCGCGGCCTGACGGCACTCGCCCTGACCCTGAGCTGCGCACTCGCCGCACCCGCCACGACGGCACAGGCCGACGAGGACGACGCCCGGGCTGCCTTCGACGTCCTCGTCTTCTCCCGGACCGCAGGATTCCGCCACGACTCCATCCCCGCCGGCATCGACGCCCTGCGCGCCCTCGGCACGCAGGCGGACTTCTCCGTCACGGCCACCGAGGACCCGGCCGCCTTCACCCCCGCGAACCTCGCCACCTACGAGGCGGTCGTCTTCCTCAACACCACCGGCGACGTCCTCAACGGCACCCAGCAGAGTGCCCTGGAGTCCTACGTCGACGGCGGCGGCGGCTTCCTGGGCGTGCACGCCGCCGCCGACACGGAGTACGACTGGCCCTACTACGGCCGGCTCGTCGGCGCCTACTTCAAGAGCCACCCGGCCATCCAGCAGGCCACCGTCCGCACCGAGGACCGTGGCCATCCCGCGACCGCCCACCTCGGCGCCACCTGGACGCACACCGACGAGTGGTACAACTACCGCACCAACCCGCGCCCCGGCGTCCGCGTCCTGCAGACCCTCGACGAGAGCACCTACAGCGGCGGCGAAATGGGCGCCGACCACCCCATCACCTGGTGCCACCCCCAGGGCAAGGGCCGCTCCTTCTACACCGGTCTCGGCCACACGGCGCAGTCCTACAGCGACCCGGCCTTCCGCGCCCTGCTCCTCGGCGCCGTGCGCTACGCGGCCGGACAGGCTCCCGGCGACTGCTCCGCCCCGGCCGCCCCCGCACAGGTGGAGGCGGAGTCCTTCACCTCGGGCAGCGGCGTCCAGATCGCCGCGCACGGCCCGGCCAGTGGCGGGCAGACCCTCGGCTACATCGACCACGGCGACTGGGCCGCCTACGCCTCCGTCTCCACGGCCGGCGCCCGCGCCTTCACCGCCCGCGTGTCCTCGGCCGGCGCCGGCGGCACCATCGAGATCCGCTCCGGCTCGGCCACCGGAACCCTCCTCGGCTCGGTACGCGTGCCGGTGACCGGCGGCTGGGAGACCTTCACGACGGTGTCGACCACCCTCACCGCGACCGCCTCCGGGCCCCTGGTCCTGAGGTTCACCGGCGGCAGCGGAGCCCTCTTCGACATCGACACCTTCACCCTCGCCACCCAGGCCACGACGACCCCTCTGAACCCGAACGTGCACCTTTTCTACTACCCGTGGTACGGCAGCCCGGCGGTCCACGGCGGCTGGCGCCACTGGCAGCAGGGCGGCCACACTCCGCCGGACGGCATCGGCGCCGACTTCTACCCCGCGCTCGGCCCGTACGACTCCGGGGACTTCGACGGAACCGTGGCCCAGCACATGAAGTGGGTCGCCCGCTCCGGCGCCGGGGTCGTCGTCACCAGCTGGTGGGGGCGGGGCAGTTACGAGGACCGCCTCGCCCGGGGCATCCTGGACGCCGCGCAGAAGGAGGGCGTGAAGGTCGCCTGGCACCTCGAGCCGTACGCCGGCCGCACCGCCGCGTCCACCGTCGCCGACATCGAGTACATCAACGCCACCTACGGCGACCACCCCGCCTTCCACCGCTCGGCGCGGCACGGCAACAAGAGCGCCTTCTACGTCTTCCAGAGCCTCGACGTCGCCGACTGGTCCGCGCTCGACCAGGTCACGGACACCAGCATCGTGCTCGCCCAGACCACCGACACCTCGAAGATCGCGCACTTCTCCGGCATGTACACCTACGACGGCATCGCCGGAGCCACCGCCCCCGGCTGGAAACAGGCGGGGGACCACGCCCGCGCCCACGGCCTGATCTGGGCCCCGTCCGTGGCGCCCGGCTACCTCGACGACCGGGCGGTGCCGGGCAACACCACCCCGACCGTCGAGCGCGCCGACGGCGCGGCCTACGACCGGCAGTGGACCAACGCCCTCGCCCCGGCCACCGGAGGCTCACCGACCTGGGTGTCGGTCACCTCCTTCAACGAATGGCACGAGGGCAGCACCATCGAACCCGCCGACTCCACCCCGCCCGCCGGCCACGGCTACCGCACCTACGACGGCGCCTACGGCCGCACGGGCACCGCCGCGGAGACGGCCTACCTGGACCGCACCGCGTACTGGTCCAGCCGCTTCACCCCTTCGACGCGCCGCTGACCCACCGCGAGCCGCAGCGTCCGCTTCCTCGAAGAGGGTGACGACCCGTCCGGAGCCGCCCCGGATGTACGCCGTCCGGGTGGATTCGTCACCCGTCAGGACTTCCCGGGATGCGGGAAGGAAGGCTCGTCTCCGTGACCCTACTGCCCCTTCGCCGTTCGGCGGCGCTGCCCGGCGCCGCCGCCGTCCTGTCCCTGGTGGCCACCCTCCTCTTCGGCGGCGCCACACCGGCCGCCGCACTGGACAAACCCGTCGTCGGCGGCCCCGTATTCAACAACCCCCTGGGCACGTCGGCACAGCGCGAGGCGATCTTCACCCAGCTGCTGCGGCTGATCGAGGCGACGCCCCCCGGCGCGGAGATCCGCGGCTCCGTCTACGAGCTCGACGACCGGGACGTCGCCGACGCGCTGCTCGCCGCCCACCGGCGCGGCGTCGCCGTCAGACTCGTCGTCGACGACTCGACCTACGTCGACGCGAACGGCGACGAGTACGCCAACCCGTCCTACCGGGCCCTCAGGGCCGGGCTCGGCACCCGGGACACCGCCCGCTCCTGGATCGTCGTCTGTGACGACCGGTTCGAGGACCCCGACGGCGTGGACGACGTCCAGCGCGGCTGCCTGAGCGTGGCCCCGCCCCCACCGGCGTACAACCACAACAAGTTCTTCACCTTCTCCCGGATCGGCCCCTTCGACGACGGCACGAGCTACTCGAACGTCGTCTTCCAGACCTCGTCGAACCTCTCCGACTGGTACAAGACCGAGTCCTTCAACGACGCCGTCACCTTCGCCGACAGCGCCGTGTACGACGGGTACGTCAGGTACCACGACCGGCTCCGGCACGGCCGCACCCTCGCCGCCGGCGACAACCGGGCGTACTTCTCCACCCCGTCCGGGTCGGCCTACCGGGCGTCCTTCTTCCCGCGCGGTGACACCTCGTACCACAACCCGGCCACCGACGACGTCGTCCAGGCGCTCGACGGGGTCCGGTGCGGGTACACCGACGCGGACGGCGCGCGGCGCGTCAGCGACATCCGCATCGTCATGTACAGCTTCTACCGCTCGCGCGTCCAGGTCGCCGACAAGCTGGCCGAGCTGCGGGGCCGGGGCTGCTGGATCGACCTCCTCTACGCCGAGAGCGACAGCACGGTCACCGACAAGCTGACCGCCGCCGGCATCCAGCACCGCCGCTGCCGCATCCCCAACGGCCCGGGCATCGACGTCCGCCCGCACAACAAGCAGATCCTCATCGACGGCAGCCACGACGGCGACCTCACCCCGCGGGTGTACACCGGCAGCGCGAACCTGACGGGATCGTCGCTGCGCTCGGCCGACGACGCGTTCGTACGGATCACCGGCGCCGGATACCACTCCCGGTACCTGAGCGAGTTCTACCGGATCCGCACCGCCTGCGGGGGGTGACGGGCGGCGGCGCGCGCCGGCCGCTCCTCCCCGGGCCCGCCGGGTTCTGCCGCCGACACGGCGAACCCGGCGGGTTAAGCGGGTGAAGACTGCGCCGTCCCACGGCTCGCCGGGCATGCATGGAGGTCCCGGCCGTATCCGGCCGAATCCCTCGGACCCGACCCGCCTGGAGGCGAGTGATGAACCAAAGAGCCGATCAAGCCGACCCCACGATCCATCAGGTGCCAGTCCTCATCGTCGGCGGTTCCCTGGTCGGCCTGTCGACCTCTCTGTTCCTGGGCCGGCTGGGGGTGCGGCATACGCTGGTGGAGCGTCATGCGGGCACCTCCATCCACCCCCGGGGCCGCGGCAACAACGTCCGAACGATGGAGCTGTTCCGGGTGGCCGGCGCCGAGCCGATGATCCGGCAGGCCGCCTCCACGCTGGCCGACAACCACGGCATCCTGCAGACCCCCACCCTGGTCGGCGACGCGGGGGAGTGGCTGTTCCGGGAGATCGACCCGGGCGGCGGCCTGGCTCGGTTCAGTCCCAGCTCGTGGTGCCTGTGCAGCCAGAACGACCTGGAGCCGGTGCTGCTCGACCGCGCCGCACAGCTCGGCGGCGACCTGCGCTACGCCACCGAACTGATGTCGTTCGACACCGACGCCACCGGCGTCACCGCGGTGGTCAAAAGCCGCGAGACCGGCGAGCACACCACCATCCGCGCGGACTACCTCGTCGCCGCCGACGGCCCCCGCAGCCCCATCCGTGAGCAGCTCGGCATCGGCCAGAGCGGCCCCGGCGACCTGTTCCACAACATCAGCATCACCTTCCGCTCCCGTCGCCTCGCCGATGTCGTGGGCGACCGCCACTTCATCGTCTGCTACCTGACCAACCCCGAAGCCGACGGCGCGCTGCTGCCCGTGGACAACCGCGAGAACTGGGTGTTCCACGCCCCGTGGCACCCCGAAGACGGGGAGACCTTGGAGGAGTTCACCGAGGAGCGGTGCATCGAGCACATCCGGCGCGCGGTCGGCGTCCCGGACCTGGACGTGGAGCTGACCGGCATGGCGCCCTGGCACGCCGCCGAGCGTGTCGCCCAGAGCTACGGGACGGGACGCGTGTTCCTGGCCGGCGACTCGGCCCACGAGATGTCCCCCACCGGGGCCTTCGGCTCCAACACCGGTATCCAGGACGCCCACAACCTCGCGTGGAAGCTGGCCGCCGTGCTCGGCGGCTGGGCGGGGGAGAGGCTGCTGGACACCTACGACGCCGAGCGCCGCCCGGTGGCGGAGGTGACCAGCGCGCGGGCCGCCGGACGGTCGGTCGAGCACAGCCACCCCGGGTTCGCCCCGCCGCCCGGCGTCGGCGGCGGCGCCGGCGGCGGCGGACCTCAGCGCGGCATCCTGAACGTGGCTCTCGGGTACCGCTATCCGCGCGGCGCCGTGGTCGGCACCGACCCGGCGGGCCCGGTCGTCCCGGAGAGCCTCGACCTGAGCGGTGAACCCGGCAGCAGGGCACCGCACTTGTGGCTGCGGCACGAGGGCGAGCGGATCTCCACCCTCGACCTCTACGAACGGTCACTGGTGCTGCTCAGCGACGCCGCGGCGGGAAGCGGCTGGCACGAGGCCGCCGTCCGCGTCGCGGCGAGTATGTCCGTGCCGCTCCTCTCCTACCGGGTGGGCAGTGACCCGGACGCCGAGCTGACGCCCGAGGACGGGGTGGACTGGAGCGCCTGCCACGGCACGACACCCGAGGGCGCGGTACTGGTCAGGCCCGACGGATTCGTCGCCTGGCGAGCCCCCGGCCCGGTTTCCGACGCCGAGGCGGAACTGCGTCGCGTCCTGGGCGAGGTGCTGCACATCGCCTGACCCCTCCCGGAGGGCCGCGTCCCACCGGTGACCGACCGGTGGCGCCCCCGAGACGACCAATGAACCGAGCCGGCCCGCGCACCCCGCGGGCCGGCTCCTCACATGTCCGACGTCCCCTCAGCTGCCTCGCAGCAAGTGGCAGTTGACGGTCAATCGGATGAACCGTTCACCCGACTGATCGCCCCGAGTAGCGGTTCCGAGCCGGCTGGCTGACGGTTGACCATGTCGACGTCGAGTCAGGTCAGCCGTGCCAAGTGCCGGCTGCTCGACCGTCGGCGGAAGGAACCTCAGATGCGCTCTGCTCGCATGGTTGTGGCCGCCGCTGCGGCATCCGCCGCTCTCGCTCTCGCTGCGCCCGGCGCCTACGCGGTCGGCTCGGACCACGATGACTCCTCCTACAGCAAGGAGCACTCCAGCAAGGACGAGTCCTCGAAGGACTACGGCAAGGACGAGAGCAAGGAAGAGGACAAGGACTACGGCAAGGAAGAGGACAAGTACGGCAAGGAAGAGGACAAGTACGGCAAGGAAGAGGACAAGGACTACGGCAAGGACCACGACAAGGACAGCTCGTACGACTCCCCGCGCGGTGGCGTGCACACCGGCGGCGGTGCGCTGACCTCGCTCAACGAGGACGAGTGGAACAAGGACTCCGGCTCCTCGAAGGACACCAAGGACAGCCACTCCTCGGACTCGTACAAGGACTCGTCGGACTCGGACAAGGACTCCTCGTACAAGGACAAGGACTACGAGAAGGACTCCTCGGACAAGGACAAGGACAAGGACTACGACAAGCCGCGCGGTGGCGTGCACACCGGCGGTGGCGCCCTGGTCATGGTCAACGAGGACAGCTGGGGCAGCAAGGACTCCGAGTCGTCCAAGGACAGCCACTCCTCGGGGTACAAGGACAGCCACTCCTCGGGGTACAAGGACAGCGAGCACGGCAAGGACTCCTGGGACGGCGGCCACGACAAGCCGCGCGGCGGGATGCACACCGGCGGCGGCGCCCTCGCCGCTCCGTCGGTGACCGCGGGCGGGCTGGGCGTGCTGGCCGCCGCCGGTCTCGGCCTCTACGTGGTGCGCCGTAAGAAGTCGGCCCAGAGCCTGGTCTGACCCATGCCCGGTGAGATAGCCGCTGCGGCCGCCACGCGCGCGCCGCGTGGCGGCCCGGCCGGCTCCGGCCGCCGTACCCCGTTCGCCCTCCCGCAGTGCCCCCAGTGAGGTGGTTTTCCGATGGCACCCGGTCCGTCCGCCCCCGCCGACCAGGCAGCGCCCCCCACCGGGCCGAAACACCGCCTCGGCGCGATGGTGATGTGCGCCGCGGCCTTCCTGATCATCCTCATGAACCCGGCGGACGACGAGAAAGCCACCGAGCCCTCCCGTCCGCCGCAGGCCGCGCCGGCCGGCGCGTCGGCCGGCGCCCCGACCCCGCCCGTCGAGAAGCGGGAAGGGCCCGCCCTCAAGCATCTGCCGCGATCGAGGCCCGTGCGCCTGCTCATCCCGAAGATCTCGGTCGACGCCCCCTTCACGGACCTCGCCATCCTCCCCTCGGGCCAGCTGGAGGCCCCGCCCCCCGATGACACCAACCTGGTCGGCTGGCACGCCAAGGGGCCGTCACCGGGGGAGATCGGTACCTCGATCATCGCCGGGCACGTGGACACGAAGACGTCGCCCGCCGTGTTCGTCGGGCTCAGTGAACTGGAGAAGGGCGACGTCTTCCACGTCAAGCGCGCCGACGGGCGCAAGGCGTCCTTCGTCATCGACCACGTGGAGACGTTCGAAAAGGACCGCTTCCCCAACGACCGTGTGTACGGAGACACGGGCCAGGCCCAGGTCCGGCTCATCACCTGTGCGGGTGACTACGACCGCCAGGCGAAGGACTACACGGAGAACCTCGTCGTCTTCGCCCACCTCATCTGAGCCCCGTCCCGCCTTTCCGGACCTGTGAGCGCAGCCGGTCACCCGCGTAGTTCATACGAGTCGCGCTCCTCAGGGGACGGGCACAGGATCGAGAAACGCCGACGTCGCTCCCCGTGACCGACGTTCACCCCCGCCCCTAGAAGGAGATGTGCGCAGGATGACCATTACGTCCGAGCGTGTTTCGGGACCGCAGACCCACCAGGTGTCGCAGCGTGTCTCCCAGTCCGTGTTCGACGGCTCCAGGCTCCGTGTCGTCCTGCTCGTGGACGTCTACGACGGTGCTCAGCAGCAGTTCCTGGAGGCATACGAGCAACTGTGCAGCCAGGTCACGTCCGTCCCCGGCCATGTGAGCGACCAGCTGTGCCAGTCCATCGAGAACCCCTCCCAATGGCTCATCACCAGTGAGTGGGAGAGCGCCCCGCCGTTCCTCACCTGGGTGAACAGCGAGGAGCACGTGCGGATGGTGGCACCGCTGCACAGCTGCGTCCGCGACACCAGGTCGCTTCGCTTCCACATCGTCCGCGAGACCGACGGCCCGTCGATGGACGTCGAACCGCGTAGGGGCCGGCTCCAGACGGCGCCCAGGATCGGTGACGGTGTCATCCGTCACGCGCTCACCTTCACGATCAAGCCGGGCAGCGAGGAGACCGTCGCGAAGATCCTCGCCGCCTACGCCTCGCCCGAGCCGCGCGTCGACGACACCACCCGGCTGTGCCGCACCTCCCTGTTCATGCACGGCAATCGCGTCGTGCGGGCCATCGAGGTGCGGGGCGACCTGCTCGCCGCGCTGCGCCACGTCTCCAAGCAGCCCGAGGTACGCGCCGTCGAGGAGGCCATCAACCCCCACCTGGAGCAGCGGCGCGAGCTCGACGACGGCGAGTCCGCCCGCGCCTTCTTCACCCGCGCGGCGCTGCCCGCCGTGCACCATGTGACCGCCGGCCGGGAGACCCCGGACGCCGTGCGGAACGCGCTGTACTACCCGGCCCGCGAGGGCTGCGGCCTGCGGCTGGCCGAACTGCTCGCCCGGCAGGACGAGGTGGCGGCGGACGATCCGCGGAGCCCGGTGCTGCGCAGCACCATCTTCCAGCGCGACGACGTCGTGATGCGGCTCATCGACGTCCAGGACGGGCCCGGCGACGACCCTGCTCTCGTGCTCGGCCTCGGCGACCGCGGACAGGCGGCCGAGGTGATGGCACTGCTCGACGCGAAGGCGCTCGGCGTGGACGCCTCCGCGCTGGCGGAGGTCACCCCCGCCCGCCTGCTCACGCTCGCCCGTATGGAGCTCGTCACCGACCGCCGCGCGGAGACCGAGGCCTGATGCGTCAGCGCACGGCCGCGGCGGCCAGGCCGCCGCGTCGATGCGGCACCCGATCGGAGGAAAGTCGTGATCAAAGCCAATCCCAGAATCGTGCATCTCAGCGAGGTCGAGCCCAACACCCGGCGCGGTGGCGACCTGCGCGCCATGCTCACCCCGGCCACGGTCGGCTCCACCAGCGGCTTCATGGGCGTGGCCATCGTGCAGCCCGGAGACCGCATCGGTGAGCACTACCACCCGTACTCCGAGGAGTTCGTCTACGTCGTGTGCGGGCAGCTGGAGGTGGACCTGGACGGCGAGCCCCACCCGCTGCAGCCCGAGCAGGGCCTGATGATCCCCGCCTACATGCGGCACCGCTTCCGCAACGTCGGCAACGTCGAGGCCCGCATCGTCTTCCACCTCGGCCCGCTCGCCCCGAGCCCGCCGCTCGGCCACGTCGACACCGAGGAGACCGACGCGGTCCCGGTCGCCGCCGACGCGGCCGCCGGTGACACCCTGACCGCCGAAGGCCAGGTCCGGTCATGACCAGGCGCGTGGCGGTCACCGGCATAGGCATCGTGGCCCCCGGCGGCATCGGCGTACCGGCGTTCTGGGACCTGCTGTCCCACGGGCGCACGGCGACGCGGGGCATCACCTTCTTCGACCCGTCCGGGCTGCGGTCGCGGATCGCCGCCGAGTGCGACTTCGACCCGGCGGCCCACGGCCTGGACGCCGACGAGGTCGCACGCTGCGACCGGTACATCCAGTTCGCGCTGGTGGCCGCCGACGAGGCGGTGCGGGACGCCGGCCTGGACCTCGCCCGGGAGAACCCGTGGCGGGTCGGAGTCTCCCTGGGCACCGCGGTCGGCGGCACCACCCGCCTGGAGCACGACTACGTGCTGGTCAGCCACGGCGGGCAGCGCTGGGACGTGGACCACCGCGAGGCCGAACCGCAGCTCCACCGCGCGTTCTCGCCCAGCACCCTCGCCTCGACGGTGGCGGAACGGTTCGGGGCCCACGGGCCGGTGCAGACCGTCTCCACGGGCTGCACCTCCGGACTCGACTCGATCGGGTACGCCTTCCACACGATCGAGGAGGGCCGGGCCGACGTCTGCATCGTCGGCGCCTCCGACTCGCCGATCTCGCCGATCACGATGGCGTGCTTCGACGCGATCAAGGCGACGTCCCCCAACAACGACGACCCCGCCCACGCGTCCCGCCCCTTCGACGCCGACCGCGACGGCTTCGTCATGGGGGAGGGCGGCGCCGTCCTCGTCCTGGAGGACCTGGAGCACGCACAGGCCCGCGGGGCCCGTGTGTACTGCGAGATCGGCGGCTACGCCACCTTCGGCAACGCCTACCACATGACCGGTCTCACCAGGGAGGGCCTGGAGATGGCCCGGGCCATCGAACTCGCCCTGGACCACGCCCGGCTCGACCCCACGGCGATCGACTACGTCAACGCGCACGGCTCGGGCACCCAGCAGAACGACCGGCACGAGACGGCCGCCGTCAAGCGGGCCCTGGGACAGCACGCCTACGACACGCCCATGAGCTCCATCAAGTCCATGGTGGGCCACTCCCTCGGCGCCATCGGATCGATCGAGGTCGTCGCCTGTGTGCTGGCACTCGCCCATCAGGTCGTACCGCCCACCGCGAACTACGAGACGCCGGACCCGGAGTGCGACCTGGACTACGTGCCGCGCGTCGCCCGCGAACGACGACTGGGCAGCGTGCTCTCCGTGGGCAGCGGGTTCGGCGGTTTCCAGTCCGCGGTGATCCTGACCCGGCCGAGGGAGAGAACACCATGAGCGAACCGCATCCACGGCGCGCGGCCGTCACCGGAATCGGCGTGGTCGCGCCCAACGGAACCACCACCGAGACCTTCTGGAAGGCCACCAAGGAAGGCATCAGCGTCCTGGACCGGGTCACCCGTGAGGGATGCGAGCACCTGCCGCTGAAGGTGGCCGGCGAGATCCGGGAGTTCGACCCGTCGGCGGCCGTCGAGGAACGCTTCCTCGTCCAGACGGACCGGTTCACGCACTTCGCGCTGGCCGCCGCCGACCTGGCCCTCGACGACGCGAACCTCGCCCGCGCCGACACCGAACGGGCGCCGTACTCCGTCGGCGTCGTCACCGCGGCCGGCTCCGGCGGCGGCGAGTTCGGCCAGCGCGAGCTCCAGCAGCTGTGGGGCAAGGGCAGCCGCTACGTCGGCCCGTACCAGTCCATCGCCTGGTTCTACGCGGCCAGCACCGGCCAGATCTCCATCCGCCGCGGCTTCAAGGGACCCTGCGGGGTGGTCGCCGCCGACGAGGCCGGCGGCCTGGACGCCCTCGCCCACGCGGCGCGGTCCGTCCGGCGCGGCACCGATGTCGTCGTGGCCGGGTCGACGGAGGCCCCGCTCGCCCCCTACTCGGTGGTCTGCCAGCTCGGCTACCAGGAGCTGAGCACCGCCGACGACCCGACCCGCGCCTACCGCCCGTTCACCTCGGCGGCCTGCGGATTCGTGCCCGCCGAGGGCGGCGCCGTGCTCGTCGTGGAGGACGAGACCACGGCGCTGGAGCGAGGGGCTCAGGCGCGGGCGTACCTGGCCGGGCACGCGTCGACCTTCACCGGTGCCTCCCGCTGGGAACAGTCCCGGGAGGGACTGGCGCAGGCCATCCGCGGCGCCCTCGACGAGGCCGGCTGCGCCCCCGAGGAGGTCGACGTGGTCTTCGCCGACGCCCTCGGCGTACCGGACGCGGACCGCGCCGAGGCACTGGCCCTCGCCGACGCCCTCGGCGCACACGGCCACCGGGTGCCCGTCACCGCCCCCAAGACCGGCATCGGCCGGGGCTACTGCGCCGCGCCCGTGCTGGACGCCGCGGCGGCGGTGCTCGCGATGGAACAGGGCATCGTCCCGCCCACCCCCAACGTGTTCGACATCTGCCACGACCTCGACCTGGTGACCGGCCGGGCGCGCGCCGCCGAGCTGCGCACGGCCCTGGTCCTCAGCCGGGGCCTCATGGGATCGAACTCGGCCCTGGTGCTGCGCCGCGGCACCACCGACGCCGCGCAGTGAGGCGTCACAGAGCAAAGGAGAAACCGAATGAGTGACCGCATCACCGTGGAAGAACTCGCCGAACTGATGAAGAAGTCCGCCGGGGTCACCGTCCCCGCGCCGGAACTCGAGCAGCAGCAGGACACCGGCTTCGACGCCTTCGGCATCGACTCGCTGGGCCTGCTCGGCATCGTCGGCGAACTGGAGAACCGGTACGGCACCCCGATGCCGCCGGACGCGGAGCGCTCCAAGACGCCGCGGCAGTTCCTCGACCTCGTCAACAGCGCGCTGCTCGCGGGAGCCTGAGATGGCCGGACACACGCAGAACGAGATCGTCATCGCCGCACCGGTCGACCTCGTCTGGGACATGACCAACG
This sequence comes from Streptomyces sp. NPDC052773, assembly GCF_044547145.1. NCBI lineage: Bacteria > Bacillati > Actinomycetota > Actinomycetes > Kitasatosporales > Streptomycetaceae > Streptomyces > Streptomyces sp. NPDC052773. Next base: position 181,625 of record NZ_JBITZX010000010.1, on the reverse strand, counting down.
ATGTGGCGAACTGGCCGAACCTGTTCAGCGAGTACGCCTCCGCGGAGATCCTGTCCCAGGAGGGGAACAAGACCACCTTCCGCCTCACCATGCACCCCGACAAGGACGGCAAGGTCTGGAGCTGGGTCTCCGAACGCGAGACGGACCGCGCCACGCTCTCCGTGCGCGCCCGCCGCGTCGAGACCGGCCCCTTCGCGTACATGAACATCCGGTGGCAGTACGAGGAGCTCCCCGAGGGCACCCGGATGGTGTGGACCCAGGACTTCGAGATGAAGCCGGACGCACCGGTCGACGACGACTGGATGACCGACAACATCAACCGCAACTCCAAGGTCCAGATGGCGCTGATCCGGGACCGCATCGAACAGGCCGCCGCGGAGCGCGATCCCGTGCCGACCCTGACCGACTGAGCGGGACGGAGCACACGACCATGCACCAGACCCTGATCGTCGCCCGGATGGCCCCCGGCTCGGCCCCGGACATCGCCAAGGTGTTCGCGGAGTCGGACCGCGGGGAACTCCCGCACCTCATCGGGGTGTCCCGGCGCAGCCTGTTCCAGTTCGACGACGTGTACCTGCACCTCATCGAGGCGGAACAGGACCCGGGTCCCACCATCGCCAGGATGGCCGGGCACCCCGAGTTCCGGGACATCAGCGAGCGCCTGTCGGCGTACGTCACCGCGTACGACCCGGCGACCTGGCGCTCCCCGAAGGACGCGATGGCGAACTGCTTCTACCGCTGGGACCGGGACGCCACCGCCTGAGCCGTCCGCCCCCGCCGGTCGCCGGACACACCGTGAGGCGTGCCCGGCGACCGGCGGTTGCGTGCTGCCCGCGGGCCACGGCCGCCTCAACGGGCGTCGTGAGACGGGACGACGCAGTCGAACGCGTGCAGATACGGGTTGACCGGCCGGATGTCGTCGATGACCAGGCCCGCCCCGGTGAGCCGGCTCACCATGCTCTCGGTGGTGTGCTTGGCCCCGCCGACGTTGAGGAGCAGCAGCAGGTCCATGGCCGTGCTGAACTTCATCGAGGGGGTGTCGTCGACGAGGTTCTCGATGACCACGACCCGCGTCCCGGGACCGCCCGCCTCGATGACGTTGCGCAGCGTCCGGGCCGTGCTGTCGTCGTCCCACTCCAGGATGTTCTTGATGATGTACACATCGGCCTGGACCGGGACGGCCACCCGGCAGTCGCCCGGCACGACACGCACCCGGTCCGCGAGCGCGCCGCCCGGCCGCAGCCGCGGATCGGCGTTCTCCACCACGCGCGGCAGGTCGAGCAGCGTCCCGTGGAGCGACGGGTACTTCTCCAGCAGGCTCGCCACCACATGTCCCTGGCCGCCCCCGATGTCGGCGACCGACGAGCTCCCCGACAGATCGAGGAACTGCGCCACGTCACGCGCCGACTGCATGCTGGAGGTCGTCATGGCCCGGTTGAAGACGTCCGCGGATTCCGGGGCGTCCTCGTTGAGGTAGGTGAAGAACTCCTTTCCGTACAGGGCCTCCACGACGTTGCGGCCGGTGCGCACCGCCTCGTCGAGCTTGGGCCACGCGTCCCACGTCCACGGCTCGGTGCACCACAGGGTGATGGCGCGCAGGCTGTGCGGGTCGTCCTCGCGCAGCAGCCGGGACATGTCGGTGTGGGCGAACGTGCCGTCCCGCCCCTCGGCGAAGACGCCGTAGCAGGACAGGGTCCTCAGCAGCCGCCGCAGCGGCTGCGGTTCGGTCTTCACCGCCGCCGCCAGGTCCTCCACGGCCTGCGGGGAGTCGCCGAGCGCGTCGGCGACGCCCAGCCGGGCGGCCGCGCGGAGGGCGGCGGCGCACGCCGCCCCGAACACGAGCTCCCTCAGCCGCATGGACGGCGGTGGGGAGGTCTGAGCGGTCGTCATGCGCCGCCTTCCTTCCGGGGTTCAGCGGTCGGCCGGGGCCGGCCGGTCAGCACAGGCCCGCGGGCTGGGAGGCCCCGCAGGTGTTGGCCACGAAGGTGTTGCCCTGGCCGGTGTCCGCGTTGACCAGGTCGGCCGGGGCGTTGTTGCGCAGGATGTTCTCGGTGATCCGGTTCCGCTCGCTGGTGGTGCCCACCATGCTCTTGATCAGGACGATGCCGCCCGACATGGAGGAGTTCCCGGCGTTGCCCGTGACCACGTTGCGGGTGATCAGGGTGTCCTCGGCGCCGGTCAGGACGATGCCGGAGCCCTGGAGGGCGTCGAGCCGCGCCGTCTTCGGGCAGGACTTGTTGTTCCGCAGGATGTGGTTGTCCCGCACGGTCAGCGCGCCGGCCCGCGGCTTGTTCTCGTCGCCGACGATGAACACGCCCGCGCAGTTGCCGGTGACGTGGTTGTTCCCCACGGTGAGGTTGCGCAGACGGCGGACGGTGAGCCCGATCCGGTTGTCCTCCAGCCGGTTCTGCTCGACCACCGCTCCCCGGGTGTCGGTGGCGCCTTCCTCGGCGTTGACCGTGTTGGCGAGGAACAGGCCCGCGTCGCCGTTGCCCCGGGCCGTGTTCTTGCGGAACACGCCGCGCACCGAGTGCTCCTGGGCGATGCCCCACACCCCGTTCGCCACCGCCGCCACGTTGCGCACGGTGAGCTGGTCCGTCGCGTCGGCGTACACACCGGTGCGGGGGAAGCCGGTCACCGTCAGGTTGGCGATGGTGACGTCCTCGAGGTCACGGTCCGCCGTCCCGGTCACACAGATGCCGTTGCCGGCCTCGGCGCAGCTGTGGGCGGCCTTGTCCGTGCCCGGCTTGATCACGGTGTCGCGCCCCATGCCCCGCAGGGTCAGCCCGGGCGTGGTGACCTTGACGCTCTCGTGATAGGTGCCGGGGGCCACCAGGACGGTGTCACCCGGCGCGGCCTCGTCGACGGCCTGCTGGATCGATTCTCCCGGGAAGACCAGATGGGTCCGCTGCTCGGCGACCGGCGGAGCGGCACCGAGTCCCACCCCGACGAGCGCGGCGGCGCACGCGAGGTACGTGATGTGGCGTTTCGTCATATTTCGCACAATATGACCTGATAAGCGGTCGACAGCCCCGATAGTCCATCCGACGGCGTGTCCCGCACAGGTCCGTCACCGGGCGACACGACCACCACGGAAACACGCAGGGATGTGCGTCCCCGCTCGTTCGGGGCAGGTGTGACATTCGATGCCCATCAGGAACGGTGACGTGATGACCTCGCTGGTGTTCGAGAGCGACGACCTTGACCTCACGGAGGACTTCCTCTGCCGGGCCTACGCCCGCATGACGATCGGCAGCAGCAGCCCGGAGAACAGCAGGGCACGCATCCGCCGCGACACCCTGCCCTCCGTCAGCGTGGACGAGATCGACCTGGGCTTCGACATGAGCTACGCGGTGACGCCGCTCGGCAGGATCTGCCTGTGCCTGATCCACGAGGGCACCGTCCAGGACCACGTCTACCGGGGCGTACGGGACAACTTCGGCCCCGGCGACATGGTGCTCTTCGCCCCGCCCGACGCGCCGTACCGCGGGCAGATCCGCACCGCCCGCTACAACATCACGATGCTGGAGCCCGCCCTGCTGGACCAGGTCGCCGCCACCGCGCCGAGCCGACGGCCGCAGCCGGTCCGGCTGACCGGGCACCGGCCGCACACGCCCGCCGCTGCCCGCCACCTGCGGCACACCATCCTCTACCTGCGCGACCACGTCCTCGCCGACCCTGCCGTCGCCGAACAGCCGCTGATCGCCGCCACCGGCGGCCAGCTGCTCGCCGCGAGCGTGCTGGCGGCCTTCCCGAACACCGCGCACACGGACCCCACCGCGCAGGACCGTACCGACGCCCACTCGGCCACCGTCCGGCGGGCCGTCGCCCACATCGAGGACCACGCCGACCAGCCGCTCACCGTCGCCGAGATGGCCGCGGCCGCCCACGTCACCGTACGAGCCCTGCAGTACGCCTTCCGCCGCCACCTCGACACCACACCCCTCGCCTATCTGCGCCGGGTGCGCCTCGCGCAGGCCCACCGGGACCTGCGCGCGGCGAGCCCGCTCGACACCACGGTCGGGGAGATCGCCGCCCGCTGGGGCTTCGCCCACCCGGGCCGCTTCGCCGCCCTCTACCGGGAGGCCTACGGCACCAGCCCGTCCGCCACCCTGCGCGGCTGACCACGGCCCGCGTGCGGCGAGGTCAGCTCGGCGCGGGGCCGGGGGAACGCGTCGCGCGGTCCAGCGCGGCGTTCAGCGCCCGGCGGATCTCCGGCGGCAGCCACTCACAGCGCGGCCACTGCACGATGTGGTCCGCCACCTCCCGCAGCTTGATGTTCGTGTGCTGGGAGACCTCTTTGAGGACGTTCCAGGCCGTCTCGGGCGACAGACCGCCCACCGCGATCACGACACCGATCGCCTGGTCGATGACGGCATGGGAGACGACGGCGTGCCTGAGCTGCTCGACCTCCTCGTGAAGAGCGATGATCCTGCGCACGGAATCGTCCTGTTCGAGCATGAAGCCCCGTTCCCTGGAAGAGCCTGCCGGTCACCGTCCTTGTGCCCTGGGCGTGCGGCGGCAGAAGTACACGAAACGAACTCCTGACCCCGCCGCGGTCCGGAAAACGAAAGAAGTACGGCCGCTCAGCACGGCTTGCGCCAGCGGTCCAGCTCCGGCCTCTTCAGCATCGACGACAGGCGCAGTTCCCGGGCCACCGGGCAGAAGCGGGCCGTCGGCTCGGCGTACTCCACGTGGAAGACCGCCTTGCCCGCCGCGACGAACGGCTCCAGCAGCGCGCACTCCCCGTACTGCGCGCACTCCTCGTTGACCGCGAAGTCGAAGTCGTCCAGCAGCTGCGGGATCTGGGGGAGGTCGTTCTTCAGGCCCACCGCCAGACCCCGCTCGTGCGCGATGTCCGCGATCATGCGGTTGTATCGCAGCTGGTCACGCCCCGTGAGCGGGAAGCCCGTGTCGTTGCCGTACCCCTCGACCAGATCGGGCTCCACCGCGTCGAAGCCCTTGTCCCGGCACATGTCGAACCGGCGCTCCATGAGCGGGCGGAGGACCGACACCCGGCGGATGTCCAGCCACCGCTCGCCGCGCCAGCCGTTGGGGCGGCCCAGCACCGAGCGGGGGAAGGCGTGTCGGTCCGGGCGGAAGTCCTCCCAGGCGCCGACGTTGACGTAGCAGATCACCTTGCGGCCGTCGCGGTGCAGCCGGGCGACGTCGGCGGCCGTGTTCTCGAATCCGTCGATGTCGTAGACGGGCACGTCGACGGACGGGTCGACCCTGCCGTCCAGCTGCCACTGCCAGGCCAGCCCGGGACGCGGCTGCCACACCCCGCCCTCCGCGCGGCGACCGCCGCCGTCCGCGCAGCCCGTGAGGGCCAAGGCGAGGACGAGGGCGACCAGGAGGGGCGCCGGGCGCCGCCGCAGCCGTCCGCTCGACCGTCTGCCCACCGCTCCGCTCACCCCTCCGCCTCGGTCAGGGCGGGGGTCAACCCGGACCAGGGATTGGGCGGTTCGCCCGTCACCGGCCCGCACACCCCCGCGCCCCGCTCGCGCGCGGTGCGCACGGCCAGCGGCACCAGCGGCGGGGGCACCCCGTAGACCAGGTGGCACAGCCGGTCGGGCGGGAGGCGCGCGGCCCACTCCGGGCGGCTGAACGCCGACACGTACACGGACCACGGCCCCTCGAAGGTGACCGTCAGATCGGCGAGCCGCGCGTAGCCGGGCGCCGGGTGGACGCCCGGGTTGAGGACGACGGTCGACGCACCGAGCCGGCGCAGGGACCGCACCAGACGGCGGCAGGCCGGCAACCCGTGCGGCGCCGCGGTCACCTGGTCCAGGAAGCAGCCGTCCGCGCCGTACCACTCCCGGTGGCGGCGCAGGTCGGCGGTGATCCGCGCCGGGTCGCGCGCGCCGTAGTCGGTGTCCACGTAGCCGAGCAGCCGGGCCCCCGCCGCGCGCAGTGCACCGGCCGCGGCGACGAACGCCGGATCCGGGGCGTCTCCCGGGCCGTTGGCCGGATTGAGCACGACGGCGTACGTGTGCGCCGCGCGGGCGACCAGGCGCTGCCACGCGGCGGGGTCCTCCGCCGGATGGACGTAGAGCGGAATCAGCAGGCTCACCGCGCCGGCACCTCTTCGGGACCGCGCGGCGGCGCGCCCATGGCCGCCCACAGCGCCGCCACGGAGTCGTCGAGGGAGTGCGCCGGCCGCCAGCCGAGGGCGTCCCGCGCGGCGGTGATGTCCGAGCACTGCCAGGACACGCGGGCGGACCGCGCGGATCCGCCGCCGCCCGCCTCCACGATCCGACCGCGGAAACCGGCCACCCCGGCCAGCCTTCGCACCAGTTCCCGCACCGCCACCGCCTCGCCGCCGCCGATGTTGAGGACCGGCGGCAGCGGCCCCGACGCGGTCGCCGCCAGTTCCGCCGCCCGCGCCACGTCGCGTACGTCCACGAAGTCACGGTGCGCCGACAGGTCACCCAGCCGCACCGTCGTGTCCGGATCACGCCCGGCCCGCGCCAGCAGAGCGGTGACCCGGCCGGGCAGCCCGGTCGACGGCGCGCCCGGACCCACCGGGTTGCCCACCCTCAGCACCACCGCGTCCAGGCCCGACGCGGTCACCGCCACCGTGCCCGCCAGCTTCGTCGCACCGTAGGGGCCGGCCGGACTGGTCGCCGCCGCCTCGGTCACCGGCCGGCCCGGCGTCCCGGGCCCGTACTCGGCGGCCGAGCCCAGGTGGACCAGCCGGGCCGCGGGAGCCGCCTCCCGCAGCGCCGCGCACAGCACGGCCGGCCCACGGGCGTTGACCTCCGCGAGGGTGACGGCGTCGCCGCCGGTCGCGCCCGCGCAGTTGACGACGGCGTCGGGCGCGACCGCGGCCAGCGTGCTCGCCAGGTCGCGCGGACGGTCGGCCGCGAGGTCGACGGGGACGTCGGCGCCGGGGGAGCGGCCGCCGACCACGACCCGCGCGCCCGGCAGGGCCCGCAGCCGCCGCGCGACGGGCCCGCCGAGATAGCCGGTGGCGCCGAGAACGAGGATGCGCATCGGTGGTTCAGGCTCCCTTGAGCAGCAGCGACTTGCGGCTGGTGAACTCCGCGTTGGCCCGGTCGTAGTCGTCGGGGCGGCCGATGTCCAGCCAGTAGCCGTCGAACTCGTAGGCGTGCGGCGGCCGTTCGGCGGCGAGCAGGTCCAGCACCAGCTCGTCGAAGCCGAGCGGCAGGCCCGGGGTGTAGCCGTCGAGGGCGGCGCGTGAGACGCCGTAGACCCCCATGGACACCCGGTAGTCGATGCTGGGCTTCTCGGTGAAGGCGACGACCCGGCTCGCGTCCGTCGTCAGCACCCCGAAGTCGATGTGCACCTTGCGGGCGTACGTGGCGATCGTCAGGGGCGCGCCCGATGCCTCGTGCCGGCGCAGCACGTCGGCGTAGTCGAGGTCGGTGAGCACATCGCCGTTCATCACCAGGAAGTGCTCCGGCAGCCGCTCCCGGAGAGTGAGCAGCGGGCCCATCGTGCCCAGCGGGCTCTCCTCGGTGGCGTAGTCGATGCCCATGCCCCACTGCGCGCCGTCGCCGACGTAGGCGCGGATGATGTGGCCGAGGTGGCCTATCGCGATGGTGCAGCGGGTGAAGCCGGCCGTGGACAGCTGGCGCAGCACGATGTCGAGGATGGCGTGCTGGTCACCGATGGGGACGAGCGGCTTGGGCAGCGCGGTGGTGTAGGGCCGCAGCCGGACACCCTTTCCTCCGGCCAGGATCACTGCGTGCATGGCATACCTCCTGCGGTACGTGCCGGTCGGTCAGATGTTGTAGATGCCGGTCTTGTAGCGGGCCAGGTTGGCCGGGTCGGTGAACCACTCCACGGTCCGGGCGAGCCCTTCCTCCAGCGTGTGGCGGGGCCGCCAGCCGGTCGCCGCCGTCAGCCGGGACGCGTCCGCGACGAGCCGCATCACCTCCGAGGCGGCCGGCCGCAGCCGCTCGGGGTCCTCGCGGACGTCGAGCGGCGCGTCCATGACCTTGCCGATCAGCGCGACCAGGTCCCCGACCGAGATCTCCCCGCCCGTCCCGGCGTTGAAGGTGCGGCCCACGACCCGCTCCGCCGGCGCGGTGCCCACCGCGAGGAACGCCCGCGCGGTGTCCTCGACGAAGGTGAAGTCCCGGGTCGGCCGCAGGTCGCCGAGCGTGAGGGTGCGCTGCCCGGCCGCCACCTGGCCGACGACGGTGGGGATCACCGCGCGCATCGACTGGCGCGGCCCGAAGGTGTTGAACGGGCGCAGGGTCACCACGGGCGTGCCGAAACTGGCGTGGTAGCTGTCGGCCAGCCGGTCGCCCCCGGCCTTCGAGGCGGCGTACGGGGACTGCGTGTTGATCGGGTGGTCCTCGGTGATGGGGACCGTCTGCGCGGTGCCGTACGTCTCGCTGGTCGAGGTGTGCACCAGGCGCGGCGTGCCCAGCGCGCGCACCGCCTCCAGCACGTTCAGCGTCCCGGTGACATTGGTGTCCACGTAACTGTGCGGCGCCTGGTAGGAGTACGGGATCGCGATGAGCGCGGCGAGGTGGTAGGCGCAGTCGGCGCCGTCCAGCAGCCCGCGGACCGAGCCGGGGTCGCGGACGTCGCCGAGGACGATCTCCACGTGGTCGAGGACGTCGGCGGGCAGGGTCTCCAGCCAGCCGTAGGAGGAGAACGAGTTGTACTGGGCCATGGCCCGGACACGGTGGCCCGAGGCCACGAGCGCCTCGGTGAGATGCGAGCCGATGAAGCCCTCGGCTCCGGTGACGGCGGCGAGCGGTGCGGGGGTCAACTCTCGGGGTCCTTTCGTCGGGTGGGGAGGGTGGCGCGGTGGTGGGGCTGGAGTGGAGTGGTGGTGAGGCGGGTCGGGCGGCGGTGGGGCGAGGCAGGGGCCGGGGGAGTGCGGGCCGGGCCGGTTCGCCGGGCGGCGGGCGGCCCGGCGGTCAGGCGTGCGGGGACGGTCGGCCCAGCACACGGATCGCGCACGCCGCGAGACACACCGCGGCCGTGCCGCAGGCGAGGGGCAGCGCGGCGGGACCCGGGGGCAGGCCCAGCCAGGTGACCGCCCCGGCCGCGCCGGCGGCGGCCAGGCAGAGCACGGCCGGCGGCCAGGCCACCCCGAACGCCTGGAGGAGCAGCGCGGTCCACAGCGTCGCCGCGAGCAGCGGCAGCGTGACCGGACCCGCCCCGGTGAGCAGGCCCGCCGGCAGCACCAGCAGGAGATAGGAGGACAGGCACAGACCCAGCACACCCACCGAGCGCAGCAGGAACCCCCGGGGCGTCACGCTGGCCCGCAGCGCGGCGACCGACCAGCCGCGGTAGCGGTACAGCAGCCACTCCGCCGGGCCCATGCTCAGCGTCAGCGCGATCACCGCGTACGGATGCCGCCGGCCCTCCAGCAGCACGAGCACCGCCGCCGCCAGACCGAACAGACCGTAGGGCAGGGACGCCCGCAGCCTCGGCGGAGGCCCGTCGGGAGCGGCCGGGACGGCGAGGCCCGCCCGCAGCACCCGCGCGGTCACCGCGAGCGTGACCAGCAGTGCCAGCAGCGGCAGGCCCACCCGCACCGCCGGGCCGGGCTCCCACCACGGCAGTACCGCCGCACCGGCGATCAGCGGACCGAGCGCGGCCAGCAGCAGCCGCTCCCGCCCCAGCACCAGCAACACGCCCGCCGCCGCCAGATACAGCGACTGCGCGGCGACCGCGGCGACGGCGACCCCGGTGACCGGGCCGGCCGGACCACCCCAGGCGACCGGTACGGCCAGGCCGGTGGCCACCGCCGCGCCCGCCGGCGACCCGGTCAGCAGAGAGCGGGAAGCCTCCCGGCGTCCCGCCACCAGCCGGAGATGCGCGCGGTGGCCCAGCGCCTGCCCCCACGCCCAGGACACGACACCGGCCACGACCAGGACGGGGGCGTGCCGGTCGACGCGCCACAACGGGGCGGTCAGCAGATACGCCAGCGACGGAAGTGCGAACAGCAGCCCGCGCAGCAGACAGCGCACCGTGTCGGGCCGCCACGGGTCGGCCGCGGCGGGCGGCTCCGGGAAGGTCCGGGGCACCCGCGCGTACAGCGCGGACGCAAGCGAGAACAGGTTCGGATGGCCGTACCGCTCCCTGATCACGGAGGCGGACAGGCCCTCCGCCTCCAGCAGCGCGGCCACCTCGTACGGGTGGACGGCCGGGCCGATCCGGTCGGCGAGTTCGGCGGCGAGCGCGCTGACCGCCTCCTCGTCGGGCCCGGTGCGCGGCAGCCGGATCGCGAGCGTCGTGTCGTCCAGCGCCCAGCGCGGACGGCGACGCGGCGGGCCGGCCCGGCCCGTGCTCGGCGGGTGCGGGTGCGGGTGTGGGTGTGGGTGTGGGTGCGGGGGCTGCGGCTGGTGTGGCGGTCGCGGCCGGGCCAGCCGCAGCGCGAGCGTGTCCTGCTCGGCGCCGCCGGGTTCCAGGGATATCGGCCCGCTCATCCGGTGAGGCTTCTCTCCGTGTCGGTGACCGCCGAGGCGGACAGGACGTCGTCGGCGGGCAACGCCTCGCCGACCGTGGACAGTTCGTGGTAGATGGCGCGGAAGGTGTCGATGGTCTGGCGGAGGGTGAACTGCTCGATCACCCGCAGCCGGGCCGCCTCGCCCATCGCCCGGCGCCGGGCGGGATCGTCCAGCAGCTCCAGCGCGGCGGCGGCCATCGCGGCCGGATCGCGCGGCGGCACCACGAGTCCGGTGTCGCCGACGGCCTCCCGCACCCCGCCCACATCGGTGGAGACCGTGGCCCGCCCGCACGACATGGCCTCGATCAGCGTGAACGGGAAGCCCTCGCTGATGCTCGACAGCATCACCACGTTCCCCGCGGCGTAGGCGTCCCGGATGTCGTCGACGCGCCCCTCGAATGTCACGGCACCGGCCTGTCCCAGCTCGGCGGCCAGGGCCTCGCACCGCTCCCGGTAGCCCTCCCCGCCGCGCGGGGTCCCGCCGAACAGCCGCAGGCGCACGTCGGGCAGCCGCTCCCGGACCAGGGCGAAGGCGCGGATCAGGGTCTCCAGGTCCTTGATGGGGTCGACCCGTCCGGCCCAGCTGAGGGTGAGGTGGTCCGGCTCGGGTCCGGCCGGCGGGAAGGCGGCGGGGTCGACGCCGTTGTAGACCGTGCGGATCGACGCCGGATCGGCGCCGCCCTGCTCCTCCCACAGCCGGTTGTAGCGGTTGCCGGGGGTGATCAGAGCCGCCCGGCGGTAGGTCTCCTCCGCGAGCAGCCGGAAGAACCCCAGCAGTACCGCCTTGACCGGCCAGCGGTACGGCGCCTTCCGGTAGCCGAGATACCGCTCGCGCAGGTAGACGCCATGCTCGGTCAGCAGCAGCGGAACCCCGTGCCGCTCCAGCGCGGCCAGCCCCGGCAGCACGGCGACGCCTCCGCTGACGGCGTGCGCCACCCCCGTCTCGGGCGGCGGCGCGGCCAGCGGGCGCAGGGCGTGTTCCAGCAGGGCGGTCGCGGTGACCGCGTCGTGCAGCGTCGGCCGCGCCTCGCGTACGGGGAGCCCGGGACGCGTCCATACGGCGGTCAGGACGGCGATCGCGGTGTCGCCCCGCAGGAAGGGGCTGAGCTGTCCGTCCGCCGCCGCCCGCCCCAGCGTGTGCAGGGCGGGCGCGAAGCCGTCCTCGGCCGAGGCGTCGACCAGCGCGGCCAGGAACCGCTCGTAGGCGGCTTCGAGCCGCCTGCGGGCCCGGCCGCGCGGCGCCCGGCCCGGCGGAGCGGGACCCCACATCGGCACCGACCGCACCCCGGCGACATGGCCTGGCAGGTCCCACACGACCGGCTCCCGCCCGGTGCCGGTGACGGCGATGACGTCGAAGTCGACGTCGGGCATGCCGGTGACGAGCTGGTCGCACCAGACGCTCACACCGCCGTGGCTGTGCGGATAGGTGCCTTCGGTGAGCAGGGTGACGCGCGGAGCGCCGGAGCGTCGCGCGCCGTGGTCAACGTGCATCGATGTGCTCCACGGCCGGGGTGTGGGGTGGTGGTGCCGGTCCCGGCCGCGACGGGGCGGCCGGGACCTCGCTGCCGTACGCCGGTCAGCCCCCGGCGCGGGGGGTGACCGGCTCGGCCACGCCCTCGGGGACGCGGGTGTCCGGTGCCGGTGCGGAGCCGTCCGCGTCGGCGGTCGTGCCGCCGGCCGCGGCCGGCGCGGCGGACGCCGGCAGGGTGAGCGTCAGCGGCGCTCCCGCGGACGCCGTCCACCCGGACCGTTCGCCCGCGTACGCCTCGCCGAAGGCGGCGCCGGCCCGCGTGGTGCCGTCGGGCATCGTCGCCGGAACGGCCACGCCGTCCGGGCTCTCGACGGTCACGGTGTCGCCGACGCGGTAGGCGGTCACCCGGCCGTCCCGCACGGCGTCCCGCCACGCGGCGCGCCGCTGAAGCTCTCTCCCGATGTCCTTCATCCGCAGATTGACCACCGGGGTGTTCTCGGCGAACAGCGCGGCATAGCCGTCGAGCACACCGTCCAGGACCGGATAGGCGATACGGTCCTCGGCCAGGTTCGACTGGTGGATGAAGTGCGGCTTGGGGTCGTTGGCGAGGACGTGACCGAGCGCGATCTGCCGCTCCACGGGCACGATGTGCTCCTGGTAGCCGGTGGCCGGGTCGAGCGGGGCGGGCAGGCAGGTGGTGGTGGCCGGGTTGTCCTCGCAGATGCCGCTGCCGCCCTGCGCCCGGGCGGTGTAGATCCAGTTGTACTCGTCGACCTGGTCGGCTGCCCGTCCCGCGTTGTAGAAGACGTTCACCGGGTAGCGGGGCACCGACGTGGCGGGCCCGACCCGCCGCTGGTCGGGCTCGCGGGAGTTGTCGGACGCCAGCCAGGTGACGCCGTTGTCGGCCAGGGCGAGCGCCAGGTTGGGGTTGTCGGCGGTCTGCTGGGGCAGCACCCGCAGCCCGGAGTGCTCACCCGTGACCAACTCGCTGTCGTCCTGGGGGAGTCCGGCGCGCCGCCCCCACGCCCGGTTGGCGGCGATCTCGTCGGAGACGTCCTCCCGGCTGACCCACTTGGTGGTGCCGTCCGCGTTCGTGGCGCACCGCCACGGCACCACGGTGGTGTCCTGCTCGCAGCCGAGGAAGGCGTGTGTGTAGGTGTGGTTGATCCAGCGGAACTCGTCCCGTTCGGCGATCAGCCGGTCGGCCAGCGGGTCGGCGCCGTCGTTGTCCTGCCGGTGGTCGGCGCTGCCGGCGCCGTTGTAGGCGAAGTCGAGGGTGAAGTCCCGCTCGCGCTGCCAGGCGACGGCGTGGTCGACATCCCGCGGGGTCATGCGGATCGGGTCGGGGGTGGCGTTCGGGTCCGTGCAGTCCACGTCTCCGGGCGTGCAGTCGAGGGTGGAGTTCCAGCGGTCGTCCGCGGCGAAGACGTCATCGACGTGTACGGCGAAGTAGTTGCGGGAGGCGCCGAGCCGCACCCCGCCGGTCATCCACTCGACGATGCCGCGGGCCAGCAGCCGGAACTGCTGCTGGTGGCGGTTGTAGACGAAGGTGACGACGAGTTCGCGGCGCCCGTCGTGCCGGTACTCGCCCACCAGTGAGCCCCGCTTGGCCGTGCCCGGGATCGCCGCCTCGACGTACGGTGTGAAGTCGGCGCCTGCCGCGGGGGTCGACAGATACGCGTAACTCTCGCCCACGGTGGGGGAGTTGTCCTCGAACGGCACCGGCCCGTCGAGATAGCCGAACGGTCCCGAACGGCCGGCGTCGGTCACCCGGGCGCGCACCCCGTCGACGCTCCCGGAGTAGCCGCCGTGGATCGGATACTGGAGCCCGGCCTCGGGGCGGGCGTACGTGTAGGCATCGACCTGCGGGATGTCGTACGCCTTCTCGTAGGCCGCGAGGGCGGTCATCTCCGGGGAGTTCGCCGGGAACGGGTTGTCGTTGGGCAGGACGACGGCCTGGAACCGGGCCCGTTCCCGGCCGTCCACCGTGTCCGCGAGGTAGCCGGCGTCGATCACGGGGCGGTCGGAGCGCGTGAGGTCGATCTCGGTGTACGGCGTGCCGGCGGCGTCCAGTTCGGCCGCGATGGCGTCCGTGGCCGGGCCGCCGTCACTCACCACGAGCACCCGCAGATCGATCCGCGGCTCCGGGGCGTCGGCGTGCGCCGGCGTGGCCGGTACGCCGAGCGCGGCGATGAGCGCGCCCGTCGTGAGCAGGGTGGTGCGTAAGGTCCGCTTCATGCGGTGCTGTCCCCTCCCAGGGCAGGGGTGAGCACGGCTCCGCGGAGCGGACCCACCCCCTCGCGTGACGCCGGCTTCCCCCTCAGAGACCGGTCGTCGACGCATCCGTCGCGTCAAATAGTGAGGCGTGTGTGGAGCTTTTGTGCTCCCGCTGCGAAACCTGACGGAAAAACGCAGGTGCCCGGACGGCGGCCGTCCGGTGCGGGCCGCCGGTCCGGCGGCGCACCGTGGCCGCCGCCGGGCCGCCGTTCGCGGGCTGCCGTCCAGGTGGGAGCGGGAACGCGGGGCACCGGCGGGCCGCTGGGGCCCGCCGGCGAGGCGGTGGCCGGCGTGCGCCGTCCGCCGGGTGGCCGTGGACCGGTTTCAGGTCACCGGCCACCGGGGCGCCGGAGCCGTCAGGAGCACAGCACGCGCGTCTCGGGCGTGTAGACCGGTCCGCCGCTGGTGCTCGTGCCGTCGCTGAACTCGGCGTAGAAGTACGAGTAGAAGCCGATGTTGCCGTTGCAGCCGGAGTCGGGGGCGATCTGCAGCGTCAGCGTCACCGTCCGGGTCTGGCCGGGCGGGATGGGGGCGCCGTAGTTGGCGCCGAGGTCGGCGGGGCCGGTGCCGGAACAGGGGGTGCTGCCGGAGGCCGTGGCGAGGGCGCAGCCGGTGAAGGAGTACTTCAGGTCGGGGCGCTGGGTGGTCAGCCAGGTCGGGTCGATCGTCTGGTGGACGAACCAGATGTCGTACGTCTTGTTGTTCGTCAGCGTCATCGTCAGGTTCACCGTGCCGCCGGGCGTGGTGGTCGCGGCGTCGGTGGTGAACTTCAGCTCGGCGGGGCCCGGGTCGGCCGCGCTCGCCGACGGCGCCATGCCGAACACGGCGAGGAAGAGGGCGAGGGCGGCGGTGAGACCGAGGCGTCTCATCAAGGGTGATCGCATGGCCCGGGAGGCTAGGCGCGCGGCACACCCACCGTCTGCCCCTCACCGACGCCCCGGACCGACGTCGACCGAAAGTGTGCCTCCTGTGGGGGAGGTGTGGGCGAAGTGTGATGGCCGGTCGTGGGGTGCATACGCGCACGGTGCGGCCGGTGCGACGGCCGGCCCTCGGTGTGAGGCCGGTCCCGGCGGCTGGGCGCGCGGCGGTGGCCCTATTGGCGCGTACCGATCGAGTGCGGCGGTCGACCTGACTCCCGAGGCGGCGAGGAGCGAGACGGAGCGTACGATCGTACATTCTGGAGTGTACGATCGTACTCATGCCGACGGACTACTTCGCGGGCGACCCGCGCACGAACCTGGAGCGCATGCTCGCCGGGGACCTCTACATCGCCGACGATCCCGAGATCGCCCGCCGCCAGCAGCACGCGGCGCGCCTGGCCGCCCGCTACCAGGCCGCCTACGCCGAGGACGCCGACGCCGCCCGCCCGCTCCTCGCCGAACTGCTCGGCTCCCTGGGCGAGGAGGCGCACGTACGGCCGCCGCTCTACGTCGACTACGGCAGCAACATCACGATCGGCGCGCGCACCTTCGTCAACTACCACCTCACCGCGCTGGACGTCGCGACGATCACCATCGGCGAGGACTGCCAGATCGGCCCGAACGTCCAGCTGCTCACCCCCACCCACCCCCTGGAACCGCAGCCGCGCCGGGACAAGCTGGAGGCCGCCCGGCCGATCACCATCGGCGACAACGTCTGGCTCGGCGGGGGAGTGATCGTGTGCCCCGGCGTGACCATCGGCGACAACGCGGTCATCGGCGCCGGCGCCGTGGTCACGAAGGACGTGCCCGCGAACGTCCTCGCCCTCGGCAACCCCGCCCGCCCGGTCCGGGACCTGTGAGGGCGCCGCCATGGCCACCGGACACACCGACCCGCAGCGCCGCGCGCGGATCATCGCCGCCACCCTCGACCTCATCGCCGACGACGGCGTCGCCGGAGTCTCCCACCGCAAGATCGCCGCACGTGCCGGTGTGCCCCTGGGCTCGATGACCTACCACTTCAGCGGCATCGACGACCTGCTCCGCGAGGCGTTCCGGCACTTCACCGACCACATCGTGGCCCTGTTCGACGCGCACCTCGCCCCGCCGGCCGACCGCGACCAGGCCAGAGCGGCGGTGGCCGACCTCATCCACACGCTGTCCGAGGGAAGCCGACGCGACCTCGTCCTCACCCAGGAGCTGTACACCCTCGCCGCGCGCAGGCCGGCCTACCGGGAACTCACCCAGGAGTGGATGGCGCGCAGCCGGACCCACCTGGAGAAGCACTTCGACCCGGACACGGCCCGCCAACTCGACGCCCTCATCGAGGGCCTGACCCTGCACCGCGCCCTGTCCCCGGCACCCCACGACCGCGCCCTCACCCTGGAGGCGGTCACCCGCGTCACCACGACCGGCCGACGGGACGGATAGGCGGTCGTCCGTCTCCCCGCAACTCCCTTACGAGCAGGAGGGCTTGAGAGAGACCGAGGGGTGAGCGGGGCGACACGTCCGCCCGTGCCCCACCCGGTGTGCGGAGCGCACGCCCCCCTGAGCTAGGCTCTTGAGGCATGTCGCATCCTGACGATCTGCTTCTCGGCATCGCCGAGGAGGTCGAGTCGCAGCACAGCAGTCGGATGTCCCTGACCGTGGTGGTCCCCGGAGCCGTCATCACAGGACGACTGGCGCCCGAGGCCCTGTGGAAGCAGCGCGTGGCAGAGGTGCTGAGGGACTCGGCGGATCTGCACCACTTCGCCCGCCTGTTCGCCGTGCGCCCCGACAGCGACAGTGACGCCGCGCCGCCGCGCTCCGGCCGCCCCACGCACCTCCACTTCCACCTCGCCCGGATTCTCCAGGGGAGCGTCGGCATCCCGGACACGGGCGGCATGTACCGCGTCGCCCTGGAAGACGTCAGCGCCTGGACCATCGGGGACATCCGCTACTCCGATCAGTGAGGCGTGGCGCCGTGCGCCGTCTCCGTCGGACCTCGACAGGGACGGCGCACCGTCGCCTCTGGCTTCGAAAGTTTCGATCTGGGTGGCGAGTGTTGCGCGCAAAGTAGTCACCTAGGGTTCACTCGTCAACCGTTACGGCACTCCTGGCTGCCCTCAACCCTCTGAACTCCCCCTCGTGACGTCGAATTGTTTCGAGCGTCGGCCTGGATGATCACCTCCGAACTTTCGGTGGACTTTCGGAAACGAATGCATTGACCGCCGTTCCGAGACGGGCCCATACTCTCCAGCGATCGAGCCCTTCCCCCCACCGGTTCCACCGCGCCCACAGCGCGCGGTCCTTCCCTCACGCAGCCCTGGCCACGCCGTCCCCACCCGATCCCGCCGAGCCGCGCGGGACATGCGGACGTGGCCCGGCCTGCGCACGAGCCTCACCAGGAGGAAGCATGGACAACGCCCTCGACCGCTCGATGAGCCGCAGGGGCTTCATCGGCCGGGCCGGCGCCCTGACCGTGGCCGCCACCGCGTCCGGCCTGCTGCTGCCCGCCACCGCCCACGCGGACACGGTCATCACCACCAACCAGACCGGGACGCACAACGGGTACTTCTACTCGTTCTGGACCGACGGCGGCGGATCGGTCTCCATGACCCTGTCCTCCGGCGGCAGCTACCGCAGCAACTGGACCAACTGCGGCAACTGGGTCGGCGGCAAGGGCTGGAGCAACGGCGGCCGCAGGACCGTGCGCTACTCGGGCAGTTTCTACCCGTCCGGCAACGGCTACCTGACGCTCTACGGCTGGACCTCGAACCCGCTCGTCGAGTACTACATCGTCGACAACTGGGGCACCTACCGGCCCACGGGAACGTACAAGGGCACCGTCACCAGCGACGGCGGCACGTACGACATCTACCAGACCACCCGGTACAACGCCCCCTCCGTCGAAGGCACCAAGACCTTCAACCAGTACTGGAGCGTCCGGCAGCAGAAGCGGACCGGCGGGACCATCACCACCGGCAACCACTTCGACGCGTGGGCCCGCGCCGGAATGCGGCTCGGCAGCTTCAACTACTACATGATCCTCGCCACGGAGGGCTACCAGAGCAGCGGCAGCTCCAGCATCACGGTGAGCGGGTGAAGCGGGTGAAGAGGGTCGAGGTGGTGAAGCGGGTGAGCCGGAGGCGCGCCGCACCCCGGTCCCTGGCCCTGGGACTGGCCGTCGCCGCGACGGCCGCGGCGGGCACCGTCACCGTCGGCACCGGCGCCACCCCGGCGCACGCCGCCGCCTGCACCGGGTACGTCGCCCTCACCTTCGACGACGGCCCGTCCACCACCCACACCCCTGCCCTGCTGAACGCGCTCAGGCAGAACGGGCTGCGCGCCACGATGTTCAACCAGGGCCAGTACGCCGCCGCCTACCCGGCCCAGGTGCGGGCCCAGGTCGGCGCCGGCATGTGGGTGGGCAACCACAGCTACACCCACCCGCATCTGACCCAGCTCGGCCAGGCGCAGATCGACTCCGAGATCTCCCGGACCCAGCAGGCCATCGCGAACGCGGGCGGCGGTACACCGAACCTGTTCCGTCCGCCGTACGGGGAGACCAACACCACCGTACGGACCGTCGCCGCCAAGTACGGCCTGACCCAGGTCATCTGGGACGTCGACTCCCAGGACTGGAACGGCGCCAGTACCGACGCGATCGTGCAGGCGGCCGCCCGGCTGACCAACGGGCAGATCATGCTCATGCACGAATGGTCGGCGAACACCCTCGCCGCGATCCCGCGCATCGCGCAGACGCTGGCGAGCAAGGGCCTGTGCTCCGGCCGGATCTCCCCGCAGACCGGCCGCGCCGTGGCCCCCTGACGGGGCCGGCGGCCGGCCGGGCGGTACCGGGCGTCACCGGGGGACCCACGCGGCAACGGGTCCCCCGGTGACGCCTGCTCAGCGCCTCTCGGCCAGGTCGCGCTCGGCGGGCAGCGACACCGCGCTCCGTGCGGACGGCTCGGCGGAGCGGGCCGTCGGCGCGGCGGACGGCGTGGCCGCCGGCTTCTTCCCGCAGAACGCGGCCTCCAGGGTGCCGCCGAGCACCGTGTTGACCTCGCCGCGGTTGGAGGTGTTCGCCATCGCCGACAGGCTGCGGCTGCCGTCGCGGGTCGAGAAGGCGTACGTGTAGTACCCCTGCACCGTGCCGGTGTGGCCGTACACCTGCGTGCCGCACGACAGGTCGTACCGGCGCAGACCGAGGCCGTAGAAGCGGGTGTTGGTGGTGTCCGTCGGCGTCACCGTCGTCATGGCCTCCAGCGTGGCCGGGGACAGCAGCCGGCCGCGCATGAGCGCGCTGGTGAAGGTGTTCAGGTCGGCGGGGCTGGAGATGACCGCCCCGGCGGACTGCGCCCAGGACACGGTCTGCTCGGTGGAGTCCACGAGCGGCGCGCCCGCCTCGTCGGGGTGCAGGTAACCACGCGCGTGCGGACCCCGGATGCGGGTGTCGGGGTGCACGTACGAGGTGTGCCGCAGTCTCAGCGGCTCGATGATGCGGTCCCGGTAGGCGTCGGCGACCGGACGGCCCGTCAGCTTCTCGATGAGCATGCCGACGACGACGAAGTTGGTGTTCGAGTACTTGTACGCGACACCGGGCTCGGTGGTGCGGGGCTCCGCGAGGGACAGGCCGACGAGCTCCTGGTAGGTGAACACCCGGTTCCGGACGGCCTCGAAGCCGGGCACCGTCTGGTTGAACATGGCGTTCGTGTAGTCGGCCAGGCCGCTGCGGTGGGTGAGCAGGTGGCGGACCGTGATGCGGTCGTCGGGCAGCAGCCCGGGCAGGTACCGGTTGACCGGGCGGTCCAGTTCCAGCTTGCCCTCGTCCACCAGCTGAAGCAGCACGACGGAGGAGAACGTCTTGCTGACGCTGCCGATCCGGAACCGCGCGCCGATGTCCATGGGCGCCCCCGAGACCCGGTCGCGGACGCCGACCGTACGGCTCTGGGCCCCGTCCGGCCCGGCGAACCGCGCCATGGCGCCCGGCGCGCCCTTGGCCATCGCGGCGTTCAGCGCGGCGACCACCCCCTCCATGTCGGGCGCGGGAGCGGCGGGCGCGGCGGCCGGAGCGTTCGCGGGGACGGTGCGGGGCGCTGCGGGGGCGGCCGACGCGCTCGCGAGGGGTGCGAGTCCCCCGGTGAGTGCGGCGATCACGGTGACGCTCACAGTCATGCGTCGATGCGGCGACAGGGGCACGATGATTCCTCGATCTCTCGTCGACTGGTCCGGGCGCACGGCGGTGGTCGGCCACCGGCACCCAAGGAGCATGAGTGCCGGACACCGCCTTCGGTTCCAGACACGCGGGGCGAGTTGGGGCCGGTCCGGGGCACACGGGCGGTGGTGGCATGGATCTTGGCATGTGAAAAACCGCGCCGGGTGGGTCCCACGGGTGCCAGGGTGTGACGGCTCGCCGCGACCCGACCGAAGGGAACCCACGCATGGCCGTCATCCACCACACCGTGCTCAAGCCGACCAAGCTGGAACTGCTCACCTCCTGGCTGCCTTCCCGCGCCTGGTACCGCGGCGCCGCACCGCGGCCGGCCAAGGCCGGCGGATTCCGGCTGGACGACCCGCAGGGCGAGGTCGGGATCGAGTTCCTCGTCGTCACCGACACCGCGGACCCCGAGCCCGTGACCTACCTGGTGCCGCTCACCTATCGCGGTGCCCCGCTCGACGGGGCGGACCACGCCCTCGTCGGCACCATGGAGCACGGCGTGCTCGGCCGGCGCTGGGTCTACGACGGCTGCCACGACCCCGTCATGGTCGCCGAGTTGCTCGCCCTGATCGAGGGCCGGGCCCACGCCCAGGACCAGAACACCAGCGACCTCCCCGCCCGCGACGTCGTCGCCTCCTGCCACGGTGCGGGCCCCCTCTCCACCGACGTCACCGTCACCGACGACCGGGAAGGCACCGCACTGACCGCCCCGGACGGCACGACCCTGCGCCTGCACCGGGTCCTGCGGCCCGCCCCGGACGGCACGGTCTCCCTTCCGCAGGGCGCGATCGGCCATGTCTCCGCCTCCTGGCAGGCACCGGACGACACCCCCGTACGCGGAACGTTCGCCGTCCTGCACAGCGCCACCCCGGCGTAGCCACGCCACACGGCGCACGGCACGTCGTCGTGATCCGCCGCCGTCCTCGCCTGGCGGCCGGGCGGCGGCTCGCCCCGCCCCATCGTGTACGCCACCGGTTTCCTCGTCCTCGCCTCGGCGCAGGTCGTGCTCGGCATCGCGCACATGCCCTCGCTCCATGTCCCCCTCGGTGTCCTGGTGTTCGGCCTCAGCACCCTGGCCCTGGGGCAGATGGTCTCCGCGCGCCTGAGGGGCGGGTCCGGCCCCCGGTCGCCCCGACGGGATGTGAAAAGGCCGGGGTGAATGGCCGGAGTCCTCCCTGGGCGCGTGCGAGGGGGCTTCCTACGATGCGACCGCCCCGGCTTCTTCACGGTGGGTTCATCGCTTCTTCACGGAGTCACCGCCGTGGCGGCGGCCGGGCGCATCCACCCCCCACCGATCCGAACGAAGGGGAGAGACCATGGCAGGTGGGCTGCTCCTGGGCGGCGCTGTCGCCGCTCTCGTCACCACCGCGCTGCCCGCGCACAACCCGTCCACCGGGTTCGTCGACCCGCCCCCGGACAAGATCGTCATCGATGTCGCCACGGTCAACGGCTCCGGCTGCCCGGCGGGCACCGCCGCCGTCGCCGTCTCCGAGGACAACACCGCCTTCACGGTGACCTACAGCGCGTACCTCGCCCAGGCCGGCGGCAACTCCGACCCCACGGCGTTCCGCAAGAACTGCCAGCTCAACCTGATCGTCCACGTGCCGCAGGGCTTCACCTACGCCATCGCCAGCGCCGACTACCGGGGCTTCGCCTCGCTCCAGCCCGGCGCCACCGCCGTCCAGCGGGCCTCGTACTACTTCCAGGGCTCGTCGCAGACGGCGGCCAAGAACCACCCCCTGACGGGCGCCTACAACGACAACTGGCAGGCCACCGACGTCACCGACTGGGCACAGTTGGTGTGGGCACCCTGCGGCGTCCAGCGCAACTTCAACATCAACACCGAGATCCGCGTCGACGCGGGCACGGTCTCGCCCGGCAAGGTCAGCTTCATGACGATGGACTCGACCGACGGCGACATCAGCACCGTGTACCACATGGCCTGGAAGGAGTGCCCCCGCACCTGAGCGAAGGGACCGCCCGTCGCCGCCGCGCGGCGGCGGGCGCCAGGCACCCGGTGCTCAGTCGCGCCGCACGGTCACCGTCACCTCCGCGCCCGGCGCCGCCACGACCCACGCCCGGCCCGGCGCCGTGCGCGCCACGGCCGCGTCGGCGGTGAGGTGCCAGGTGCCCGGCGGCAGGGACAGCTCGGTGACCCGCGGACCGCGCTGCGCTGCCCGGTAGGCCAGCCGGTACACGCCCTCCGAAGGGTCGTACGACGCGGAACGGACCGTCCCCGCGACATGCGCCGCGTACGGCTCCACCGTCAGCTCCTTGTTGGTGCGGAAGGCGCCGGTGCCGTCGACCGCGCAGTACCCGCCGCCGTAGCACCACACATAACCCGCCCAGCCGGAGGTGTAACGGCCCAGGGAGGCCATGGCGTCACGGTGGAAACGGCCCATGTTCGGCAGGGAGTTGTTCAGCGGACCCCACTCGCCCACCACGACCGGCACCCGGTACCGGCGCGGATACTCCACGACGGCCCGCTCGTACGCCTCGATCCAGCCGGCGCCGGGGTCGTAGTCGGCGCCCGCCTCCATGGCGGTGTTGTAGAAGTGCGGCGCGTACACCACCTTCGGGTCGCGCACGCGCCCGAGGCCGGTCGGCACGCCCTCGCCCACGATGGGGGTGGGCTCGACGAAGAGCCAGGCGTCCCGGTCGACCGAGCGGACCGCGTCGGCGAGGCGGTTGTACATCGGGGTGAGCAGCTCGCGCTCGATCCGGCGGGCGGCCGTCGGCAGGTCCTCGCCCGCGCGGAGTTCGCCCATCGGCTCGTTGATCAGGTCGTAGCCGATGACGGCCGGGTGGTGGGCGAGGTGGCCGGCGAGGACCCGCCAGGCCCTGGCCTGCGCGCGTCGCAGGTCGGGGTCTTCGTAGAGGTGGGTGAAGGCGCGCTGGACGGCGGGTTCGAAGTACTCGGCGAACCAGTCGTCCGGGTGGGGCGTGAAGGGCAGTCCGTCGGTCCTGGTGGCCCAGGCGGGGATGCCGCGGTGGCCGAAGGCGGGGCCGAACACGTCCTGATGGGCGTCCACGACGACGTCGATGTCGTGGCGGCCGGCCCAGTCCAGGACACGGTCGATCTTCTTCAGATAGGCGGTGCTGTAGCGTCCCGGCTCCGGTTCCAGGTCGTCCCAGAACACCAGCAGCCGCGCGAAGTTGAAGCCGTTCGCGCGCAGGTCGCGGAAGTGCCGCTCGGTGATGGCGGACAGGGCCTTGTCGCCTCGGTTCGTCTTGTCCTCGACGTTCCAGCCGCGCAGCGTCAGCACGCGCCCGTGCCGGTCGGTGAGGCGGGGGACGGCATCCGTGCTCCGCTCCGCCCGAGGGAGCGCCCGGTCCTCCGTCACCCCCTGGGCCTGCGTGGCCGTCACGGGTGCGAGCAGCGCGCCGACCGCCACGCTCGCCGTCAGGGTCGTTCGCAGCACGGGCAGCCTCCTGGAGTCGGTCGGCACCTCGAGCGGAAGTTGACATTCGTTCAACTTTCCGCGTCCGAGATATTCCCATAGCGACTACCGGCCAGTAAATACCGGGGGTAACCCCATGTCTGGAGGTGCCATGAGACGCTCCGGGTACCGGCTCGGAATCATCACCACCGCCGTCACGGCCGTGCTCGCCACGGCCGTCACCGTCCCCGCCACCGCAGCGAGCGCCAGCCGCGACACGCGGACGGTCGCCGCCACCCCCCTCCCGCCCGAACTCGAGGAGATCAGAGCCCGCGAGGCCACCGCGCTCTACGGCGACCCCGCCGAACGCCCGCTCGCCGAGCGCAAGACGGCGCTGATCTCGCTCGGCGACAGTGAGATCTCCGGCGAGGGCGTCGGCACCTACGAACCCCCGACCAACGGCCCCACGAACTGGTGCCACCGCTCACCCGAAGCCGCCATCCACCGCACCGGCATCGCCGCCGACCTCACCTTCAACGTGTCCTGCTCCGGTGCCTCCACCGCCAACATCCGCGTCGGCGGCACCCGCCAGTACGCCGACGAACTGGTGCAGAGCGACAGCCTCGCCATCAAGGCGCGCAACACCCGGATCAAGATGGTGCTGCTCGTGGCGGGGGCCAACGACGACCTCCAGTTCGGCCCCGTCATGACCGACTGCGTGACGGGCTACCTGCTCTCCCAGGGACCCTGCGAACCCAAGTACGCCCCCGGCTGGCAGGCCAGAGTCGACGCCCTGGTGCCCAAGGTCGAGCAGACCGTGCGGGACCTGAAGTCCGTGATGCGCGGCGCCGGTTACGCCGACGGCGACTACAAGCTCGTCCTGATGAGCTACCCGAGCCCGATCGGCCCCGACTTCCGCGACAACCCCGACTTCAACGGCAAGCTCGCCTGCGGAGGCCTCGGCTACGACTCCGACACCGTCTGGGGCCGCAACACCGCCGTACCCGCCTTCGAACGCGGCATCCGCGAGGCCGCGGCAGCGACCGGAGCGTACTACCTGGACAACTCCCGGCTGTTCCACGGCCACGAGGTCTGCATGGACGACGCCTGGGCCCGCGGCCTGTACATCGACCTGTCCAAGCCCGGCCTCCCGGACGAGAACTCCGTCCGCCAGTCCTTCCACCCCAACGCCCGCGGCCACGCCGCCTTCGCCGCCTGCCTCACCCGCTTCCACGCCTCGTCCCTGCGCGAGGCCTCCTGCGCGGACGTCGACTCCACCGGCAGGCCGGCTCTGTTCCCGCACGCCTGGGACGACGTCTTCACCCCGCTGAGGAACCAGGCCACCGGCACCTGCGTCGACGTCGGCGCCTCGAAGACCGCCAACGGCACCGGCGTCCTCGGCTGGGACTGCGCCGGCACCCGCAACCAGGGGTGGTGGTACGACACGGCCCGGCAGACCTTCCACACCGAGCTGACCCAGGACCGCTGCCTGGACGTCCCCGGCGCCCAGTACCGCCCGGGCACCGCGCTGATCATCTGGAACTGCTCCGGCGCGGCCAACCAGAAGTTCCTCCGCGACGGCACCACGATCCGCCCGTCCGCCGCACCCGCCCTCTGCCTGACCCAGACGGCGGCCCGCGAGCCGCTGCGCCTGCAGAACTGCGACGGCTCGACCCGCCAGCAGTTCACGCGATAACCCCCGCGGTCACGGCCGCTCGATCCCGCCGCCTCCTCCTCGCCTCGGCCCCACGATCGGCGCCTGGTCGCCGGGGCCGGGGCGAGAGGGGGGAGGGGAGAGGGGATGGGCGCCGGACCGGGCGTCGCCGCCGGGCGCCGGCTGTTCCTGTTTGACCTTGACACCGTGACAAGGCCTTCACTGCTTGTCGAGGAGGTGGTCTCCATGACGACCACAAGACAGGACACACGCGCGACCCGAGCGCTCAGGGAGCTGGAGGACGGCCGGGCGTCCGTGCGGCTGCGGGCCGCTCTGGCGGCCGGAACGTCGCCTGACCCGCGCTTCGTCGACAAGCTCGTCGAACGATGCGCGACCGAGCCGGAGTTCTTCGTCCGCGACATGCTGACCTGGGCGCTCACCCGTCACCCGGTGTCCCTGACACTGCCCGCGCTGCTGCGCGAACTTCGCTCGGAGCGTGCGCAGGCACGGAGTCAGGCGCTGCACACGCTGTCCAAGATCGGGGACCGGCGGGCGTGGCCGGCGATCACCCGGCCGCTGCTGACCGACGCCGACGACGACGTGGCGCGCAGCGCGTGGCGGGCCGCGGTCGTGCTCGTACCGGAAGACGAGCGGTCCGCGCTGGCCGCGCTGCTGGTGACACAGCTCGGGCGCGGTGGGCGGGAGACGCAGCTCAGTCTCAGCCGGGCACTGGTCGCGCTGGGCGAGGCGATGGTGCCGGCGCTGCTCACCGCGACGACGGCCCCCGACCCGCGCGTCCGCGCCCACGCGCTCGCCACCCGACGGCTGCTGCGCGACCCGGACACCGGATTCGAGTTCGGGATCGAGGAGGCGAAGCGCGCCGTGGCCCTCGGCACGTCCGGCCGGGAGGGATGATGGAGCGTGTTGATCGGTGAGGTGGCGCGACGGTCCGGGGTCAGTGCCCGCATGCTCCGGCATTACGAATCGCTCGGTCTGGTGCGTCCTTCGGGCCGTACCGGCTCCAACTACCGGGAGTACTCCGCGGCGGACATCCAACGGATCTTCCATATCGAGAGCCTGCGGTCGCTCGGACTGTCGCTGCGCGAGATCGGACGCGCGCTGCACGATCCCGGCTTCGCGCCCTCCGCGCTCGTCGACGACCTCATCCGTCGGACGCGCGAGCGCATCGCGGCGGAGACCGAACTGCTGACGCGGCTGCGCCGGATCGATGCCGCGGACCCCGTCGGCTGGGAGGACGTCCTCCAGACCGTCGCCCTCCTGCAGGCTCTGGGATCGAAGAGCGCCCACGCACGCCAGCGCGCGGCCCTCTCCTCCGGCGACGAGGTTCCGGTGCCGGTGGAGGCCCTGGTCGAGGCCGCACTGAGCGAGACGGATCCGAACGTCGCCGGAGCCCTCCGATGGGCACTGGCGCGATCGGGCGACCGCGGCCCGGCGCTGCTGGCCGAGGGCCTCGCCTCCCCGGTGGCCGCCGTACGTGAACGTGCCGTGCGGGCGCTCGTCGAGATGCCCGGTGCCGAGGCCGCCGCGCACCTGCGCGATGCCCTCGCGCACCCCGACACCGTCGTCCGCGGGCACGCCGCGCTCGCGCTCGGGGCACGCGGTGTGGCAGAAGCGGTCCCCACGCTCATCGACATGATCGTGGCGGGACGGAACGACACCGACGCCGCCGACGCCCTGAGCGTGCTGGCCGGCGACACCGTGACGGCAGACCGGATCGCCACCGGGCTCGCCGACCGCCTCGCCCAGGACACCACCGAACCGCCCGCGCGCGGACGGCTGACCCAGGCGTTGGCGGGCATCCCGGGGGAGAAGGCGTCACGTGTCCTCGTCGAGCTGTCGCACGACACGGACCCCGCGGTCGCCCTGACCGCGGAGTACCTGACGCGGCTGCGCAACGCCGGCGCGCCCCACCCGAGATGAACCCGCCGTCACGCTTGCCGGCCCTGGCGCCCCGCTATGCGACGCTGCTCCCACCGGGTCACCGACGCGCGCCCCGGACCCGCCGCCCGCGGTCCGGCCACGGTCGCGCCTGCCGTCGCCGATGCCGCCGTCGAAGACCTGCCCGGCGGCCGGGTCCGCGTCCTCGCCCAGGAGACGCCGCCTCCGGCCGCATCGACCGCTGATCGCCGCCTTACGGCCGCACAAGCGGGTGTGGGACGTATGTTCGGCGTGCCCTGCCGCGAGCGCGGGCGGGCGCGGTTACCGTCGGGCGGTATGGACGGTGATCGTCAAGGCCGGCGCCAGTGCCTGTTCAGCGGGGCGGTGTTCGCCGTATGCATGGCCGGCACGACTCTGCCGACCCCCCTCTACAGCCTCTACCAGGAGAAGTTCGACTTCTCCGAACTCACGGTCACCGTCGTCTACGCGGTCTACGCCGTCGGGGTCATCGGAGTCCTGCTGCTCGCCGGGAACGCCTCGGACGCCGTGGGCAGGCGCCCGGTGCTGCTGTGGGGCCTGGGATTCGCCGCCGCGAGCGCCGTCTGCTTCCTGTGCGCCACCGCGCTGGGCTGGCTGTACGCGGGACGGTTGCTGTCGGGTCTGTCCGCCGGCCTGTTCACCGGGGCCGCCACGGCGTACGTGATGGAACTGGCCCCACGCGGCGGCGCCTCCCGGGCCACCTTCGTGGCCACCGCAGCCAACATGGGCGGACTGGGCTGCGGCCCGCTGCTCGCCGGGGTGCTCGCGCAGTACGCCCCCTGGCCGCTGTACCTGCCGTTCATCGTCCACCTCGCCCTGGTGGCCTGCTCGGTCGCCGTCCTGCTGCGGCTCACGGAGACCGTGCGGGACCGGCGGCCGTTCAGCACCGTACGCCCGCAACGGCCCGGCCTGCCCCCGCGGGTGCGGGCGGTGTTCGGACCGGCGGCGGCCGCGTCCTTCGTCGGCTTCGCCCTCTTCGGCGTGTTCACCTCCGTCAGCCCGTCCTTCCTCTCGCACTCCCTCGACGTGCACAACCGCGCGGTGAGCGGGCTGGTCGTCGCACTCGCCTTCTTCTCCTCGACCGCCGGGCAACTGGCCGTCGGCCGGGTCGGCACCACCCGCTCCCTGCCCCTGGGCTGCGCCGCCCTCCTGGGCGGACTCGCCCTCCTGGCGGGCGCCCTGCACTGGGACCTGCTGGCCCTGGTCGTCCTCAGCGCCGTCGTCGGCGGCATCGGCCAGGGCCTCTCCTTCCGCGGTGCCGTGTCCGCGGTGGCCCAGGCCTCCGACGCCGACCGGCGCGCGGCGGTCATCTCGGCCCTGTTCGTGGTGGCCTACACGGGTATCTCCGTGCCCGTCATCGGCGTCGGCCTGCTGGTCGGCCCGATCGGCCTCGAAGGCGCCGGGCTTGTCTTCATCGCCTGCATGGCCCTGGTGGTGTCCGCCGCGGGCGTCTACCTGCTGCGCCGCCCGGTCCGGGTCGCGGAGGCCGGCGGGGTGCGCTAGGAGGGCGCCGGATGCCGATCGGTGGCTCGTCCGGGGGAGGCGGAGCGCACCGGGGGACCGGCCGGTCCGGGTAACCAGGGTGCGCGCCGTTCACCCGCGCCCTTGCGCCGAACCTGCGCCACGAGCGGCCGGAATCAGCCTGGATGGCCCTGACATCGCCTGGGTATCGCGTCATCAGCGCCATGCGCGCTCGGCCCGACCACCACCTGATCGGAGGCTGATCATGGGGCCCAACCCTGGCGGCGACGTCCTCGACCAGTGGAAAGAGGACGTCAACCGGCACACCCGGTACAGCATCCGGCAGCGCCACCACCAAGGCGTCGACGGCATGGTCGCCCACGCGGGCGACCGTCGCCCGACCCCCGCCTCGGCGACCTTGGCCGAGAACCCCTCCCGCACCGGTGACATGAGACTGATTCCGGCCACCTACGGCACCCACGCGGACGGTGTGTGATGGCCTCCCCGCTCACCGCCGACCGGCTGCTCTCGGCGCTGAGGGCCGAAGGGTGCACCGTCCGCGAGGTCCGCTCCTGGCGCACCAACAACCGCAACCACGTGGGCGCCTGGGGCCCCGTCCACGGCGTCATGATCCACCACACGGCCACGCCCCCCGGTGCCGACGTCGTCGGCCTGATCTACGGCGGCCACTCCACCCTCCCCGGCCCGCTCTCGACCGGCTGTATCACCAAGGACGGCACCGTCCACCTCACCGGCAACGGCCGCGCCAACCACGCCGGCGGGGGAGACCCCGACGTCCTCACCGCCGTCAGGAACGAGTCGTACGGCACCTACCCGCCCCCCACGAACGAACACCAGGACAGCGCGGGATCCGTCGACGGCAACGCCCACTTCTACGGCTTCGAGTGCGAGAACAAGGGCGACGGCACCGACCCGTGGCCCCGCGTCCAGTACGTGGCCATGGTGAAGGCCGCCGCCGCGATCTGCCGCGCGCACGGCTGGAGCGCCAAGAGCGCCATCGGCCACCTGGAGTGGAGCGACTGGAAGCCCGACCCCCGCGGCTTCGACATGAAGGACTTCCGCAGCGACCTCGCCGCCTGCCTGGCACTCCCGGCCGGCCGGTGGGAAGGAGAGGACGACCCCATGCCCCAGTACGTCAACCTCGGCCTCGCCTCGCCCTACACCCTCAACCCCGGCGGCTGGAACTCCATCGAGTTCACCCGGGAGTGGACCGACGAGGCCGGCGACCACGCCACCGGCGGCAGCGTGTGGGCCCGCGGCGCCTGCCGCTTCTCCGGCTCCCTGAGCCTGCGCGTCTCCGGTCTGAGGCCGGGGCAGACCGTGCAGGTCCGCATGTCGGAGTACGCGGGCGACGAGCTGGTACAGGACCACCCCGTCCACGAGCTGGTCGGGACCAGCGGCGACACCTTCGGCGTACTGCCCCTGGTGAAACGCATCGGACGCGGGCGCGGCATGCGCGTACGGCTGCTGAACACCCAGGACGCCCCGGTCACCATCGCGACGGCCGTGCTGACCGCGCTCGTCTGGAAGGAGTGAGGGGGAGGGGCGGCTCGGTTGATCTCCCGCGCCCGGTGCCCGGCTCGGACCGGTGCCCGGCTCGGACCGGGGGCCGGGCGCGGACCCTTGGACGGCGCGGAAGCACGTTGAGAGAACGGCGCGTTGACAGACCATCACACCACTCCCATTATGGGAGCGCTCCCACGCGATGGTGTTCCTTCCATGCGCCCCCGCACGTACGCACGCCCCGCTCTCCGTGCTCCGGCTCCTGGCCCCCGCCCCCCAGGGAGACTCCCGTGCCCTTACCGCACAGACCCGCCCGGCCGCCCCGCACCGGCCGCCCCCGCCCGCTCGCGCGCGCCGCGACCGTCCTGGCCGCCGCGGCGGCCCTGCTGACCCCGCTGGCGACCACCGGCCCCGCGTCCGCCGAGCCGAAAGCGGCAACCACGGCGGACGCCACCGTCCGGGTCAACACCCAGGCGGCGCTGGGCCGGCTCTCCGACGTCGCCCGCGGCGTCAACGCCGCCATCTGGGACGCGCACATGAACGACCCCGAGGTCGCCACCCTGATGAAGGCGGCGGATGTCGGGGCGATGCGCTACCCGGGCGGCTCGTACGCGGACATCTACCACTGGGAGACGCACACGGCGCCCGGCGGGTACGTCGCCCCGGGCACCGGCTTCGACGCGTTCATGGGCACCGTCCGCGCCACGGGGGCACAGCCGATCCTGATCGCCAACTACGGCTCGGGCACGCCCGAGGAGGCGGCCGGCTGGGTCCGGTACGCGAACGTCACCAAGGACTACGACGCGAAGTACTGGGAGATAGGCAACGAGATCTACGGCAACGGCCACTACGGCAGCGGCTGGGAGCACGACGAGCACGAGGACAAGAGCCCCCGCGAGTACGCCCGCCAGGTCCGCGCGTACGCCAAGGCCATGAAGGCCGTCGACCCGACCATCAAGATCGGCGCGGTCCTCACCACCCCGGGCCACTGGCCGGACGGCGTCGTCGGCGAAGGTGACGCCGGCGACTGGAACCACACCGTGCTCTCCCAGGTCACCGATGTCATCGACTTCGTGAGTGTCCACTGGTACGCGGGCGGCGCCGACACCACCGCGGAGGCCGCCATGACGCGGCTGACCAGGCTGCCCGGCGAACTGCGCGAGGTCCGCAACCAGCTCGACCGGTACGCGGGCGCGGACTCGCCGCGCATCGGCATCGCCCTCACCGAGATCAACACCAACACGGGCGGCGCCCGCCTCACCGCCCGCCCCAACGCCCTGTTCGCCGCGGACGCGTTCATGACCGCGCTGGAGAACGGCGTCTTCACCGTCGACTGGTGGAACACCCACAACGGCCCCGGCCGGATCACCACCGTGGACGGCGAGACGGACTACGGCGACATGGGGATGCTGTCCAGCGGCTCCTGCACCGGGGACATCTGCCAGCCGCCGCCGAACACCCCGTTCCACCCGTACTACGGCATGAAGATGACCAGCCGACTGGGCGGCGCGGGCGACACCATGGTGGCCACCGCCTCCTCGGCGCAGGACGTCTCCGCGCACGCCGTGCACCGGCGCGACGGGCGCCTGAGCGTCCTGCTCATCAACAAGAACGCGGACGCGGCACGGACCGTGGACCTCGACTACGCGGGCTTCGTCCCGTCCGCCGCCGCTCCGCAGGTGACCCGCTACGCGCGCGGCGACACCGACATCACGCATGTGACCGACGACGGGACGTCGGCCTCCCAGGTCACCGTGCCGCCGTACGGGATGCTCACCGTCACCCTCACCCCGCGAGCCGGCACCGGCCCCGCGGCCTCGGACGCCACGACCCCGGGCACCCCGAAGCTCGAGGCGGTGACCGACACCACCGCACGCCTGTCCTGGGAGGGCGCGCAGGGCGCCGCGCGCTACCTGGTGCAGGAGCGCGAAGGCGCGCACACCCGCCTGGTGGGCGAAACCACCGGCACGTCCGTCACCCTGCGGAACCTGCCCGCGGGCAGCACCCACACGGTGAACGTCCTGGCCGCCGACGCCTCCGGCCGCCTCTCCGCCCCGTCCATGCCGCTGACCTTCACCACCGGCACCCCACCGGACGCCCCCTGCGCGGTGACCTACCACCGCGACACCAGCTGGGGCAACGGCTTCGTGGCCACCGTCACCGTCCGCAACCTCTCCGACAGCCCGATCACCGGCTGGACCGTGGACTGGGACTGGCCGACCGACCGTCAGTCGGTGTCCTCCGGCTGGAACGCCACCTTCCACCAGACCGGCCGCCACGTACGCGTCACCGCCCCCGAGAACGCCGGGCCCCTGGCCCCCGACGGCGGCTCGACCACCTCCTTCGGTTTCGTCGGCACCAACGACGGCCCCAACCCCGAACCGACGGTCTTCCGCCTCAACGGCACGATCTGCTCGGGCGGTTGATGCCCGACCCGGTTTCGGCCCGCCCGACCCGGTGCGCACGCCGCCCCGGTCCCGGGCGGGCCCCCACCGCAGACAACGAGTGAGTCCCGCACACCGATGACGAGGACGACGACGTTGTGCGCTCCGCCGCTCCCGCGGTCAAGACCCGACCCCGGTTTGCCGTGTGCCGTAGGAGAACCTGTACCCGGTGAAGTCGGCGACGCGGACATATCCGATGCGCTGGTAGAGGGCGTTGCTGGTGGGGTTGCGCGGGTCCGTGAACAGGACGACGTCCGTCGCTCCCGCGGCCAGCGCGGCCCTGCTCACTTCGACCGTCACGGCCCCCGCGTAGCCGCGGCCCCGGAGGTGGGCCGGGGTGTAGACGGGGTCCACCCGGACCATGCCGCCGACGACCGAGGTCGCGGCCGCCATCGAGACGGGGGTGCCGTCCGGGGTCTCCCAGAACGTGAAGTGCCTGTCGCCGAAACGCGAGTCGTCCCATGAGCCGGCGTCGATCAAGTCGATGGAGGACTGTTCTCCGACATCGACGCAGAACTCACGGCACCACCGCACGACTTGCTCACGGTCCTGGCCACCGGTGACGCGACCCCGGCCCGCTGGGCGGGGTTGCGGTGGGGTGAGCGTGCCGAGACGGTAAAGATGCGTCCGCCAGAAAGGTACCGACGCTGCGCCCGCGTGCCGCTGCCATGACTCGGCGAAGGCACTGGCGGTGTCGTGGTCCGCGATGACGTCGGAGGGACAGTGGCCGAGGCCGGCCAGGTGAGCGGCGAGGGTGTCGGCCTGATCGACTGACAGGGGCGTGAGGCCCAGGCGTCCGCGCGGAGTGAGATAGAAGATCGCGCGGACCTCGCCTCCCGACTCCAGTCGGCCGAAGACCCTGGTCTCGGCGTCCTGTTCGGCCGCTCCGCGTGTCCGCAGTTTCTCGATGTCCGTCAGCGGCGTGTTGTGCAGGGCGGGGCGTGAACACAGGAAGTCCCCGGCTCGGGCGAGGAAGTCGTCGACGTCTTGGGTGAGGTGCCAGTCATCCGGGAGCATGCTTCATGGTCCCGGATGACCTCGGCGGGGGAGCCATCGCTGCCGAGTACCCTCGCCATGCTGTTCGGATACTCCGCCGGGGCCGTCAGAGCAACGCCGCCCCCGTCGGCGCCGGGTACGGGTCGCGGAACGTGAACGCCTGGGGACTGGGGCCGTGTTCGCGGAGGAGTGCGACTCGTTCCATCGCCTCGGCGACGGTCGGGCGGTGGCCGGCCGGGATCCACCACAGGGCCTGGTGTGCCTCGGCCATGCGGAGGAACCACTCCCGGCGGCGGCTCAGTACGCGCAGGTGGTCGCTGTGGTACGTGAAGTTCCGCAGGGCTTCGACCGACTCCCAGACCGAGCAGTTGATCAGGAGGAGGGCGTCGTTCCCGTCGGGGCGGATACCGGTCGCGTCCGCGCCGCCGTCGTCGACCAGGCGCCAGACGAATCCCGGGCTGCGGTCGGCGAGCGCGTTGATTTCGGGCTGCTGGGCGACGAAGTCGGCCAACTCGGGGCTGTCCAGGGGGGCGACGATGCGGCCGATGTTGACCTGCGCAAGGTGAGACTCAGTCATGCGGCACAGCATGGCCCGGCCTCACCTCTATCGTCAATGATTTTTGTTTTTAGAGAGGGCCACGCAACAGCCGCCCGGGCGGGGGTCCATCGCCGGTGACCACTGCTCGGGCGCGAGGCCCTCGATCAGCGCCAGGTTCATCCCGCAGGTCAGCGCGGGAAACTCCGTCGCCAGCGCGTGGAAGGGGCAGTTGCGCAGCCGTAGCGTCTCCCCGTCCCAGAAGGGCTCGTAGCCGCGATCCCGCAGCACCGCCTCCACGTCGTCGGCCCCCGCGTCCTGCTGCGCGGCGCCCGCCTTCTTCGCCGCCGCCTGCAACTCCCGGTCCAGCCCGGCGTTCTCCAGCACCTCGGCCAGCAGCCGGGCCGCGTCGTCGTACGACCGTGGCGGCACCGAGACGGTGTGCTCGCCCTCGGCGCGCCGGTACAGCTTCGCCGGCCGCCCCGCCCCGGGCCCGGTACGCCCCGACAGCCGCCGGAAGGACACCTCCAGCAGCCCCGCCTCGACCAGCTTGTCGAGATGGAAGGCGGCCAGCGACCGGGACACCCCGGCCGCTTCCGCGGCGGCGTCGCGGCTCACCTCCTCCGGGGCGGCGGCGACCTGTCGGTAGAGCCTGCGGCGCACCGGGTCGCTCAGCAGGGCGAGTGCGTCGAACGTGGAGTCTTCGTCAGTCACACGCCGACTCTATGACCCGTGACAGGGCAGGATGGGTGACCATGGTTGACATCGGTGCACTGCGCGAGGAGGACCGCGCCGCCTGGGAAGTTCTGGCGCGCGCCGACGTGTCACGGGAGCGGGGCGCCTCGCGTCTGTACTGGACCACCCAGGACAGCGACACCGCCGCCCGCGCTCTGTACGACAAGGTGGCGAGCTTCAACGGATTCGTGCGCTACGACTGCCCATTGGTCTGAGCCTCCCCGGGCTCCTGACCGCAGAGGGCGAGGTACTGAGCCTGTCCGTGTTGGCCGATGTAGCCCTCACCGATGGTCACGACGTGGTCAGGCGCCACGGAGTGGCACAGGCCCTCGGCTCCGTCCTGGTAGACCACCTTCACGGTCATCGTGACACCACAGCCGTTCCCGGCCTGGGTGTACCGCCAGCTCTGGTACAGCGTGACGCAAGAGGGAGCGGGCTCCGCGGTCGTGGAGGAGGAGGTGGCGGCGGAGGCCGCACCCGTCGCCAGGGGTGACAGCAGGAACGCCGCGGCCAGCCCCACGCAGGCACGCTTCCGAAGTCGTCCGAGGGTCAGCATGGCTGGTCTCCCGTTCTGTTTGAGCAACGTGTTCATTCGTGAACGCGGTTGGCTTCATTCCCGTTCGGTTGCGTTCACAAGCTGAAAGAATTGGCCGTGGCGTGCGTAGACGCAAACACGGTGACCGGGCTTCCGGTCAGGCAGGTCGTGTCATACGTCCCTGCCGTCGCCACCTTGCGGAAATAGGGGAACAGGGAAGCGTCAGACTGGGATGAGGGTTGAACCGTTGCAGGTCCGGCCGAGGCGCGAGCGAGGGCACGGGCAGGTGACAGCCCCGGCCGCTCAGCTCATCGCGTCAGGACTTGAAAGGACTGCGGCTCGGCATCGGGCCGAATAACGCCGTCCGCCACCGTGGCTTCCGGACGCGTGGACGCGTCGGCGAAGATGAGGCCGTACGAGCAGTGAACGGCGAGCAGTGAGCAGCAGCGAGCAGCGAGGAGCGTCCCCGCAGATGGCCACTTCCGGTTCCGGACCCCGGCCGCCCACGATCGCCGACGTGGCCCGGGCCGCGTCGGTCTCGCGGACGACGGTGTCGCACGCCCTGAACGGGATCGGCAAGGTCGACCCCCGGACCCGGGAGCGCATCAAGAAGGTCGCCGCCGAGCTCGGCTACCGCCCCAACCTGCGGGCCCAGCGGCTGCGGCGCGGGGAGGCGAAGGCGATCGCGCTGGCGTCGTCGATGCCGTTCGCGGTGGCGGGCGGGCCGTCGCGGCTGGGGTTCTACATGGAGGTCGCCGCCGCGGCGGCCGAGCGGGCGCTGCTGCACGGCTACGCCCTCGTGCTCGTACCGCCCGTGCAGTCCGGATCGGCGCTGTACTCGGTGGACATCGACGGCGCCATCGTGGTCGAGCCCGACCGGGACGACGTGGCCGTGGCGCAGCTGCGTGAGCGCGGTCTGCCGTACGTGGCGCTCGGGCGCCCGATGGCGGAAGGGGACGACGCGCCCTACGTCGACCTGCGCGGCGGCCTGGTCGTCGACCTGCTGCTCGCCCATCTGCGCGAGCAGGGCGCCCGGCGCCCGGCGCTGCTGATCGGCGCGGGCTCCCGGCACTCCGCCGTCGACGCCCGCGCCGCGTACGAGCGCGCCGCCACCGAGCACGGCTGGCCGCCGGTGGTCGCGACGGCCCCCGAGGAGGGCGGTGAGCAGGCCGGTTACGACGCCTGCGCCGCCCTCCTCGCCGACCATCCGGACATCGACGCCGTCTGCGCGCTGGTGGACGCGTTCGCCGTCGGCGCCGTCCGGGCGATCCGGGACAGTGGTCGCCGTATCCCGGACGACGTCCTGGTGGTCACCCGGTACGACGGGCTGCGTGCCCGGACCTGCGAGCCGCCGCTCACCGCGGTCGACCTGCACCTGGACCGGGCCGCCGCCGACGCCGTCGAGCTGCTGCTCGGCCGGCTGCGCGGCGAGCCGACCGCGCCCGCGGCCACCGCACCCGATCCGAGTGTCGTGGTTCGGGCGTCGTCGCTGCGGGCGCGTGGGTCGCGGGAGTGAGCCGGCCGTAGGTCACCCCCAGAACCGCGGGATGTGGCCGCGCGTCGGACCGGACCTGGGGTCACAGGCCCAGCATGAGCCCCGCCCCCGAGACGAGCGCGAAGACCAGCACGAACAGCCGCATCCGGCGGGCGTCCAGCCGCTGGTGCGCCAGCCGGCTCAGCCACGCCCCGCCCGCCAGGGCGGGCAGCAGGGCCGCCGCCCACCCCAGCTGGTCCGTGCTGCCCCGGCCCGTGGCGAACAGCAGGGCGAGCGAGGCCACTTCGCCGACGAGGAAGCACACGGCGACCGTGGCGCGCAGCTCCGCCGGTGGCCGGTGCTGGTACACCAGGGCCAGCGGCGGTCCGCCCACGCCCGTCGCCGTCTCCGTCAGCCCCGTGACCACACCGGCGCTGACATACGCGGCCCGTCCCGGGGTGAACGCGGGCGCCGCCAGGCTGACCAGCGCTGCCAGCACGGTCGCCACCCCCACGAACAGACCGAGCCGCCGGTCGGGGATCACCCACAGCAGCATCAGCCCGCCGGGCGTGGCCGCCAGCCGCGCCACCGTGATCCAGCCCGCGCCCCGCAGGTCCAGCGCGGCACGCTCGCGCCACGCGACGTACAGGTTGAGCGGGATCATCGACGCCAGCACGAACACCGGGACCAGGCCAGGGTCCAGCAGCCCCGCCACCGGCGCGACGATCAGGGCGAAGCCCAGACCGCTCGCACCCTGGACGAACGCCGCGACGGCGACCGTGACGGTCAGGACGAGGATGGTCTCCGTACTCACGTGCACGCCGCCCAGGCGTCGCCGGACGTGACGTGGACGCGGGTCACCGGCGCCCTCAGCACGACCTCGTGGGCCAGCTCGGCCGCCCGCCGCACCAGCGCCGGTCCGTCCCACTCGGGCGGCCACCCGCGCCACAGCCGCAGCCGGCCCGCCACGAACACGGCACTGATCTGGTCGCGGTTGCCACGCCGCACCAGCTCCCAGGGAAGGTCCCAGGACAGCGCCGTCTCGGGCGCCGACACATCCACGAGCAGGAAGTCCGCGGCGGCGCCCACGGCGACACGGCCGGTCCGGGCGCCGAGCCCGACCGCGTCCGCGCCGCCCCGCGCGGCCCGGTCCAGCCACGTCCAGCCGGCGCCGCACGACGAGTCGCCGGTCGTCAGCCCGAACGCCAGGCGCTGCGCGAACTCGGCGGCGTCGGCCAGCCGGAACCCGTCGCCCCGCGTGCCGTCCGTGCCGAGACCGAACCGGATCCCGCGCTCGGCCATCGCCGTCGCGGGCGCCACGGCGTTGCCCTTCCAGGCGCTGGCCACCGGGTTGTAGCTGACGGCCGCCCCGCTGTCGGCGAGCAGGGTGATCTCCCGGGGCGTGACCAGCGTGGCGTGCGCGGCCAGCAACTGCGGCCCCAGGGCGCCGACCTGGTGCAGGTACTCCAGGGGGCGCAGCCCGTGCCGGACGAGCGAGCGTTCCACCCCGGCCAGGTGCTCGTTGACGTGGATCTGGACGACCGCGCCCGCCTCGGCGGCCAGGCGGGCGGTGTGGCGCAGGGTACGGGCGGTCGCGGCCTCCGGGACGGAGACGGCGAGCGACGGGTGGATCAGCTCCTCGGCGCCGTACCGGGCGAGGTGCTTCTCGGCGCGCGCGAGCGTCGTGCCGGTGTCCGGGGCGGCCATGGCGGCGGTGTCGGTGCCGCCGTCGACGTCGTTGCAGACCAGGCCGAGGACACAGCGGATGCCGGCGTCCCGCGCGGCGGCGGCCACGGCCTCCACGTCCACCGGCGCGCGGGTGCCCGCCTCCGCGACCGTGGTGAACCCGCCGCGCAGCGACTCGAGCGCGGCCAGCTTCGCCGCCACGTACACCGCCTCCTCGTCCAGGGCCCCTTCGAGGGGCACCCACACGCGGCGGAAGATCTCCGACGGCTCCCCGAAGGCCAGCGCGGCCCCGAAGCTCTGCGTGAGGTGGTGGTGGGCGTCGACGAAGCCGGGCATCAGGACGTGCCCCGGCAGCCGGACCGGCGTCAGGTGCGGATGCTCCCGCTCCAGCCGCTCGGCCGGGCCGACCGCGCGGAAGGCGCCGTCCGCGACGACGACCGCGTGGTGGTCCCGCAGCCCGTCGGGCGTGAGCACCGCGTCGGGGGCGAGGAGGAGGGCGCCGTCGCCGTCGTCGCTGCGAAGGCGGTCGGGGGTCAACTGGCTCATCGGTCGCTTTCGGTACGGGCGCGGAGGCGGGGGAGAAAGAAGGGGAGGCGGACGTGGTGGAACAGGACGTTCAGCACGGCGGCCGTGACGGCGCCGACGGCGACCCCGCTCTCGAGCAGGATCCGGGCGTTGGGCGGGAAGGCGCCGTACACACCGGGGACGAGGATCGGCAGCAGACCCAAGGCGAGGGCGACCGCGCAGATGAAGGTGTTGGTGTGCCGGTCCAGCTCCCCGGCCCGCCCGAGCATCTGCACGCCGAGCACCGTGATCACGGCGAAGACCACCATGGCCGTACCGCCCACGACGGCCGACGGGACGACGCTGATCGCGCGCGTGACGGGGGCCAGGAAGCCGATGAGGATCAGGACGACTCCGGCGGCGGCGGTCACGAACCTGCTGCGTACGCCGGTGACGCGGACGATGCCGACGTTCTCGCCGCTGGTCACCATCAGCGGCAGGCCGAAGAAGCCGCCGGCGAGCGAGGTGAGTGCGTCGCCCCGGATGGTCTTCGGTACGTCCGCGCGCTGGTCGATGTCCTTGCCGACCGCCTCCGCGTTGATCACGGTCTGCCCGGTGGCCTCCGCCATGGAGGCCAGGCTGTAGAGCATCAGCGGCAGGGCCGCGAGCAGATGGAACTCGGGGGAGCCGAACGGCAGCACCTGCGGCAGGTTCACCAGGCCGCCCTCGGTCGCCGTACCGAAGTCCACGCCGCCGAGGAGGACGCCGAGGACCGTACCGGCGATCAGGCCCAGCATGACGGCGAGTTGGCGCAGCACCCCGGTGAACAGCCGGTAGAACGCGACCGTGAAGCCGATCGTCGCCATGCCGAGGAGCAGGTTGGTGGGCTCGGCGAACCCGGGCTGCCCCGGCCGTCCGGTGACGAGGACGGCCCCCACCTTCACCAGGTTCACGCCGACGATCACGATCATCGTCCCGATGACGAGGGCGGGGAAGAACCTCAGCAGCCGGGAGAAGACGGGCAGTACGACGAAGTAGAACGCCGCCGTGATGATCACCGCGCCGGTCGCGGTGGGCAGACCGTGCTGCTCGGCGATCGCCAGGAACAGGATGAGCGGCGCGCCTCCGGGCAGCATCACGAACGGCAGCTTCGGCCCGAACTTCCAGGGCCCGAGCGACTGGATCAGCGAGCCGATCCCGGACAGCACGAACGCGGCCGAGAGCAGGTCCACGGTCAGGCCCGGGTCGAGCCGCAGCGTGGCGCTCATCAGGAAGATCGCCGAGATGGGCGTCGCCGCCATGACGAGCACGTGCTGGATCCCGAAGAGCAGGATGCGCCCGAGCGGACGGGACTCGTCGACGGGGTGAGGAGGCTGGGCGGGGGAGTGGGCGGGTGCGGACGAGGGTGAGGCTGCGAGGTCCTGCGCGGATCCGGACGCCGGGGGTGCGGATGCCGGGTCGGTGGCGGGCCCCGGTGGGGAGGGGACGCGGGGAGTGGGCTGGGGACTGGACACGTTCGAGCTCCGTTCGGCTCGCTCCGGTTTTGGCCGCGATGTGCCCGAGACGGGGGCGGAATCGTGGGGGCCAAATCGATTTGGCCGCCAGTATGTGAGGGCCGGGAGGACGCGTCAAGGGATCCCGTTGACGTCCGCCGGCCCGGCCTCGGTGAGCCGAGCGGTCACCGACCGCCGATCGGTGACCGCGTCAGGGCGGCTCCCACCCGGGCTCGGGCCGCTACGAAGTGACGGCCGTCCCGGAGGGGGACTCGTCCGGCTCCGGCTCCGACTCCTGCAACTGCTCGCGTACGTAGTTCCAGACCACCGCGATCAGCGCGGCCACCGGGACCGCCAGCAGGCTGCCGACGATGCCGGCCAGGCTGCCGCCCAGGGTGACCGCGAGA
Source organism: Streptomyces sp. NPDC052773 (assembly GCF_044547145.1). NCBI lineage: Bacteria > Bacillati > Actinomycetota > Actinomycetes > Kitasatosporales > Streptomycetaceae > Streptomyces > Streptomyces sp. NPDC052773. The sequence continues at coordinate 140,556 of NZ_JBITZX010000010.1, read as the reverse complement.
AGGACCACCGCCGCGTGCAGGCCGAGCCCACGGCTCTGGATCATGGGCTGGAAGACGTTGCCCTCGAGCTGCTGCACCACCACGATGATGGCCAGCACGATCAGCGCGTCCGTGACGCCGTTCGAGACCAGGGCGATCAGGACCGCGACCAGACCGGCGAAGAGGGCGCCCACGATCGGCACGAACGCGGACACGAAGGTCAGCACCGCGAGCGGCAGCACCAGCGGAACCTTGAGAATCCACAGGCCGATGCCGATGAGCACGGCATCGAGCAGACCGACGAACGCCTGCGAGCGTACGAACGCGCCGAGGGTCTCCCAGCTGCGCGCGGCGACGACCGGGACGTCCGTGGCCAGCCGGCCGGGGAGCTGACGGGTCAGCCAGGGCAGGAACCTGGGCCCGTCCTTGAGGAAGAAGAACATCAGGAAGAGCGCCAGGACGGCGGTCACGACGCCGTTGACCACCGTGCTCACGCCCGAGACCACGGCGGTGAGCAGGCTGCCGACGCTGTCCTGGATACGGGAGACGGCCTTGTCGAAGCCGTCGGTGATCTGGTCGTCGCCGATGTTGAAGGGCGGCCCGGCGACCCACTCGCGGATTCTCTGGATGCCGGAGGCCGCGCCGTCGGCCAGCTGGCCGGACTGGGAAGCGACCGGAACCGCGATCAGCGTCACGATGCCCACGACCATGACCAGGAACGCCACGGTCACCGCCGACGCGGCCAGGGCCGGAGGCCATCCCTTCGCGCGGAGGAAACGAGCCATGGGCCAGGTCAGCGTGGTGAGGAACAGGCCCACTACGAGAGGCCAGACAACCGACCACATCTGTCCGAGCAGCCAGAGGACGACCGAGGTCGCCAGCACGACCAGCAGCAGGTCGAGGGAGACACGTGCCGATGTGCGCAACGCGGCGGCGGTTCTCGTGGAACTCAACGAAGTAGGCATGACGGTAACCCTAGGGGGACCACCGTCGCGCTCCGGCATCGCCGCCGGTCAGGCAACGTCCGGGTGCCACCGGCCACTTACGGTGACCAGCCCGTCGGTCAGCCGGGATCGTCGAACATGGACAGCAGGGCCTCCTCGTCCGGCTCCGCCGCGGGCTGATCCGGCTGTGGAATCTGCTCGGCCCACACCGTCTTGCCCTGCGGCATGTAGCGGGCACCCCAGCTCTTGGTGAACTGCGCCACGAGGAACAGTCCGCGCCCGCCCTCCTCGGTCGTGGCCGCCCGCCGGATCCGCGGGGAGGTGTTGCTGCGGTCGGAGACCTCGCAGATCAGCGAGTCGTCGCGCAGCAACCGCAGGCCCACGGGGCCCTGGCCGCCGTACCGTACGGCGTTGGTGACCAGCTCGCTGACCACCAGCCCGGTGTTGAACTCCAGCTCCGACATCCCCCAGGCGGCGAGCTGAGCCCGGGTCAGCTCCCTGGCCCGCGCCACGGCCGACGGCTCGGACGGAAACTCCCAGGACGCCACCCGGTCCTCGGGCAGGGCGTGCACGCGGGCCAGCAGCAGGGCCACGTCGTCGTACGGGCCGTCCGGCGGGAGCGTGCCGGCGATCCCGTCGCAGACGTCCTCCAGCGCCGGACCGGCGCGGTTCAGCGACGCCAGCAGGCGTTCGGTGCGCGCCTCCGTGTCCCCGTAGCCGCGGCTCTCCTTGAGCAGGCCGTCGGTGTACATCGTCAGCAGGCTGCCCGAGGGCAGCTCGACGGTGGCCGACTCGTACGGCTGGAGCCCGCCGAGCCCGAGCGGCGGACCGGCCGGAAGGCCGATCAGCTCCGCCTCACCGTCCGGCGTCAGCACCGCGGGTGGGGGATGACCGGCCCGGGCGGCCGTGCAGCGGCAGGACACCGGGTCATAGATCGCGTACAGGCAGGTCGCCCCGGTCGCCGGGTCCTGGTCGTCCGCCGAGTCCTCGGGGGCACGGCTGACCAGGTCGTCCAGATGCGCCAGCACCTCCTCCGGCAGCAGGTCCAGCCCGGCCAGCGTCCGCACCGCCGTACGCAGCCGGCCCATGGTGGCCGCCGCCTGCAGACCGTTCCCGGGCACGTCCCCGACGACCAGCGCCACCCGCATCCCCGACAGCGGGATCGCGTCGAACCAGTCCCCGCCCATACCCGCCCTGGCGTCCGCGGGCAGATAGCGGGAGGCGAGATCGACAGCGGTCAGCCGGGGCAGGGCGCGCGGCAGCAGACTGCGTTGCAGGGTGAGGGCCGCCTGATGCTCCCGGTGGAAGCGGCGGGCGTTGTCGAGGCTGATCGCGGCACGGGCCGCCAGCTCGCCCGCCAGCGTCAGGTCGTCCTGCTCGAACGGCCTGGTCCGGCCGCGGCGGTAGAACCCCGCCAGGCCGAGGACGGATCCCCGCGCGGACAGCGGAGCGCCCAGGTAGGAGTGCTCGCCCTCGCCGAGCAGGTCGACGGGGTGCACCCGGTCGGCCGGATGCCCGGCCAGGGCGGCGGTCACCACCGAGTCCGTGACCGGCTGCCCGGTCTCCAGACACCGGGCCTGGGGGGTGCCGGCGGGGTAGCGGGCCGGCTCGTCCACGCCGCCGTTGGTCGTGCCGTGCGCGTCGCCGATCGTGGTGCCGTGCAGGCCGCCGATCGTGGTGCCGTGCAGGCCGCTGATCGTGGCGTCGCGCAGGCCGCCGCTCGTCGTGTCGTGGGAGGCCTCGTCCGTCCGGGCGGCCACCCGGCGCAGCGCCACGTCGGGACCGAGCCCTCCGGGCGGTGGCTCCTCGCCCGCCAGGACGCCTTCCACCAGGTCGACGACGACCAGGTCGGCGAAGCGCGGCACGGCGATCGCCGCCAGTTCCTCGGCGGTGTGCCGCATGTCCAGGGTGGTGCCGAGCCGGACGCCTGCCTCGTTGAGCAGGGACAGCCGCCCGCGCGCCTCCGCGGCGAGCCGGCCGACGGCGGGCTCGCCCACGAGCAGGAGCCACGCGTCGGTCGGTCCGGAGGTGGACGGCTCGCTGGTCGGCGGTTCGGCGGCGGGGGGTTCGGCAGAGTGCCGTTCCGCGGCGTGCGGTTCCGCGGTCGCGCCGGGGGCATGCGCCCCCGCCGCCTCGCCGGGACGTTCGAGGAGCGGCACATGACGTCCGTCGGGGGCGGTCGCGGTGGCCCGGCCCGGTCGACGAGGCTCGTGGGCCGGGGAAGCCGTATCGCGGCCCGGGAGCCCCGCACCCCGCGCGTCCTCGAAGCTGACCTCGACCGCCGCGCCCTCCGCGTCGCCGTGGTGCAGCTCCCGGCGGCGCAGTACGGCCGTACGGCTGCCCGCGAGGGGCACCTCGGCGAACGTCTCACCGGTGGAGGAGATCAGCTCGACGGCACGCTCCAGCAGGATCAGCCGCTCCTGAGGGGTGAGGTGGGGTGCCGGTCCGCCGCGCCGGGACAGCTCACCCGAGCCCAGCTCCAGCTCGGCATGCCCGCCGCGCTCCCGGGCCCGGCGGAAGGAGTCCATGAGCTGGAGTTCGCGGGCCGTGCTCAGCTCCAGCAGCCGCTGCTCGATGCGTTCGGTGGCCTCTTGGAGGACCAGCGCCATACCGGGATTCGCCAGCGACCGGGGTACGGAGAGGTTGACCGCGCCCCGCACGGTGCCGCCCACCGGGTCGCGCACCGGCGCGGCCATGCACGTCAGTTCCTTGAGGTCGTGCAGGAAGTGCTCGTGGCCGACGACCACGAACGGCGCCCTGGTGCTCAGGACCATGCTGACGCTGCTGGTGCCCATGAACCGCTCGTCGACGTTGGCGCCCTGGACCAGCGAGGCGGCGTCCATCAGCTTCAGCCCCGCCGGGTCGCCCCACCGGTCCACGATGTTCGCCCGTGAGTCGGCCAGCGCGACGGTCACCGGAATGCCGGCGAACCGTTCGTACAGGCGGTCCAGTACCGGTGTGGCGGCTCTGACCAGCCGGGAGTCGGGATCCAGGTCACTCTCGATCGGCAGGGCCGCCCCCTCACGGTCGATACCGAGGGACTGCGATCGCTGCCAGGAGGCGAGAATCTCCGGGCGCACTCCGGTGACCGGCAGCGCCCGGCCGCCGTGACCGCTGCCCGAAGGAGTGGGATACGGCTCCACGGAACCAGGATAATCAGGCAAACCGGTCATGTGCTCCAGGGAGCCGTCCTGGTCGCGGCCGGCTTCGCCCGAGGGCACACGGGCGCGCGCGGGCCGCGCCGGTTGTCGCCGGGCAGGCACGGGGCGACAACCGGGCGGAGCGGGCCATGGTGCGGGTGGGCGGCTCCTTGCCGAACCGTCCGCCCCGGCGGAACGCGACGCACGCGTTCCGGCCCGCTTGCACGTGACGGTTCACCGATACCGGCGGCCCGCCGAACGTGACGGTCGTCCGGCGACCGGATCACCAACGGTGACGGTGCCCGACCACCGCACACCGATGGTGACGAGTCCGGCGACCGGCTCGCCGATGGTGACGAGTCCGGCGACCGGCTCGCCGATGGTGACGGGTCCGGCGACCGGCTCGCCGATGGTGACGGGTCCGGCGGCCCGCTCACCGATGGTGACGGGTCCGGCGACGGCTCACCGCGATGGTGACGAGTCCGGCGACCGGCTCACCAATAGTGGCGGCGTCCGCCGACGGCGTGGCCCATGCCGCCGACGATCCACAGGATCGCGCCGATGACCACCAGGACGATTCCGATGGTCCACAGGATCGATATGCCGGTGAGGAAGCCGACGACGAGCAGGATGACGCCCAAGATGATCATGATTTCTCCCTCTGCGGGCTGTGCTTCCCCCCACTGACTGCGGTTTTCGACGAGGCACGTGGTGCCGGGTGCGCGCCCTGGCGGATCACTTCACACGACCCTCGTCCGGTTCGGTCTCCTCCTCGTCGGGAAGGTGGACGTCGCCGACGGCGATGTTCACCTCGACGACCTCCAGGCCCGTCATCCGCTCCACCGCACCGATCACGCTGGAACGGACATCACCGGCCACGTCGACGATGGAGACCCCGTACTCGACGACCAGGTCCACGTCCACGGCGGCCTGCCGCTCCCCGACCTCGACCTTCACGCCTCGGGTGACACCGCCGCCGCCACCGGGGGCCCGGTCGCGCATGGCTCCCAGAGCACGGGTCATGCCCGCGCCGAGGCTGTGGACGCCCGGTACCTCGCGGACCGCCATGCCCGCGATCTTGGCGACCACGCCGTCCGCGATGGTGGTCTTTCCCCGGGTCTCCGCCGGAGCGCCGGCCCCGGTACGTCCCTGGAGCGCGCTCACGCCGGTGCCGGGCCCGTCGCCCTGGCCGATGCCGGTGCTGTTCTCCGTCATGGCGATCACCTCGATCGGTCGGTCGGACACCAGGGCTCCACGCCCGTGGAAAACCCGTCCCGGCGCGGCGCCCCCGAAGAGACGGCCGACGAGAAGGCGGCCGACGAGGAGGCGGCCGGGCGGGAGGTGGCCGGGCGAGAGACGGCCCGGCGGGAGACGGCCGGCCAAGAGGCGGGCAAGGAAGAGGGGGAGGGTCTCGGCCGGGTCGGGCCGGGCGGGTCGATGGGCTCCGTCATGTCGCGTCCCCTGTCCCCGGGCCGCCGTACGGGGTCCGGTTCCGTGGTGCGCCGGGAACGACGTCGACGTGGGAGGCGGCGTACGGAAAACTCCCGGTTACTTCAACGGTAACTCCGCCGACCCGTCCTGGCCCCTTTCCTCCTCCTGCTGCTCCATCAGCCGGATGCCCTCGTGGGTCAGGGAGACGGTGGCGGGGGTCCGGTGCGAGGTCCAGTCCACGCTGATCAGACCCTCGTCGGCCAGGTAGGCACAGGCGGCTGACAGGTCCTCGTCGGGCAGGCCCAGCTCGGCTTGGAGGGCCGCTCCGTTGACCTGGGGGCGATTGCGTTCGACGGCCCCGTAGAGAACCCGTAGGACCGCCTCCCGGTTGTGCTTGCGTTCGCGGAGTTTCGTCATGGTGGTCGTTCTCCGACGGGGTTGGCGGCATCGGCGTCACGGACTCCGGTCACACCTCACCGCCGTGGCCGCGCGGCTGCTCTGCGGAGGTGCTGGCCGCGAGCCAGGACTGTGCGGGTTCCGCGGTGCGCGCGGTGTCGAGGGTGAGATGGAGGCGGGTCCCTCCTTCGCCGCCTGCCGGGTAGCTGCGCTGCTCGGTCGAGGCGAAGCAGCGGCGGAGGACTTCGGCGACGCGACGGGCGGCCTCCGGTGTCGCGGCGACGATACGGACCTCGGCGTGCCCCTCGGAGGGCAAGGGCTCATGCTCCACATGGATCTCCTGGCCTGGGCGGTCGACGACGGTGTCGATCAGGATCTGCCGGGCCTGTTTCGGGTTGCCGGCCTGGACCGCTTCGGCCATCGCGGCCCGCGCCGCCTCCACGGGTGTCTCCGGCGGTACCACGAGCAGGGCGAACAAGTCCTGGTCGCCGCGGGTCACGAGCGCGGTGCCGTCGCCCACGGCGAAGGAGTCGATGTGTACCGTCCGGTCGTCGACGGTGATCCGCGTCGGCAGCCGGTCCCAGGCCGCGCTGTCCAGGCCGATCCGGGTGATGGGTCCGAGGCGCTCGGTCAGCGCCGTGATCAGGCCGGGCAGTTCGGCGGCGACGTCTCTGGAACGAGGCCACCACGCGCCGTCGAGGATGCCCTGGCGCTCATGCGTGGTGGTGAGCCGGACCAGCGCGGTGCCGGGGCGGACGGATTCGTGCACGCCGTCCGGCAGGAGTCCTGCCCCGGGCGGGGAATGGGGGTCGGGCATCGCGCTCACCTGTCTGTTCGGACGGCGGCAGGCGCTGGTCGCGGCCGGTGCCGGTGGGGTGGAGCGGCTGCCGGGGAGGACAGCGTGCTTCCGCGTTCTCCTCGTCCCCACGCTACTCCTGCCGAGGTGACCACCGCGCCGCGCCGTGAGGCCCCACCATCGCGAGGCGATGCGTGCGGGGACGGAGCCGAACGAACAGATGCCACCTCCCCGGCCGCCCCGGCGCCTTCGGCCCGCACCGGCCCGGCACGGGGCGATGGCGCCCGCCCGACGGCACGCCGCCGGGAGTACGGTGGAGGGACCGAGAGCGCCTCGCGCACCGGCTCGCAGGCCCGTGCCGTTCTCGGCGAGCGACGAGGCCGGACCGGACCGGACCGATCCGGGCCAGGGCAGGGGTTGGCTCATGAACATGACCGTGCCGGCTCCGCCGACGACCACAGACCTCCTCCGGCAGCACGTCGGCCCGGACCGGCACGCGACGCGGAGAACGGGAACGGAGCGAGGCGCCTCGCCCCGCGAGGGAGAACGCCTTCGCCCGCTGAGCCGACTCCAGCTCGAGGATCGTCTCCAGGAACTCGGCGATTTCTACGCGGAGGCCTCCGGCGGCGGCCCATGGGCGTGGAACCAGGCACGCGACGCCTTCCTGCGCCGGCTGGCCGCCGACGTACGACGGCCGGGATTCGAGTTGCTCGTCGCGGAGACCACCGAGCTGACCGGATGTGCCTACGGATTCCCCGCACGCGCTGACGGCCCCGCATGGGAGGGCCCCGACGCGCACCTGCCCGGGAAGCTGCTGCGCCTCGCCGCCTCCGGACGGCTCTTCGTGGTCCGCGGGATCCTCGTGCCGCCACGGGTGCGCAGACAGAACCAGGGCCGTGCCTGGAACCTCGCCCGGCGCATGCAGCGACGGCTACTCACCGACCACGGAGCCGTCACCGGCGTCACGCTGGTGCGCCGCTCCGACCGCGCGACCGTCGAGGCGCTGCGGTCCTGGGGCTGGCGGTACGTCCGAGGCGACAGCCCTCAGGAGTCGCGGGCGCTGCTGCGCAGCCCGTTCCGTGTTCTCGTGCTCGGCACCTGAGCTTCTCGGCACCTGAGCTTCTCGGCACCGGAGCCGTGGAAACCCCGGTGCCTGGTCACCTGTGGTGGGTGCTGCGGTGTCACCTGTGGTGAGTCGTGCGGTCGCGACGGCGGCGCGGCCGGTAGCGGCCACGGCCTCCGTCGCGCTGGTCATGCCGTTCCGTGGCGTCCGGCGAGACGGACGGGCGTGGCCCCGAGGGAGTCCGCATCGCGCCGGTGTCGTGGCGAGGACCGCCGGACCGGGCGTGATCGTAGCCGTGCATGGCGATTCGCTCCGCGTGCGCGGCGTTGAGCCGGTGGATCAGGAATGCCCCCAGCGTGATGAGAGCCAGCAGACCGACGACGGTCAGGAAGACGTTCATGGCGGCCACCTCACATGCCGACCTGCACGGCGGTCACGGCGGACGCGGCGTGCAGGGTCTTGTCCGCCGCGATCAGCGCGCTCGCGGTCAGCGGCGGGCCGTCCTGGCCGGACGCGGCGGCCATCAGGCGGGCCGCCGACGCCGCCCCGGTCTCGGGCGGGATGATCAGGAGGTCCCAGCGGCCCTTGCCGTAGGACAGCAACAGCAGCTTGTGCGGGTCGAGTTCGGGCGTGAACCAGCCGACCTTGACGGTGTGACCGTGCACGGGGACCTGGTGCGGTACGACCGGCCAGTGCGCCGGGTTGACGGCGACGCGGGTGATGCGGCCCCACAACGGGTCCAGCACATCGGTCAGTGCGGGCAGCTCGCTCAGCAGATCCCGGGAGCGGGGCCACCAGGCACCGTCCACGAGGCCCCTGGAGCCGCCGTCGGCCTTCAGCGCGAGACGCGCGGCCGGTGCCGGGACGGGCTCGGGCTGAGACTGGGAGGGGAACAAGGTCGTCGACATGACGCGAACCCGTCTCGGGCCGCCTGCGCGGCGGCCCGGGTTTCATCTCTCACCGAGGACGACCCGGCATGGAGACCGGTGTACGAGATGCCCTCGGTACTGTCCACACTACTCCGCGCGCCCGGATCACGGCTGGGTGAACGGGATGATCGAGGGGCACGGAGGCTCGGTGCCGCCCGAGTAGAGCGCGGAGACGTGCGGGCACGCACCGTCGCCGCACTCCCCGCAGAGCTCGGCCTCCGGCAGGGGAAACGCACCGGCGCCCAGGGCCCGGATACGGTCCTCAACTCCGGCCCTCTCTGACGAATCGTTCCGCATCGCGCATCAGTCCTTCCATCAGAAGTTTCCTGCTGTTGCGGCAGAAAGAGGTCTCCGTCGCGTCCAGCCGACCGGTCTCGAAGTACTTGTTGACGGCCTGCCCGCCACGGCAGTACGCGAACAGATCGCATACGGCGCGGCACGCGTCGATCCCGTCGAGGGCCTCGGCCACCCAGGGCGTCCGCTCGGCGCGGGCCAGGCAGCCGGCCAGACCCAGCTCCCGCACATCCCCGACGGTGAACGGACCGTGCCGTGCGGAGGAGAAACCCGCGAGGTCCGGACTGAGGACGACCACCTGCCCGTCCCACGTGACCATGGGCAGCGGATCGAGCGGCTGGTCGGCCCGCCGCCCGGCCACTCCGGCCAGCTCCGCCCTGACGTACCGCCAGGCGTACTCCAGGTCACGCAGGGCCATGCGCCGGTCGGCACGCCCGCGGGCGGCCAGCGCCGCCCAGAAGTCCGCGACGTCTTCTTCTCCGGGCTCGGCTGCCGCGTTCTCGGCGTCGTTCCCGTAGTCGTGGACGCTCCGGGTGTTCACGCCCTTGTGTTCCACCAGGTTCACCCCCAGGACGCGACAGCCGAGCGCGGCGAACCACTCATGCAGCTCTGCCGCCTTGCGCGCGGACGGGTCGGCCACGACGGCGATGGCGCCGAACGCGATGCCGTGCTCCTTGAGCCGCCCGATACCGCGCAGCGCCCGGTCGGTGGCGTCCCGGCCGCCGCGGTCCCGCCGGGCGGAACCGGGGCCCGGACCGTCGACACTGACGGAGACCTTGATCCGCCGTTCCGTGAACAGCCGGCACCACTCGTCGTCGATGAGCGAGGCATTGGTCTGCACGGCGTGCCCCACGGGGTACGCGCGGCCCTCGGGAAACCGGTCCAGCAGCCCCCGCAGCCCGGGCACCCCCACGGTGAGCGGCTCCCCGCCGTGCCACAGCACCGTGACCGGATGCTGCTCCGACCAGGCGTCCACGGTGTCCGCGACGGCGTCGGCGACCTCGTGGGACATGACACGGGCGAGCCCTCGCGAGGGCAGGTAGCAGTAACCGCAGTCGAGGTTGCACAGCGGGGTCGGCTGCACCAGCACGACGGAACTCGTCCTCGCCAGTCGCGCCCGGAGCGGCGCCCGCCTCATCGCTTCCCCTCTTCCCCCAGGGGCCCGCTCGGCTCTGCGGCGAGCCGTCCGCCTGCCTCCGCGGAGAGCTGTCCGCCTGGCTCCACGGCGGCGAGGTGTCCGAGCGTCTCGCCCTCACCGTGGGCGTCGGCGAGGTCCCGGAAGAGGCGCAGGGCCTGGAGATGCGCGTCGCGAGCCTCGTCCCGCCGGCCCGCGCGCCGGAGCGTGACCCCGAGGTCGTTGCCCGCGACCGCCTGCCGATGCCGGTCGCCCAGGTCCTGGTACTCCCGCAGGGCGAGCAGATGCGCGTCCACGGCCTCGTCGAACCGGCCGAGCGCGGACAGGGCGGCACCGAAGTCGTTCCATGCCGTGGCCAGACGCTCGCGGGCGCCCAGCTCCTCGAAGACCGCCCGGGCGGTGGTGTGCGCCGCCAGGGCCTCGTCCAGGCGCCCGGTCTCCCGGAAGGCACGCCCCAGATTGTTCGTCGCGGTGGCCGCGCGGAACCGGTCGCCGACCGAACGGAACATGTCGCGGGCCCGGGTGAGCGCGACGACCGACTCATCGAACCGGCCCAGCTTGAACAGGGTGCGCCCGAGGTTGTTCCAGGTGGACGCCTCGGCCTGGCGCTCTCCGCACGCGTGCACCAGCTCGCGGGCGCGTTCATGGGCGGCGATCGCCTCTTCGTAGGCGCGCGCCTCGGTCAGGGACAGCCCCAGCATGTCCCAGGACATGCCCTCCTCGAGCCGGTCGCCGCGCTCCCGGTGGATCGCGCACGCCCGGGTGTGGGCCGCGACGGCCTCCTCGATTCTGCGGTTGTTGCGCAGGGCCAGTCCGAGGCAGTTCCAGGCCGTGCCGGCGCTGAAGCCGTCGTGCAGCGCGTCCGCGGTCCGCGCGGCGCACCGGAAGACGGTCACGGCGTCGTCGAAGTACCGCCGCCAGCCGAGATACCCGTGCAGGTGGAGCGCCAGTCGCAGTCCGTCCCGGGCGTGGGCCGGGTCGGCCGCCCACAGCGCGGCGGAGACGAGACCGGTGCGCTCGCGGTCGAGCCAGCTCAGCGCGTCCTGATGGCCGCCGAAGCCGGCCGTCGGGGGTCGGCCGGCACGGGCCTGCAGATACCAGTCGGCCTCCTCGGCCCGCCGCTGGTAGTGGGCGAGGAGCCGGGCCCGTGCCCGCGTGCCCTCCTGCCGCAGCTCCTCCTGCCGGGACACCTGATCCAGGGCGTACGCCCGGACCAGGTCGTGCAGGGTCCAGCAGCCCCGCACGCTGCCGGGGGCGACCAGATGGGCGCGGATCAGTACGCTGAGCTCCCGCCGCGGCAGAACGTCGGCCCCGGAGAGCACGGTGATCGCCTCGTCGCTGGTCTCCGACCCCGGCGCCAGCGCCAGGAGCAGGAACAGCCGCGCGGGCTGCGGACCGAGGCGGCGGTACGACAGGTCGAAGGCGGCCCGCACGCCTCGCTCCCCGTCGTCGAGGTGATCGAGGAGCGTGGCGGAGTCGGCCAGCTCCGACACGAGTTCCGCCACCGGCTTTCCCGGGTCGGAGATCAGCAGAGCGGCCGCGATCTGCAACGCCAGGGGCAGTCCTCCGCACAACTCGCACAGCCGCCAGGTCGCCCCCGGGTCGTCCACGACGCGCCGGTCGCCGGGGGCGGCCGTACGCAGCGCCCGGTCCAGCACGTCCCGCGCGGCCTCCGGTCGGAGGACGTCCAGACGGACCAGGTGGGCACCGAGCTGGGGCATGGTGTCACGGGAGGTGACGAGCACGCGGTGCGCGGCGTGGCCGGGCAGCAGGGGTCTGACCTGCCCGGGATGCGAGGCGTTGTCCACCACGATCAGCACCCGGCCGCTCGTGCGGGCCCGCTCCGCCAGCACCGAGCGGTAGAGCCCGGCCCGCTCGTCCAGCGTGCCCGGCACATGCGCGGCCGCCACGCCCAGGGCGCGCAGCAGGGCCTCCAGCAGCTGTTCGGGCCCGGCGGGTGTCTCGTCGTACCCGTGACAGTCGACGAACAGCGCCCCGCCCGGGAACCAGCCGCGTTCTCGCGCCACATGAGCGGCCCGCACGGCCAGGGCGGTCTTGCCCACACCCCCCAGCCCGGTCACCGCGGCGACCGGCACCGCGGCGCGCCCGGCGCCGCCGGGAGCCAAGGCCGCCAGCAGCGCCCCGAGTTCGTCGTCACGCCCGCCGAACCCGGCCGCGGTCGGCGGCAGCGCGTCCTCTACGTGCGGCATGGGCCCGTAGTGGTGGTGATGCTCCACCTTTTTCCCGATCGCCTCACCCCGGAATATCCCATTCCTGAAGTCGATCCGGTCTCCACCGTATGTGTCCCCGCTCACCCGGCCATCCTGCCCTGAAAGTTGAGCCCCCGACAGGTGACATCCCCCGGCCTCCCGCACGCGCCGCCGGCCCCGACGGTCTCGGCCCGCGTGGCGGTGCTTCTTCCGCACCCCGGTATCGCCGCCCCATGATGTCCCCCAGCGCCGTGCAGGACCGTCGTACCGCCGCACGGGCGACGGAGGGGAGCACGGGGGAAGAACGGGAACGACGGGGGAGGGGGGACGGGGTGGCGGTACGAAGGCTGCTGTCCTTCTCGGACGCGCTGGCACTGCTGGGATGCGACCCGCCCGCCGTGGCCGCCCTGGACCGGGCGCTGGGCGGGGCACTGAACCTCGCGACCGGCGGGGTGTCCGACGGGCTGCTGCGGATCGCCGACGCCCGTGGCAGCGTGCTGACGCTGGGCCGGGGCGCCGTACGCGGCATCGGACGGCGCCTGGCGCAGGCGGAGGGCCGTGCGCGGCGCACCGAACTGCTGCACGCCGCCCACACGGTGATCGTCGTGGTCGCCTGGTTCCAGGCACTGGAAGAGCGCCGACCGCCCATCCCGCTGGGCGACTTGGAGCTGACACGCCGCGAACAGCTCACCCTCGCCGGCGCGCCCTCGGTGGCGGAGCGCCAGGACGCGTTCGCCCGTTCACTCGCCGCCACCGACGCGCCGAGCCCCGCACCCCATCGGCCGGTCGAGGCGGTCATGGCCGAGCTGTGCCGCTGGTACGAGGGCCTGTCCGCGAGGTTTCTCGACTTCGCCGAAGGGCTGCGGGCCTGGACCGCGCAGGACGACACGGCCCAGGAGGAGGCCCGGCGGGTGATCCGCACGGAACTGCCCCGCGACGCCGTAGAGCAGTACGCGTCCCTCTACTCCCAACTCGCGCAGGAAGCGCCCGAGTTCGGGCTGTGGACCACACAGATCGAGCATCAGGCGACCCGCGCCGAGGTGCGCCGGTCCCTCGCCGGGATGACCGAGGTGCTGGCCGGTCTCGCCCGGACCGTGCGTCCGCCCGTGGACGTCGCCGCCGCTCTGGTCCGCTCGGCCGAGGCCGTCCTCACCCGTTCCGTCCTCGACGCCTCCTCCGGGCCGGAGGGCATCCGCGTCCCGACCCTGCGGGAGATGTACCTCGACCCCGACTTCCGGGTGCGTGAGGTGGCCGGCCCCAGCGGACCGGCCACCGAGTCCTGGTGGGAGGAGGTCCCGGTCCGCCGGGACATCACCGACTGCCTCTCCGGAGCCCTCACCTCCGCGGAATCGGCCGGAGCACCCCTCCTCGTTCTCGGACAGCCGGGCGCGGGGAAATCCGTCCTGACGCGCGTCCTCGCCGCCCGGCTGCCCGCCGCCGGCTTCCTGCCCGTCCGCGTGCCCCTGCGGGACGTGCACGCGGAGGACGACCTCCAGAGCCAGATCGAGCAGGCGGTGCGCACCGCGACCGGAGAACGTGCGTCCTGGCCCGACCTGGTGCGCTCGGCCGGAGACGCCGTACCCGTCCTGCTGCTCGACGGCTTCGACGAACTGTTGCAGACCACCGGCACCCACCACAGCGACTTCCTCACCCGCGTCGCGCGCTTCCAGCAACGCGAGGCGGACCAGGGCCGTCCCCTCCGGGCCCTGGTCACCAGCCGCATCGCCGTCGCGGACCGGGCCCGCTACCCCGAGGGCCTGGTCGCGCTGCGCCTCGAACCGTTCCGCGAGGACCAGATCCGCCACTGGCTCGCCCTGTGGAACGAGGCGAACGCCGACGGTTTCGCCGCACGCGGGCTGTGGCCCCTGGACTGGGAGGCCGTCGCACGCCACCGGACGCTCGCCGCGCAACCGCTGCTGCTGACGATGCTGGCGATGTACGACGCCTCCGACAACGCCCTGCGCCGCGACAGCGACAGCCCCCTCGACGAGGCCGAGCAGCGCGTTAATCGCTGGTGCGCGGCCCGCCGGCCCTTGTAAGTTGGCGACGCGACCGCGTCTTCCGATGCGCTCGGCTGCGGCTACTTCCTTCGACAACCAAGTGACGCCGCCGCCCCTTTGGATCTCGGAAGGCGCGGGCGTCTCGCCCCGGCGGACCTTTTCGGCCGGGGCCGTCCCGTCCTTCGAATCCGGGGGGATTCGCTGCCTCGTCACACCCCGCGCGTCTCCAAGATGTGGTCCGAGATGCTCGTGGCCCCGCACATCGCGGCCACCGCCCGCTCCCCGCGGCCACCCCAGCCCCACGCCACGCCCGCCCGGCCGGCGTTGCGCACGTACGAGAGCGGCCCGGCCTTCGTCCGCGAGCCGCGCGAGGAACTGTTCCTCCTCGCGGTCGCCAACTTCGTCACCCAGCGCACCTTTTACGAGAACGGCGAGGAGAGAGACGACCGGTACACCCGTCTCGTCGGCGAACTCGCCGTCCAGGATCCCGTGTGGACGGCCGGCCTGCTGCGCTGGCTGCGCGGCGAGGGCAACATGCGCACGGCGTCTCTCGTCGGCGCCGCCGCGTACGTACGGGCCCGCCTCGAAGCCGGGGCGACCGAAGGCCCCTCCAACCGGTCCGTCATCGACTCGGTGCTCCAGCGCGCCGACGAGCCCGGCGAGCTGCTCGCCTACTGGATGTCGGCCCACGGGCGGAACGTGCCGCAGCCGGTGAAACGGGGCATCGCCGACGGCGTACGCCGGCTGTACACGTCCCGGTCCCTGCTCAAGTACGACACCGCCTCCAAGGGCCTGCGCTTCGGCGACGTGCTCAACCTGGTGCACGCCTCGCCCGACCCGGCCAAGCCCTGGCAGGGCGCGCTCTTCCGGTACGCCCTGGACCGCCGCCACCACCCCGAGCGGGCGGTTCCCCCGGCCTCCGACCACCTGCTGACCGCCCACCGGGCACTGATGGAGACGGCCGTGGACGAGCGGCGGGCCTTGGTGACCGGGCCGGGCGGCGCCGAGCGGCTGGCCGCGGCCGGCATGACATGGGAGGCCCTGGCGGGCTGGCTGCACGGACCGATGGACGCCGCCGTCTGGGAAGCCGTGATCCCCACGATGGGACCGATGGCGCTGCTCCGGAACCTGCGGAACTTCGACGAGGCGGGGATCTCCGACGACGTGGCCGCCCAGGTCGCCGCACGGCTCTCCGACGCCTCCGAGGTCGCCCGGTCCCGGCAGTTCCCCTTCCGCTACCTCGCCGCCCACCAGCACGCGCCGTCGCAGCGCTGGGCGGCGGCGCTGGAACGGGCCCTGGGCCACTCCCTGGCCAACGTCCCCGCCCTGCCCGGCCGGACCCTGATCCTGGTGGACCGGTCCGACTCGATGTTCTGGGACACCGTCTCCGAGCGGTCCAAGCTGACCCGGGCGGACGCGGCTGCCGTGTTCGGCACGGCGCTGGCCATGCGCGCCGAGCAGGCGGACCTGGTGGAGTTCGGCTGGCGCAGCGCAGCGGTGCCGTTCGCCCCGGGCGAGCCCGTGCTCGAGGTGCTGAAGCGGTTCCACAGCCTCGGAGGCACCCACACCGCGAAGGCGGTGCGGACCCATTACCGGCAGCACGACCGGGTCCTGATCGTCACCGACGAGCAGGCCGCCCCCCACGGCCCCGGCGGACCGGCCGAACCGGTCCCGGCCGACATCCCCGTCTACACATGGAACCTGGCGGGGTACCGCCCCGCCCACGGCCCCACGGGCCCCCACCGGCACACCTTCGGCGGCCTCACGGACGCCGCGTTCCGGATGGTCGGCCTCATCGAGGCGGGCCGCGAGTCGACTTGGCCCTGGACGACGCCGGACCTCCACACCGGCTGAGAAGATCACTTATCCGTTTGCCGCCGGACGGCCCGGTCGGATAGGAAGCTTGGATGCTGAGGGGCGACAAGGTCGGGCTCAGGGCCCGGCACGACGAGGACATACCGATCCTGCGGACCGAGCTCTACGACGACGTGGCCAACGCCGTGCGGGCCGAAGGCGGACCGTGGCGGCCGATCACACCCGGCTCGAAGGATCCACGACTCGTCGTGGACGACAAGAACGAAGCGCTCGTCCAGTTCTCCGTGGTGGAGCTGGAGAGCGGCTCGCTCGTCGGCACGGCGGCGCTCTGGGGCATCGACAACCACAACCGGTCCGCGCACCTCGGGCTGGGCCTTCTGCCGTCCTGCCGCGGCAAGGGCTACGGCACCGACGTGGTCGCGGTGCTCTGTCACTACGGTTTCGTCGTGCGCGGCCTGCACCGGCTGCAGATCGAGACGCTGTCGGACAACACCGCGATGCTGCGCTCCGCCGAGCGCAACGGCTTCGTCCGCGAGGGCGTGCTGCGTTCCTCGGCCTGGGTGATGGGCGAGTTCATGGACGACGTGATCCTCGGACTCCTCGCCGAGGACTGGAAGCCGGCCCCCGAGCGCCCGGACTCGAAGGCCCCGGACGCGAACGACTCGGACGCGAAGGCTTAGGCCACCGCACCGACCGGGACGACCTCCCGTTCGGCGGTGAACGATCGGATCGCGGGCACACGCCGTGAGTGGTTCGTTCCGACGCCAAGGGAGGATTGAGGTCGGTGGCCGTGCCCGAGCGCCCCAGGCGCATCCCTTATCGCGAGCGCCCTTTCGACCTGCGGGCGACCGCCGTCTTCTTCGGCCTGGCCGCGCTGCTCCTGGTCATCGTGGGGCTGTCGGCTCGTACGGTCGTGGAGGTGGCCGAACGGCGACCTGCCTGGGTGGTGGTCCTTTCCCTGTTCGCTGTCGCCTTGTTCCTGGCCTGGCGGCGCAACCGCAGCCGCCGCATACCGATATCACGCCTGGCGCGCCGCACCACCGAGGCACTGGAGGAAGCCACGGCGACCACGCTGGAAGCCGTGGAGGAGGACCAGGCCGACGCGGTCCGCGGTGACGAGACGACCGCCGTCCTCGACTACGCGGCCCTGAGCGCCGACGCCTTCGAGCAGGCCATAGCGGACTTGTGCGTGCGCGACGGCTGCTCACAGGTGAGCGTGGTGGGCGGGGCGGGGGACCTGGGCGCCGACGTGGTGGCGTCGGCACCCGACGGCCGGCGTGTCGTCATCCAGTGCAAGCGCTACGGAGACGACAACAAGGTCGGCTCGCAGGACCTGCAACGTTTCGGCGGTACCTGCTACACCGTTCACGAGGCGGACGTGGCCGTGTTCGTCACGACCAGCGACTTCACCGCACCGGCCGAGGAGTACGCCGCCCAGTGCGGAATCGTGTGTGTGAACCACGAGGTCCTGCGGGCCTGGAGCGAAGGCCTGGCGGCACCGCCATGGGCGGCGCTCGGACCGGGCGACAGCCCTCGCTGAAGCCATCGACGACGGCGACGGCGTCCGTTCCCGGTTCCGTGACATCCATCACACGGCCACGGGCCAATGACCCCGCTGGATAGTAGATGGCGCCGAGGGTGACATAAGGGACTTGTCCGTCTTGATGCCGACGTAGTTGGCCCCCGGTCGGACGGACATGCAGCACACCTTCCACCTCCGCCCGCCATCCGACAGGCAAGGGTTTCTGACGGGGTGTCTCGGACGCGGCAAGGCGCCGTAAGCCGAACCAGCACACCGCTCCGCCCCAGGCAAGGGGCACCGACCCTACGGCCCGAGGTAGTAGGACAGCCCGTTGCCCCGTCGACGCGGCCCTTCTAAGAATGACGACCCGCAGTACGTCTCCGCAGCTCAGGAGCGGAGTCTGCGCGGAGCAAACCGCACCAGGGGCGCTCCGCGCGTACCGAGTGAGGTCTCGCATGGGCAAGCATCGCAAGAAGAGGCACAACCGACGAATAGTGATCGGCGTCGTCGCCATGAGCGCTGTGGCGGTTCCGTCGGTTGCCGTGGCGTGCGGCGACTGGCAGAACGGCGAGGAAAGCCGGTTCCGCAGCGCCGCGAAGAGCGCGGCCGACGAGTGGAACGACAGGGACGACACCTGGCGGAAGGGCGAAGACCGGGACAGCCACTGGAAGGGTCACCGGCACGACAGCGAGCCCACCTCGACGCCGTCGCCGACGGCGACCCCCTCGACGAGCACCCCGAAGCCGACGGTGCCGACGCCCAAGGCGACCACCGCTCCGAGCACTCCGAAGCCGACGGTGCCGACGCCCAAGGCGACCACCGCTCCGAGCACCCCGAAGACCACCCCGACCCCCACCCCTCCGAAGGCCACCGCCTCGGCGACCCCCTCCGCCGCCGGCACCCCGCAGGCCACCCCCACGGCGTCCGGGGCCGTCGCCCGCATCGTGGAACTCGTCAACGCCGAGCGCGGCAAGGCCGGTTGCTCGCCGGTGAAGCCGAACGCGACCCTGACCAAGGCCGCGCAGGCGCACAGCGAGGACATGGCGGCCCACCGGAACATGTCGCACACCGGTTCCGACGGGTCCTCCCCGGGCGAGCGGATCACGCGCGCGGGCTACAACTGGAGCACCTACGGCGAGAACGTCGCCTACGGCTACTCCACTCCCGAGCAGGTCATGGCGGGCTGGATGTCCAGCCCCGGCCACAAGGCCAACATCCTCAACTGCGGGTTCAAGGAGATCGGCGTCGGGCTCGCCCAGCCCGGCAACTACTGGACCCAGGACTTCGGAACGGCCCGGTGAGCCGCACCGGATAGCGCCGGGCTGCGATGGAACGGTGGGTGGTGGGCGGCAGACGTCGTTCACCACCCCGCCGGACTCGTCAGCGACGGGCGGGACGGTCAGACCCCAGCCCGCCCCTGGCTCCGATCACGAACCGGGTGTCTCCGGCTCCTCGTGCTGAACCTTCTGCCGCACCTTCTCCTCCACCTCGTACTGCGGCACCCGCGTCGCCGCCGCGTACTCGGAGACCGCGGCCCGGGCGTCGCGGGCCAGGTCCCGCCAGGCGCGCCACGCGGTCTCGTACGTCTCGGTCTGCGGCCCGCTCCAGCCGCCGTCCGCCGTCGGCGACCCGTACTGGTCCCGCAGCTCCTCGACCCGGTTCTGGGCCTGCTCCGCCGCGCGCTGCAGCGCGACCAGCTCGTCGAAGGTGCGTCCCACTCTCCGATCGTAAGAAGCGATGCCCGCCGGCGCGCGTCGGACCGCCGTGATCTTCCCTGGTCCGGGGCGGAGACATGGGGCTTCCCGGCGAGCCTGCCGAGCCGTCGCGCGGTGTCCGCGCGCTTCGGATAGCGTCAACGCATGTCGCAGCTCTCCCAACGTCTCGCCGAGGCCGTCGACGCGCTGCCCCTGGAACCGCACCTGCGCGTCCTGGAGATCGGGTGCGGGCCCGGTGCCGCGGCCCGGGCAGTGGCGGCGCGACTGGACACCGGGCACATCGTGGCGATCGACAGATCCGCCGCGGCGGTGGCCCTGGCGCGGGAGGCCTGCGCCGAGGAGATCGCGTCCGGTCGGCTCACCGTGCGCCGGTGCGCCGCCGAGGACTTCGTCCCGCTGCCCGGTGAGGGGCCGTTCGATCTCGTCTTCGCCTTCCGGGTCGGCGCGCTCGACGGCCGCCACCCGGAGGCCGGCCATCGGGCCATGTCCCGCATCGCCGCCGCGCTCGCACCCGCGGGGCGGGTGTTCATCGACGGGGGAGACCCCTTGCGCGAATTGTCCGTGCCCGGCGAGTAACCGGACCGACACGGACGGTCATCAGCGGCCGAAAGCTCCCTCGACCGACCCGACTGGCGCGAGCGAGCCGTCGATCACCGTCCGACAGGCTCGTATACGGCGATGATCACTCCTGTTCCTGTCGTCGTGCTCTCGGTCAGCCGGAAGGCGTTCAGCTGCGAACCGGAGTCGGGGAACAGCCGCCGGCCCGAGCCCAGGGTCAGCGGGTGGACGAGGAGGACGAGCTTGTCGACGAGGCCGTGAGGCAGCAGCGACCGGACCAGCACCCCGCTCCCGAACACGACCAGATTCTCCTCCACCTCGTCCTTCAGCCTCGCCACGGCAGCCACGGCGTCGCCTGGGAGCAGGACGGAGTTCTGCCAGGTCAGAGGCTCGGCCAGGGTCGTCGACGCCACGTACTTGCGGGCGCGGTCGAGCGCCTCGGTGTACGGATTCGGATCCTGCCGGGGCCAGTAGTCCGCGAAACGCTCGTAGGTCGTCCGCCCGGCCAGCAACGACCAGGAATGCGTCATGTGCGCGCCCATCACCTCCTGCATCGCGGGATCCTGCGCCTTGGCCGCCCAGCCGCCGTGCGCGAAGCCGTCCCGGCGGTCTTCGTCGGGATGCCCGGGCGCCTGCATCACTCCGTCGAGCGTCAGATGCTCGATCACCACGACCTTGCCCACTGCTACGCCCTCCTCGGGGACCGTGGCCCGGGTGCTCCCGGCCCACTCCACTCCATTCCAGAGACGACAGACCCTTGGAAAGGGCGCAACTCATCGCTCGCCGACGAGCGGCGACACCTATCCCTGAACGTCTCCGAGCGTCGAGGCCGCCACCGGCCGGCCGTGGGCGAGGTCGCCGGGTGGGATGCCCGGATGGTGGCCGGCCGGCGGCTCGGTGGGGACGGTGTCCGCGGCGAGCTTCAGACGGGAGACGATGCGGTAGCGGTCACCTCGATAGAGCGAGTGGACGTATTCGACGGGGCGCCCGGTGGAGTCGCTCGTCAGGCGCTCGAAGAGGAGGGCGGGGAAGAGTTCGGGTACGTCCAGTACCTCCGCCTCGGCACGCGTCACCACCGTGGGTTCGATCGACTGCGTCGCCTCGCTCACGTGCACGCCGTGGTGGGTGCGCAGATGCTGGTACAGATCGCCGTGCTCCAGTTCGCGAGCGGTGAGGCCGGGGACCAGGGCGGCGGGGATGTGCAGGTGCTCGATGGCCATGGGGGAGCCGTCGACCAGCCGCAGCCGGGCGACGTAGAAGATGTCGGCGGCGGGGGAGAGGCGCAGTTTGCGGCCCACCCGGGCGCCCGCCGGCATGGTGGTGAACTCCAGGAGCCGGCTGGTCCAGGTGCCCGCCGCCTGCGGCACGCTGAGCGAGTACCTGTCCTGCACGAGTTCCTGGGTGATCTTCTCGGGGGCGACGAACACACCCCGCCCGTGCTCGCGGACGAGGATGCCGGCGGTGACCAGTTCGTCGACGGCCGCCCGCAAGGTGGGCCGCGAGACGCCGAGTTGGACGCACAGCGTCCGCTCCGAGGGGATGGCGTCCCCCGGACCGCGCTCCTCGACCATGGTCAGCACCGCGTCGCGGACCCGCTCACGCTTGAGGACACCACCGGGGCGGATCCCGCCCGGCCCGCCCGCCCGGGGCGCCGCGACCCCCGTGGGCGTCCCGGGCGCTCCCGCCATCGCACCGCCGGCCGTCCCAGCCGTTCCCGGCTCCGGCTCCCTCTCGCCCATCCGCGCCGCCCCCTCTCCCGCGCCGGTACCGCGTGCACGCATCTGACCAGCTTCGGCCATCCGACCGCAAGGGGTCACTGGTAAGGACCAGTCGACGACCGTCGATCGACGGCCGCTCGACTGCCGATGGTCGGCCGGCGCCGCCAAAGTCCGTTCACGGGCGGGGGGTTGACGACCTGATTGGTCTATGCCAGCTTCTTCCCACACCACCAGGTCGCTTGTCCAGTGAGGCAACTGGTCAGGTGTCCGGGATGCTGCTCCGCCTGCCCCACGTACCACCGCCCCCCACCCCACGGAGAGGACATCACCGTGACCAGCCACGACAACCGACCGGCGCGGCCACGCCGCACCAGGCTGCGTGCCGTCCTCGCGACGGCGGCCGTCACCGCCCTCGGTGCCACCACCCTCGCCGCCCTGCCCGCCACCGCCTCCACCACCGAAGGCACCGACGGCGCCGGCGGGCTGACGGTGCAGTACCGCACCAGCGCCTCAGGCCCCACCGCCGACCAGAGCGAGCCCTGGTTCAAGGTGAGGAACACCTCCACCACCGCCCTCCCGCTGAGCGAGGTCAAGCTCCGCTACTACTTCAAGGCGGACTCGCCCGGCGCCACCTACCGCTTCGCCTGCTCCTGGGCGGCCAAGGGCTGCGCCCACATCACCGGGACCTTCGGCACCCTCGCCCACCCCACCGACACCGCCGACCGCTACCTGGAGATCGGCTTCACCACCGGCGCCGGAACCCTGGCCCCCGGCGCGGACACCGGCGACATGCAACTCCGCTTCCACCAGTCCACCTGGCAACCGCTGCGGCAGAGCGACGACTACTCCTTCGGCGCGAGCCAGACCGCCTACGGCGACTGGGCCAAGGTCACCGCCACCCGCGCCGGCAGCCTCGTCTGGGGCTCCGCCCCGGCCGGCAACAGCCCCACCGACCCGCCGACCACCCCGCCGCCCACCACACCCCCGCCCGGCGGCTCGGGGACCCTCTGGGACGACTTCAGCTACAGCTCCCACACCGACCCGAAGATCTCCGCCAACGGCTGGTCCGTACGCGCCAACTCCGGCGGTCCCGGCGTCCCCGGCGCCACCTGGGACCCCTCCAACGTCACCTTCTCCACCGCCAACGGCAACACCGTCATGACGCTGGAGACCTCGACCGCGGGCACCGCCGCCACCACCGAGCACACCGAAGTCCTCACCAAGGCGACCAAGTTCAAGAACGGCACCTACGCCGCCCGCGTCAAGTTCAGCGACGCCCCCCGGTCCGGGCCCGACGGCGACCGCGTCGTCCAGACCTTCTTCACCATCAACGACCTCAAGGCCCCGATGGCCGACGACTACGCCGAGTACGACTTCGAGTACCTCCCCAACGGCGGGTGGGGCGAGCCGTCCAACATCCTCTACACGACCTCCTGGGAGACCTACAACCCCGACCCCTGGCAGGCGGTCAACCAGCACACCGAGAGCCGCCAGAGCTACGCAGGCTGGCACGACCTCGTCGTCACCATCGACGCCACCTCCATCAAGTACTACGTCGACGGCCGCCTCTTCGGCACCCACGACGCCGCCTACCTGCCCGAACGCCCCATGTCCATCAACTTCAACCAGTGGCTGATCGACCTCCAAGGCCAGACGTCCACGACGCCGCGCGCCTACGAGCAGCAGGTCGACTACGTCCTCCACGTCAAGGACCAGGTCCTGACCCCGGCCCAGGTCGACGCCAAGGTCGCGGCGTACCGGGCGGCCGGGACCGCGTTCGAGGACACGGTGCCCACGAGCTGACCGACGCCGGGTTGTCAGTGGCCTACTGCATGATGCGGAGACTGATCGACATCGTCACAGCTGGGTAGGCGCTTGGGGTCGTCCAGCTGGAGGAGGCCACGTGATGCTGCCCGTCCCCGGTCCGTCCCCGTCACCCGACACGCGACACCGGCGGACCGCACCGGCGCGGATCCTGTCGCACCGGAGCCGGTCCGCCGCCCCCCTCAGCGCGGGCGGCGCCGAACTGCTGCGGATCATCGCCGACCCCGCGACGCCGGTATTCCTCACGGTGCACGCGGGTGGCCGCCGCAGATACTGCTACTGGCAGCCGCTCGACGACCGCAGCGGCCGGGGCAGTTGCTATGTGGCCCTGCCCACCGACGAGTGCGACGCCCTCCACCGGGCCGGCCGGATCGCCCTCGGCGACCCCGTCGTGGACCCCGCCCGGACCATCTACCGCGTCCGGGCGGTGGACACGAGAGCAGGCGCGGCACGGGCGGCCCGGCGGGAGGCGCGTACGGCGTGAGCGCCCGCACCGGTCGACGGCGCCGGCCGGACGCGGGCACGCCGCGGCCGATCGCGCCTCGACGCGGTCGCCCACGCCCGGGCGGTCAACGGTCCGCGCGACGCCCGCCACCAGGTGGTCCACGTGGAGTGCCTGGACCCGGCGGACGTACCGCGCTTCGCCGAGCTGGGGGTGGTGGCCTGCATGCAGCCACGCCACTGCGCGCCGGAGATCGCCGGCCCCGGACGGGACTGGGCGGAGAACATCGGCGCGGACCGCTGGCACAAGGCGTGGCCGATGCGCAGCCTGCACGAGGCCGGCGCGGTCCTCGCCTTTTCCAGCGACTGGAACGTGGCCGAGATGGACCCCATGGTGGGCCTGTACACGGCGGTCACCCGCCGCCCGCTCGACGGGGGAGGGGACGGTGAGCCGTGGCGCCCGGAGGAGACGGTGGACATCGAGACCGCCGTACACGGCTACACGATGGGTTCCGCGTACGCCAACTTCCTGGAGAACGACCTCGGTTCGCTGACCGTGGGCAAGCTCGCCGACTTCGTGGTGCTCTCCCGCGACATCCTGCGCCGCGATCCCCGGGACATACCCGGGACAGTGGCCGAGACGGTCGTGGTCGGCGGCGCGGTGGTCCACATGGTCCATACGGCCGCCTAGCGGCCCGCACCGCCTGAACATCGCCGAGGCGTCGGCGGAACTTGGCGGGATTCCCTCTTGCGCCCGGGCGGAGGCCGCTCCCTTCCTTGATTGATTAGGTTAGGCTAACCTTGCGGCGTGCGAGTTGGTGATGAGTCCTCCGCGGACATACGGCCCCAGGGCCACGAACTGTCGGCCACGGGCGTGACGGTGGCGTACGACGGCGTCGACGTCGTTCACGACGCCTCCATGACGCTGCGGCCCGGCGAGGTGACGGTTCTGGTGGGGCCGAACGGCAGCGGCAAATCGACGCTGCTGCGCACGCTCGCACGCCTGCAACGGCCCAGGGCCGCACAGCTCGTCATCGACGACGGCCTCGACGCGCTCGCCCTGAGCCACCGTGAGTTCTCCCGGCGCGTCGCGCTGCTGACCCAGGGCCGCCCCACGCCCAGCGGTCTGACGGTACGGGACGTCGTCGAGTTCGGCCGCTACCCGTACCGGGGGCGCTGGGGCAAGAGCGACCCGGACGGCCCGGCCGCCGTGGACCGCGCCCTCGCCCTCACGGGCGTCGCCGACCTCGCCGACCGAGGCGCCGAGCACCTGTCCGGGGGACAGCTCCAGCGGGTCTGGCTCGCCGGCTGCCTCGCCCAGGAGACCGGCGTCCTCCTCCTCGACGAACCCACCACCTACCTCGACCTGCGCTACCAGGTCGAACTCCTCGACCTCATCCGCGACCTGGCGGACGACCACGGCATCGCGATCGGAGCCGTCCTGCACGACCTCGACCAGGCGGCGGCCGTCGCCGACCGGATCGTCCTGCTCCACGCGGGCCGGGTCGTCGCCGACGGCCTCCCCGAGGACGTCCTGACGGCGCGGCGGCTGACCGACGCGTACGGCATCCGCATCGAAGTCGACACCGACCCGCTGACCGGCCGGCTGCGCACCCGCGCGATCGGCCGGCACCACACCCGAAGCGAAAGGCTCACCACCACCCCATGAGACGCCTCCTCCTCACCGCGACGGCCGCCACCGTCGCGGCCCTCACCCTGTCCGCCTGCGGGACCACCGAGCCCGCCGCGGACGACACGGCGAAGAAGCCCGCCGAGCGCATCACCCTGACCGACGCCTCGGGGAAGAAGGTCGAACTCGACGGACCGGCCGAGAAGGTCGTCGGCACCGAGTGGCACGAGGTCGAGCTGCTGGTGTCGCTGGGCGTGGACCCGGTCGGCGTCGCCGACGTCAAGGGCTACAAGACCTGGAACACCGCCGTCCCGCTCGAGAACGAACCCAAGGACATCGGCACCCGCGGCGAGCCCAGCGTGGAGACCATCGCCGCCCTGAAGCCGGACCTCGTCGTCGCGAGCACCGACCTGCCGCCGGCCGCCGTCAAGCAGCTGCGCAAGGTCGCCCCGGTGCTGGAGGTGCGTTCCGCCGACGCGTCCGACCCGATCGGGCAGATGAAGCGGAACCTGGACCTGCTCGCGAAGGCCACCGGCACCACCGAGCGCGCCGGGAAGATCAAGGAAGAGTTCGACGCGAAGGTCGCCGAGGGTGAGAAGGCGCTCGCCGACGCCGGCCTCGCGGGCGCGAAGTACGCCTTCGCCGACGGCTACGACATCTCCAACCAGGTCTCGATCAGGCCCTTCACCAGCGGCTCGCTCATCGGCGCGGTCAACGAGAAGCTGGGCCTGAAGAACGACTGGGCGGTCAAGGGCGACGAGAGCTACGGACTCGCCTCCACCGACGTCGAGGGCCTGACCAAGCTGAGCGACGACGTCCACTTCGCCTACATCGGCAACGACGGCGACAAGAACAGCACCCCGTTCACCGGCAAGCTCGCCGACGACAAGGTGTGGACCTCGCTGCCGTTCGTGAAGAAGGGCAACGTCCACCGGCTGCCCGACGGCATCTGGATGTTCGGCGGTCCCGGATCGATGACCCAGTACGTCGACTCCGTCGTCGCCGCCCTGACGAAGAAGTAGGACCATGGCCGTCACCGCGACCCCGCCCGCCACCCGTCCACCCGCGGCCCCGTCCCGGACGGGCGCGGCCGCGGTGACGACCGCGCTGATCCTCCTGGTCACCGTCCTCGCCCTGGTGGACATCACCCAGGGCACGGCCGCCGTGGGCCCCCGGGAGGTCTGGAAGGCCCTGACCGGGCAGGCCGATCCGGCGGACGCCTCCGTCGTCATCGCCTCCCGGCTGCCGAGGATGGCCGCGGGCCTGCTCGTCGGCATCGTGCTCGGCATGGCGGGCGCCGCCCTCCAGGCGGTCAGCCGCAACGTCCTCGCCTCACCCGACACCCTCGCCGTCAACGCCGGCTCCTACCTGGCCCTCGGGCTGGTCGCCGTCACCGGCGTCTCCCTGCCGCTGCTCGCCTCCTCCGGCGTCGCCTTCGTGGGCGGTCTCGCGGCGGCGGCCGTCGTACTCGGCCTGTCCGGCCTCGGCACCGGCACCGTCCGGCTCGTCCTCGCCGGCAGCGCCCTCACCCTCGGCCTCACCGCCGTCACCGAAGGACTGCTGCTGCTGTTCCCCCGGCAGACGGAGGGCCTGTACGCCTGGAACCAGGGCAGCATCTCCCAGAACGGCTTCGACGGCGTACTGCAGATGGCTCCCGTCGGCGTCATCGGCCTCGCCGGGCTGCTCCTCCTCGCCCGCCGGATCGACGCGCTCTCCCTCGGCGACGACGCCGCACGCGGCCTCGGCGTGCCGGTCCGCACCACCCGCGTCACCACGGTCGTCATCGCGGCCCTGCTGTCCACGGCCGCCGTGACCCTGGCCGGGCCGATCGGCTTCGTCGGTCTGTGCGCCCCCGCCCTGGTCCGCCCCCTGGCCCGCCGCCACCGTACGTTCACCCGGACCCGCGCCGGCATTCCGGCCGCCGGTCTCGTCGGTGCCGCACTCGTGCTCGGCTCGGACGTGCTGCTGCGCGCCGTCATACCCGCCGACACCGCCGTCGCCGTACCCACCGGCGTCGTCACCAGCCTCGTGGGCGCGGTCTTCCTGGCCGTCATGGCCACCCGGGTCCGCGACACCGCAGGCGCCCCCGCGACGGACCGGCTGCGCATCCGCAGCCGCGCCCTGTTCCTCACCACCACCGCCGTCCTGGCCGTCTGCCTCGTCGGCGTGACCGTCGCCGCCGTCCTGCTGGGAGACGCCAAGCTGCTCCTGGGCGACGTGGTGAACTGGGCGCAGGGCCGGGCCGGGCAGACCGTCGCGTTCGTCCTCGACACCCGGGTGCCCCGCGTCCTCGCCGCCCTCCTCGCGGGCGCGGCCCTCGCCCTGGCCGGCACGCTCGTCCAGGCCGTCACCCGCAACCCGCTCGCGGAACCCGGCATCCTCGGCGTCTCCGGCGGCGCCGCGGTCGGTGCCGTACTGCTCGTGACGACCGTGCCGTCGGCCGGCTCGTGGAGCGTCGCGGGGGCGGCGTTCGCGGGCGCCGCGATCAGCTCGGCCCTCGTCTTCGGCCTCTCCGCACGCGGCGGCTTCCGGCAGAACCGCCTCGTCCTGGTCGGATTCGGCGTGGCGACCGGCGCAGCCGCCCTGATCAGCCTGCTCATCATCCTCACCGACCCGTTCAACGCGACCAAGGCCCTCACCTGGCTCTCCGGCTCCACCTACGGCCGCTCGCTGCCCGACGTGGTCCCGCTCGCGATCGCTCTCGCCCTGGGCCTGCTCCTCGCCGTCGCCCGGCGTACGGAACTCGACCTCGTCTCGCTCGACGAGGACACCCCGAGACTCCTCGGGCTCGACCTGGGCCGCGGGCGCCTCGGCTTCCTCCTGCTGAGCGTCCTGCTCAGCGCCACCGCCGTGGCCGCAGCCGGCACGATCGGCTTCGTCGGACTCGTGGCCCCGCACGCCGCCCGCGCCCTCGTGGGCCGGCGGCACGTCCGCGCCGTCCCGGTGGCGGTGCTCCTCGGCGCCACCCTCGTGTGCACCGCCGACCTGCTGGGCCGCACGGTGATCGCACCGGCCCAGCTCGGCGCCGGCCTGATGACCGCGGTGATCGGCACGCCGTACTTCCTCCACCTCCTGCTGCGCAGCCGCCGGTAAGGGGTCGGCAGGGGGGCATGGCGGAGGGGGGACGTGCCGCGCGGGGGCCCGCCGGTTTCCCTCGACTTCGTCGGAGGTGGCACCTCCGAAGGGCGGGAACCGTCTTCCCTGGCGGCCCGAGCCGTTTCCCGGAACGTCCCCCGAACGTTCCGGGGACGGCCCGGATCGTTCCCCGCACCGCTCCGCTAACATGTTCGAGCTCGCGAGGACACCCCCAATTGCCCACCCCTGACCGGAAAAAATTGGCCGAAGAATTGATATCCAGAGCATCGCGGGTGTTTTCGCGAACAAAAGGCAGAAACACCTCTCCCGCCCCGCGCCGGTCCCGAACGCTCCTGTGGGCCGCCGCCGGCGCGCTGACCCTCGGATTCCTCGTCGCCCTGGAGATCGCCGCCCGCCGCTACGGCGTGGCCGGACCGATCACCAACCAGGCGCGAGAGGTGCTTTATCCACCCAAATCGGGCGGACTGCTCTACGCCAGCATGGCGCTGATGATGGTGGTCCTCACCTGGCGGCAGCGACTGCTCGCACTCGCCGCCGCGATCGGCATCGACCTCGCCTTCCTCCTCGTCCGCTGGGCGGCCGGCATCGAGGTCACCGGGGGCCACCCCTTCGGCAACGGCGCGCTGTGGGTGGTGCTGGGCTGCGCGGTCATCGCCCTCACCCGCCGCACCGGCTCCGAGCGCGCCCTGCTGCTGAAGGGCGTCGGACTGGGCCTGCTGCTCATCACCGGCCGCAAGACCGGCGACACCTGGCTGCTCATCACCGCCGAGACCCGCCCGGACGTCCTCGACCCGTACGTCGCGATCGCCGACCACGCCCTGGGCGACCCGTCCTGGCTGGTGGGCCGGGTCGTCGAGGCCACCGGAGCCGTCGGCTACAACCTCCTCGACTTCGTCTACGGCCAACTCCCCGTCGCCGCCGTCATCGTCGCCCTGTACCAACTGCGCAACGTCGCGACCGAGCGCCGCTTCCCCCGCCACCACCTGGTGCGCAGCTTCCTGCTGATCGGCCTTCTCGGCCCCGCCGTCTACATGATCTACCCCGTCGTCGGGCCGATCTTCGCCTACGGCACCGGCACCGAGCACTGGGCCTCGGTCAGCATCTGGTCCGACACCTGGCCCACCCGTCAGTGGGCGGTGGCCGAACTCTGGCCGACCACACCCCCGCCGCTCACCACCCCCCACCCCATCCCGTTCGACGAGATCACCCCCCGCAACTGCATGCCCAGCCTCCACACGGCCTGGGCCACCGCCATCTTCATCCACACCCGCGACAGCCCGCGCCTCCTGCGTCACGCCGGCGCCTTCTGGCTGGTGGCCACGCTCTGCGCCACCCTCGGATTCGGCTACCACTACGGCGTCGACCTCATCGCCGGCGTCGTCTTCGTCCTCACCATCGAGGCGGGTCTCCGCTCGTTCGACCGCGGCTGGGACCGAGCGGGACTCCAGCTGGTCGCCTACGGCACCACCGTCTTCGCCGCGCTCCTGGCGTCGTACTTCTACCTGCCGACGGAACTGGCGCGGTATCCCTGGCTGTCCGGCCCCGTCCTGCTGCTGGCGATGGCCTCGGTCGTCTACGGCTACGTCCGGACCAACGCCGCCCGGGAAGCCGAAGCCGCATCGACTCAGGGCGGGGGACTCGCGATCGCTCAGGAGACACCCCGACCGCCCCTCGCCGACACCGCCGACGCCGGCCGTTGACGACCGTGGGCCGGACCGCGTACAGCTCGACCACGGGCGTACTCAGAGCACTCTGAGTACGCCCACTCATGATCGGCAAGCGGTCCACGCCTACCGTCGCCCTCATGGAAACGTCCCCGACCTCCACCGGCACCACCACCGCGACACGTACGTCGGTATGGCCCATCGGCTGCACGATCGCGGTGCTCGTCCTCACCGTCCTGGCCGGGCTGGGGGCCTGGGCGCTGGCCGAGCTGGAGAAGGGACTTGACGGGTACGGGCAACTGGAGCAGAGCGGAGCCTCGGGAAGCGTCGCGGACCCGCTCGGCCCCGGCATGACGGCGCGGTACGAAGACGGCCTGGAGATCACCGTCGGCGCACCGCGGCGGGAGCCCGACGGCACCTACCGCTTCACCGTCACCTACGACAACGGCACCGACGAGGACCTGCACCTGGGCGACGAGACGCCCCAGGGCAGCGTCTCCGCCTACGGTCCCGCACCGCTCGTCGTCCGCCCCGGAAAGTCCCTCGACGCCTACGTCACCGGCTTCGACCTGACGTGGCTCAACGAGGAGGCATCCGCCCGGGCGCTCATGCCCCCGCTCGCCGCGGACGACAAGCGCACGGTGCCCGTCCACATCAGTGCCACCCGCCCCGGAATCCCCGTCACGGTGGAAGTGGCCGTCCCCGACGCCGGCTACCGCGAGACCGCCTACTTCCAGCTCACCGCCGGTTGACCCCGCCCCGGCGCCCCTCCTGTCGCGCTGTGACACACGCCACACGCGCTTCCTGTCAGGAATCGAGGCGCTGTCCCGCTCAAGTGACCGGGAACAAGCGAACCGACAGGGAGCGACACATGAAGCACCGCATCGTCGTCCTCGGCGCCGGCTATGCCGGGGCCTACGCGGCAGGGAACCTGGCCCGGCGGCTGTCCCCGGCGGACACCGAGATCACCGTGGTCAACGCCGATCCGGACTTCGTCGAGCGCCTGCGGCTGCACCAGCTCGCGGCCGGCCGGGAGATCGAACCCCGCAAGCTCGCCGACGTCTTCGCGGGCACGGGGATACGCCTGCGCCTGGCCCGTGTCACCGCCATCGACCCCGACCGCCGGATCGTCACCGTGGCCGACGCCGACGGCACCGACGGCACCGACGGCACCGACGGCACCGACGGCGGCGTCGACGGGGGCGGCGAACTCGGCTACGACACGCTGCTGTACACGCTCGGCAGCCACGTCGCCGACCACGGCGTCCCGGGCGTGGCCGAACACGCCTTCGACGTCACCGGCCGCCCCTCGGCGCTGCGCCTGCGCGAGCACCTGGACAGCATGAGCGGGCGGGGCCGAGGCGGGAACGTCCTGGTCGTCGGCGACGGGCTCACCGGCATCGAGACCGCCACCGAGATCGCCGATTCCCGGCCCGGCCTGTCGGTGACGCTGATCGCCCGCGGCGAACTGGGCGCCCCGCTCTCCGCCGGAGCCCGCGGCCACCTGCGCCGGGCCTGCGACCGGCTGGGCATCACCGTCCTGGAGCACACCACCGTCGAAGCCGTCGAAGCGACCCGGGTGCTGTGCGCCGACGGCACCGCCCTCGCGTCCGACGCGACCGTGTGGACGGCCGGCTTCTCGGTCGACCCCATCGCCGCCGCGGGCGGGCTGGAGGTCACCGAGAACGGCCGGATCGTCGTCGACCGCACCATGCGGTCGGTCTCGCACCCGAATGTCTACGCCGCCGGCGACAGCGCCTACGTCATCGGCGACAACGGCCGCCCAATGCCGATGTCCTGCGCTTCGGCCGGCGACACCGCCCGCCAGGCCACGGAGGCGATCGTCGGACACCTGACGGGCCGTAAGGCCGCGACCGTCAGACTGACCTACGTGGGCAACCACATCAGCCTCGGACGGCGGGACGGAATCCTGCAGATGGTCGACGACGAAGGGCGGGCGAAGCCGAAGTACATGGGAGGCCCGAAAGCCGCACGCATCAAGGCGGGCATCCTCGCGATCTCCCTGTGGGCCGTCTCGCACCCGACCTTCGGCCTGCCCAGGCGCAGGCACCGCTGCCTGACCACCGCGCAGGTCGCGTCCACCGAGAAGGCGGTCGCGTAGCGGCACCGTCCGACGACAGACACCCACACGCACACACCCACCAGCCACTACGAGCGACGCGGACGCGGCCCATGACCCTGCCCAGTGCCCAGCCCGGTACCCCGCCCGACAACCCTTGCACGACCAGGGTGTTGCGCGCGGACACCACAGCGCCCGATCGCCTCGACATCGATCGCTTCGACACCGATCGCTTCGACACCGAACGGTTCGAGGCCGGCCGGAACCGGCTGGCCTCGCTGGCGTACCGGCTGCTGGGCTCCGCCACGGACGCCGAGGACGCCGTGCAGGACGCGTTCCTGCACTGGCAGTCCGCCGACCGGCAGCGCATCAAGGTGCCCGAAGCGTGGCTGACCAAAGTGGTCACCAACCTCTGCCTCGACCGGCTCCGCTCGGCCCGGGCCCGCCGCGAACGCGCCGTCGGCACCTGGTTGCCCGAACCGCTCCTCGACGGCGACCCGATGCTCGGCCCCGCCGACACCTTCGAGCAACGCGAGTCCGTCTCCCTGGCCGTGCTGACCCTCATGGAGCGTCTGTCACCCCTGGAGCGGGCCGTCTACGTCCTGCGCGAAGCGTTCTCCTACGGCCACGCCGAGATCGCCCGGATCCTCGACATCACCGAGTCCGCGAGCCAGCAGCACCTCCACCGGGCCCGGCGCCGCATCACCGCCGCGCGCCGCGACGGCGGCGAAGTCGACCCGGCGTCCGCCCGCAGGATCGTCGAGGAGTTCTTCGCCGCCGCCTCATCGGGCCGCACCGAACGCCTGGTGGCCCTGCTCACCGACGACGTGACCGCGGTCTCCGACGGCGCCGGCCTGACCAGGACGCTGCTGCGGTACGACACCCCGCAGCGCGTCGCCGCCGTCGCACGGGCCGGCTTCAAGTCCACACCCGCGAAACGGCGACTCGCGGGCGGCACCCTCGCCGTCCACTACGCGCACGTCAACGGCGCCCCCGCGATCCTCTTCGTGCTGGGCGACCAGGTCGTCGGCGCCGTGACGTTCGACATCACCGACGACAGGATCGCAACGGTACGCGGCATCGCCGCCCCGACCCGCCTGACCCGCCTCACCGAAGCCTGGCGCCGGCACGAACCCGGACCCCCGCTCACCTCCCAATGGTGACCCGCCTCCGCCCTCAGGCGCTCTTCTCGGCGGTCCGGCCGCGGCGGTCCGACCACGGCGGTCCGACCACGGCGGTCCGTCCGCGACGGCAAGGCCGCGACGCTCAGGCCGTGGGGCCGGGCGGCAGGTGGACGGTCATGATGAGGTGGCAGGTGTCGTGGCCGGCACCGCGGTAGGTGTGCGGCACGTTGGCGTCGAAGGTGGCGGTCTGCCCGGCCTGAATGGGATGTTCGGTGCCGTCGGCGACAAGGACCATCTGCCCTGAGGTGACGCTGATGGTCTCGACGACCCCGGCCTGGTGCGGGTGACTGGGGTATTCCTCACCGGGCTGGAGCCGCCACCGCCAGACCTCGACAGGGGCCGCGCCGGACGTGGTCAGCATGAGCCGGGCCTCGCTGCCCTGCTCACCGACCCACAGCGGCTCCACGGTGTCGGCGGTCACAACGCGTACGCGGCCCTCGGGCGGCCCTTCCAAGAGGGCGGACACGGAGACGCCGAGGGTGTCGGCGAGCCGGACCAGGGTGGCGAAATTCGGGTTCCCCTGCGCTCGCTCCAGGGCGACCAGCGCCCCTTTGCTGACGTTGGCACGTCGGCCGAGCTCGTCGAGGGACAGGCCCGCGCGGGTACGGGCGGCTCTGACGTTGTGCGCGAGCGTGCGCAGGGCCGCCTCTGTCTCGGCCACCTGATCACCGTCCTCCTGATCGATTCCTGACCCACTCCACTGCACCGTCCGGTCGTTTGGTTGACACAGGATGGTCGGTTCAATGTACGGTCTGGTCGTTCGGTTGCAATAGTAAGGGATGTACGTGCCGTGATCGCTGTGCTTCTTGCCCTGGGCAGCTCTCTCGCCTACGGCTGTGCCGACTTCCTCGGCGGCCTGGGCGCCCGCAAGGCCCACGTGCTGCGCACCGTGATGATCGCGGCCCCGGCCTCGCTAGCGGTCGAGCTGCTGCTCTGGCCCGTCCTCGGTGCCTCGTTCGATGCCGGCGCGCTCGGCTGGGGTGCCGCCTCCGGTGTCGCCTCGGCCGCCGCCTTCGCCCTGCTCTACCGCACGCTGGCGATCGGCCCGATGAACGTCCTCTCGCCCGTAACCGCCCTCGTCTCCGCCGCCCTCCCGGTCGGCGTCGGCCTTCTCCAGGGCGAGCACCTCGGTCTTGCCGGTCTGCTGGGCCTGCCGCTCGCGCTGACGGCGGTGGTGCTGGTCAGCGCCGGGCACGGCGCCGGCTCGGCCCGCCCGTCGAACACGGCGCTGCTGCTCGCGCTGGGCGCGGGCGCCGCCATCGCCCTCCAACTGGTCTGCCTGGACCACGCGCCGTCGGACAGCGGCGTGGCTCCGCTGATCGTCGGCCGGGCGGTCTCCTCGGCCGTCACCCTGGCCGCGGCCGGCCTGATGTACCGCAGGCTCGGACCGGAAAGGCCCGCGTACGCCGTGTCCGCCGCGGCCGGCGTGCTGGACTCGGTGGCGAACCTGCTGTTCCTCCTCGCCGCCCGCAGCGGTGACCTCGCCGTCGTCGCCGTGATCACGGCGCTCTACCCGGCCGGCACCGTCCTCCTCGCCCGCAGCGTCCTCGCCGAACGCGTCCACCGAGGCCAGCTCGCCGGCCTGGCCACCGCAGCCGTCGCCGTCAGCCTCCTGGCCCTCTCCTGACCGCCCCCTCCCGCAGATCCGCGTCCCCGCGCCCCACCCCCTCCCTCAGCACCGCGCCCCCGCGCCCCGCCCCCTTCCTCACCACCCGCCACAAGGAGCCCCCATGTTCATCCACCCCTGGGACGCGAGCCTGGACGAAGCCGAATGGCAATCCTGGATCGCCGAGGGCCACGACTTCGGCATCCTCAGCGTCAACGGCCCGGCGGGCCGGCCACCGCTGGCGGTACCCACCCACTTCACCGGCGCGAGCGGCCGTCTCCTGATCCACCTCGCCCGGCCGAACCCCGTCTGGAAGGCGATCGAGAACGACCCGAACGTCCTGTTCACCGTCTTCGGCGACTACGCCTTCATCCCCGGCCCCTGGCGCGCCCAGCCGGACATCCCGCCCACCGACGGCGTCCCCACCAGCTACTACACCGCCGTGCAGTTCACCTGCCACGCCACGATCGTCGACGACCCCGAGGCCAAGGCCGAACTGCTGCGCCACCAGATGGCCCACTTCCAGCCCGACGGCGACCACGCACCCATCGCCGCGGACCAACCCCCGTACGGACGCATGCTGCCCGGCATCCGCGGCCTGTACCTGGACGTCACCGAGGTACGGGCCAAGTTCAAGTACGACGACCACAAGCCGGTCGAACACCGGGCCGCCGTCGCGGGCCACCTCACCGAGCGCGCCCAGGGCCTCGACCTCCCCGCCGCGGCCCAGCAGCGCCGCCGCCTGGACCGCGTCGGCCCCTTCAGGCAACCCTGACACCCACCCAGGTACGCCCGCGGAACCAAGAGCACACCCCCTTCCCGCGCCCGCCCGAGGAACGAGAAAGCCCCCCTCCCATGACCGTCTTCCGCATCAGCCCCGCCGTCGCGGACGCCTTCCCCGACACCCTCATCGCCCTCGTCACCGCCACCGGCCTCGACGGCCGCGAGCCCTGGCCCGAGACCGCCGCCGCAGCGGAGAACCTGGAGCGGCAACTCGCCGACGGCGCCTGGCAGCCCGCCGACGAGACCGATCCGCGCATCGAGGCCTGGCACACCGCCTACCGCTCCTTCGGCACCAACCCCCGCCGCATCCGCCCCAGCGTCGACGCCCTCGGCCGCAGAATGGCCAAGAAGGGCACGCTGCCGCGCGTCAACCCCGCCGTCGACGCCTACAACACGGTCTCCGTCCGCCACGGCCTGCCCGCCGGCGCCTTCGACCTCGACCACGTCACCGGCGACGTCGCCATCCGGTACGCGGACGGCAGCGAGGAGTTCACGCCGCTCGGCGAACCCGGCACCGTGGAGAACCCCAAGCCCGGCGAGATCATCTACGCCGACACCACCGGCGTCCTCACCCGCCACTGGAACCACCGCGACGCCCACCGCACCCGCGTCACCGAGGACTCCGCCCGCGTCGCCTTCGTCCTCGAAACCCTCCGCTCGTCCCACGACGGCCACCTCCTGAAGACGGCGGCCGAGGAACTGCGCGCCCTGCTCACCCCGCACGCCGCCCACACCCAGGTGGTCCATCTCACCGCGGAGCAGCCTGAGGCCACCGTCTGAGAACGGGGGAGGGCGCGCCGTACCACCGACGACCGCCCCGAGGCGGACGGACCGATTCACCCTGCCGGGCGTGCCGACCAGCGTGGCGGCACTCGCAACGAGCAGCCGCGGTGATTGGCTTCACCACACGCCGGACGGCACAGCCCGCACCCGCGCGCCGGCCTCGGCAGGCCTGATCGACATCGCGGTGTCGTGGGTACTCGACCGCAGGCCGACGAACACCGGGAACCACACCGGTCGTACCCGCCGACAAGGAGGCTGACCCCGTGACCGAACAGCAGCAGGACCCCACCGAGCAGCACGCGCAGCCGGACTTCCCCGACCAGGAACAGCCGCACCCCGGCTGGACCGGGCCCATGGACCCGCCGCCGGACCACGGCGAGGAGTCGTACCGCGGCAGCGGCCGGCTGACCGACCGCAAGGCCGTGATCACCGGCGGCGACTCGGGCATCGGACGAGCGGTGGCGCTGGCCTTCGCCCGGGAGGGCGCCGACGTCCTCCTCACCCACCTCGAGGACGAGAAGGACGACGCCGCCGAGACCGTCCGGCTGGTCGAGGAGGCCGGGCGGCGGGCCGTGGCCGTCTCGTGCGACGTGCGCGAGGAGGACAACTGCCGGGCCCTGATCGAGCGCGCCGTGGACGAGTTCGGCCGGATCGACATCCTGGTCAACAACGCGGCGTACCAGATGTCGCAGCCGGACGGCATCGAGGCGATCTCCACGGAGCAGTTCGACCGCGTGATGCGGACCAACCTGTACGGCATGTTCTGGCTGTGCAAGTTCGCCCTGCCGCACATGCCCGAGGGCGGCAGCATCATCAACTCGACCTCGGTGCAGGCCTACAAGCCCAGTCCTCACCTGCTGGACTACGCGATGACCAAGGGCGCGATCGTCACGTTCACGCAAGGGCTCGCGCAGATGGTGATCGACCGGGGCGTACGGGTCAACGCGGTGGCCCCGGGCCCGGTCTGGACACCGCTGATCCCGGCGACCATGCCGGACACGCGTGAGTTCGGCAAGCAGGCGCCGATCGGCCGCCCCGCCCAGCCCGCCGAGATGGCCCCCGCGTACGTCTTCCTCGCCTCCCAGGAGGCGTCGTACATCACCGCGGAGATCGTCAACGCGACGGGCGGCATGCCCCTGCCGTAGCCGCGACGCCGCCCACACGCTCCCGGGCCGCCTGCCGATACGGACATCGGCAGGCGGCCCGTAACGTGCCCCGGCGGCCAGCGCCCCGGGAGGCCCCGGCCGTGCGGACAGCACGTCACATGGGCGCGCCCATCAGCACTCCGGGCGTGACCTGCGTGATGGTCCCGTCCGGCGCGAAGTACACCCGCACCTCGTACAGCCCCATCACGCCGCTGACGAAGTCCGGCTGCCCGTAGTGCCACACCTGCAGCCCGAGCCGCTCGAAGTACGACTGGGCCAGCGACCGCATGGTCTCGTCCCGGGTCTCCTGCTCCACCAGACCCTGAAGCCGGCTCGCACCGCCACGGATGTCCGTCACCGCCGCGTCGAGGTCGGTGATCCCGGTGTCGGAGAGGCGCTCGTCGGTGACGGCGAAGAAGTGGTTCCCGAGCGAGGTGAAGGTGTGGCCCGCCACGTTCGCCGCGGTACGGGCCAGCGCGACCGCGACCGCCTCCCGCGGCCCGTACACGGTCAAGTCCAGCTGCTCACCGCACAGTTCGGGCAGATTCCCGGCCTCCTCGGGGGCAAGCCCGGCCGCCTCCCGCAACCGGTCACGGATGTCCTCCGTCGCCGGTGCCCACCGGAACCAGCCCGCCTCGGCGTCGTAAGAGCCCAGCCGGCGTGCCTTCAAGCCCCCGCCGGGGAACCGCAACTCCCCGGCCTGTTCGTCCCACAGCGGCGGACGACCGTCGAACCCGAGGTGGTCGTCCGCGTACTGGACCATCGCCCGGGTCCGCAGGATCGAGAACGCCATCTCCCGCGCCGCCACGGCCAGCAACGGCCGCGGGAACGTCCGGTGCGGCGCGTCGGGGGAGAGCCGCGCCCCCTGCAACTCCTGTTCACCGGCCGTACCGCAGCGGGGCGCGCCCCCGCCGTCACCGGTCACCTCCACACCGACGACCCGCTCACCGCCCAGGGCCACCACGACCCGGTCGCCCCCGTCGAGCACGCCCTCCACCCGCCCGGGCCCGTACACCGGCTTGATCCCATGTCGTGCGAACCACCCCTGCACCGGCTTCAGCGCCGGACCGGGAAGCAGCGCGGCGCCGTTGCGCAGAGCCGTGGTGAGCCGGGGGACGCGCGGCTCGGCCCGCGGTACGGCGGGATCGTCGACAACCAGGAACAGCCGCCCGCGTTCGTTCACGGCACAGATCACCCCGCCCCGCGCGTCGAGCAACCCCATGCACATCAGCAGCAGATGATCGGCGGCCAGCCGTGGATCGGGGAAGTGGTTGAGGTCCGGCATCGGCTCGGTCAGCTCCGGCACACCGGCGCGCTCACCCAGCTCACGCAGCTCCCGCGACCGGACCGCGATGGCGCTGTCCCGGTACGACTCGTTGGCCCACGCCCACATCCAGGTGCCGTCCAGGGCGTACGTGCCGACGACGTGGGCGCGCAAGGTGATGCCCGAGCGCGTGACGGACGGCTCGTCCCGGTCGAACGACACCACCCCGGCCGGCACCAGGGAGTCGAAGAGGTCGAGCTGCTCGCACACCCAGGCGAGGTTCGGCCGGGCGAGGGCGAGGAGCTGGTCACTGAAGGAGGCGGTCATGAACGCTTTCCGGTAGTCGGTGGGGGCGGGCCGGCGATCGAACAGCCACGCGGCATACGCCCTGATGACTCCCGCACCGCCCCTCGCGGTTCCAGCCCGACGGCACAGCCGCCGTACGACACGGCACGCGGACGCCCGCACCTTGTGATGACCGCACAAAAGAGACGAGATTATACGTGTTAAATCGAGGTGGTCCGGCTGGAATTAGCTATTATTTCCGGAATCCAGTCGTTGTTTCCATCGGTGCGAGTCACCTTTCCAAGGGAGTGGGTAGCCGAGCAGTAGAAGGGGTGAAGATGGGTAACGCAAGAGTGGTCCGTTTGCTGGCGACCGGCTTCGTGGTGCTTCTGTCCGCCCTGGTCGCCCTGGTCGCCGCATGGGCGGCGCGGTCAACGGGAGCCAACTGGCCCGATGTTCTGCAGCGCGCGGGAACCACATTCGGGGGCAGCATCGGGGTGTGCGCTGCTCTGACCGCCCTGTACCGGGCCATCGGCGGTGGGGCTGATGAGTAGACGCAGACGCTGCGGCGCAACCTCGACGGCGAGCTGAGCACTCACCGGAGCCTGCACACCACCTGACGCCCCACGCGGGCGCCACGACGGGCGACGACTCCAGCATTCGAACGCGGGGACGCCATATGGGCGGGTGTTCTGATTGCGCGCTGTTTTCGACCCTCGAATCATCATCCGATTGTGTGAGCGCCGTATGCGGACAGCATGTCGTTTCGGAAGGCGGCCACACGAGCTGCATGAGCCGCGCCGAACCGCCGCGCGGCACGAATTCCAGGAGATGACCGATGCGTCGTGACTGCGGGGCCGGGAACACAGGGTTCCCGGCCCCGCGGCGTCGACCGATCGCGAAGGCCGTCGCCCACGCCGACGCGCTGCCGCTCAGTCCACCGTGATGAACCGCTGGAAGTAGTCGGCGGGAGCACCTTCGCCGACCAGGACGCCGTCCGCCTCCACCCAGGCGTGCGCGGCGAACGGCGGCTGGGTGCGGACACCGACACACCAGGTCGGCCACTGGCCGCGCAGCCGGCACAGCAGCACGGTGGCCAGGGACCGCGGCAGGCAACCCTGCTGCCCGCCGGCGGCCAGGCTGACGGCGAGCACGGTCTCCCGTGCCCGGGCGGCCTCGGCGAGGGTGGCGGGCCGGGCCCCCGGGCGCAGCCGCAGCAGGACCTTGCGGATGCGGGCAGGGGGCTGCCGGGCGAGCAGGTGGGCGCAGCCGACGACCAGCCGGGTCACCAGCCGCGGACCGAGGGGCACCGAACGGGGGTCGTGCGGGACGACTTGCGAGGTGGACATGGCGGCAATGCCTCCGTGACGGACATGACGGTGACGGGAGGGGACGGAGCGGACGGGGGAGGGGACGGAGCGGACGGGGGAGGGGACGGCGGCTCGCACGCAGTGCCCGGGCAGGGATCAGTCGGTCAGGAGCCTCGCGGCGCGCAGCTCGTGGAGGATGCGCGTGATGTCCTCCTCGACCTGCTCGGCGGTCACGTCGTACCGGTCGGTGAGCGCCGTCACCGCCTGCTCCCTGCTCGTGCCGTCCAGCAGGGTCCGTACGATCAGCGCGGCGGTGGGGTTGAGGGTGAAGTACTCGCCGCTGTTCTGGTCGAGCAGCGCCATGCCGTACTCGGTGTCGGCCGTCACCACTCCGGAGCGCAGGGTCATCGTCATGCCGTGATACCTCCTGTGTCGGTCTTGGCCGGCCGCAACGGGCCGCGGGTTCGTTCGCGGGCGCGCAGCCACACCTCGCAGCCGACGGTCGGATGCAGCAACGCGCTCTCCAGGTCGGCGGCGAGCGGCCGAACGCACCAGTCGCGCAGCGCCACCACGTCGACGAGCCCGAGCTCGGACAGCCGGGAGTCCTCCCAGAGGGCGAGCAGAGCGGAGCGGTGGCGGCGCAGCCCGGTCTCCTCCTCCAAGGCGGCGTGCGCCTTGGTGGTCCGGTGCCGGACGGCCTCGGGGACGACGCCTCGCATGGCCTCCTCGATCAGCGGCTTGTACCGCCACGGCGTCACCCGTTCCGCGGGGCGGACGGAGAGGGCGGCCTCGACGAGCAGATCGTCGTAGTAGGGCGCGGCGAAGGTCACGCCGAGGGGTTCGGACATCTGCTGGACGTGCCGGGCGAAGCGGGCCAGGGTGCGCAGGGTGGCCAACTCCCGGTGTCCGCCGTGGCCGTGGCCGAGCGGCTCGGCGTCCTGGATCTGCTCGTGGACCAGCGCGCGCACGGCCTCGACGGCTGACGGGGTGGCCCACGACGGCAGTCGCGGCGGGGTGCCCCAGGTGAAGAGCGGGACGGAGAGGGCGGGTTGCGGGAGGGTGAGGTCGCGCGCGACCTGGGCCAGCCAGGTGCCGTACGACCGGCGGTCCAGGAGCTGGGCCGCGGCGGTACGGCGGGACCAGCGGTGCCGGGACGTGAAGCCGCGGGCGAGCCGCCAGGCCGTACGGGGATGGCGTGGCAGCAGACCGTGGACGTGCGCCGAGGCACCGCTGAACAGCTCGTCGCCGCCCATTCCGCTCAGGTGCAGCGGGGAGCCGCGCTCCGCGGCCCGCTCGATGATGTGCATCCGCCGGTGGCGGTTGACCGCGTACAGCGACGGAGTGTCGAGATCGTCGTCGAGCGCGTCGACGCGGTCGAAGGTCAGGGGTACGGCGCTCGCGGGCACCACATGGTGCTCCACCGCGTCCAGCGCCTCCACCGTACGGCGCGCATAGAGGACATCATCGCCGAGGACATCGTGGACGGCGGCCGTGTAAGCGACAGTCTTCGCGCCGGCGCGGGCGGCGGTGGCGACCACCGCGGTCGAGTCGACGCCGCCCAGATCGGCACTGATCAGCTCACGTCCCGTGGTCCGTACGGCGACCGCGTCGGCGAGGCGTTCCCGGACCAGCCGGGCGCCTTCGGCGAGCGGCAGTTCGGCCGGTGGCGGGCTCCAGCAGCGGCTCGTACGGAGCCGGCCCTCGCGGTCGAGCAGGACGCGCCGGTCACCGGGGACGACATCGACCCCGCGCCAGACCGTCTGGGTGGTCAGCGGGTGCAGGATCCCGGGACTGAGCAACTGCACGGCCAGACGGCCCCCGTCCAGGTCCGCACCCGTCAGGTCGGCCAGGACGTCGGCCCGGTCGGAGACGACACGGGCGCCCTGGGCGCCGGGCACCCGGGTGACGAAGACGCTGCGGACTCCGGTGACGGTGCCACGGACCAGCGTCCTGCCGTCGAGAGCGGCGATCAGATGATGACTGCCAGGCCACTTCCTCGCGTACGCGTCGGCGGCCTCGGGGGATCCGGCGCGTGCCGCGCGCGCCGCCTCCTCCTCGGTCACCGCGTGCTGCCCGAGCACGGCCAGCCGGGCAGGTCCGCACACCGCTGTCGTCAGGACGCGGTCCGGCCAGCGGCCGATCAGCCAGGGTCGTCCGGACGCGTGCGGGATCTCCCGGGCCCCGCACGACCGGGCTCGCGCGGCGAGGGCCGCGACGGCATCGGTGTCCGGGAAGACCAGGAACCAACAGGCCCCGGCGGTGGACGACGGGCCGGTCACCATGGGCGGGTCCTTCCGGTCGGGGGACGGTAGCGGTGTACGACAGCGCGTGGGCGGCACCGACGGCACCACCCACGCACCTGACGAACCCTCTCGATTACATGGACATGCCAATCAGAGAGGATGGGGAAGGAAGGTCAGAGCAGGCTGTGGCCGCCCAGCAGGTCCGGGCTGCCCGTCCCGGCCAGGCCCGTGACCTTCTGGAAGTCGCCGACCTTGGTGAGAGTGGGACGCTCGTAAGCCATCGTCATATCCCTTCGTCGATGAACGTGCCGTCGATGAACGCGGGTCACCCCGCCTGTACCCGAGCCGGCGTGCCCCACCATCGAGCGGGGCGCCGACGCAGTGCACAAACCTAGGCGCGCCGTCTCACCCGTCACAACGGCCTCCACAAGCCATCAGCGACCCACCCGAGCACCGGCCCTCCCGTCACACCCGCCTCACTTTTCCCAACCTGCGAGCGACCGGTCATGTTCTGCGCGGCACGGGGTACCCACGACGACCGCACTGGGCAGCGGCATGTCTTTCGGCCAGGACGCGTCGCCCGTACGACCGGGCGATCGGCTACGACACGGCCCCCACCTGGGAGGACGCGGCAACCAGAATCCCGGAGAGCGGCATCAATCGGCCAACGACCGTCCTGCTGGCCGGGACGCCGTCCTTGCGGCGTCGATATCCAGTGCGCTGAGCAGGAGGCCGCACGCCTGCACAGGCAAACGCGCGCGCCTACACCCCTGTCGTGATTTCGATCAGCTCGGGACTCTGGAGAACGCGCAGGGAGAACCGCCACAACTGGCCCTCCCAGGTGCTGACGTAGACCACGCCATGGACGCTGTCCAGCGTGACGCCGAGCGGGGAGAAGCTGCCGCTGCGGGCCTTGACGGCGTCGCGCTCCTTGCCGCTGGCCAGGTCGACCCTGTACAGCATGTCGACCCAGTGGTCAGCGACGTATGCCGCGCCCGCGCCGTCCAGCGCGATGCCACCGCTCCG
The DNA here is from genome assembly GCF_044547145.1 of Streptomyces sp. NPDC052773. Taxonomy (NCBI): domain Bacteria; kingdom Bacillati; phylum Actinomycetota; class Actinomycetes; order Kitasatosporales; family Streptomycetaceae; genus Streptomyces; species Streptomyces sp. NPDC052773. Next base: position 96,547 of record NZ_JBITZX010000010.1, on the reverse strand, counting down.
CCGCACGGAAGTCCTGGCCACCCAACGCGGCTCGCTGGGTGGAGTGGCCGAGAGGTCGACCTCCCGCAGGCTCCCCGTCTCGTCAGTGTTGCCGGTGTACGCCTTGCCCCTCCCGTCCAGGGCTACCGCCGAGGTGGACGTCCCCAAGCGCTCGACGAGCTGCCTGGGTTCCGCCTCCTTCGACTGCAGGTCGACCTCGAACAGTTTCCCGTCCCACGCAGTGACATAGGCCTTCGTGCCGGTCTCGTCCAGCCTGATGCCGCAGGCCTGCGTGACCCTGGCGATCTTTTCGGTGTGACCGGTCGACAAACGCACCCGGAGCACCCGACCGCCGCTCCTGTCGGTGACATAGGCGTTGCCGTTCCCGTCCAGCGCCACACCGCCGGGCGTGCCGAGGCTGCCGTCCAGGTCACCGATCGTCATCACCTGGCGCTTGGTGTGGGTGGCGAGATCCACCGCATACAGCTTGCCGCCTTCTGTGACGACGTACGCCTTGTCGAGCGACGGGTCCACCGCGACGTCCGGGGAACTCCCCATCCCGCCGGCAACCAGGACGGCGCCCTCGATCTGGTAGGACGTCCCCTTCAATCCCCGCTGGACGTCTTCGCTGATGCTCGGCTGGTCTTCGTCACTGATCTTCGCCGATTTCCTGAACGCCTCATCCCCGGCCGTGGATTGGGCAGCCGACGTTGCCATGCCGGACGTCGCCCCGGGATCCTCGCTGACTTTGCGCTGACCATCGGCGACCGTCTGGAAGTTCTTGAAATGAGGGCCGAGGAAGCCCTCCATGACATCCAGCGCACCATGTGCCGTCTGGCGCGGATGCCACGGGTCGCGGCCACTCTCCAGCCCGCGCACAAACGCTGAGACGTCTCCTGAGACACATTCCTCTTCCTCGTCCCAGTACCCGTCCCCGGCGCCGGGGGTACCTTTCCCGATCTCCTCGGCGGACCTTTCGGCGTCACCGGCTCGATCTTTTCCGCTGCTGAAGACGTTGCCAAAACCAGAGCTTTTGGCGGCACCGCCTTCACTCTTACGCCCGCTGGGGCCGTTGTCACCAGACATGAGCTTCCCTCCTCGTTCCCCCGCTGGACGTCAGATCAGCTCTTGTAGAAGGGTGCCTCCTTCTTTTCGATGCCGTCGCTGAGCTCAAGTTTCTCGAGTTCGAAGACCTCGGCCTCCCCGGCGAGAACGGAGACAATCTCAGCCTCTCCCTTTTGGGTGAAGTATTTCTTGCCGTCCTTGATCAGTTCGAGAACGTCGACCGCCCGCGCAACGACTTGACAGTATTTTTCAGGTTCAGTGCTGCCGCTCTGATCCCGAGTCTGCGCACGTTTCCGTGTCTCGGCGTCCTCCACCCCCTCGATATTCTGAATACTGGCGTACTCGACCGGCTCATCGTAATAGAGCGCGACAAACCCACCGAAGGTGATGGGAAGCTCATAGTCGAACTTGCTGACCTTGCGTCGTTGTGTGGCCCTGACGACTGATCGGCTGTCCACTGTTCCGCTGAGCGAGAACGAACCCTTGAACTGGGTTGTGAACGAACCGCTGACGGAAGCACTGATCCCGAGCATCAGTTGCGCCGACAATTCCCCGGTGCCTGTGGCGGTGCCCGTGGCTGACGTCGTGCTTGTCGCCTGAGCCTGAGACTCGACGTCGACGCCCTGATTGTCTTTGCTGTTCTTCAGAGTGGTCTTGTGCGACTTGTTCATCGCCATGCTCTGCTGCAGTTGCTGCTGCAGTGACGCGGTGGTCTTGGCCCCGAACGTGAGCTGCACCTGCCCTTGGAGCGACCAGCTGATCGTGTTCGAAACGGAGAACTCGAAACCGGCGGTCCATGTAACCGGCCGAGGGTCGGTTCGGTTCACGAACGTATTCTCATAGATCACGTCGGGAGGGGGTTGCTGAATGTCGCTTCGTTCCTCGATCAGCGGTACACCCATGTTCATATAGGTGTTCCACCCGCGCTTGTGTGCCGAGTCCCCTGGGAAGGTGCCATACGTCACCTTGTTGATGGAGAACCCCACCGGGGCGATCCATCGGTCAGGCTCGCTGGGTGAGTCCTTCTTGACCTTGGCCTTCACTTTATTCCATTTTTGCTCTACCGTGCTCCACTCCTGCGGCTTTTCCTCCATCCGACTCATGTCTTCCCACTCTTTCCACTTCCTCAAAATGGCAGGGGGCTCGCTGGTCAGAATATTGAGCTCCCTTTGGTTTTTCCGTGTCAGCGGGTGACGCATGAACCGTGTCGGCTTGTAGGTCTTACCGACTACGTGCTCGCTGCCGGCGTCGGTCCCGGTTGCCGAAGAGGTGCCCATGACTCCATGCCTCCTTGTGTCGCAGTGGTCGCGATAGCACAAATGGGAAGAATGAGAAAATGAATCACAGCAGCCTGCTGTCCCGATCCGCAGAGCTTGCTGCAGTGATCTGTTCCGGCGCATTGCGCTCGACTCAAACGGCCCTTGTTTCGGGCTCTGCGCCTTTATCACCAGCTCGTCGAATACGGGCTACCCGGCCGCACGAGGTGCCATTCGCCAACGCCCGTCATGTCGAGGGGCGCGCAGAAGCGGGAAGGTGTATCGGCAGCACTCAGGAAGTTTTCAGATTGTCTGAAATGCTATTGAGTCTGCAGTCCGGGAGTTCGCTCCGGCCGCGCTGTCGGCGGTGCGGGATGACGAGTCCGGTTCCCGGGTAGCCGCCGTCGGCGATCGTGAGGGTCTTTCGGATGGCGGCATCGGACCGCTCGGCGATGGTGTGGTCGCGGGTGAGAACCAGGGTGCCGTCAACGATGAGAACGGTGTCCTTGGCGAACCGCTTGCGAGGCCGGAGCGCGAGCAGGGGGCGACCAGGGCAGGAGCCAGTCTCATGTGCGGGGCAGACGGTCAGCCCGGGGCGATGAGGACGCCGGGAAGGTCGCCGGCCTTCACGGCGTCCTGGTCGATGGCCACGCCCGTGTAGGCGCCCACGGCGGCGAACACCAGCTCGGGCAGACGCTGGCCATACTCCTCGAAGTACGCGACGACCTCGGCCTCACTGGCCTCAGGCATCGACGGGAACACCGCGCCGGCGGCGCCGAGGGCGGCATCGAGGGCCGACCCCTGCCCGGTGTCGGTGCCGAAGTCAGCCCGGTACGCGGAGGCACCGGGCGCATGGATGATCACAGCCGGGGGGCTGAAACGGTTGGCGGTCAGGCAGAGGATCTCCTCGCCCTCGCAGGGAAGCATCGAGTCGACCTTGCCTTGGTAGCCGGTCGCCCAGGTTGCCATGCCCCAGTCCTCCAGCACGTACGTCCACTCACCCCACGAGCCGTACATGGCGCGGTTGACGTGGGAGGAGGGCCGGCCCGGCTGCCCGACCGGTGCGCGCAGCTCCCTGCACGGCGTGCGCGCGGCCGGCTCGTCGAGGTCGGCGCCCAGTTTGATGAGGAACTCGTCCGTCTCCACGCCGCGGGCCAGGGTCAGCGAGATACCGCCGAGCATGCCGGGCACGGCCGACGGAGGGGTGTGGTGGTGTGTGCCTATCCACGCGATGCCGTCACCCATGCCGGTCAGACTATCGGCCGGTACTCGCTTCCCCGGCAGCTCGCTGGAAGCCGACCCCCTCGACGACGCCAGAACTCCAGGGCAGAGCGAGGCTGGCGAACCCGTACCCGGGAACTGGCCTGGCACTCCTCTTGAGCACTGCGCGGGCTTGCTCTGCTGAATGTGCGATCTTCGCCCGTCTGGCTCATGGTGGAGTTTGTCCTTCTGCTTCACGCCACGTCTGTGGCACCGGTGTCAGGGGGCGTCATGGTGCTGTTGGCACTGCTCGTCCCTCTGGTGCTCGGGGGCGTGATGTTCGCGCTGGATGCGTTCGAGGGGTTTCTGTTCCCTCCTTTGGCCTCGGATCCCGATACTCCGTCGGGGGAACGTGGCAGCTCGCCTGATTCGGAAGGGTGACACCTGGGACAACCGCTCTCACCCGGCCGGGTCATGCTTCGGCGAGGAGGGGGTCGTAGGGGGTGGTGCGCAGGCGTCCGGACATGAAGGTGAGGAAGTCGTCGGTGAACGCGCTGCGGCTGTACGTTCCGCCGGTGCTGGTGGTGTCGCGGTGGAACGCGGTGCGGAACAGGGCCCGGTACTCGTCGGCGTCGATCTGCTGGTTGCCGTCCTTGTCGGTGACGTCGAAGAGGACTTCGGCGACCCTGATCAAAGCGGGGCCTGCCAGGGAGGCGACCGCGCTCGCGTACTCGTCGGCGCTGACGCGGCCGTCCCCGTCGGCGTCGAGGGCGGCCTGGAGCTCGCGCCACCAGCTGGCGTAGGCGTTGTACAGCCGGGTCTCCTCGGGCTCGTCCAGGTCGCGACGGCTGGACAGCTCCCGGGCCATGGCGGCGAGGTCGGGCCAGGTCGTAGCTGATCGAGCCAGTGGCCGACTGCGTCACCTCGACGACGAACAACAGGAAGTCAGGCTTGGTCCGAACGTCCTGGAATCCGTCAGGGAACAGCTCATGGGCGGTCGGGTCGGGCTGCGGCTCGCTGATGACGGAGAGGCAGAAGGCGGCCGTGGTGATGGCATCCGCCATCGCAGCCCAGTGGCCCTGTGATCCGCCGGACAGACACGCATGGACGTCCTAGTCCGAGTTCCAGTTCTCCTTGGGGCCCTTGCTCCGGTGGGGCTTTTCCGTCGTGCGGGACTTCTCGGGGTGTTCACCGGAGGTCTGCGGAGCCGTCTTGGCAGGCCCCTGGGTCTTGGACGGCTCCGTCGAGGCGGATGTGGACGTGAAGGCGGCCCGACCGTGCGGTGTGCCGGTTGCGGTGGTGTGTGATGGCTCCCGGCTCGGGGCGGGGGAGGTGAGGCCGGGACCCTGGTCCGGGGCGGGGGCATGGAGCTGTCGCGTGGGGGCTTCGAGGGTGGATGCCTCGCGGGTGGACAGGTCGGAGGGCGGCACGGTGGCGCGTCCTTCCTCGTTCCCGGCACGACTCGTGCCCGGCGGCTCGACCTTCGCGGAGGGGCTGCCGGCAGCCCGTGTCGTGTTGTCACCGCTGCCTTGCTGCGGGAATCCGTCGGTGACGGCGAGCGTCGCTGCCATGGCAGCGGCCAGCGCGGCGGCTCCACCCGCGGCCAGCAGCCGTCGGCGGGCGGGTGGCGTCTTGGTCGTGGCGGTGTCCGCGGTGTGCGGCGGACGCTGGTGCGTGAGGTCGGCCCGTGCCGGTGTCTGCCGGGGGACCAGGTTCGTGACGTTCGTGACGTCAGCCGAGTAGGGGACAGGGGCGGGTCCGGCCGTGTCGGCCAAGGCGGCCAGTGTCCGGGCGCAGTCGACTGCCGTCGGGCGGTCCTGCGCCTCCAGGGCGGTCATGTCCCGCAGCAGGGCCGCGAGCTCTTCCGGCAGGGAATCGGGCAGTTGGGGACGCCGGTGGAGCCGCGCGATCGCGGCCTCCAGGGGAGCACCGTCGTATTCGAGCCTGGTGGTGAGGCATTCGAGGAGCACCAGGCCCAGCGCGTACACGTCGGCGGGCGGACCCACGGGCTGGCCGAGCACCTGCTCGGGAGACAGATAGGCGGCCGTGCCGACGAGTGTGCCGGTAGCGGTGTGGGTGGTGGCGTCGAGCAGCCGGGAGATGCCGAAATCGGTCAGGTGGGGGCGGCCTGTGGCGTCCAGGATGATGTTCGAGGGTTTCACGTCACGGTGGACGATCCCTGATTCGTGTGCGTGAGCCAGGGCCTCGGCGAGATCGGCACCGAGGGCGGCGGTCCCGCCCGGAGTCAGGGCACCCGCGCTGATGCGAGCCTTCAGCGTCGGGCCTTCGATCAGCTCCATCACCAGGTAGGCGCGGCCGTTGTGCCGTCCGGCGTCATAGACGGTGACCAGGCCCGGATGCCGCAACCTGGCCAGGATCACCGCCTCGTTCTGGAAGCGTTCCTCCATGTCGACATCCGTGCCGACGCGGAAGACCTTGACGGCGACCCGGCGTTTGAGACGCAGATCGAAGCCGCGGTGGACATCGCCGGCGCCACCCGAACCGATGACTTCGTCCAGGCGAAACCGTCCACCCAGCACTTCCGCGGAACACCGGGACAGGGCCGAAGCCGACTGGCGGAGCCTCATGTCATCTCCCACTGCTTCAAAAGGTGCTGCCCACAGGTACGCCCGACAATCCGGCGCTGCACACGCGTACCCCCGAGAGCCCGCAATACCCCTGCAACGCGCTCCGTCGGCTGGGCCTCAGCGTGAGAACTCAGTCGACGGCGTTCGCTTCACGGGTTGCGCGTTGCGCGTCGATGGCCGTGTCCGGCAGACCGTGCTCCTGGGGCCACCCGGGCGGCCACGTAAGGTCCTGGCACACGTCGTACCCCCGTCGGCCGGCGATGCTCAGCAGGGCGCCTCCGACGGGGTGCCGGGAGGGAGATGCTCCAGTTCCTCCTCGGTGAAGGCGCGGCCCATGTTCGCGCAGAGGTGGTCGAACCAGGCGTTCGGCCGCAGGCCGAACACGGAGCGCAGGCCCTCGCTCTCCATGAAGAGCCGCGTGCCTCGGAAGACCGAGGTGGAGTAGGTGTGGTGGGGAATGGTGCCGATCCGGACGCCGTCGGCGTCCCACAGCTCGTAGCCACCGTCCCCCTCGGCCGTGATCACCGTTCCGCTCTCGGTCGTGCCGACGAGGCGGTCGCTCGTCCGGAGCCCGACCGGGCCGCCGACGATTCTCCGCCGATCGGTGAGGCGGCCCCCGTCGAAGACATAGCCGGCCGTGGCGTACGGCCACTGCGCCCCGGGCAGGCCGAACACCGCTGCCGTCTCTCCGATCGGTGAGTGGTCTCGTGGGCGGTGAAGGGTGTCGGGCACGGGGGCGGGGCGTCAGCTGGTCAGCTGGGCCGGTTCGCCCTTTGTGGGGCCGGGGGTGAGGCGGGTGAAGTGCTCTGTCTGGATGATCCGGGTGCGGTCGGCTTCGGGGAGGCGGGCGAGGATGCCGGGCAGGGCCCGTTCGCGTGCGACCTCGCCGCGGTGCGCCAGGATCGCGCGCCACTTCACGTCGGCCCAGGGTGTGACGTCGACGCTGGTGGTCACGTACGAGTCCGGTACGGCGAGGACGCTCTTGCCCACCCCTTCGAGCAGCGGGCGGAGCAGGCCGACGCCGGACTCGGGGTGCGTGGCGGCGTACAGCGCGGCCGGCTGCCAGGGCGGTCCCGCTTCGGGATACAGGTGGGCGAGGCCGGCCGCTTCCACGGCGAGCAGGGTGATCTGGTGCGTGCGTACGTGGTCGGGGTGGCCGGTCAGCTGGCCGAGGGCGTCGTGCCCGACGACGATGTCGGGTCGGAAGTCCCGGATGTGGGCGACGAGGCGGCCGACTGCTTCGTCGAGGGGAGCGTCGACGAGCCGGGGCCGGCCGGGGGCGGCTTCGGGGTTGCGGGCGTCGTTGTAGCCGAGCAGGCGTGGGACACCGGCGCCCAGGACGACCAGTGAGTCGGCGAGTTCGGGAGCTCGTCGGCTGTCGGGGGCCCAGGTGGCCGTGACGACTGCCGTGCGGGCCCCGGCGGCGTGATGCTGGGCGAGGACGCCCCCGGCGAGGAGGGCCTCGTCGTCCGGGTGTGCGAAGACGGCGAGCAAGCTGGGCAGCACAGGGATCTCCAGGGCGGTCACGGTACGGGAACGGGGGTGCCGGTGAGGTGCTCGGCGCGGCGGGCGAGGTGGGAAGCGAGCTCCGGGTGGCCGCCGCGCCCGGCGACCTGGAGGAGCTGGGCGAGCGCGACGAGTTCACCGGCCCGTCCGGCGGGCGTGTCCAGGACATGGGCGAACTCATGGCGGACCCGCGCGGCCGTGGCCGGCCGGGTGAGGCTGTACGCGTGCAGGAGCCCGATGTCGAAACCGACGGGGACCAGGCCCCATCCCTCCCAGTCGAGCATGACCAGCGGCGGACCGGTGAGGTTCGCCCAGTGAAGATCGCCGTGCCCAGTGGTCCAGGCACCGACCTGAAACGCGGGGATGCCCAGGAACCGGGTGAGGTTGTTGTCCACCCACCGCCGCCGTACGGCCTGCCGGTCGGTCACGACGGTCGACGTCGCCTCCAGAGCCAGGCGGAGATCGGCCCACCACACGGACGGCAGATCGAAGTCCGCGGTGAGGACCGGGCCGCCGGTCTGGAGGGCGGGCAGCGGCACGTACTCGGACAACTCCGCGCGGAAGGCGTGGCCGTGTGCGGACCAGTCGAGCACGTCATGGAGCCGGGGCCTTGGCACGGTCGGAGGCAGCGCATGGTGGGCCGTGGCCGTTCCCTCCCACAGGCGGAGGTTGCGCTTGTCCTGCGGCGCGCAGACCAGGCGGAGCCACCACTGGCCGGCCGGCGGCCCAGGGTGCGGCCCTGCCAGCCCCACACGTCCGGGCCGGTGGGCGTCACCCTGAACGTCCGGGCAGCGGCCGCGTGGGCGTGACGCATCCGGACCTGGTCGTCGCGGTCGTGCGGCGGTGCGAACACCGCCGAGGTCGAGGAACCGGCCGCGGGTCCGGTCGCCGTGTTCACGACCACGCTCCGCGCGTTGGGCCCGGACGGGTCGTGGAGGGGTGTCGGCCGCCCCTGCCGAGGGTCGGGACGGCGTCGATGGTGAAGGTCATGCCTCGGGTGCCTCCGGTGGTCGGGGCCGTGCGGGGGCCGGGAGACGCAGGTGATCGAGGGCCGCTTGAAGGGTTTGCTCGGGTGTGAGGGCGCTGGTGTCGACGACGTGGCCGTCGGCGTGCATCCACTCGGTGGCGGCCCGGTGGTAGTCGGGTGCGCGCCGGCGGCGGTAGGCGCGTACGGCCTCGCTGCGCTCGGCGTCGCCGGGAACTCCAGGCCGGCCGCGATCCGCTCCTGGAGTGCCGCCGGAGCGGCGTGCACGACGAGGTGGTGGAAGCCGCCGGCCTGGTGGAGCGGGTGGAGACCTCGGCGGCGTAGGCGGGGTTGAGGACGGTCATCGGCACGATGACGGGACCGCCCGTGTGCCGGACCAGGCCGGCGATGAAGACGCCGGTCAACTGCCGCCACAGGGGCAGATCCTGGTAGTCCCTGGGCCGTCGGTCGTGGCCGGCGAGCGTGCCGCGCCGCAGGTCGCCGACGACCTCCGGGGCAGCGATCATCGCGCCGGGCAGAGCGCGGCACAGCCCGGCGGCGAGGGTGGTCTTGCCGCCGCCGAACGGGCCGTTCAGCCAGACGGTCATGCTGCTCCCGTGGCCGCGGCGATCGTGTCGGTGTGCCGCGCAGGGGCTGGGAAGTGTCCGTTCCGGCCCGGCCAGCGGAACACCAGGCGGGAGTGCTCCTTGTCCAGGACGTCCCCGGCGGGCAGCAGATGGTCGGGCGTGCCGGCCGGGTGGACGGTCAGGACGGGATCGGCGTGCTCGTCGTTGTCGTCGGTGCGGACGTGGCGGTCCCAGGCCCGTACCGTGGCCGCGAACTGTTCGGCGAGCTGCGATCCCCGCTCGCCGAAGGCGTGGACGACCCATTCCCACTCCTTGTCCTCCGGGCGCTCGCCGTGCCGGGTTTGGACGTGCGTCAGGTAGGCGAGCGAGGCGTCGCCGACGACGGCTGGTGCGTCACGGTCCTTCGCGATGGCGGTGACACCCGTGGCCTGGTGGGCGTGCAGGCGGCAGAAGGCCGGCAGGGTGGTGGCCGCGTACAATTGCAGGGAGCCGAAGTAGACACCCGCCCCCATGGTGATGCCGGTGGCGACTTCGTGCCGGGGCCCGCGCAGCGCCTCCTCCAGGCCCACTGCCGAGGCGGCGTCGCCGTTCTCGAAGCGGAGCGTCAGCTCCCCGTCGAGGAGACCGATGACCGGAATGGCGCGGGCCTGCCGTCCTTGGTCCCGGACGAAGCCGCAGTGCGTGAAGTGCCGGGCCTCCAGCACCTGCCCGCGCCGCTCGAAGGCGATCGCCCGGGTGTAGCCGCCGATCTCCAGCGGCAGGACCAGGCGTCCGCCCTCGACCAGCTGCTCCCGCCAGGCCGGGGAGATGTCCCAGCAGTTGTAGGTGATCACGCTGCCGTCGAAGCCTGCGCGGGGCACGAGGTGGGCGGGGGCGCCGAGGGCCGCGTCGGCCTCGACGGCGGTGACGCGTCCGCTGCCGGCCTTCGTGAGGAACCGCCGGGTGCGGCGTACGACCCACGGGTCGATGTCGACGGTCACCACCCGCCCCCCGGGGCCGACGACGTGAGCGATCAGCTCGGCGTTGTAGCCGCCGGAGCCCGCCTCGAACACGATCGCGCCCGGCGTCAGGCACAGGCTCTCGACCATGTCCGCCTGAAGCCAGGCCGCGGACACCGAGCTGATCGCCGCTCCGGTCTCGTCGCGCCGGGTGACGACGGCCCGGTCCCCGCTGTCGTACGCGACCGCCAGGTTCGCTTCCGGGGCGAAGCGGTGGCGGGGCACGGTCCGCAGCGCGTCGCGGACCGGCTCGGACCGGGCCCAGCCGCCGTCGATCACCGTCTCGGCCATCGCCTGGCGCAGCCGGACGGCTTCGGCCGGCTCACCCGGCACGGGCGGCTGCTCGACGGCGATGGGGTAGGAGGCCACGGGCGGCAGGCCCGGGATGACACCGGGCCACACGGCATCGAGCGCGAGCGCGGCCGGCACGAACACGTCTCCGACGCATGCCAGAGTGTGCAGGTCGAGGAACTCCCAGCGGGCGAACCTGTCGGGCTCGGGGCTGCACAGCGTCCCGGACCAGGTGGTGATGCGTACGACCGCGGTGAGCCGGGGCACCTCGCCGGCGGCGTCGGCGAGCATCGTCACCACGTACGCGTTCTCGACCGCGGCGGCGAGCCCGGTCTCCTCGGCGAGCCCACGCACCGCAGCCGCCTCGAACGACTCCGGACCGCGGGTCTTGCCGCCCGGGAGTTGCCACATGCCACGGTGCGAGCGACCAAGCAGGACCCGGCCGGCCTCGTCGGTGACGACCGCGAGCGCGGCGGTCGCCGCCGGACCGGATGCTGGCCGCCGCTCCACTGCCCTGGTCTTGGCATGACACGGGCCACGCAGGATCAGGACCGCGAGCTGGTCGGCATCGAACCGCTCCGTGCGTTCCCATCCGACCGTCAGCAGACCGATCTCCTCCTCGTCGAGCGCAATACCCCGCCGCTCCTCAGGCGTGTGCGCGGCCACCGGGGTGATGACGACGAGCGCGCCACCGGGCCGCAGCCGCTCCCCGAGGCCGTGCAGAATCCGCGTGCGGTCGGCGAAGAACGGATACACCAGCCGCAGCACGACCAGGTCGTACCCGTCTTCGTGCAGCGGGGCCGGGTCATCGCGCTCGATGTCCAGATGCAGCCAGCGCACGCCCGTGACGCCGGCGTGCTCCTCACGGGCCCGGTCGATCGCGCTCTCGGCGAAGTCGCACGCGTCCACGGTGTAGCCGAGGGAGGCTAGGCAGGCGGCCATCTCACCGGTGCCGCAGCCCACGTCGAGCGCCCATCCGCCGCCGTCGGGGGCAGGGGTGTGCTCGGCGAGCAGTTCCCGCTCGCCCACTCCGACCTGCCGGAAGCCCTTGCCGTCGCTGTAGTGCTGCTCCCACTGGTCGCGGGCGATGTACGTCAACGTGCTGCCTCGTGCGTAGGTGCGGTGGCGTTCAGGGGTGCTGTGCGGCGCGGAGGCGTGCGAGGGTGCGGTGGCCGCGCTGCACCAGCTCGGGGTCGCCGTGGGCGGCGCCGTAGGAGATGCCGGAGACGGCGTCCAGGACGTAGGGGACCGTGGGCCGGGCCTCTTCCGCCGGGTGACGGGTGCGGCTGTTGGGGCACGGGTAACTCCTGTCTGCCGTTCGGCTGGTAGGGGCGATGAAGGAACGCCGCCAGAGGAAGCGGCGCCGGCAGGCGGCGGCGAGCGGCGGCACGTCACGGCATCTGCGGGGGAACGGCGGCGAGCGGCGGCAGCGTCCAGCTCAGCGCCGTCCGCCCGGGCCCGGAACTGACGGGCTGGGTGCCGGTGCCGTCGGTGAGGCCGACTCGGTACGTCTCCGGTCGGCCTGCCTGCTCCCAGCGGGCGTGGAGGTCCTCGAGTTCGGCCCACACATCGCGCGGCCCGTGGACGCGGACGGTGCCGTCGCCGGGGCCGGCCACGGCCCAGGAGTCGTCCTCGGGGGCGACGATCGTCATCGTCTCGGCCTGGAAGTCCCGCACCAGTCCCGGAGCGAGGTAGGCCACGGCGAGCCAGAAGCCGTACGCGTCGTCCGGTGGCGGCGCGAGACGGGTGGGACGCGGCCTGCCGGGGTCCGCCTTGATCTGCGCTCGGTGATCGAGGGCACTCAGCCACCGGTAGCCCAGCATGGGCCGGTATCCCCGCGGCCGACCCTGGAGAACGGCCTCGATCCGGCCTGTGCCGGTCCGGGTGACCAGGAGCCGTCCGGGCCAGCTCGGCGTCCGGGTCGCGAGCGTGGTCAGCAACCGGCCGCCGGGCGCGAGCTGTTCCACCCACGCGGGCGGGACGCACGGCACGCCGATACCGGAGTGGATCCGGTCGTACGGCGCCTGGCCTCGTGTCCTTCGAGCGCGTCGCCTTCGATCACCGTCGCGCCGATGTGGAGCACGTCGAGGTTCCGCTGGGCGAAGGCCGCCATGTGCCCGTCCCGCTCCACGCCGGTGGCGAGTCCGGGGCCGGTGATGGTGGCGGCGAGGGCGAGGGAGACGCCGGGGCCGGGGCCGAGCTCCAGGTAGCGCTGACTCGGCGCGAGCCGCACGGTTTGGAGGGTTTCGCAGGTGGCGGGGGTGTAGGTGGACATGGAGGTCATGTGGCCGCCGGTCACCGGTCCGCGGGCGAGCGCGTCGAGGGGTTCGCCGTCACGCTGGAGCAGGATCGACTCGTCGCTGTGGATCAGGTCGAGCCACTCCTGACGGTCGTCGGGGTGGGAGCCGTCGAGGAGGCGCCAGTCGATCGGATCGGCGCCCGGGCCGCTGACCCGCACGTAGGCGTGGGGCAGCAGCACCTCGCGGCGAACGCGGAGCAGGGCGTCACGCAGGTGGGGGTCGGTGAGCACGCCCGCGGAGGTGAGGCGGTCGACCATGGCGGCGCGCAGGCTGCTCAGCGTTTCGGCCCGGAGGTCGAGGGACATGGGGGCTTCCTTCACGGGAGCGGGTGTGGGCATGACGGTCAGGCGGCGGACGGGGGAAGACCACGGCAGGCCGGCCGGGACCGGGCAGAGCGCGATGCCGATGAGCAAGTGCCGTGTGGACCGAGAAGGTTGTGGCGATGCCGTCGGCGGTCAGGAGCGGCCGGCCGCAGCCCGGCCAGGGCGTCCCCGCTCGTCGGCATGGCGGCCGAGATACGGCTCGACGGTCTTGCGGATCGAGAGGTACTGGGAGGCATGGGCGTCGTCTCGCCTTCGACGTAGGGGCCTGCGGGCCGGGCTGCGGAGGCCGCGCGGTGGGTCAGCCTGCCGTCTCGTGGTCGGACGGCTTGATGCCACGGGGGCCGGGAAGCGTCTCGGCCGCGGGCGCTACCCCGTACTGGGCGGCCTGGGCGGTGAACATGCCCTGGTACAGGCCACCCGCGCGGGCCATGAGCTGATCGTGGGTGCCGTCCTCGACGACGCATCCCTGGTCGAGGACGTAGATGTGGTCGGCGTGCATGGTCGCGGCGAGCCGGTGGGTGACGAGGACGACCGCGTGCCCTTCGTCGGCCAGTGACCACAGGCCCTGGAACGAGGCGATTTCCGCGTGGGGATCGAGGGCGCTGGTGGGCTCGTCGACCAGTAGGAACGGCGCCTGCCGGTACCGGGTTCGAGCGGTCCCCAGCTTCTGCCACTGTCCGCCCGAGAGCTGGACACCGCGTTCGTAGCCCTTGAACAGGATCGAGTCCCAGCCGTGCGGCAGGCTCTCGATCAGGTCGAGCACGCCCGCGTCCTCGGCGGCCTTACGGACGCGGTCCATGTCCCGGGGGCGGTCGCCGGCTCCGATGGCCACGTTCGCGGCAGCCGTCATCTCCCAGCGCGGGAAGTCCTGCGCCAACAGCCCCACGGCGCGGAAGACCTGGGCACGGTCCGCCTCACACAGCTCGACCCGCTCGCCCGACTCACCCACCCACCACACGTTCCCTTCGGAGGGCAGCAGCAGCCCGGCCAGCACCTTCGTGAGCGTGGTCTTCCCCGAGCCGTTCGCACCCACCAGCGCCGTCACCTTCCCCCGGCGCACCCGCACGCTCACGCCCTTCAGGGACGGACCGTCGGCCCCCGGATACGCGAAGGACACCGCGTCCGTCCGCACCTCCCGCACCGGCGAGGGCAGCGGCGTGCCGGAGGACGGGATGACGTTCTCGCCGGCCACCTTGATCGCGTCCTCGGTGTCGGTGAGGAACAGCAACTCCTCGTACAGCCGGTTGACCTGCTGCACCAGCGACGTGAGCCGCGCCGTCGAGGTACGGATGGCGATCACCGCTGTCCCGCCCACGGCGAGCGGCAGCCCACCGGTCGACAGCAGCCACCACAGCACCCCGTAACACGCCAGCGACGCCACACCGGCGAACGCGCCCGCGGCCAGATCCGTGGAAGCCTGCGCCCGGGCCAGGCGCCGCTGCTCCGCCTCCGTCTGCCTCGACATCTCCTCGTAGCTGGCCAGCAGCTTCGTGCCGGCGGCGTGCACGCGGATCTCCCCGGCAGCGTGCGGGCGGGTCAGGTACGCCAGCAGCGAGGCGATCGCCCTGCGATGGTCGACCCAGTTCAGACGGGAGAGGTACTCACGGCGAGCGGAGCGGACCGCTCCCCATCCCTCGGGCAGGGCGATCGCCAGCAGCATCGGCAGCAACGCCCAGTGCAGCGACGCCAGCACGATCGCGGCCGCCACCATGCCGATCACCACACTGCCCACGCCCACCGACAGCCGCAGCATGCTCCTGGCCGAGTCCGTGCCGAACTTCCCCGCCTCCAGGACCCGCTGGACCTCGGGCCGTTCCGTCGCCTCCACCTCGACGTGGGTGACGGCCGTGTAGTACCGGGCGGACACCACCCGCTCCACCTGCGGTTCCAGCCGGCCCGACATGGCCGTCGACCACGCCGACAGCAGCGCGGTCGCCACCGCCGCGACCGCGAGGACGGTCAGCGACGGCAGAGCGTCGCGGAGCTTGTCCGCGGTCGGGCCGTCGGCGAACAGTTGCGTGAGGACGCTGTTGACCGCCACCAGGCCCCAGCCGGCCGTCACACCCTGCCCGAGCTGGGCCGCCACGACCCCGGCGAGCGCCCGCCGGTCCGTCTGCCAGCCGGTGCGCAGCACCATGCCCACCATGCGGGGCAGCGCTGCGGCCATGTGCCCGAACCCCAGCCGGGTCAGCGGCCCTTCGTGCCGGACGTAGGACAGGTCGTAGCGCAGCCGTCCACCGTACAGCTCACGCTCCGCACCAGAGATCGAGTCCGTCGCCTCCCTCTTCCTCACGTTCTGGGTTTCATCGCTGCGTGATCCGGCTGATGTCAACATGCCCCCTTTTTCTGGGAAGTCGTGGTGGTGTCGTCGTGTCCAACGACGCCGCCCGGATTTCGAACACCTGTCTTTCGGTCGGGTTGTGGACCCCGGGATTGAGCGGTTCGCTGAAGGTGTGCACTGCACGGACCCTTGTCGCGCATGAGCACACGGACGACGCCGGATTGGCCGAAACGCCGACAGTTGGTCGGTGTCCAACGGGGGCGGCGGAGCGGAAGACACCGAACGGGGTCCTGCGGCTGTTCTACGTCGAAAGGGGATTCCGGCGGTGATACGGCGATGACCGATCCGAGGCGCGGAGGAACAGGTGGCTCACGATGAGATCCGGCACCCGGCCGGGGTCCGGCGCCGGCCGGCGAGCCGTGGCCGGTGATCGGCGTACGGATACGACGCACGGACCGAATCCCGCAGGCGGTTTCCTGGGGGCCGGCTCCGCACACCATGCTGGAGCACGTCCTGCTGCCGTGCACCTGGCGCACCGACGGCTCGTGCTGTGCCTACGAGGAACTGCCGGGGCGTACGGGTGGAACGCTCCCTGGCCACCGCCGCAGAGTTCCTGACCGCCCGCATCCGCGACACGAAGCGACACGTCTGCGGCGAGGTGGTGCAGAGGGCAACGGCATCGACGCGTGCGGCGGCGGACCGTTTGCGGGCGACCGGGCCGCCACATCCGTCGTGGCGGCCATGGCCGCCGTCGTGGCCACCCTGCTGATGCGCGGCGTGCTGGACGTGCCGGTGTTCGCCCCGCGCCGGCCGGCGTCTGGGGCGATGCCACCACCGGCTACCTCGCCGCCTGCTCCGCTGCTGCCGCACTGGTGGCCACCGGACTGCTCCACCTGCAGCTGGTCACCGCCGCACGCTCCCGTGCCTTCTTCCCTTGGATCGCCTCCCTGGCGCGCTGTCCGCCACTTTTCGCCCGGGCGGACGAGAGCCTGGACCGGCATGTCACGTTCGGCCGGGTGTCCGCAGGGCGAGGAGAGCGACGTCGTCGTCGTTGGCGGCCGGGCGGACTCTGCGCAGCAGCTGGTCCGTGAAGGAGGCCAGGGGGCGGTGGGCGAGGGCGGCGGCGTGCCGGCGCAGCCGGGACAGGCCCTCGTCGAGGGTGTGGCCGGGTTCTTCGATCAGTCCGTCGGTGTACAGCACGAGAGTGGACCCGGGCGGCAGCAGGACGCTCGCGTCGGTGCGCCCTCTGCCGGATCCGGTACCCAGGAGGAGGCCGTGACCGTCGGTGAGATAGCGGGCCAGGCCGTCGTGGCTGATCAGCAGGGGTGGTGGGTGGCCGGCGTTGGTCCAGGACAGCATCCAGTGGCCGTGGTCCGTCTCCTCGATACGGGCGAGGATCATGGTGGCCATGGCGACCTCGGTGATGTGCATGACCGCTTCGTCGAGCCGGTCGACGATCCGGCTGGGAGGTTCGCGCAGAGCCCAGGCGTAGGCGCGGAGCATGTTCCGCACCTGTGCCATGCCGGCCGCGGCCTCCAGATCGTGGCCCACGACGTCCCCGACCGCCAGCGCGGTGGCGCCGTCGGACAGTGAGAAGGCGTCGTACCAGTCGCCGCCCACCTGTGAGGCGTCGGGTGCCGGCAGGTAGCGGACCGTCATCTGCAACCCCGGCACCTGCGGCATCTGGGGCAGCAGGTGGTTCTGCATGGTCTCCGCGACCTTGCGCTGACGCTCGTAGAGGCGCGCGTTGTCCAGCGCCAGCCCGGCGCGGCGCGCGATGTCCTCGATCAGGGGCAGATCAGCGGTCGTGAACTTCCCCGGATGCCCGGCGCGGCCCAGGGTGAGGGCTCCGAGGACTTCCCGGGTGCTGCGGATGGGGGCGATGGCCGCGGAGTGGATGCCGGTCGCGTCGAACAGCCGGCGCTGCTCCACGGCGATCCCGGAGTCCGGCTCCCGCTGATAGGTCTCGGGCCCGGCCACCGCGGAGGCGACCCCGCGCAGGGCCTTGGACAGTGGCATCGGGGACTGCTCCGGGATCGGCGGCATCGGGCCCTGAAGGTCCTCCAGCTGCACCAGGGTGTCCCCATCGGCGTGGACGACGAGGGCGCGCCACACCTCGTCGCGCTCGGTGATCAGATCGACGACGGCCCAGTCCGCCAGCCGGGGCACCACCAGGGTCACCAGCCGACGCAGCGCCTCATCGACATCGAGGGTGGAGGTGAGCTGCGTGGTGGTCTCGGCCAGCAGCGCCAGCCGCTCGAGCTGCGACAGCGGCGTGGCCGCCGAGCCCGGCTGCCGACCCGCCTTCTGCGCGTGGTCAGAGGTGTGGAAGACGACGAGCGTCCCACTGCCGCCGCCGATGTCGTACGGGGTGATCAGCCAGGAGATGGGCAACACGGAGCCGTCCCCGCGTGCGAAGTAGTCCGCCTCCCCCTGGGCGGGGCGTCCGGTGTGGAAGGCCTGCCGCATGGAGCACTGAGTCCGCGGCAAGCGCTGGCCGTGGGCGTCCCGGTGCAACAGATCGTGCGCGTCACGGCCGAGGAGTTCCTCGGTGGGCCGAGCCAGCAACTCCTCGGCGCGGGAGTTGACGGCGATGATGCGGCCTTCCGGGTCCACCACGTAGGCACCGGTCCCGATGGCTTCCAACGCCCCGGTCAGGGCGGCGGCAGGTGCTGTTTCGGACTGCGGTCTGCTGTGGGGGGTCATCTGCTCCAGCCCTGCCATTTCTCTTCCCAGGCTCGTCGGCCACTGTCGCGCCGACCGACGGCACGACGTTCGACGGCATGTCTTCTCCGGGTACCCCGCTCACCCTCGCACGCGTCCCAGGAACCCCGACCGTCACTGTGCGTAGGAGCGAAGTGGCGCCCAGTCCCGTACGCGATGCGCGCACCACCGGCTGGGGAGTGGCGGCCACTCGGTGGGCACCACCCGGTGGGGGAGTGCGGTGCATCGTGGACAACTCATCGCGCGGTGCGCGCTTCGGCGCGCACCCACGCGCCGCCCGCCACGGCGGGCCGGTACGGCGGGCCGGTACGCGCGGTGCCGACCGGGTGCAGGATCAGCACACCTCGGGCCCCCGGCACCCGTGACTCGGGCCGGGCGCACTCACAGCGGGTCGTCGTAACGGTCACGACGAGCGGTCCGAGACTCCGGGTGGTGCAGCCCGGGGGTGCGCCCGGGGGTGCGCCCGGGGGTGCGCCCGGGGGCGCGGCCGTCACCGGGGGGGGCGCGGCCCCCGGTGACGGCCGCACCCCCGCCGCACGTCCGGCAGGACGCGGATCAGCAGTCGAGGCAGGCCGCGTGGATCCAGACGCCGGTGCGGCCGCCCCCGACGTCACCGTGCACCCGGTTGCCCTCCTGGGCCGTGCGCGTTGAACTGCTGCCCTTTGTGGACCTGCCCGAGGACCGGGTACTCGGGGCGGCCGGGGCCGCCGCGGAAGTTGACGCCGTTGTCGTTGACCACGAAGAGCACGGCTGCAGAGCACGGCTGCCGCTCGCTGCTCCGCCTGGGCCGGTGCGGCAGCGGCGCGGGGTGCGAGGAGGGCATACCGGCCAGGGCGAGTCCGCCGGCGAGGAGGGCCGCGCTTTCGGTTGTTTGCCGCGCTGCTGCACGCCGCGCGGACCCCCGGCAGCCGCTGCCGCGTCGCCCTCGCCGTACGGTCCGACTTTGCGACCTGCCCCTGCTGTCGGACGCGCTGCTGGAGACCTGGCACCGTCGCCGGGGCAACGCCCTCACCCTCGCCGGATTCCAGGCGGCCGGCGGTCTCGAAGGCGGCCTCGCCCAGACGGCGGAGGCCTTCTACGTGGGCCTGAGCGAGACACAGCAGCACCTCACCCGACGGCTCCTGACGCGGCTCGTCGCCTTGGGCGAGGGCACCGAGGACACCAAGCGCCGTGTCGCCCGCCGGGAACTCGACGACGCCGCCTACACAGTGCTCGTCCTGGAACAGGCCACCCGGGCACGCCTGCTGACCGTCGACCGCGACCACGTGGAACTCACCCACGAGGCCCTCATCCGCTGCTGGCCCCGCCTCGGCGGCTGGCTGGCCGAGGACCGCGACCAGCCGCGCCTGCGCCGCGCCCTCACCGAGGCCACCGCCGTATGGGAGTCCCTTGGACGCGACCCCGACACCCTCCACCGAGGCTGCGCCTCGCCGCCGTGAAGGACCTGCCGAGAGACGCCCTCACCACGCGGGAACGCGCCTTCCTCGACGCCAGTGAGACCGCGGAGAAGGAGGAGGCACAGCGGGTTCGCCGCCGCGTCCGCCGGCTGCCGCTCGTCGTCGCCCTCGTCGCTCTGCTCGCCTGTGCCGCCACCACCGTGGGCCTCGCCGTGCGCTCCCAGCAGATCGTCACCGCCCAGCGCAACCAGGCCCTCGCGCTCAAGGCCGTCGGCAGCGCGGCGGCGCTGCGCACTGACCGCTCGCGCCGCCCCCGGCCGCTGGCCCAGCTCGTCGGCCCCACCGGCATGGTCACTACGGTGGCGTTCGCCCGCGACAACGGTACGGCGATCACGTCGGGCCGGGACGGTACCGTCCGGGTCTGGGGGCTGGCCGACCGGACGCGTCCCGCCGGACAGGCCGCACTGACCGGTCTGTCGGGCGGGATCGCGGCCGTGTTCTCCCTCGGCGCGCCCGGCGCGATCGTCACGCTGAGCCATGACCGCACGATCGAGATCTGGAACACTGACCCGTCCTGGGCGCTCGCTCACGCCTGCCGGCACGTCCGGGCCCCTCTCAGCCGTGCCCAGTGGTCCCGCCACTTCCCCGACCTTGACTACCGTCCGCCCTGCCCCGCCGGCCGCGACTGACCCGACTCCCTGGAGGAAGCACGAGGACGTCGCCGATCGCGGCGCGGACCTCCTCGTCCCGCGGGTTCGCCCGGTGGTCGCGGTGTGGGGGGCCGGCCGCCGGTCGGACGTCCGCACCCGCATCGAGGCGGGTTCAGTGTTCGGCTGCCACGCGGTGGTGTTCCTCGCGGTGGGCGAGTACTTCGCTCATGTGTGTTTCGGCCCAGTCCTTGAGGCCGACCATGACACGGTTCAGGGACAGACCGAGTTCGGTGAGCTCGTAAGTGACGGTGACGGGCACGGTGGGCGTGACGGTCCGGGTCACCAGGCCGTCGCCTTCGAGGGAGCGCAGGGTCTGGGTCAGCATCTTCTGGCTGGCACCCGCGAGCCGACGGGACAGTTCGGAATAACGCATCGGCCGGGGCCCGTCTTCGTGGTCGACCCCTGGACGGTGCGGGCCGTCGCTGCCGAGCGCCGCGAGGATCAACGCGACCCACTTGTTGGAGATCCGTTCGAGCAGCTGGCGGCTGGGGCAGCCCGCCATGAACGCGTTGTAGCTCGTCTTCTCCTCGGCCCGCTGCTGGGCCGCCGTCCGCGTCGACATCGATCGCTCCTTCGGTACCCCAGGGGGCTTACGCACTTCCAAGTGCCTTCTTCTAACGGGAGGTTAACGAAACCAGCATGGAGTTCGGAAGCGATCACCTCACCGCAAGGGAACAAAAGCCATGAGTGCTGCCACATTCCGCGCCGCCGTCGTCCGCGTCCCGAACGGGCCCGACTCGATCGAGATCATGGAGGTGCCCGTCGCCGAGCCCGGCCCCGGCCAGATCCGGGTCGCCATCGCCGCGGCGACGGTCAACCCCACCGACCTCGGCGTCGCAGCGGGATTCTTCCACGCGATCGGGCTGGTCCAGCAGCCCGAACACACCGGCCTGGGCTGGGAGTTCGCCGGCGTCGTGGACGCGGCGGGGCCGGGCGTCGAGCTGGCCGTCGGCACCCGGGTGGCCGGCATGGTGGCCGGCTTCGACCGGGACTACGGAACCTACGCCGAGCAGATCGTGGTCGCGGCGGCCGATGTCGCCCCGGTGCCTGACGGGCTGGACCTGCCGGCCGCGGCCACGGTCCCCCTCAACGGGCTGGCCGCTGCGCAGGCCGTGGACCTGCTCGGCGATGCGCCGGCGGGGGCCGGCCGGCTGCTGGTGACCGGCGCCGCCGGGGCGGTCGGGGCGAACGTCACCGTCCTCGCCCGGGAACGCGGCTGGCAGGTGACCGGGCTCGCCCGCGCCGGCGACGAGGAGTTCGTTCGCGGCCTCGGGGCCGACTTCACCACGCACGCCGCGCCGGGATGGGACGCGGTCGTCGATCCCGCGCAACTCAATGACCAGGCCCTGAAGCTGGTCCGCGACGACGGCGCGTTCGTCGGCCTGCGGCCCGGCCTCGAACCCGCTACCGAGCGCGGAATCTCGGTCACCTCCGTGGTCACCGCCTTTGACCGCACCCGACTGGCCGGCCTGCTCACCCGCGCTGCTGCGGGCGAACTGCCGGCCCGCGTCCACGCGGGCGTCTCCCTGGACCAGGCCGCCGACGCCCACCGGGCCACCGCCAAGGGCGGCCTCCGCGGCCGCTACATCATCTGCCCCTGACCACCCCGGCGCCCAGGGCGCCGCCGATCGCGCTCACCGGTACCTGCCCGCCGAAAGCCTCGAACGCCGGGGGCCGGTCCCTGCCGCGCACCCGGCACCCGGCTCGGCCCCGACATCGGCGGCATCGCCGAGACCTGCCAACCACAGCAGCCACAGCCATCACGACGCCCGGGTCGGGACAACGCCGAGCCGTCCGGGGCAACAGACCAGGCCTCGGCCCACTCCCCGCTGTCCGTGACGCGGTCGCGTCGCCTCGCGCAGGCCATGGCGATGCCCGCCGCCGATCCCGCTCCGTTCTGCCTTCCCATACGACACCCTCAGGAGACCCGTCATGACCATGAAGCGCCTCGCCACCGTCCTCGCCCTCCTCGGCGGCCTGTTCCTCCTCTACATCGGCGCCCTCTTCCTCCTCGCACCGCAGACGTCGGCCGAAGGGTTCGGGCTGCCGACCTGGCCAAAGGGCCAAGGGGAGGGGTTCCTGACGGTCAAGGGCATGCGCGACATCGGCTACGGACTGGTGATACTCGCGCTGCTGCTGGCCGGTCAGCGCAAGGCGCTCGGGCTGGCGATGGCGGCCATGGCCGTCGTCCCGGCCGGCGACATGGTGATCGTGCTGACCGAAGGAGGCCCGGCAGCGACCGCTTTCGGCGTCCACGGGCTGACCGCGGCGGCGGTCGCCGTGACCGCGTGCCTGCTGCTGCGCGAGCGGCCGGCAGCTGCCTGAGGTCCGCACGAAAGTGGATCTGGTCCGGGGCGGCCGTCGTATGGGACGGGAAGCGGCTCGGCCGAGTGTGTCGTCGGTCTGGTCCTCGTGGACAGCGTCCGCCTCGAAGCGGCCGCAATCTGTGGGTGGTCGAGGGTGGTCGGGCGTGGTCGGGTGGTCGGGTGGTCGGGATCGGTGAGGATGTCGGGCCCGGTGATGGCTGTCCCGGACGTTGATCGACAAGACCGATGCAGGTCGGTCTCCGGCGGACGAGACAACGCCGGGCGTGCCGTTGACCAGTGCCACACGCGCGTTCGCCGCGAAGCGGGCGAAGCCGATCGCTTGCGACGCCACGTCGTCCGCGCCGCGCCGCGCCGCAGATACTCGGCACGAGCGTGCCGCCGTCGGAACGCGCGACCGCGTCGGGGCGGAGAACGGCCAGGAGCGCCTTCGAGTCGCCGCCGCGGGAGTCGTTCGCCCTGGCGCTCGGTGAGCAGCTGGGCAATGGAGCGGACGTGACCGGTCAGGGCGTCCGGTTCGGGGCAGTCAGCCAGGACGGCCTGGCTGATAAACCCTCAGCCGGTGCCTAGGCTGCCGATACCTCTGCCGGGTACGCGGCGCAGACACGCGCGCGACGTCGCCGCGGGTACGCGGGCCCGCAGGAACCAGCAGGGCGTGTGAGGGGAGACGACCAACGGCACGCAGTGCCCGGCTGGCGCGACCAGGCTGCGTGCCTCGGCAAGGATCCCGAATTGTCTTCCCGATCTTCGTCCCGCCGGCGGTGTGCCGGCGCTGCCGCGCCCTGCTCGCCTGCCGGAGCTGGGGCGCCCATGCCGCCCAGGCCGAGGCTTTCCGGCGGGTTCTGACCGCGCGGGAGGAGTCCGACGGCGCCCGGCGTTGTCGGTCCCCGGTGCTAGCGTCGCCACCATGGCAAACCGTTCGTATCTCTACTCCGCAGACTCCATGCCGAACGAGGCAGAGATCCCCAAGCCGATCCGATGCATATCGGAACACAACTGGGACATCCCACTCGCGCACAAGCTCATGGTGGGGCGCGGAACGACGATCGTCCCGTCCATGATCTGGAACCCTCCGATCGGCATCGCCGCGGACTACGCCGACGGGGCGGCCCTGCTGCGCGACCTGCTGCGCGCGGTCGGCAAGGGCCTGGAGGGCGACGCCGAGTTCGCCGAATGCGTTGCCAGGACCACGGCCCACCTCGAGAAGCAGCAGGCGAAGTACTTCGTCCTCGAGACCGGGGAGATCGTCTCGATGACGGGCGAGGATCCGGCAGCGAGCGTGCGGCGTCTGGCGTCCGAGGACATCCCCGACGCCGTCGCCAAGGCCGAGGCGGCGATCGCCGGCCAGAACGACGACTGGCTGGCCTCGGTCAGAGCCGACTGGCAGAGGCACTTCGCGTCCTTCTACAGCGAGGCGCTCTACTTCTCCTTCCCCAGCTGACGGGGTCCGCGGCGGGGTACCGGGCGATTCCTGCACGGAGTTACCGATACGTCGGGCCGGTCGAGCCGAGCACAGCAGTCCGGCCCGGGCCGGCGCCGAGCACACCCCGCCCCACACGCCCGCCCCGCCGCCGAACCGCGGCCGCCCACCCCAGCAGCCGGGACGCCTCCTGCTGTCAGCCCGCCTCGTCGCCCGGCCCGCGGACGTCTGGGGACCACGCTCGCGCGGCGGTGGACAGGAACACGGGGATCCGTTGGGTGACCGGCCCCTGAGATGGACGGCAGGGGCCCGGTCGCCTCTCCTGTCTCGTCAGGGGTGGCTCTCGAAGAAGGGACGCGCGACGTTCCTCGCAATGGAGAACGGGCGGAATTCACCATCGGTGAGCACTCGGCAGATGAATTCCGAGGTGGCCATGTCGAACCGGTGCCATTCTTCGAGCGGATCGGTCCGCGCGACGACAGGCCATTCCTCCGAGTCCTTCGACGCGTCGGCCAGCCAGTAGTACGAGGCTTCGGTCACCGACTCGCCCCAGAGGATGAGGCCACTGGCCTCGAACACCGCATAGGGCTCGAAGAGAGAACGTACCTGCGGCCGGTCCCACCGCCTCTTCAGCGCGTTCCATCTCCCCACCAGACTGTACGGATCGGTGGCATCCACCGGCAGCAGCAGTTCCAGATACCCGCAGAAACTGCCACGGCCGAACACTTCGCAGATCTCCTTGAAGTCTGCGGGAAGCGGTGTACCGAACTCACGCTCGGTACCGCTCCACTCCATCTCCTGCCGCTCTGCCTGCCGGCCGGTCAGGGAGACGAGGTCAGTCACCCATTCCATGATGTCCTGTTCCATTTCCTTCCGTCAGCCGGAGCCGGCGATGTCGGTCCACGCCCGCCGGACAGCCGCCCAACCGATTGGCAGCTGGAGCCCCCACACCATCAAGGAGACCGGCCTCAGCTCCGACCGACGCCGTTCTCGCGCTGCCCACCAACACCAGCGAAGGTACGCCTCTTCGAACTCGACAACGGCACCATGTCCAAGGCCCGCCTCGCACGTGAGGTCCGGGACTCGAGCGCTACGCCGGACACCGTGTCTGGGAAGGAGCCCGCGGCACGATCGGCGGCACGTTCCCCATCTGGCAGAGCCACCGCTACACCCCTCCCAGACCTTCCCGGCAGTGCACATCGCCCTGGCGGGCAAGGACGAGAACCTGCTCGACAACCGCCTCAAGACGCTCGCCGACGACATGAAGGGCATCACCACCGTCGCGGCCCGAGTGAACACCCTGCCCAGGCTGCAGCGCGGCGAGCCCTGGTAGGACATCGGCGTCGACGACCCGGACCGGCGCCGCCGGCGCTACCCCGAACCGCCCGGCCGCTGCGGCAGAGCTGCCGCAGACGACGATGCTCCCCCACGTTCACAGCCGCGGGGGGAGGGCCCTCGTTGACCACGCCGCGCCGGTCAGGCCGGGCCGCCTGCTTCGCCAGCGCGGCGAGTGGGGAGCGCCGGCCTTTCTCCACCGCCACCGCGTGCAGCTGCTCCCAGTCGACCTCCAAATGCGCGGCAACCACTCCGTCGACGCAGGCGGTGGTGTAGAGCGCGACGTCGACTATGGATGCGACTGATTTCCCCGACGGCCTGGTGCAGACACAAGCCGCCTTCAACGCCACCTACAAAGCCCTCACCGCCGTGACACCACCGCCCTGCGCCGCCGCATGCTGCGCCTGTCGGTGCGGCTGTGCTGGCACCCGTACGGGGAGTCCACCCGCTCGGCGCCGACGGCCCGCACCGAACTGCGGCAGATGGTTCGCACATGGGGAGCAACGCGGGCGGCGTGAACACCCGTGCTCGCCAGCCGCCCCGGTTGCGACAAGGGCGCCTGCTGTTGCGCGGCGGGATGGGCGGCGAGGCCGCGGCCGGGCACCGGGGCACGCTCAGCCGGTTGCCGTCGGTCGGGGCCTCCGCGCGTGCCGTCGTCACGCGGCGTCATCAGGGGACGACTCGAAGTTGGCGCCAACGTGACGTCGCCGACGCCGTCCAGCGGTTTGGGCGAGTAACCCCCGCAGGCACGGGGACGACGGCCCGGTCTCCGGCTCCTCCCGCCGGCCCGAGCTATCCCCATTATGCGCGGGGACGACCAGCGCCTGCCCATGACTCTGGGCCCGAAGGGGGAGCAACCCCCGCGCCGGCGAAGACGCGCAGTTCACCGCCTTGCCGGAAGCGGGGCCGCTGCACACTTCAGCCGCCGGGTCCCTGCGGGTAGGTATGGACGATGTACGCCCAGCGTGCTGCGCCGACGGTCAGAAAGATCAGTGACGGCGCCAGCCACCAGCGGCTGAGGGTACGCCGCTGCACGGGGACCAGGGCGAGCAGGAAGGTGATGGCGCCCAGCACGATCAGCAGCGCTGACGCGAACTCGATACCTGTCAGCGCCTGTTCGTCCCAGGCTCCTTGTGGCTGAGTCACCAGTGCACCATAGGCAACGTAGGTGTTGAGCAGGTTTGCGAGGATGAGGATCACTGCCCATGGTCCTCGCAGCAGGCCGGTCACTTCAGGGCACTCCTTCCCGCTGCACCTCTGTCAGGTTCGCCGGATCGTATCCGAGGACCTCGGCCGCCCTTCTCACCTGGATGGCGATGGGACCGAAGGACGTCTCGTCTGGCGAGCCACCGAGCCGCCCGGGGGAGGCTCTCCGGGGCGTCGGACAGCCAGCCGTCCCGGGCGAGTCCGCGGATGGTGTCGACACCGTCGTCCATACAGCCCCTTTGCCCGCCCACCTCCTGCCAGGCGATGCCGGCGACCATGTCGGGCGGCAGGCCGGATCGTTGTGCGGCCGCGGCGATGATGTCCTTGTTCGCCGCGATCCACTCGCGACGTTCCTCAGCGTTCCTCGGCACGGCCCAGTAGGCATCGGTGGCCTCTGAAAACTTGGTGAGGCGCATCCTGATGTCCATCAGGGACGGCGAAACGTCGTCCTTCCCCACTGCCTTGGTGAACTCGGTCTTTTGATCCGTACTTCAGGCCGGAACCGGGGTGCAAGCCTAGGGGAGTTACTCCGACTCCTCCTGCGGAAGAGCGCTGCTGCTGATCGCGTCAGCGATGGCGTAGGCGATGCGGACGAAGGATTCCGCCTGCTGTGCCGACAGGTTCCGCGCGGAGGTCTCCTCCAGGGCCCGCCACATCGCTGCCAGGGACTCACGCATGGCACGGCCCTTGTCGGTGAGGTGGACGACCATGACACGCCGGTCGTGTTCGGCCGGTTCGCGGACGAGCAGGCCGGCTTCCTGCATGCGGCGCAGGGACTTGGAGACCGTGGAGTGGTCCAAGCCGACGCTGTCGAGCAGCTCGGACTGGGTCTGGCCGTCCCGGTCCAGCAGTTGCATCAGCAGCAGTTCCTGGCCGGGGTGCAGGTCCATCTTGCGGAGCATGGCGGCGGCGCGGGCCCGATGAGCACGGGCGAGCTGAAAGATCGCGTAGCTCATCGGCCCCTCGCTGGCCGTGCTGGGGATGCGGGGTGTCGGGACGGACATGCGGTTCCTCAGACGGTGTAGGTGGGGTAGTCGGTGTAGCCGGCCACTCCGCCCCCGTAGAAGGTCGCCGGGTCGGGGGTGTTCAGCGGCGCGTCAGAGCGTAGCCGCTCGACCAGGTCCGGGTTGGCGAGCGCGAGGGCGCCGACGGAGACAAGGTCGGCCGTGCCGTGGTCGATGTCCTTGGCACGGGTAGGCAGGTCGGTGCCGGCCCGGTTGAGGATCAGCGTGGTCGGCCACAGCTCACGCAGGGTGCCCAGCAATTCCTCGTCGCCCGCGTGCATCACGTGGAGGTAGGCCAGACCGAGCGGGCTGAGGGCGCGCAGGAGCGCCGGATACAGCTCGGCGGTGTCGGACTCGGCCATGTCGTTGTACGGATTGCCGGGGGAGATGCGCAGGCCGGTGCGCTCGGCACCGATCTCGTCGGCCACGGCAGCGGCGACCTCGACGGCGAAGCGGATGCGGCCCTCGAGGGAACCGCCGTAGCGGTCGGTGCGCTGGTTGGTGTTGTCGGACAGGAACTGGTGCACCAGGTAGCCGTTGGCGCCGTGGATCTCCACGCCGTCGGCGCCTGCTGCGACGGCAGCCGCTGCGGCGCGGCGAAAGTCGTCGACGGTCGCCCCGACCTCCTGCGTCGACAGAGCACGGGGTGTCGGCATCTCCTGGGGCCCGGACGCGGTGAACATCGTGCCCTGCGGCCGGATCGCCGAGGGGGCGACCGGCTGGCGCCCGTGGGCGGTGTTGTCAGGGTGAGCGATGCGTCCGGTGTGCATCAGCTGAATGACGATCCGGCCGTCGGCCGCGTGCACGGCGTCGGTGACCTTGCGCCAACCGGCGATCTGCTCGTCATTGTGGATGCCGGGAGTGAGGAGATAGCCCTGGCCGTCGGCGTTCGGCTGGGTGCCCTCGGTGATGATGAGCGCGTGCGAGGCCCGCTGGGCGTAGTACTCGGCGTTCAGCTCGGTCGGTACGCCTTCAGGGGTGGAGCGGTCACGGGTCATGGGGGCCATGACCAGGCGGTGCGGGAGGGAGAGGGCACCGACGGTGGTCGGTGTCCACAGGGCGTTCAGCATGGATGGTCCTTCGGTGCGGTGATGAACAGGAGGTCATTGGGACAAGCGGCGGGTGTGGTGGGTGCAGCGGCGGGCGTGATCAGTCGAGGGTGAGGACGAGCTTGCCCCGGACATGCCCGGCGTCGCTGACCTGCTGGGCCGTGGCGGCCTGGTCGAGCGGGTAGGCGGTGACGGTGGTGACGACCTTGCCGGTCGCGGCGTCCTGCGCCAGGGCGGCCAGGCGGGCGGCCGAGCGTTCCTGGGGACCGTTGGCGAAAGTGATGCCGAGCTGGTGCGCGCGGAAGTCGGCGATGGTGACGATGCGCTCGGTGCCGCCGCGCAGAGTGATGGAGTCCTCCAGCGCTCCCTTCCCGGCCAGGTCGAACACCGCGTCCACGCCGTCGGGGGCGAGCGCCCGGACCCGCTCGACCAGGCCCTTGCCGTAGAGGGTCGCGGTGGCGCCGAGCGAGGCGAGGTAGTCCTGGTTGGCGGGGCCGGCGGTGCCGATGACGCGCGCTCCGCGGGCCGTGGCGATTTGGACCGCCAGAGTTCCGACCGCTCCGGCCGCGCCGTGCATCAGCACGGTCTCCCCGGCGGTGACGCCCAGCAGGTTCAGGACCCGCTCGGCCGTCTCGCCCGCCACCGGCAGCGCGACCGCATGCTGCCAGTCGAGGCCGGCGGGCTTGGGGGCCACGACGGTGGCCAGCGCGTACTCGGCGTACGAGCCGGTGTCCGACCAGCCCAGCACCTCATCGCCCACCTGAACGTCCCGCACGCCCTCACCCAAGGCGTCCACCACGCCGGCGAGCTCGTGACCGGGGACGGAGGGCAGCGACGTGGGGAACACGGCCTCCAGTGCCCCGGAGCGGATCTTGCCGTCCAGAGCATTCAGCCCGGCCGCCTTGACGCGGACGCGGATCTGCCCGGGGCCGGGCTGCGGGACCTCGATGTCCGCCTCGTGCAGCACTTCCGTGCCTCCGAAACGGTCGAACAGGATGGCTTTCATGACGTCTCCTCTCGTGCCCCCACCCATTAGGTGGCTGGCCACATAATCACCGTAACAGCAAACATGTGGCTAGCCAAGTATTTGCTCTTTTCGCTGCGTAGCCGACCGCCCTTCGCAGCCACGCACACGTCACGGCCCCGGCCGACGCCCTCGCCGGCCGGGACCGTCGCGGGTTCTGCTCACGCAGCCCATGTCACGGTTAAGTCGAGGATGTGCAGCTGGACGTCGGGCTGGCAGTGGCCGCACGCGCGCACGCCGGAGCTGAGGAGGCGGCGGGCTTCGTCCCGGCTGTCGGCGCGCAAGCGGGGGCCGGTCATGTGGCAGCCGCCCGCGTGGATCTCGGCGGGCTCTCGCCGGCGCCGATGCCGGAGGTGGCGACCCAGTCCGGTGGTGCGGGCCGCCGCCGGCGGCCCCGTTCTTCCTCGGCCTGCCGCTGCCGGACTGCCGCGATCTTCCGGTCGAAGAGCTCGAGCCATATGGCGTGCCACACCTGCACGGTGAGCAGGCGCTCCAGATCGGGCGGACCGCCTGCCGGAGGAGGCCTACCGCCCGGTCCTGGAGGAGCCGGCAGGCCTGTCCGCCGTGGCGCAGGCCCTCCCGCCCACCGCGGCGCTGGTGGCCCTGACCGGCGCCCTGCGCTACCACGGCGCCACCGCGCACCGGCTTGGTGAGGTCCTGCGGATCCGCACGCTCTCCCGCCACGGCACCGACGTTCGGGTCGGGATCGGCTCGTCCATCACCGTCGCCGCCGCCACCGCCTCCGCCCAGATCCCCCCGCCCGGCGGCGTCCTCACCATGACCCGCGACCAGGCCGCCGATCGGCTCGCCCGGCTCCCGGTCGGCGCCCTCCACGGCATCGGCCCCCGCCAGGCCGCCGTACTGCGCGACTACGGCATCCACAGCGCCGGCCTGCTCGCCGCCGTCCCGCCCGCCACCGTCCGGCGCCTCCTCGGAGGACGCGCCGGACGCCTCGCCGCCGACCGCGCCCGCGGCATCGACCCCCGACCCGTCGCCCCCGCGCCCTGCCCGCCTCCGCCACGGTGAGCTGCTCCCTCGACGGGCGCACCCTGGACGGCGCCGCCCGTCCGTGCCGCCCTCCTCCACCTCGTCGTCCGCCTCGGCGTACGCCTGCGCCGCCGCGGACAGGCCGCACGCGCCCTGACGCTCACCCTGCGCTTCGCGGGCGGCACCTCCCGGGAGAAGACCCGCCGCCTGGCCGAGCCGTCCGCCCACGACGACGACCTGCGGCAGCTCGCCCACCAGCTGATGGACGCCGCCGGCCTGCACGTGGCCGTCTCACCGGGATCGCCCTGCGTGGCGAAGACCTCGTCGACGCCGACCGGGTTGCCCAACAGATCAGCCTCGACGACGACGCCCGCGAGGGCCGTCTGCTGGCCGAGCAGGCGATGGACCGCCTCCGCGGCAAGTCCTGCCCCGCCGTCATCGGACCGGCGGCCGTCTTCCGCCGTGCATCCTGACCAAAGTGCTAGGCAGCGACGTCAGGCGGGAGGGCTGCGGGGCAGAGGTCGGACCGGATGTGATGAGTCCAGAACAAGAAAGCGAGCTCCCGAGCTCCCGCTGGCCTCGGCGAGCGGCCCGGCGGCGCAGGTGCAGTCCCACGGGAGTTCGGCGCGACGGGCTGCCTGGCCGCGTGCATCCCGAGGATCGAGGCATACTTCCGGTGTTTCTCCTTGACCACGCCCGCTACCGGCCCGGCGATGGCACACAGTGGCCCGCGATGCGTTTGTCCGGAGGGGAGAACTCTCCCTCCCGCACCGTCACTGTCACGCTGGCACCACCGAGTGGGAGTGGAGTCCACCGTGCGCACGGGTGGGGGAGTGGACGCCACTCTGGTGCGCATCAGGCGCGCAGTGGAGTCCACTCGGTGCGCACCATCGGGTGGGGAGTGCGGTACATCGTGCGCAACTCATCGCGCCACGCGCGCACTGGTGCGTTTCCGCGCGCCGCCGTTCCCGGTGGTTGGTGCGCGTGGCGCGCGGCGGCCGCCAGGCGTCGGCTCTACGACCCGCGCGTGGGACAGACCCCGGCGCAGAAGGCCGGGAAGGCGGCCAGCGGGCAGCAGCCGAAGAAGCGGCCCGGCAAGGCGCAGCGCGAGGCGATCAAGCGAGCGCAGGCGGCGAAGAAGAAGGCGGGCGGCGGGAAGCCGACCGTGGAGAAGGCGGCGAAGAGGGCGGTGCCGCTGCCGCGCGGCTCGGTGCGGGCCGCGTACGGCGGCACCTGCCCGGCCTGCTTCAAGGACTACGGCAAGGACAAGGTCATCACGAAGGTGGCCGAAGGCTGGGTGCACCCCGGCTGCGCGCCCCAGCAGTTGTCGGCAGCCGAGCGGGAGTTCGCCCGGGACAAGGCCGGAACTGAGGCCGGTGAGACGTTCCGCGGTCAGAAGCCCTCGGACTGGCGGCTCGGTTCCTCGCCGTCCAGCACCCGTCCCGCCCGCTGAACTCCGCCCCCGCCTGTGTGGTGGCGTCGGCCACGGACAAACCCACCCGTCAAGGGGGTGGTCAAGGCGAAAACGGACACTCCACGGCTCCGGTCGTCAGACCGCGGACAAGGGGTCCCTCCCCACGGTGGCTCCGGCCCGTGCGCAC
Source organism: Streptomyces sp. NPDC052773 (assembly GCF_044547145.1). Lineage (NCBI taxonomy): Bacteria > Bacillati > Actinomycetota > Actinomycetes > Kitasatosporales > Streptomycetaceae > Streptomyces > Streptomyces sp. NPDC052773. Next base: position 64,428 of record NZ_JBITZX010000010.1, on the reverse strand, counting down.
ATTCGCGTGCGGGGCGGACGACCGCCGACCCGGCCAGCAGGCCGGAGGAACGAGGGCACCGTGCCCACACCCGACCGCCTCGCCCCCTTCCCGCCGCTCCGAGCGGCCGCCATCGGGGAGCTCCACCCACCGCGCCCACACCGCCGTCTCTGGCCGCGCGTCTCGCTTTGACTGCGCCGACCGTTCACCGCACGTAGGCGTTCCCGCCGTCATAGGCACCGTGGCCTTCGCCCTGCCAGGTAGTGCGACGCCGACGCCGACGCCGAGCGGCTCGGCCATGCGGACGGCGCCCTCGCAGGGCGTGGCGGGGTCCGGTCCGCCCGCGCCGCCGGAGATCGGCGGAGTAGGCATCGCGGCGCGGAGGGCGTCGGCGTCCAGCGTCTCCACGTCGTCCGCTGGGGATGGAACGAGACGACTGCGGCACAGGGCGGCGTTCTCGGCGGACGCGTGCCCGTCCCGATCGTGGACGGTGAGCATGACAGGCTGGCGAACACGACGCCGGCCAAGCCGGATAAGTCGGAGATCGCTTCTCGTCCGGGCGCTGTACGACGCCATCGCCGGATCGGCAAGATCATGGTCACGGCATGCGTCACCGGACATCACATGCCTTGGGAACGCCAACACCAGAACCTGCATTACCTGTCGACGCAGTGGATCGAACATCGGCAGGTCGACGGCAAGACCACCGGCCGCTACATCATCGACCACAACGGCACCGTCAGCCCGGCTCCGTAGCACGGCCCAGCCTCGGCCGCGAACGGCCAACAGCGAACCGTCTTGCACCTCTGACCTGCTGCACACCGCTCAGAGCCGGGGCAGGGCGCGCGTTGCACCCCGCGTTGCACTTGATCGCCAGCCAGGTGCGACAGCAGCAGACCCCGGGCGTTGCCATGACGGCCCGGGGTCCTTCCGCACACTGGTGCGTCCGCCAGATCGGCGACCCGTGGTCTGCGGCGTCACGCCCACTCCGTGCTCAGCGCCCGCAGCGCGCTCGCGTCCCGTTCGGAGGGCGGCTCGTACTGCTGGATGAGGTCGCAGGTGCAGACGGCGCCACCTCGCTCCGGCGGCCGGAGTGCCCCGCCCCAGGTCGCGTTGATCATGGTAGGGGCTCTACCGCAGCAAATCCGGCATTTAGGGCGGCATTGGCGTTCGGACGGCTCTCGATCTAGGCTGCGTCGGTTCGTGGCGCTTCTGGCGGCCCACCGAGGAGAGGAAAGCCGATGACCGATCAGGCCTCGGCCACCGACCCTGCGCCGGGGCGGCGTCCCGAGCTGGTCCCGGACCCGGATGTGGAGGCGGCCCGTATTGCGGCGGTACGCCGCTACGACATCCTCGACACTCCGCCGGACGGGGCGTTCGACCGGGTGGCTGCCATGGCCGCCCGTCTCTTTGACGTTCCTGTGGCCACGGTCACGATCGTGGACATCGACCGGATCTGGTTCAAGGCGGCCCATGGCCTGGCGGGCGTCAAGGAGATCGGCCGGGATCCGGGCCTGTGCGGCTCGGCGATTTTGCGCGATGACGCGCTGGTCCTCCCCGACACCCTTCGTGACCCGGTGGCGGCGGACAATCCGCTGGTCACCGGAGAGATGGGGGTGCGCTTCTACGCCGCCGCACCGATCACCACCTCTGACGGCTACCGGCTGGGCACGGTCAACATCCTCGACACCAAGCCGCGCTTCATCACCGAGGATGACATCGCCACACTGGCCGACCTCGCCGCGATCGTCATGGACGAGATGGAGCTGCGGCTGTCGGCGCTGCGCGCCCTGCGCAACGAGCAGGAACGGCGGGAAGCGGAGAGCCGTCATGCCGAAATGGAAGGAGCGCGTGCCGAGGCGGAACGGGCGGCGCGGGAACAGGCGGAAAAGGACAAGGCCGCTATCGCCGCGTTCGCCTCCACCCTCCAGCGCACCCTGCTGCCCCCGGCCCTTCCCGTAGTGCCCGGCCTGGAACTGGCCTGCCACTACCACACCGCCTCCGTCCACGATGTGGGCGGCGACTTCTACGACGTCTTCCCCGTCGACGGCGGCCGGTGGGCGTTCTTCCTCGGTGACGTGTGCGGCAAGGGCCCCGAAGCGGCGACCGTCACCGCTCTTGCCCGCCACACCCTGCGCGCCGCGGCCCAGATCGACCCGGACCCGGTCACCGTTCTGAACACGCTCAACACCGCCCTGCTCACCGACGTCACCGCCGGAAGCCGCTTTTGCACCGCTCTCTTCGGCCTCCTGGCACCACAGCAGGACGGCGGCTTCACCATCACGATAGCCACCGGCGGCCATCCGCCGGTCTACCACGTGCGCCCCGACGACAGCGGCGCGGTATGGGTCAAGGCGATACGCCCCAAGGGCGGCATGCTCGTCGGCGCCTTCCCCCAGGCGCCCTTCGCCCAGACCACCTTCTCCCTGGCCCCCGGAGAGAGCCTGTTCCTCTACACCGACGGGCTGACCGAAGCCCGCACCGCCCGGGGCGCCATGCTCGGCGAGGACGGCCTGACCGGCTTCCTCCACCAGCGCACCAGGCCCGTGACGGCCACCTCCCTGGTCGAAGACACCGTTGCACTGCTGACCTCGCTGCCCGACGGAGCCGGCGACGACGTGGCCTTGCTGGCCCTGTCCGTGACCGGCCCCGAAACCGCCCCGGACACCGGTATCGCCGCCACCGTCCGCACCACCGCCGCACCCGAACACTTCGGCCAGGAGTGACGACCGACGTGACTCACACGCTTCACCTGACCGTTCAGCACCCCCGCCCCGGCCACGCGATCGCCACGATCGTCGGGGATGCGGACATGCGCACCGCGCCCACCCTGCGCTCCGGAGCCCTGGAGATCATCCAGCAAGGGCACCCGCGCCTTGTGCTGGACCTGGCACAGGTCGGCTTCTGCGACTCCGCCGGCCTCAGCGCGATCATCGGCATCTGGCACGCGGCCCAGGAAGCCGGCGGCGCACTCAGTCTCGCCGGCGCCCCCGACCGCTTGATGCGCATGCTCAGCCTCACCGGCATCGACTCACTCCTGCCTGTCCATGCCACAGCTGCCGACGCAGTCGCCACCATGACCGACACGCCCTCCACATCCGCAGGCAGGTAAACAACTGTGTCACCAGCCCCTCCACCGGGGCGACGCACCACACATGTCCCGGCCTCCACGAGGACGGCGGGGGCGCCCGCGCACCTTCGCCCAGCGGTCGTCGGTGACAGCCTGGTCGGCGATGACAATCGCGGTGGGAGCGTGGAGAACGGGGCTGACCTCGAACAGATGGCTTCGTTCACGTTTGGCGGCAGCACTTCTGCCTGAGTTCCGGAGGCAGTTGGTGATCACTGTGTCGAGAGTGTTCTCGAGTTCTGACGGCATCGCCGTGCCATCGTCGCGTTGTGTGATCAATTCGCTGTGCCTTGGCACAAGCAGCGTCCGTACGGTCTGCGCATGACGGATGAGAGGGAGCGGGCCGTGCAGGCAGCCATCGATGGGGAGATGCGGCTTCTCGATCCCGAGGTGCGTGCTTCCCCGGCCCGTGTCCTGGAGCTTCTGGATCCGGAGTTCACCGAGATCGGGGTTTCTGGGCGCCGGTGGGATGTGGAGTCGATCCTCACGGTAACGAGCGGCGGCTCGGTGTCCCCGGAGTGTCCGGTCAAGGTCAGGGAAATGTCCGGAGTCGTCCTCGCTCCGGGCGTCGTTCATCTGACGTACTTCGCCGACAACCAGGGCCGTCGGGCGTGGCGGAGCTCTGTGTGGCGCCTGACGGAGACGGGCTGGCGGATGTACTTCCACCAGGGCACTTTGACCGGTTGAGTGGGTGGCACCGCCGAATCGGGCGGTTTCAGCTGGCCGTGGCTGGCGCTTCCGCTCGCGCGCGGGTGCTGGCGAGTCGGTAGGAGTCGGTGCCGGTCTCGATGATGGGGCCGTTGAAGGTCAGGCGGTCGACGATGGCCGCGCAGAGGCGGGGAAGGGGTCGGCTGGATGGGCGGCACGGCCGCGGCCGGGTGTCGGGGCACGCTCAGCTGGTTGCGCGTCGGCTGGGGCCGCCGTGCCGCTGTCAGTGAGGCGGGGAACGACGGCGGGGGACAGGTCAGGGCGGGCGCGGTACCAGCGGGCGCCGGTGACCTCGCCGGCCGGAGGCGTCGCGGGCGACATCGACGCCGGCTTTGCCCCGCATACGCACACCGCTGACGCCCCTGTGCGTCGGGCGGGTCGATCCCTGGCTGCCCTTGCTGCCCCGTGGCAAGCCGGCTTCGGTGAGCAGCACTATCAGGTCACCGCTATCAGGCATTTCAGTGACACGCCAGTCGCTGCCCACGAGAAGCACGATCATGCCACCGGGCAGCACAGGCATCCGGTCGGACGGGCGGGCAGGACGTGGTGGACGCGGGCGATGGCAACCGGTGGGTGGGCCACTGGGTGGCCCGGTCGTACACGCTGACGGCTCCCGTCCTGCGTACAGGGAAGGGAGCCGTCCAGGTGTGGCCGGAGGTGTTATGCCTTCAGCGGGTCATGCGTGTCGGTGCGAGTGCCGGTTGCCGGTGACGAGGCGGTAGAGGGCGAGCAGGATGACGGAGCCGGCGATCGCGGCGATCCAGGTGGAGAGCTCGAAGAACCCGTCGATGGAGTCGACGCCGAAGATGACCTTGCCGAGCCAGCCGCCGAGCAGACCGCCGGCGATGCCGATGAGCATGGTGATGATGATGCCGCCGGGGTCCTTGCCCGGCATCAGGGCCTTGGCGATGACGCCGGCGAGCAGGCCGATGATGATCCACGCGATGATGCCCATGGTGCCTCCGCTTCATATAAAGGCTGTGTCAGCTCATCGTCTGCACCGATCGCGCCCGAACAAACGTCTGGCCGTGCCGGTTCCTGTCCGTGAGGAGCGGGCCAAGAGGGGAGAGCCGCGGTCAGAGAGCGGGAATTCCCTGCTCTGCAGGCCCCGGCCCTGGCCGCGTGCGAGCGTGGAAACCACGTGCGTGCGGGAGCCGGCGGCCAGGGGTCAGGGCGCTATCCCTTGATCGCGGCGGCACGGGCGGGACGGGCGGCGCGGACGCCCCCGGGGGGGCAGGGGTGCGCTCAGCCGGTTGGGCGTCGGCCGGGGCCGCCGCGCCGTGCCGCTGTCAGTGCGGCGGCGACGTCAGGCGGGGAACGTCGGCGGGTGACAGGTCAGCAGCGTCCGCGGAGCGGTCAGGGAGCCGGTTGAGACTGATAGCAAGAGTAAGTGGATTAACTACTATCAGGGGTATACATGGTAGATCGCGCGCAGCTGTGGAAGCGTAGCGGCCTACATCAATTCCAGATCGTCCAGTGTCGGGTCACCGAGCATCGGGATCGTTTCGGAGTCGAGGTGGAGTTGTTGTCGCCTGTAGCTGGAATTCCAGCTTTCATTGACTCTGTACTGCTTGCAGAGGAAGGTTCGGAAGTAACGCCTGACGACTATCCTGAAGTCGGGAGTGTACTCGATGCGGTCACTCTCGATTTCATGCCGTGGGGGGAACTGCGGTTGTCCGCTAGGCCCTCCTCGGTTTCCAGGCAGCGTGAAGCCGACAGGCGGTAAAATTTACCGTCTTTGTATCGGTGGATGAAGGGTCAGAGCGGCGGGCACTTACTGCCCGACTTTCCCGCATCCGCTGGTCATGAGTGGGACGATCTTGGTATGACCGGTGTGGTCACGCATCCTTCGTCCTGTACAGGGCTGTCCCTGGCGCCCGCACCCTACTCAGGCTGGATTCCGGCGGAGCGGCGAGTCATCCGCCTGGTCGCTGCGCACTGGCTCTAACTGATCTTTTCAGAATGAGGTCCGAAGGCGGCGGAGGCATATGAGGCTGCAGGCCAGGTCGAGCAACCCCTGGTGGAGGTCGGCGCGGCGTTCGTAGCGGGTGCGGAGCCGTTTGAACTGGTGCAGCCAGGCGAATGCGCGCTCGACCACCCAGCGGACCTTGCCCAGTCCGGAGCCGTGGGCGACGCCCCGTCGGGCGATCATGGGTTTGATGCCACGTTTCCACAGCAGGCGGCGGTACTTGTCGAAGTCGTAGCCCCGGTCGGCGTACAGGCACCGGGGTTTGCGGCGAGGGCGTCCCCGAGCTCCCCGAATCGGCGGGACCGCGTTGAGCAGGGGCAGGAGCTGGGTGACGTCGTGCCGGTTGCCGCCAGTGAGCGTCACGGCGAGTGGGGTTCCGTAGCGGTCGACGATCAGGTGGTGCTTGGAGCCGGGGCGGGCGCGGTCGACGGGTGAAGGGCCGACGTGATCCCCCCTTTGAGAGCCCGGACGTGCGATCCGTCCACGGAGCAGTCGCCCAGGTCCAGCAGGCCGGCGCCACGCAGCTCGGTCAGCAGGGCGGCGTGCAAGCGTGGCCAGATACCGACCTCGGTCCAGTCCCGCAGCCGACGCCAGGCCGTCACGCCGGAACAGCCCACAGTCTCCGCCGGGACGTCCCGCCAGGCGACACCGGTCCGCAGCACGAACAGGACGCCGGCGAGTGCTGTTCGGTCAGGAACACGCAACCGCCCGGGGTGCCGGTGGCGTCGTTCGGGAGGGGGTGGCAGCAACGGGGCCACCCGCTCCCACAGGTCGTCCGGAACAAGATCAGTACGCACCCGGATACCTTGCCGACCGAGATCGTCGAGTACAAGACCCGCGGCATCTCATCGTGATTTGAGCGCAGGGTCTGGCGTCAGCTCGCCAGGTCGAGCGCTCAGCCTGAGGCGCCCTCCAGGGGAAGGTGGTCTCGGAAGTACTGCGACTCCAACCACTCCTCCTTCACGAAGAGCGGACGTGTCAGGCGCGCTGCCCCGACCTGCTGCGAGCGCAACAGAACCCCGAGATCAGCCAGGGAAAGCGAGCCATCAGGCGTGTAGAGCAGACAGTTCCCATGCTCCGCAGCGTGGTCCAGTAGGAACTGCTGGCACTGCTCCGGATCGCTTCCCGCCAATGGGAAGCCAGACAGGAAGACCTGCGGACCGGTGACCGCATCCAGCGCAACACAGGCGAGCTTGCCCGCGTCGTAGAACGCTTTCACCCCGTGCGGGAAGTCCTCCTGCGCATACGGACCGCCAACCCGTTCCTGCGGTCCAGGGACCACAAGTGCCTGGGCGACCTCGGTTGGAGACATTCCGAACTGCAACGGCCCCACACCGGCTCCCGACCGCAGCTCCCAGCACTCCCGCTCCGCATCCACGCCCATCCATCCACTCCTACGTTCCGACCGGTCCGGACCAAGCCGCATGCACAAGGCCATGGGCCAAGGTGCCAACTCAGCTGTACAAGTGCCAACAGGATTGCTGCTCTCGGCCGGAGTCATTCTGAAACGATCAGTAAGGCGACACTCCGTCGGCGGTGGCGTCCGGCCAGAGCGAATGAACGGGTGACTGTGCAACCGTCGGCCGGGCGGCTACCCCCGCCCGGCCGCAGCCTGGCGTTGCGCGGTGCCGTCAAGGGATGGACTTGGACGGCATCGTGCTCACCGGCCAGTGGGTGGATGAACCTGTGATGCCCACCGAGGCGCGCAGTGGCGTCCACCCGCCAGGGTGCGGGAGTGCATGATGTGCGTCGTCCGCCGGATGGGGGCTCTGCGATGCGCGCATGGGACCTGGAGGGCGTCGGTTCGGCCGCCGCGCCGGCTACTCGCCTCCGGTCGTGGCCAGGTAGCTGCGCAGGGCGGCCTCGATCTGTGTGGAGTCACCTGTTGCGGGCAGCGGCCAGGGGGTCTCGTCGCCGTTCTCCATGGCGAAACTGCTTATGGAACGCACGCTGGCTGGTGAGGGGACGTACGAGTCACGGAGCCACTGGGCGAACAAGGCCGCCGTGTGCGCGGTTACGTCGATGATGGTGACGTGGGCGTAGTCCGGGGTCGGCATGGCGGCCGTCCCGGTGACGAAGACGCCCTGTTCCACTTCGATCTCGAAGTCCAGGACAGGGACGTCGCGCAGGCTGGAGGTGTTGATCTCGAGGAAGGCGTCGGGGAAGGACCGCTCCAGCGCAGTGCGGAACGTTTCCAGGCTCGCCTGCCAGGCGGCTGGGCTGTCCTCGGGCGGAGCGAAGACGAAGTTCGACCGAAGGTTGTGCTCGAGTACCACAGAAGTCCTTCACTCTCAGGGTACGTACCGCGCGGAACCGGTGACGCCGTTCATCGCCGCAACCGACTGGATCGCAGGACAGACACACAGCCGTTGAGAGTTCGGGCAACCGGCGGGGGCATGGTCGCCGGGTGGGGCGGTCGTCTCAGTGTGCGTGGTCGTGGTCAGAGCAGGGCCGTGGGCCGACACGCATCGATGCGTGCCTCGTTGTCCCAACGTCCGTCCTCCCAGCGGCCGACCAATGCCGGGGGAGGATACGACACACCACTATGGCATCCGAGACCGCCGGTGGCTCCATCTCAATTGAGTGCGGGCGGGCCTGCCACGGAGGGAACGTGCCTGTCGCTGCACCTTGTGGCCCGCTGTCTCCCTGAATGGCGCTGTGTGCCTGTGGGGGGGCACTCCTGTCCCAACTTCGCCTCGCCCACGTGGTGCGTCACGGGGACGCCATGACGGTTGGTTGCGCGATCAGCAACCGTGACGGTGACCGCTTGCGCCATGGCCTCGGGCACACCTACTCGTTGACGCCCCGTCGGCCCGCGTGTCCATGGCTGTGCACCGGTGCGGCGTGACGGTGGGCCGAGCCCGTCTGCCGGGCTGGTTGGGCGGGCCGGGAGTTGGCGGGCGGAGGGAGGTGTCGCCGGGGCGCGGTGGTCCTTGCGCTGGTACGGGGCGACGCCGCCCGGTGGCATGAAGCGGGCCACCTCCTCCGGCGACAGGCCGAGCAGCCGGGCGGCGTCGCTCCGGCTCACGCGCAGGTTCTCCGCCAGCTCGCGGACGGCCTCGCTGATGGCGCGCTGTTCAGCGGCGACCGCGGCCGCCCGGCGCTGGCGTGCCTTTCTCACCGAGCCGAGCAGGGCCGCGAAGTCGGTGACGACTATGTCCAGGATGATCGCCTCCAGGGCGGCGCCGATGGCCTCGGCGATGAGGTTTCGGGCCAGCCCCTCCCCTTCGTCCAGCGTGCGGCACTGGCTGTGGAGGTCGAGGCCCGGGACATCGACGGCCCACCATCGGCCGATCTGGTGCAGCACCACTCCATGGCGGCGAGTCACGAACTACGACTCCTCTCCGCTGCGCGAGCGATGTAGCGGCCGCATGCCGAGCCCGGTCAGCCCAGGCACAGCACGAGCAGGCAGACCTCCGACGGCGAGGCTGGCCGGGGAGCCGTACCGGGCTGCGACGTGTCCGCGTCCGTGCCGTCGGCGGTCGGCGGGGCGGCGGACGGCTGTGTCGCGGTACCGCTGCTGTCGTGGGCGGGATCGGTGGGGGAATAGGTGGTGGTTTGCGGTGCCGGTGGCGGCACCTCGACGGGACGAGGAGGAACCGCGGCGGCCGGCCGGTCGTCCGGCGCTGCCGCGAGGGCCGGCCGGGCGAGCGGGGGTTCGGCGGAGGCGGAGGCTGCTTGCGACTGCTGCGGCACCGCGGACGCGTCACGTGTCTCCGCCTCGGCACCGGCACGACGCGACGTCCGGTCGACGGCGGGCGAAGCGGGGGCCGACTGAGCAGGCTCAGGCACCTGCTCTTCCACCACGCCCATGCTTTGCTCGTCCGGCGCGCTGGCTGCCTGGGCCCGGTCGGTGGACTGCCGGTCCAGCATGGTGACGGACAGTCCGCCACCGACGATGGCCACAGCGGTCGCCACGGCCGCCCGGCGCTTGCTCTTCTTCCACCGAGCCAGTTGGCGGCGCCGCGCCGCCCGCCCGGTCCCTGTGGGCTGAACAGCCTTGACCTCGGCGGACGTACGCGCGCTCGTGTCGAGGCCGGGTCCAACGCTGCCGGACAGTTGGCTGTCGGTCTCAGGGACCGTCGCCGAGGTCATGTCCCAGGTCGGCGCGCTGTCGCTGACGGTGGTGGGCGGAGCGATGTCGGGGGCGTAGGCGCCGCACCCTGGACATACCAGGGCTCCGTTGAGATGCCGACGACAAGCGGAGCAGTAGTCCATCTGGGGTCTTCCTGAGTTGCTTGTGCCGTCGGCCCTCCGGGCCACGGCCTGGTCACGTTTGCACACGGGATCGAGCAGCCAACAACGCTAACGACGCTTTCGAAAGGCTGTGTGCAGCCTGTGTGACACTCCTGCGGAGATTCCCTGCGCTCCCCGCTTGCGCCATTTGCGGCTGAGTAGGCCCTCACAGGGCTGTCAAGGCCGGACAACTCGCGAACCGGACCGCTGCCCAGCCCTAGGGGGTGTCTTGGCGATCACGGGTCGAGCCAGATGAGTGTGCTGGCCAGGGTACGCCCGCGTTGTTGAACGCGGCGTCCAGGCGTCCGAATTGCTCGACGGTCCGGTCGACGGCGGTTCGGACGTCTCCTTCGCTGGTGACGTCGCAGGTCAGGGTGAGGGCCTGTCCGCCGTCGGCCTCGATGAGGCGGGCGGTCTCGCGCAGCCCGTCGGCGGACCTGTCGACGAGGGCGACCTGTGCGCCGGCGCGGGCGAAGGCGAGGGCGGTGGTGCGGCCGATGCCGGAGGAGGCGCCGGTGACGAACGCGGCCTTGCCGTGGAAGTCGTAGGTGACGTTCATGTGCGTCCTCCTTCGATAGCCGAGGCGTTCGTGTGCGGGCGGGTGTCAGTGGCGTGTTCGTGCCCGTGAGGGGGTGTTGTCGCGTACACGGGTCGGTGGGGTGCGCTGGGCGACGATCCGCGCCGGGCGTGTGCCGTTGAGTGCGAGCGCGATGAGCGGGAGCAGGGTGAGGGTGGCGGAGACGGCTCCGATGAGGGCGGGTCCGGTCAGGCCGAGGGAGGAGTCCAGGGCTCGGCCTGCGAGGGCGGAGCCGGCGGCGATGCCGGTGTTGTAGGCGGAGGTGGTCAGGGCCGAGGTGAGGGTGGGCGCGTTGCCGGCGAAGCGGACGGCGAGGGAGGTGACGACAGGGTTGACGGTGAACCCGGCCAGCGCCATGACGAAGAGCAGGGTGACGGCCGAGACCGGGCCGGTTGACAGAGGGAGCAGCAGGAGCAGGGCCAGAGCGGTCACGGTGGCGGCGGTCAGGGGGGTGGCCATGGGGTGGCGGTCACCCAGCCGGCCGCCGATGGCCGTACCGCCGAGTGCGCCGAGCCCGAAGACGACCAGGACCAGCGGGACGGCCCCGGCCGGGATGCCGGCGCGGTCGGTCAGCAGCGGGGTGATGTACGTGTAGGTAGCCAGGACACCGCCCATGATCAGGACGGCGGCTGCCAGCGCCAGCCACAGCCGGCCCTGCCGCAGAGCGCGGATCTCGGCCCGTACCGAGATCTCGGCCCGCTGCTCCGTGGCGGGGATGAAGCGGCCGACGAACACGGCGGCGAGTCCTGCGAGGACGGCCAGGGCCCAGAAGGGGCCGCGCCAGCCGGTGTACTGGCCGACGAAGGAGCCGATCGGCACGCCGACGACGTTGGCCAGGGTCAGGCCGCCCATCATGACCCCGACGGCCCGGGTGGCCCGGGCCGGGCCCGCTGCGGCAGTGGCGATGACGAATCCGACGGCCCAGAACGCGCCGGTGGCCAGCGCCGTCATCACCCGGGCGGCCAGGACGACCGTGAAGGAGGAGCTGAGCGCGGCCACGACGTGCCCGAGGGCGAAGACGGCCAGGGCCAGGACGAGGGTGAGGCGCTGGGGCAGGCGCAGGGTGGCCAGGGCCATGGTCGGCCCGCCGACGATCATGCCGAGGGCGAAGGCGGTGATCAGCAGGCCGGCGTGGGAGGCGCCGACGCCGAGGTCGGCGGCGATCTCCGGGAGCAGTCCGGCGATGATGAACTCGGTGGTGCCCATCAGGAACGTGCCGGCGGCGAGCACCCAGACGGCGAAGGGCAGCTTGCCGGGTGCGGGCCTGCTGGTGGAGGGCATGCGGAGACTTCTTCCCGTACGAAGGGTGGGCGAGGTCAGGGGGCGGCCTCGATGGTGATGCGCTCGGCCCCGCCGAGCTGCTCGGCGCTGACGTCGAGGTGGCCGAGGATGAGCAGGTCGGCGGAGGCGGGAGGCCCGTTCTGGTAGAAGAGGGCCAGGTTGCCCCAGGGGGCGTAGTAGGCGATGTCGCCGACCTTGGCCGCGACCGGTTCGGGAGCGCCGGAGGCGTCCAGTTTGCGTGGCAGGTCGGCGACTCGCTCCGTGCCGTGGAAGTCCTTCAGGTCCAGGGTGAGCGGGAGCAGGTCGGCGAAGTCTCGGGCTGGTGGGCTGTCGTTCAGGGTGGCGTCGACGGGACGGCCGTCGAGGGTGACCCGGATGTCCATGGGAGTGCTCCTCTCGGGGACTGACGGAGAGGTGGCTGGCGGGGTGGGGATCGTCGTTTCCTGCTGCCGTGGAGAGGCGGGGGCGGGGGGAGTGGAGGCCGGGGTGGCTTCCTGCGAGGTGCTGGAGCAGGCGGTCACGGCCAGCAGCAGGGCAGTGGCCGGAGCGACGTGGACCAGGGCGCGACGGATTGCGGGGTTCATGAGGGAGATCCCGGGGTCGTCATGCGGGCATGGGCTCGGCGTAGTGCCGGAAGCCGTCGCGCTCGGTGTGGAGGGCGTAGAGGCGCTCGGCCAGCGCTGCCGGGCTGGAGTGCTCGGCGTCCGGGCGGATCGCGCCGGGAATGATCAGCTGGGCGGCGTGGATGTTCTCGGGCGCGAGGGTGTCGTGGAGCATCGCGGCGTAGGCGCTCTCGGCGGCGAACGCGATCGAGGTGCCGGCCACGGCGGGGTTGGGGCGTACGGCGCTGGCGCCGTTGACGAACAGCAGCGTGCCCCGGCCCAGCTCCCGCATTCCGGTCAGGACGGCGTTTACGCAGCTGACCGGGGCCGTGACGGAGAAGGTCAGCGGGTCGTTCAGGTCGGCGGCGTCGGTGTCCAGGACCGGCTTCATGAAGTCGCCGCGGGGCACGGGGCTGAACTGGAGGATCTCGATAGTCCCCAGTGTGTCGGCGGCTTCACGCAGGGCCGTGGTCAGGGAGGCCGGGTCGAGGACATCGGCGGTGAACCCGCGGGCGTCGACGTTGTCCCGCGCGAGCTCGGCCACCAGGTTGTCCTGGTGCTGGATGCTGCGCGAGAGGAGGGCGACACGGTGGCCGGCGGCGCCGAAGCGGCGGGCGGCGGCCAGACCCAGACCCGGGCCGGCGCCGATGAGGGCGAACGTGGTCACGATGGTTCTCCTCGTTCAGGCGGTGGCCGGGGTGACGTGGTACTCCTCGTCGGTGACGGGGTTCAGCCAGTGCACGACGTCGTGGTCGGCGTCGCCCTCGTTGTTGGCCAGGTGGACCATGAGCCGGTTCGGTGCGGCGCCGTGCCAGTGCTCTTCGTCTGCTTCGAACAGGACGCGGTCGCCAGGGCGGATGACCTCTACGGGGCCGCCGCGGCGTTGGCACAGGCCGATGCCTTCGGTGACGAAGACGGTCTGCCCCAGCGGGTGGCGGTGCCAGTGGGTGCGGGCGCCGGGCATGAAGTGCACCAGGGAGGCGGTGACCCGGGAAGGCGCGGGGGCTGCGGCGACGGGATCGATGTAGACGTCGCCGGTGAACCAGTCGGCCGGGCCCTTGACGGTGTCGATGGAACTGCGGGTGATCTGCACGGTTACTCCGTGTCCGGTGGAGCGGGTCAGGGGGTGAGGAGGGTCTTGATGGCGCGGCGCTCGTCCATTGCCTCGTAGCCCTCGGCGACCTGCTCCAGGGGCAGGGTGAGGTCGAAGACCTTGCCCGGGTCGATCCGGCCCGAAAGGACGCGGTCGATGAGGTCCGGGAGGTAGCGGCGCACGGGGGCGGGGCCGCCGCGCAGGCCGACGTGGGAGTAGAACAGCTCCTCGCCGTCGACGGCGACCTCGTGGGGGACACCGACGAAGCCGACGTTGCCGCCGGGCCGGGCGGAGTGCAGTGCCTGCTGCATGGCTTCGGCGGTGCCGACGCATTCCAGCACGCTGTCGGCGCCGATCCCGTTCGTCATCTCCTTGATCCGGGCGACACCCTCCTCGCCACGCTCGGTGACGATGTCGGTGGCGCCGAACTCGAGCGCGAGCTTCTGCCGGGAGTCGTGGCGGGACATGGCGATGATCCGCTCGGCGCCCAGCTCCTTGGCCGCGATCACTCCGGACAGGCCGACGGCGCCGTCGCCGACGACCACAGCCGTTGAGCCGGGCCGTACCTCGGCCGCGTCGGCGGCCCACCAGCCGGTGCCCATGACGTCGGACAGCGCCAGCAGGCCCGGCCAGAGCTGCTCGTCCGGGGTCTCGTCGAGGGCCACGAGGGTGCCCTGGGCGTTGGGGATGCGGACGTACTCGGCCTGGCAGGTGGACATGAACTCGCGGTGCAGGCAGTTCGACTGGAAGCCGTTCTTGCAGTTCGCGCAGGTGTTGTCGGAGGTGGCGAAGGAGCCGACGACGAACTGTCCCGGCCGCAGGCCGGTGACCGCGCTGCCGACCTCTTCCACGAACCCGACGTACTCGTGCCCCATCGGGTGCGGGTCACCGATCGGCTCCGCACCGCGGTAGGGCCACAGGTCCGAGCCGCAGACACAGGTGACGGCCGTCCGGATGACGGCGTCGGTCGGCTTGAGGATCTTCGCGTCGTCCACGGTCTCGAAGCGCACATCACCGGGGGCGTAGATCATTGCTCCGCGCATCAGGAGTTCCTTCGCGTAACGAGGGGCCGGACCGCCTGGGACGGCCCGCGTGCCGGCGTTCCCGGAAGCAGGGACACCATGGGACCGTGACGCTCCCGCCTGGCCGCACGAACGGCTCGGGAAAACGCCACGTCATCCAGGTAACCGGCCTTTCGCGGGCACTGCGAGTCACTGACAAGGGGTGTACCGGCAGTACATCCCTCCGCCGCCGACCAGGCCGTACCGTCGAGGTGTGGACAACCATGAAGAGGTCCGCGAGTTCCTCACCTCGCGGCGATCCAAGATCACCCCCGAGCGGGCCGGACTGCCCGCGGGCACCCGCCGACGCGTCCCGGGTCTGCGCAGGAGCGAGGTGGCGGCCCTCGCCGACGTCAGCGTCGAGTACTACGCCAAGCTGGAGCGCGGCAACCTCGCCGGCGTCTCCCCGGCTGTCCTGGAAGCCGTCGCCCGCGCCCTGCAACTCGACGACGCCGAGCGTGCCCACCTGCTCCATCTGGCCCAGGCCGCTGACGGCTCCGACGCCCTCGCCCGGCCCCGCCGACGGCGCCCCAGAGACCAGTGGAAGCCGCACCGCAGCCTGCAGTGGACCCTGGACGCCGTCACCACCGGCCCCGCCTTCGTCCGCAATGGCCGCATGGACCTTCTCGCCGCCAACCAGCTCGCCCGGGCCTTCTACGCGGACGTCTACGCCAACCCGCACAACCAGGAAAACCTCGCCCGCTTCCAGTTCCTCGACCCCGCCTCGCGCCGCTTCTACCCGGACTGGGACCTGGCCGCGGACATCTCCGTGGCCATCCTGCGCACCGAGGCCGGCCGCAACCCTCACGACAAGGACCTGCACGACCTCGTCGGCGAGGTGTCCACCCGCAGCGATGCCTTCCGCACCCGCTGGGGCGCCCACGACGTCCGCCACCACGGCACGGGCACGAAGCGCTTCCACCACCAGGCCGTCGGCGAGCTCACCCTCGCCTACGAGGGCCTGGAGATGGCCGCCGAACCCGGCCTCAACCTCACCATCTACACCGCGGAACCCGGCTCCCCGTCCGAGGAGGGCCTGCGCCTGCTCGCTTCCTGGGCGGCCACGCGCGAGGCCGCCACCGCCACGGAGGAAACGGCACGCTGACCGGACGCCGCGGCGGCCCGGGGGATTGCCCCCCCAGGCTTTCGGCGCACATCGGGGGGATCACACCGTAGGCATCACCGAGTGCGCCCCCAGCACTTCCCTCGTGCACAGGCCGTATCGGGGCGGGAGGTCAGGGCTGGAGGGTCCTGGTGTACGCGGCACCGCGGCGGCTGCGCGTCTCGGCAGGGAAACGAGGCCCTGGGTGTGGGAACCCGGCGGGCTGAGCGGGCCGGTGGATCGGGCCGGTGGTGCGGGACAGAGGCCGGCCGGTGGCGGAGTTCGTGCAGGCGATGATCTCCGCCGCGATGGACACGGCGGTCTCCTCGGGGGTGCGGGCGCCCAGGTCGAGACCGATGGGAGAGCGCAACCGGGTCAACTGCTCCTCGGTCAGCCCTGCTTCTCTGAGGAGGCGCAGGCGTTCGGTGTGGGTGCGCCGGGATCCCATGGCGCCGATGTAGCCGACGGGGAGGTCGAGTGCCAGGCGCAGGAGGGGGATGTCGAACTTGGCGTCGTGGGTGAGGACGCAGATCGCCGTGCGTTCGTCCACCGCCGTGCGTCGCAGGTAGCGGTGGGGCCAGTCGGCCACGATCTCGTGCGCGTGGGGGAAGCGTGCGGGGGTGGCGAAGACGGGGCGGGCGTCGCAGACGGTGACGTGGTAGCCGAGGAAGCGGCCCGCTTCGCTGAGGGCGGCGGCGAAGTCGATGGCGCCGAAGACGAGCAGGCGGGGCCGGGTGGCCGCGACGTGCACGAGGAAGGTCAGTCGCTCGGGGCAGGTGGCGGCGTCGCCGCCGAGGGTGCTGCGGGCGGTGCGTCCGGCCCGCAGGAGCGCGGCTGCCTGCTCCGCCACGGCACGGCTCGTGTCCGCGTCCAGGTCCGTGCCCGACATGCGGCCGTCACCGTGGAGGGTGACCAGGCCGCCCAGGAGGTTCGCGGGGCCGTCCACGACCTGCGCCACGGCGGCGGTCCGGCCGCCGGCCGCTTCGGAGAGGGCTCTGGTGAGGTGCGGCTGTGCCGTGGGATCGATGCGCTGGACCAAAACGTCGAGTTCCCCGCCGCAGGTCAGTCCGACAGCGAAGGCGTCCTCGTCGGAATAGCCGAACCAGGCCCGCCGTGGAGCCTCCTGGTCGTGGAGGATCTGGCGGCACAGCTCGTACACCTGCCCCTCGACACAGCCGCCGGAGATGCTGCCGACGACCGTGCCGTCCTCGTCCACCGCGACCGACGTTCCGGCCGGCAGGGGTGCGCTGCCGGAGACGCCGATGATCGTGGCCAGGGCGAAGGGGCGTTGCTCGCGGCACCAGCGGTGCAGTGTGTCCGCGATGTTCAGCATGGGCTCTCCCGGGCGCGGGCGGAACGGAGTTGGTCGGGCGGGCCGCCGCCGCTCCCGACGGGGGCGGGTGCGGCGGCGGCCCGGGGTCCGGCGGACAGCGCGGGGTCTGCCGCTGCCGGACGCCGTGCGGTGCACCGGAAGGTGCACGGGTCAGAGCAGTGCTTCGGCGGTGATGGGCAGATCGCGGACGCGGCGGCCGGTGGCGTTGAAGACCGCATTGGCGATCGCCGGCGCCACGCCGACCATGACGACCTCGCCGAGCCCCTTGACGCCGAGCGGGTCGGCCTCCTTGTCCTCGCCCTCCAGGTAGATCCCCCTGAGGTCGGGGACGTCCGCGTTGACGGGGACGAGGTAGTCGGCGAGGCCGGCGTTCGCAATCCGCCCGTCGCGGTGGTCGGTGACCGTGTGCTCCATCAGTGCCTGGCCGATGCCGCCCACCATGCCGCCGATCGCCTGGCTGTCGGCGAGCTTGGGGCTGATGATGCGTCCGGCGTCGTACACGCCCAGGATCCGCCGCACCCGCACCAGGCCCAGTGTGGCGTCGACAGCCACTTCGGCGAAGGTCGCGTTGTAGGCGTGAACGGAGTGACGCTCGGGACTTGCCGGGCCGGCATAGGATCCGTCCGCTTCGAGGCGGGAGCGGTTGTTGCGGGTCAGCAGCCGCTGGTACGTCTCGCCCCGAGCCGGGTTGTTCCTCACGTGCAGCCGGCCGCCGCGGACCACGACCTCGTCGGCGGCCACCCCGTACAGCGGCGAATCCTCGTCCCTCACGGCCAGTTCGATCGCCTGCCTGCGCACCCGGTCGCAGCCGTCGAGGACGGCGGAGCCCACGCTCGCCATCGTCATCGAGCCGCCGTGCGGCCCGGTCTGCGGGTAGAGCGAGTCGCCGAGCCGGAAGGTCACCGCGCGCATGGTCAGCCCGAGCGCGTCGGCGGCGACCTGAGTGTGGGACGTGTAGGTGCCCGGCCCCATGTCGCTGGAGGCGGTCTCCACCACGGCCGTGCCGTCGGCGTCCAGCCGGACCCGGGCCCGGGCAGGCATACGCGCGGTGTGGTAGACCCCCGCGGCCATGCCCATGCCGATCAGCCAGTCACCCTCCCGCCGCGAGCGCGGCCGCGTGGGCCGACGGTCCCAGCCGAACTCGCGGGCGCCCACGGTGTAACGCTCGCTCAGCCGGCGCGTGGACCACGGCAGTCCGGACGACTCGTCCTCGGCCGGCTCGTTGCGCCGGCGCAGCTCGATCGGATCGACACCGAGCTCGTGGGCGAGTTCGTCCAGCGCCGACTCGATCACGTACGACGCCGTCGCCGGGCCAGGGCCGCGCATCCAGATGGGGGTGTTCACGTCCAGCGGTACCGTCCGGTACGCCTGGCGGACGTGGGGCGTGCTGTAGAGCATCCGGCCCGGGTCCATGACGCCCTCGGTGAACGTCTCGTAGGAGGACGTCTCGTGATCCATGGCGTGGTCCATGGCGACCAGTCGGCCGCGCCGGTCGGCGCCGAGGCGCAGACGATACGTATAGGAGGGCCGGAAGCCGACACCGTAGAACATCTGCTTGCGGGTCAGCACCAGCTTGACCGGGCGGCGCGTCTCGCGCGCCGCCAGTGCGGCGACGACCGTGTGCGGCCAGCAGCGCAGCCCGCTGCCGAAGGCACCGCCGACGAACGGCGAGATGACCCGCACAGCGTCCTGGGGCAGGCCGAACACGGTCGCGAGTTCGTCCCGCGTGCCCATTACCCACTGCGTCTTGTCCCACACGGTCAGCCGGTTGCCGTTCCAGCGGGCGATGGTGGCGTGCGGCTCCATCGGGTTGTGATGGTTGCGCGCCAGGTGGTAGCTCAGGTCCAGCCGCACGGCCGCCGACCGCAGCCCGGCCTCGACATCGCCGCGCGCGTAAGCCGTCGGCTCGCCCGGCTCGGCCTCGGCCAGGTCCGTCGAGGGCTGCTCGGCGTCGTAGGCGACCCTGACCAGGCTCGCGCCGTGCTGCGCGGCCTCCAGGGTGGTGCCCACCACGACGGCGACCGGCTGGCCGTGGAAGAGGACCTTCTCGTCCTGGAAGACCCGCAGTCTGCGGCCGGGCGGGTTGTTCGACCCGGCGTTGTCGCGGTACGGCAGCCTCGGCGCGTTGCGGTGGCTGATCACCCGCAGCACGCCGGGGTGGGCTTCGGCGTCGCGGGTGTCGATCGAGGTGATGCGGCCGCGGCCGATGCTCGCGTCGACGATGACGGCGTGCACCGCCCCGTCGACGTCGTGCTCGGCGGCATACAGTGCCTGACCGGTGACCTTCGCCCGGCCGTCCACCCGGGACAGCGGCGCACCCACGGCTGCCTGAGGCTGGGGGCTCATGCGTTCTCTCCTACGATGCGCAGCTGGCGTTCGACGGTCCGGTTCAGCAGCTGGAGCTTGAAGCGGTTGTGCCGCAGCGGGCGGGCTCCGTCCGCCGCCTTCGCGGCGGCGGCTGCCCACAAAGCCTCGGAGGGTCGTTCACCGATGAGGTGCTGCTCGACCGCGGGCAGCTTCCACGGCACGGTGCCCACGCCGCCGGCGGCGACCTTCGCCTCGCGGATCACCCCGCCGCGCACATGCAGTGCGACGGCCGC
Source organism: Streptomyces sp. NPDC052773 (assembly GCF_044547145.1). Lineage (NCBI taxonomy): Bacteria > Bacillati > Actinomycetota > Actinomycetes > Kitasatosporales > Streptomycetaceae > Streptomyces > Streptomyces sp. NPDC052773. Next base: position 44,760 of record NZ_JBITZX010000010.1, on the reverse strand, counting down.
CGAGGTCAGGGCGAACTCGTAGGACTGCCGGTCGCGCACCTTCAGGTAGCCCGACCTGAGCGGACGCGGATGGGCCGGGATCTCCACCGCGGTGATCAGATCGCCCGGCTGGACGGCGTGCTCACGGTGGGGTGTGGTGCCCGGCCGCCGCAGGAAATCCGCGAAGGGGACGGTGCCCTTCCCGTCCGGGCCCAGCAGGTGCACCCGTGCCTCCAGCGCCGCGAATGCCACGGCGACGTCGGAGGGGTGGGTGGCCACACAGGAGTCGGAGGTGCCGAGGATGGCGTGCGTGCGGTTGAAGCCCTCGCGGGCAGCGCACCCCGAGCCCGGCTCGCGCTTGTTGCACGCGGCCGTCACGTCACGGAAGTAGGTGCACCGGGTGCGCTGCATGATGTTGCCGCCGATGGTGGCCATGTTCCGTAGCTGGGCCGAAGCGCTCAGCTCCAGCGCTTCGGCGATGACCGGATACAGGGTCCGCACCTTGCGGTCGGCGGCGGCCTCGGCCATGGTCACCAGCGCGCCGATGCGCAGGCCCCCGCGCTCGGTGACGCTGACGTCACCGAGCGGCAGGCCGCTGATGTCGACAAGCGCCTCGGGGCGCTCGACGGTCTCCCGCATCAGATCGACCAGCGTGGTCCCCCCGGCGATGTAGCGCCCGCCGCGGCTGCCCGCGGCGAGGGCCTGCCGGGTGTCGGAGACGCGGGTGTAGGAAAAGGGATGCATGGTGGCCGTTCCTTACTTCCGGCCCGCGGTCTGCTCGACCGCGCGCACGATTTTCGTGTAGCAGCCGCAGCGGCAGATGTTGCCGCTCATCCACTCCCGGATCTCCTCCGGCGAGCCGGTGTGGCCCTCCTGGATGCAGCCGACGCCGGACATGATCTGGCCGGGGGTGAAGTAGCCGCACTGGAAGGCGTCCTGGTCGATGAACGCCTGCTGCAGCGCGTGCAGATCCTCACCGTCGGCCAGGCCCTCGATCGTGGTGACCTCGGCCCCTTCCAGACGCACCGCGAGGATGAGGCAGGCGTTCTGCCGGCGCCCGTCGACCAGCACGGTGCATGCCCCGCAGGCGCCGGCGTTGCAGCCCTTCTTCGAGCCTGTCAGACCGAAGTGCTCGCGCAGCAGGTCAAGCAGCGAGGTGCGGTTGTCGATCGTCACGGTGCGACGGGCACCGTTGACCGTCAGGGAGACCCGTGTCGAAGGCGCCGCGTCAGACGCGTCAGCGGCGGACGCTCCGGCAAGCGGTGATCCCCCGAGCACACCGGCCGCGATCACGGCGCCGCCGACCGCCGTACTGGCGGCGATAAACGTGCGCCGGGTGGGCGGCTCGGAGTGCTCGCTGGTGTCGGAGGGAAGCGGAACTACGGAGTCGGGCGATTCAAAGGACATACGTGGACTCTCGTGTCGCGGACGGACCGGCCGCACACGACAGCGCGGCAGGAGCGAATCGTCATCGGCAGAGGAAGCAGGGTCGATCAGGCAGGCTGGGTGCCACGCCGCTCAGCAAACCGGCGCCACGCACGGGCAACCAGTCACTGATGAGGGGTGTACGGCCAGTACACCCTTAAGACCGATGGCCAGGAGTCTCTCCATGGCGGCACAAGTGCCTCTGAGGTGCCATCACGGCTGAAGGACGGCCCCGGGCAGCTTGCCCACCTCCTCCAGCGGCAGCCATGGCGCTTGGCCACGCGATGACGCCAACCCCTCGAGCGCGTCCTCGCCGTCACCCGTTCCCGGTACCCGGCGGGCATTCTGTCGGCGGGCAGCACCTCCCTCGCTCCCGATGATCGGCCCGCACGCCAGCCCGGCCCCGAGGAACGAGTGAGGGCAGTGGCCCGGTCGGGCAGTATGCCGGCGCGGTCCTCCTCGACGATGGCCGACCGATGACGGGCCAGTCTGCCCAGCCGGGCTCCAGCCGGGCTCCAGTTCGGGCGAGCCGTAGCGGCTGACGCCGCCGACGCTCTCTGGGCAGTCGTGGTGCCGAACCTGATCCAGCACTGCGGCTTCAGTCCTCGCCCCTTCATCGTGGTACTGCCCAGGCCATCACATAGCCGAAGCCGTTGACGGCCCAGTGCAGTGCCGCGGGCGCCAGGAGGCTTCCGGACCGGCGCCGCAACTCGCACAGGACGACCCCGGCTGCGGTCGTGGCGACAACGCCGACCGCGACCGACAGCGCCCTGCCTGCCGGTCCCGTGCCGAGGACCGCTGCGGCCGTGTTGACCTGGCTCAGCCCGCGCGAGGGAAGCACATGCCAGAGCCCGAACAACAACGACGACACAGTCGTGGCCCATGCAGTACCACGCCGACGCCGCACCATGGCCCACAGGACACCGCGGAAGGCGACCTCCTCCAGCAGCACGGTGCCGACCGGCACCCGGACCAGCACCCGCCACAGCAGCTGCCCAAGGGTCAGGCCGGCGGCGCGTTCGTCCTCGAACGCCTCCCTGGTGGCCGGCAGAGCAAGCCCGACCAAGAGGACGGCAAGAACTGCGCCCACCAGGACCGATGCCCACCGAAGCCCCCGGTACAGCGCAGCCGTGTCGAGCCCGAGATCGGCGCGGGTGAGACCGTCCCACCGGGCGATCAGCAGCAGCGCGGCAGCCGCGACCACGCAGGTGGGTACATAGGCGCCGGGCGCGAACCAATTGTTGAGCAGATTCGCGCCCACCAGGACGGCGATGACACAGAACATTCGCATGGTGTCACCAGCATCCTTCGATCGAGCCGGGATGACGGGACAACGCGCTGCTTGTGAGGAGTCCTCCGGTCCAGGCGCTCGCGTCGAAGATGCGCCCCGCCCGAGCTGGGTCGCACTGTTCCCCGGCCTGGCCTGACGACCGGGGAACAGCGGGCGGCGGCGCCGTCCGCACCAGAAAGCGCTGGGTAGCGTCTTGTCAATCGGGCTGCGAGCCAGATGAGTGTGCTGGCCAGGGTGATGGCAGCGAGGTAGCGGTCGGGCTGTTTGTCGTAGCGGGTGGCGATGCCGCGCCACTGCTTGAGGCGGTGGAGCGGCGTTCGACGACGTTGCGGCGGTGATGGACGACCCTGTGGAAGCCGCAGGGACGCTCGCGGCGACGACGGTGGCCGTGGGTTGTCGCCCTCGTTGAAGAACGGTCATGGCGGGCAGCCGTGTGCCCCGCACCACACGGTGGATCATCGTGGTCAGCTCAGGCGCTGGGAAGTACAAACGCTGTTCATCGCGCGGCCTCATACCCTTGGGCGTCGGCCGCTTGTCGGGCGGGGCCATGAGTGCACTGGCTTGGGGGCACGGCGGATCATCGCTCGAGGACCTCGCTGCCCTGCAAAGCGGTGACCAACACGGTGGTCGCTTCCAAGAGCGCCGCCCGTTCGCGACCACCGCCGGGGACGGGATCACGGCCCGCCGCCCGCACGAGGCCGACGGTGGGGCATCGCCCATCCCAGAGGGTGGGCCGGTGCCGGCGTTTACTCGATGCGCGGGCCGCTGAAGCCGCCGTCGGGAGGGCCGTCAGGCAAGGTCGTTCCACGTCCACGCCGCGGTCGGCGCGCCGTCCGGTTCTCGGCCAGGGCGGAACCGTTCGGCAGCCTGCGGCGTTTCGGAAGCCAGGAAGAGGCTGAACATCCCGGCGTTGGCGGCCCGCCGGGCGAGCACGTTCGCCGCCTTGCCGTGGCCCGTGTCCAGTAGGCACTGATGGAGGCGGCTGGTCTCCCGCAGATCCGGCAGGGGGGATCTGGTGGGCGGCCCTGTCGGCCAATGACGGGGCCGCTTTCGGGAAGCCTTTCACCTCCAGATCACGCGACAGATCGGTGACTCTCGACGGATGCCGGAGCGAGACATGGTCGGCGATCCGTGAGCAACGCCTCCGCGCCCCCGGCACCTCGGTGTCGTGGAGTTCTCTCAGCAGTTCTGATACGCCTCAGATCTTCACCTGTGCATTGAGGTCGGTCTGGGTGGAGATCCGGCGGGCAAGGGTGGCGGCGGCAGCGGTCTGATGGAGGGATTCTGAGAGTACGCAGCAGAGATCTCGAGGGCCACGGGTCGTTCAGGGGGAGGTGGTGGGCCACCCTCTCGCCGTTCTCCGGCCCCCTTTCCGTGACGCGATGTCAGCGGCCGGAGTTGTCCACGGTGACGCAGGTGGTGCGGCTCAGCACCGCGACCGTCTCGTTGCCGCAGTTGTTGCTGTGGCCCGAGGCGTTACGGGCGAACAGGAGGTTGGACAGGACGCCGCCGCTGGGACCCGCCTGGTCGCCGCCGCCCTTGCCGTTGTCCTCGGCCACACAGGTGCGCTCCTTCAGGAGCGCCAGCTTGCCCGTGCCGCAGAGATTGGCGTGGCCGGACGAGTTCCGGCCCGACAGGTTGGACAGCACACCGCCGGCCCCTGCGTCACCGTCACCGGCATGGGCCGTGGCCAGCCCGGCGGGGACCGCCATCAGCATGCCCACCATCGAAGCAACCACCGCGATACGCCGTGCGCCGTACATCTCTACTGGTTTCCTTCCGCTGGATCTCTTCCGGCCGTGCGGTCCGGTCACCTGACGTAACGACGCAGTGGATCATCGGAACGGGCTTCGTCGAGGTGAATCATCTGTAAGACGGTTGATCGGGTCCTCCGATGGCATTCCGGGCCCGCTGCCGTTGACGGCGGGTGGGCAGCGACGACACGCGAGGGGCCCGACCGGTGGCAGTGCGTGAGGGACAGGAACGACCGCCCAGCCAGAGAACAGCGCGCCGACCACGGCGCCCGGACGGCCGCTCGCCCGCACCCGTACCACCCGGCGGCGGACGGCGAAGAGGCGACATCCGAGGAGCGCCGCCCCGGCCCGGACGGTTACCGTGGAGGGCGTGCTGGACCTTTGCCATGAGCCGGGCTCGGGAAGGGCCACGTCTTCCCAGGCGGTCACCGCCCCGTCCGGAGCCCCGCGATGGTGAGCGGAACCGGCGGCGACGGCGTCGGGCCCGCCCCCGCTCAGCCCCCCGACGACGACTCGCCCTCCGCCGCGCTGCTGGAGGACAGCACCGAGGACCTGTACGAGAACGCGCCCTGCGGTTTCCTGTCCACTGCCCTGGACGGAACGATCGTCAAGGTCAACGCCACCCTGCTGGCCTGGCTCGGTCACCGCCGTGCGGACCTGGTCGGCCGCCGGACCTTCTCCGACCTGCTGACCGTCGGCGGGCGGCTCTATCACGAGACACACTTCGCGCCGCTGCTGCGTATGCAAGGGGAGATCAGCGGCATCGCGCTGGAACTGAAACGGGCCGACGGCAGCCGACTGCCGGTCCTCGTGACGTCGACCGTCAAGACGGACGAGGACGGACAGCCCCGACTGATCCGCACCACCGTCTTCGAAGCCCGCGAGCGCCGCTCCTACGAGGAGGAGCTGCTGCGCGCCCGCCAGGAATCCGAACGCGAACGCGAACGGCTGAAGCAGCTCGCCGCCACCCTGCAGGCGTCCCTGCTGCCGCCGGCCTTGGAGAACGTACCGGGGCTGGACGTGGCCGCCTACTACCACATCGCCTCGGCCGACGAGGTCGGCGGCGACTTCTACGACCTTTTCCCCCTCGCCTCGGGCACCTGGGGCCTCTTCCTCGGCGACGTCTGCGGCAAGGGCGCCGCCGCGGCCGCCGTCACCTCCCTGGCGCGCTACACCCTGCGCGCCGCGGCCGTATACGACCCCGACCCGGCCGCCGTGCTGCGCAACCTCAACACCGTCCTCGTCCACGAATACTCCGGCGCCGACGACCCCCGGTTCTGCACCGTCCTCTTCGGCCTTCTCACCCCCGACGACGAGGAGGGCGGCTTCCGCATCACCCTGGCCGGTGGCGGTCACCCGCCCGCTCTGCTGCTCCGCGCCGACGGAACCGCCGACCACCTGCCCACTCCCGGCGGCCAGCTCATCGGCATCCTCCCCGACGCCACCATCGCCACCACCACCTTCCGCCTGGCACCCGGCGACACCCTGCTCCTCTACACCGACGGCCTCACCGAAGCGCACACCGCCGCGAGCGGCAGCGACCGCTACGGCGACGACGCCCTCCTCGACTTCGTCCGGGGGCTGGCCCCCACCACCGCGCGACGCACTGTCGCGGCCATGCGCGACCTCCTCGCCGCCCTCGGCGCCGGCGTCGACGACGACGCGGCCGTCCTCGCCGTCCACGCGCCTTGGCCCGGCCAGGGGGAACACCGCCCGTAGAAGGCGCCCCGCGCCCCTCAACAGGCGGATTCTTCATGCGTGCCGTCCACCGCCGTGCGGCGCCACTGCGGCCCGGCGCCGTTCAACGACCAAGAGGCGCTGTCCGGGACTGCTGCCGTCCCGGCCACGGCGGACAACAGCCCGCCGGCAAGCGCGGGCAGCGCGCCGTCCGCGTTGTGATGATGGGCGGGCATGCCCACCACCAGGCGTTGCGCCTGGGCACTCAAGGAGCTGGAGGGGTACGCCGCCGACGATGATCCACCGGCGTACCGGCACGTGCCGGCGGTTCATAACAATTCTTATGGCGGTCGGGATGTGTCTGGATGATTGGTGATGGATCCTGGGGTTGTCCACATAGCCGCCGGATATCCGGCGGCACGCGGCTCGCCGCGTGACATTCCGTTCCCCACGACAAGGTCAGGCACATCCATGTCGAAGATCCTTATGGTCATCTCCGCCGCCGCCACCCTGCAGCTGGCTGACGGGTCCACTCACCCCACCGGCTTCTGGGCCGAGGAGGTCGCCGCCTCCCACCGCGTCCTCAAGGCCGCCGGCGTGGAGGTGGACATCGCCACCCCGGGCGGCGTGAAGCCCACCGTCGACGCGCTCAGCCTCAGCGAGCAGGGCGGCGTCTCCGCCGCGGACGCGGAGGAGTTCGAGGCGTACCTCGCCGGCATCGCGAATGAACTCGCCACACCCCTGGCCCTCTCCGACGTCACCATCGGCGACTACGACGCGATCTACATCCCGGGCGGGCACGCCCCGATGGCCGATCTCGCCCGGGACGCCGACCTGGGCCGGCTCCTGAACGAAGCAGACGCCCAGGGCAAGACCGTGGCCGCCCTGTGCCACGGTGTCGCCGGTCTGCTGAGCGCGTCCACGGCTGACGGCAGCTTCACGTTCGCCGGCCGTGACCTGACCTCGTTCACCGACGAGGAGGAGCGCCAGGGCGGCCTCGGCGAGAACACACCGTTCTTCGTCGAGTCCCGGCTGCGCGAGCGGGGAGCGGTCCCGCGCACGGGTGCCGCCTGGAGCAACACGGTCGTCGTCGACGGCAACCTCATCACGGGCCAGAACCCGCAGTCGAGCACGGCCACGGCCGAGGCCGTCCTCAAGGCCCTCTCCGCCTGAACCAGGGCGCTGAGCCCGATCCGACGGCCGGTGGCCACCGCCGCTGCCGGCCGCCGGATCAGTTCCACCAGCACCGCGCACCCAGCGCCAGTCCCGCCGGCAAAAGAGAGAAGCCCGTGACAATTCCTGTCCTCGGCCGGGGCCTTGACCACATCGCCATCCGCGCCTACGACCTGGATGTCTCCGTCGCCTTCTACACCGGGAGGGCTCGGTTTCCGCTTCGTCCGGGAGTGGACTCTCGGCGGCGGCGCGACCCGCGCCGTGTTCCTCGATGCCGGTGACGACCGTCTCATCGAGCTGTTCGACGCCTGGCTCCACCCCGCCCGGTGGGGCGTCGCAGCCGCTTGATCCCGCGCGCCGGCCCACCGACGCCGAGCGTGGCCGTGTGGCCGCGCTGGTCCACTTCGCCATCCGTACGGACGATGCCCCCGCCCTCTTCGAGCGTGCGCTGGCCGCGGGCGCCCGCCCGTTCGCCGGACCGATGAAGATCACGACCGACGCCCCGTACCCGATGAGCTTCCAGGCCGCTTTCGTCTACGGTGCCAACGACGAGGTGATCGAGTTCATCGACCGGGAGACCGGCGAGGGCAGTCGGCGATGAACGGCGGAGAGCGGGAGCGGCCCGTCCTGGCCGTGGTCACCTCCACCGGGGCGGCGCTGCGTTTCTTCGACGGCCTGACCTACGACCCGCTGGGCGACCTTCCCGTCCTGCCCAGCCGTACGAGATCGCCGTCGACGCGGGGGCCGGCGTCCTGTATGTCTCGCACACCCACCGCTGCGGGGTCTACACCGACCCGGGCGAGAAGGCCCACGAGATCTCCGTCGTCGACCCTCACGAGCGCAAGGTCGTGGGGGTGGTGTCGCTCGCACCGGAGGTGGCGCCGCACGGCCTCGCCCCCGACAGGACCGCGGACTGCTGTACGTGACCGTCGAAGCCGGGGCCGCCGGCGGCGGAGCGATCGCGGTGATCGGCACCGCCACCCGTAAGCAGGTCGACCGGATCGAGGTCGGTGCCCGGGGCCCTCACTGGTTCGCCATCACGCCGGACGGCGCAAAAGGCTACGCGACCAACAAGGCCGACCCGTTCATCTCCGTGATCGACCTCGCCGAACGGACCCTGGCCGGGCGGATCCCCGCACCGTACGGGATGGAGGAGGTCACGGTCTCGCCTGACGGCCACCGCGCCTACGCGGCTGGCATGGCACTGCACCGCCACGACGCACACGCCTCCACCCCGGCCACGCTGCTCGTCATCGACACCGCCAGCGACCGTGTCGTCACACACGCACCCCTGGCCGCTCCCGGATGCCCGGTGCACGTCGCCGCGGACGGCCGTGTCCTGATCGGCCTCGCACCCACCGGCCCCGGGGGAGAGCCCGAGGCCGGGCAGCTGACGGTCCTGTCCGCCGACGGGCTCGCCCCGCTGGTCACCGCGCCTCTCGTGGCGTCCCCGCTGCTGACCTTCCTGATCATGCCCTGCCTCAGCAGGCTCTTCCGGAACTGGCTCTATCCGGACGCCCACCGCTGACGACATCAACCCACACCAGCCCACACCCACCACGGGCAGCGTGAGGCCGTCCCTACACTGAGCTGCCGCACCTCGCACACCGGTGGCGGGCGCCCCGGGCAACGAAAGAAGGAAGAACGCGTGCCGAGCCTGGACCTGCTGGCCACATTCCTGGAGATCTACCGGGCAGGCTCCCTCTCCGCAGCCGCGCAGAGGCTGGGCGTGACCCAGCCCGCCGTCACCGGCCAGCTCGCCCGCCTGGAGGACCAGATCGGGGAGCCGCTCTTCATCCGCTCCCGCAAGGGTGTCACCCCCACACCGCGCGCCGCGGCCCTCGCGGCCCGCGTGAGCCTGCACCTGGACGGCCTCCGTGACGCCCTGGGCTCCACGGAGACCGAGCCGGCACTGCGCGGAACGGTACGCATCGGTGGCGCGGCCGAGATCATGACCCTCCGGGTACTGCCCGCGCTCGCCCCGCTCACCGGCCGCGGACTGCACCTGCGTGCGGCGTTCGGCCTGGCCCAGGATCTCCTCACCGAACTGGCCGCAGACCGGCTCGACCTGGTCGTCTCCGCCATCCGGCCCCCACACCAGGAGCTCTTCGCCGTCCCCCTGGTCGACGAGGAGTTCCTCCTCGTCGGCCCGCCGTCCATGGCCCGCACCGTGGACGACGACCGGCTGCGCACCGCCCCGGCCGACGCCCTGGCCGCACTGCCGCTGGTCACCTACGGAGAAGAGTTGCCGATCCTGCGCCGTTACTGGCGCAGCGAGTTCGGTCACCGCCCCGCCAACCCCGTCGCGCTCGTCGCCCCCGACCTGCGCGCGGTCCTGGCGGCCGTCGAAGCGGGCGCCGGGATCTCCGCGCTACCGCGCTACGTGGCCGAACCCGCCCTGGCCGCAGGCCGCATCACCCAGCTCCACCGCCCCGAGGCGCCTCCGCTCAACACCATCTACCTCGCGGTACGCCGCGGCGCGCCGGCCAACCCGGCCCTCACCGTCGTGCGCGAGCGGCTCACTGACGCGGCAGCTGGTTGGGGAGGGCTCTGAGCTGGCGGCGGCGCTGGACTCGCGTCACGGCGTGAGCGAGGTGAGGGTGCCTCCTTCGACCTTCAGGGCCGCGCCCGTGGTCGCCGAGGCGCGGACGGAGCTGGTGAACAGGATCAGATCGGCGACCTCGGACGGCTGGATAAGGCGCTGGATCAGCGACGTCGGCCGGAACCGGGCGATGAACTCGCGCTGCGCGGCGTCGAACGTCTCCGCCTCGGGGATGAGGGCGGTGATGTACTCCTCGATGCCTTCCGTGTGCGTGGGGCCGGGAAGTACGGAGTTGACGGTGACGCCGGTGCCGGCGGCGGCCTTGGCCAGGCCGCTGGCAACTGCCAGCAGGGCCGTCTTGGTCATGCCGTAGTGGACCATGTCGAGCGGTGTGTCGATGGCCGTCTCGCTCGAGACGAACACGATGCGGCCGAACCCGCGCTCCATCATCCCGGGCATGTACTGGCGCGCGAGCCGGACACCGCTGAGGACGTTGACCTCGAAGAAGCGACGCCACTCCTCGTCCTGGATCTCCAGGACCGGGGTGGAAGCGAAGATGCCGGTGTTGTTGACCAGGACGTCAACCTCCGGTACCGCCTCCTGAAGCGTCTGAGCGCCCTCGGCGGTGGAGACGTCGGCGGCGACGGTGACGATGTCCGCACCCGGCACCCGGGCGCGGATGCCGTCGGCGGCCGCCTGGAGCCGGGCCTCGTCGCGCCCGTTGAGAACGGTGCGGGCCCCCGCCCGGGCGAAGGCCTCCGCGGTGGCCAGGCCGATGCCCAGCGTCGAGCCGGTGACCAGGGCGGTACGGCCGGTGAAGTCGATCTGCATGAGTCTTCCCTTGGTAGTGCGGCGCCCCGAACCGGCAGCGCCCGGTGACCCGACCGATGAGACGGATCGTTCTCTCTGAGAATGAGACGGAACGTTCTCTCTGTCAAGCTGTTGCTGAAAAGAACGATCCGTCTCATAATGGGGTCGGAAGACTTGCGCGCACCGAACAGGAGGCCCCAGGTGCGACGATCGGCCGAGGAGACGCGACGGCACATCCTGGACGTGGCCGGCGACCTGTTCTACTCCCGCGGCGTCCGCGCCGTCGGCATGGACCTGGTGATCGGCACGGCAGGCGTGGCCAACGCCACCCTCTACCGCCAGTTCGCCAACAAGGACGAACTCGTCACCGCCTACCTGATCAACCGCAACGCGCACTGGTGGGAACGGCTCCGCGAGGCGGCGGCAGCGGCGCCGGACCCCCGTGCCCGCATCAAGGCCCTGTTCGACCTCACCCGTCAGGACATGGCCACGCCCGGCTACCGAGGCTGCGCCACACTCAATATCACCAGCGAGTTCCCCGACAGGGACCATCCCGCCCACGCCGCAGCCGTCGCGCACAAAGCCGAGGTGCAGACCTGGCTCAGCGAACAGCTCCGCGAAGCAGGCGACGCGGACCCCGACGACACCGCCGGCAAGCTCCTGGTCATCCTCGACGGCGCCCAAGTCCTCGCGGCAGCCATGGCGACCGACGCCCCCGGTGACCACATGATCCAGCTGGCGGAACAGCTCCTCGACGCGCGGCTGCCCGCACCTCGTGACCGATGACGGCGGTCATCACCCCGGTCGGCGGTGCAGAAGGCGAGACGGCGGGTACCACGCCGCCATCCACCTGCTCTCCCCATGAGCCTGAACGTCGGCTCCCTGCGTCACAAAGGTGCCCCGTCGCAGATCCGCGGCACTTCCTCAGCCAGGAACCGGCAGCGCCGCGTCAAGGACTCATAGGGCAGGAGTCACGACTGCGCGCCCGTGCCTAGTCGCTCCGCGGGGCTGCCAGCCGACTCGACTGACAGCCCAGACACCTCAGCGATCGCCATGTCCATCGCATCCCGATGGTGGAGAGCTGTTCGATCCGCTCCGGTGTCAGTGTCGCGGCTCTGCTGCGCTGGTTGCTGACCCATGCTCCGAGCTTGATCCCCCTCTCTCTTCTTGGTCCTCGCCGCTGCCGCCGCTCCCGTCGCCGCTGCCGATGGTGACGCGTTCGACGTGTTTCCTCGGTACCCGAAGGTGCCCTTCGCGTTCGTAGCACTCCTTGGCGGCGGTGTAGTTGAGGGCCTGGGGGGCATCCTTGACCCCGTCCTGGGCAGCTTGGGTGGCGGCGGCCTGTCCAACCCGGGCAACTCGCGGGGCACACCGGCCTCTGGCCCTCCCGTATCACCTCGGTCAGCCTGTCCGCGGTCCGACAGGGAGCCGCCCGGTCAGCGCCGGCGGCCGAAGGCCGACCACCCCGCGCCCAGACCCGCGAGGTGAAGGGCCAGCAGGGTGAGGCCGAGCAGCATGAGGTTGGTGGGGCTGAAGAGGTCGTTGGTCCCGATGTCCACCGCGCCGATGATGAAGGCGATGAAGAACAGGACTGCGGAGATGATCGCCAGCATGGTCGTCCCTCCCCGGGGAGGAGCACTGTGTTCTGCTGTCCGAATGCCCAGGATGCGCCGTCCCATACGATGACGAGACGGCGCGCCGCTGACCGAGCCGCTCGGGCGTCGGACGCCATCCATCACAGACGAAAAACTCCAACCCGCCGCGCCGGCCTCGGTCACTCCTGGCCGGCTGTGTTCTCTGCTGCCCGACCCTTCAGCCGCCTGACTCGCCGCAGGCCCGCGCACCTGGCGGCGCGCACCGCCTCCCACCCGCGTACGGCATGCCGCCACCAAGCTCCCGCCGGGCGCCGACGCTCCCAGCCGCGGCCCCAGCTCCTTCCGGGCCTGCCCGTGACTGCCGGCCTTACCTTGAAACTGCCGGACCCCTGGCCGGCGTCTTCCCTGGAAGAGGCACCCAGCCCCGCCTAACCCGGGCCCCTGCGTTCGGCACGCTCCCCCGTCCGGGCGGGGGCGCCTCTCTTCGGTGAGACAGCAGCCGGCCCCCGCACCCGACCGTCAGCCCTTCGTCGAGTCGCCGCCGCGTCGATACGCGCCTGCACCGCCGACCAGCGCGCCCCGGGGCCGTCCCAGATGACACAACTGTGCGTACCTCCACCGGCTTGGCCGACGCCCTGAACGTGCCGCTGACGGCACCACCATCCTCGGCTGACAAGGCCGGTTACCCCTGGGTGTCTCACCGCAGCGCAGCGGGCAGGGCAGAGGCCGGCGCGGGTGAAGCTTGGGGGTTCAGGCGGCGGAGGTGGGCGCCAGGGCGTCTTGGAGGGTGGGGTGGAGCGGGAGGAGAGCGTCGAGACCGACGATGCGCAGCAGCTCGAGGACGCGCGTGGGGGCGGCGGCCAGACGCAGTGCACCGCCGCGGGCGCGGACGGCGTTGTTGGCCGCGACCAGGACGTTGATGCCGCTGGAGTCCATGAAGGTGACGTCGTGGAAGTCGATGACCGCGTGGGGGGCGGAGTCGGCCGGCAGGGTCAGGGCCTGGTGGAAGGCACCGGCTGTGGTGTGGTCGATGGCGCCGGCCAGGGTGATGACGTGCACGCCCTCGGCGGTGGTGCACTGGGAGACGGACAGGCGGGCCTGGCTCATAGGCGTCTCCGTCCTGTCGTCGGTGCCACCTTCACTGCTGCGAGGCCGCTGCTCCACGCAAGCGTATGCCGCCTGCCGGTGTCAACCGGGCGCCTCAGTCTGAAAGCACCTGGATCGGGGCAGCCGGGAAGTGACCGTGCGATGCTTCCCGGACACGCGGTGAAGTTCGTGTGACGATCATGTGAGACAGGGCGGGCGCATGGAGCAGGCCACGGGGGACGAGGGACGGAAAACACAGGACGTGCTGTCGGCGTCGGCCGCCTATGACGGCGACCCTTCGTGCATCGGGGCCGCCCGACATCTGGCCACCGGCTTCCTCACCGAGGTGCAGGCCGTGCACGGTCTGCCGGTGTCCGAGCGGGCGATGGGCATGACGCAGTTGGTGGTGAGCGAACTGGTCACCAACGCGGTCAAGTACGCACCCGGCCCCGTCATGCTCGACCTGCAGATCATCCAGGGCGCGGTACGGGTCTCCGTATGGGACAGCGACCCGCTACTGCCGGACATCGCCGCCACCGACCCGAAGCGCATCGGCCGCCACGGACTGGAGATCACCCTCGCCGTCAGCCAGGCCTACGAAGTACGCCGGGAGCCGGTCGGTAAACGTGTCACCGCCGTGATCGCGCTGGCCGACGACCCCGGCGCAGACATCGCCGGCCGCACCACCCCCTGACGTGCGCTGGAACCCCCGCCTTGCGGCAGCTTGCTCGAGCCGGAGTGGGGTGTCGGTGGCTAGCTCATCGCATCGGCAGGCCTCGGCGGCCTGCCCGGATGGTGGTGCAGCGTCCCGTCTGGGTTCGCGCTCAGGTCGACCAGCAGGTGCAGACGTAGCCCCGGCACCGGCCGGGGCGGTTGAGGCGGCGCGACCACAGGCCGTTGGCGGTGATCCGGGTCAGCTGTGGGTCCACCGCGTAGACCGAGGCCTGGCCGGCGCGGTGGAGGCGCTCGTTGACCCAGACTGCCTTCACCCGCGGCCGGCGCGACGCACCGGTACGAGACCTGCAGTCCCGCTACGGCGGCTTGCAGAGCGCGGTAATCCGCCTGAGGCCGTCCAGCTGACCAAAGCGCCTGCAGGCACTGCGGTCATCCGCAGCCCCGGAATCCCGCTGTCCGCGTCGCCCAGCACCTGAAAGCCGGCCTGGGCCAGGCAGGAGCCCACCCGGGAAACGAGTTCAGCCGGAGCGCATGACACGCCAGTCGCTGCCCACGAGAAGCACGATCATGCCACCGGGCAGCACAGGCATCCGGTCGGACGGGCGGGCAGGACGTGGTGGACGCGGTCGATGGCAACCGGCAGGTGGGCTACCGGGTGGCCCGGTCGTACATGCTGACGGCTCCCGTCCTGCGTACAGGGAAGGGAGCCGTCCAGGTGTGGCCGGAGGTGTTATGCCTTCAGCGGGTCATGCGTGTCGGTGCGAGTGCCGGTTGCCGGTGACGAGGCGGTAGAGGGCGAGCAGGATGACGGAGCCGGCGATCGCGGCGATCCAGGTGGAGAGCTCGAAGAACCCGTCGATGGAGTCGACGCCGAAGATGACCTTGCCGAGCCAGCCGCCGAGCAGACCGCCGGCGATGCCGATGAGCATGGTGATGATGATGCCGCCGGGGTCCTTGCCCGGCATCAGGGCCTTGGCGATGACGCCGGCGAGCAGGCCGATGATGATCCACGCGATGATGCCCATGGTGCCTCCGCTTCATATAAAGGCTGTGTCAGCTCATCGTCTGCACCATTCGCGCCCGAACAAACGTCTGGCCGTGCCGGTTCCTGTCCGTGAGGAGCGGGCCAAGAGGGGAGAGCCGCGGTCAGAGAGCGGGAATTCCCTGCTCTGCAGGCCCCGGCCCTGGCCGCGTGCGAGCGTGGAAACCACGTGCGTGCGGGAGCCGGCGGCCACCTCGCCGACGTTCCACGGTCCGGACGCCTTTGGCCCAGTCAGTTACCGGCAGTGCGGTTGAAGCTGGTGATGTTGAGCTTGATGCGCCAGTGCCGCGGTCGGTTCGCCGGTGACCAGCCGGGGGGCGGCGGGGGAGAGGTCGGACGCTGCTGCGCGCGGTCGGCGCCTCCCGCCGCCAGGTCACCCGCTCGGTGCTGATCGACGCGCCCAGTGCCAGCGTGCCGCCAGCGGCCGGAGGCGTCGCGGGCGACGTCGACGCCGACTTCCACCACCAGCTCGGGTTCCACCAGCGTGACGTCCAGCGTCTGGCTGTTGCCCACCCGGCGGAGAAGGCCAGCCCGTCCATGGAGGCCCGCGCCGAGCCCGGCGCGGGCCTCCCGGCGACCGCCGTACCGGCTGACCGGGCGAGCGTGGTGGTGCGGCCGACGTACTGAAGGCGCCCTTCGTCGTCGTACCGGCTGGGTGGCCCCCCGCCACGACCTCCGGAAAGGCCGGCGCCATCTCAGAACCGCGCCTCGAACGCAGCACCAACCGGCCTGCGTCGATGGAGACCAGCGCCCGCGACATCGACGAGCGCGCAGGTCTGGGCTTGATCTTCGACTTGGGGCTAGGTCTCCAGCTCAACGGAGACTTCACCATCAGCCACTGGAGCCTGCTCGCCGGCGATCTCGACCGCGTCCAGAGCCTGCAACCGACTCGCCGCTGACACCAGAGCGTGTACGACCACATCGACCGCTACGGCGAGACGTCGGCATCGGCGGCGCGAAAAGCTGTCTCAGGCGGCGGCGACACCGATGCCGATGGCGATGAACAGCCAGCCGGTCGTCAGCTCCCAGCGGTGGCGGATCTTCGGGCGGGCGAGGAAGGCACGAAGCCGTGCGGCGACGGCGACGAGGGCGAACCAGTAGACCACGCCGATGAGGACGTCGAGGATGCCGAGGAAGAAGACTTGCCGCGCCGTCGAGCCGCCGCCGTGGACGAACTGCGGCAGGATGCTGAGGAAGAACAGCGCCGCCTTGGGATTGAGCACATTGGTGAGGAAGCCCTGGGTGAAACCGGACCGCCACCGGGCGCGGGACGGCTCGTCCGTGGCCGAGGTCCGCGGAGCGGTAAGCCCCACCGGGCCGTCTGCCCCCGCTGTCTCGGCGCGGCGCTCACGGGCGGCGCGCCGGGCTGCCAGGACCGCCCGGATTCCGAGGTAGACCAGGTAGGCCGCGCCGAGCAGCTTGATGGCGTCGTAGACCACGGGGGAGCGGGCAGCGATCAGCGACAGCCCTGTAGCTGCGGCGAGCATGTGCACGCACAGCCCGGTCTGGGCGCCCAGCGCCGCGGCCCGTCCCCTGGCGGGGTGCTCGGCCGCGGAGCGCACCACCACCAGGAAGTCGGGGCCGGGAACCAAGTAGGCCACCAGAACGACACCGAGGAAACCCGCCAAGTCGGCCGACATCCGCTTTTCTCCTTCGCTCGCCCCGTGGCCCGTCGTGCGCCGCAGCACCGCCCGGCACAGCCGCGCAGCGTCCGGCGAGGGACTCCCCAGATATCCTCGAACGGTGTGCAGGAGACGGGAAGTGACAACCAGTTGGACCGGTGGGGTTGGACCCGCCCCCACCATCCGCTCCTCGACAGCACCGACCCTGCGATCGTAGGCGGGAGGGGACAACCAAGCAGGGGGAGCGCGCGAAACGCCACGGACGCTGTCTGCCGAGCGTCACTCTCGCCGCGCCGATCGTCTGGTGACACTTGGCGGACGCGCTTCCGCTCGCATGACTTCTGAGCGGAGGTCACCAGGAAGAAGGAGGCGAGGTCCGCGTAACCACGGCGGGTAGCTGCCCGTGCTCGATCTCCTGCCGCGGCAGTGACAGCCCGAAGTGTTCACCGATGACCTCCAGCACCCGGCGCTTCTCATCGACCGCGGACAGCTCCTGGTCCTCACCGAGCAAGTCCTCGATGAAGCCCTCCGGTGGGATGACTCCGGCCGCTTCCAGCGCCGGGCGCAGCAGGGCAGGCCGGGTCCCAGCGGGGTGATAGCCGGAGCCCAGTTCGAAGTGCAGCTGTACCTCACCGTCGGCGAGGTACCTGAAGAAGGAGGGCGGATCATCGGGCCGTGGGTCGAAGATCAGAACTTCGGCGCCGCGGGACACGGCCGGGTCGAGGGACCAGCCTTCGCTGCCCCCGGATTCGACGATGAACGACCAGTTGCCGCTGTGGCCGACGCGGCCGACGCAGTAGATGTGCGTGAGGTCGACCATGCTGGACGCTTCCTGGATGGTGAGGGCAGGCCTGACTTCGACAGGTTGATGGTCGGCCAGGCGCTCGGCCAGCTGGTGAGGGCTGAGGCCGCGGGCGCAGGTGATGTACAGGTCGGTCGGGTTCAGGTGGGCGCTGTGCCAGGCATCGGCGATCCATGCAAGATTGTCGGGCACTGCCGTGTTCTCCTTCCGCGCATGATGGGACTGGTGGGGCACAGCACTGTGTTGCTGTGCCCCACCAGTGGTCAGTAACTCGTCACGGCTTGGGGACCGTGCAGGTAACGGTCACCTTGGACGCGTCGCAGTGTGCGAACTGGGGGAAGTCCACCCAGTACGGTCCTGGTCCGGCATGCGGTACTTGTTCTGGTCGCGGCGGGGTGCGTGGTCGAAGAACCGGTTGTCGGTGTCGATACTGATTTCCCGTACGCCCGGGTAGGGGCGGGGGAGAGGGTCGTTGGTGGCGGCGATGACCTGGCAGGCGTAGCCGTCGGGGGAGGCGTCGTTGGCGATGTCGATGAGGGTGTCGATCAGACGTAGCCCGGTGGCATGGTCCAGGCCCTGTGCTCCGAGGCCGGCCAGGGGGGAGTCGATGATCATCAGCGGGGGCACGCGGACGGCGGGGTCGACGCGGCCGAGGTCGCGCAGGGCCAGGAGCAGCGCGACGTTGGTGGCCACCTTCGGGCTGCCGGCGACCGAGCTCTCGGCGAAGGTCTTGTCGGCGGTGTGGCGCTCCTTGACGCGGGTGGTGAAGTCGCTGGGGTCGATGAAGGCTGTCTCGACGTCGGGGTTGATCTGCTGCAGCCGGGCGAGGAAGAACTCCGACCAGTGTGCGGTGACTTCTTTGCGGCGCACGTCGTGGGCGGTGACCGCGGCGTCCCGGGCGGCCTGCGCCGCTTCCATCCGCTCTTTGGCCGTCTGGATGGCCTTCTCCTGGGCGCTGATGTAGTCGGCCGAATCCAGGCGTTCCTGGAGCTGGGCGACGTCGCGGCTGAGGCCGTGGGCCTCTTTCTCAGCCTGCTGCGCGGCCTTGTGGGCGGGCTGGAGCTGGCCTTCGTCGTAGGCGTCGCGGGCGGCGAGAGCGTCAGCGGCTGCGGCGTCGGCCTTTGCTGCCTCCGCAGCGGCGGCGAGGGCGGCTTCCTCCAGGGTGCGCAGCCTGAGCCGCAGCCGCTCCACCTTCGCACGGGCCGCGGCGATCTGCTGCTCACGCTGGTCTGCCGCGCCCTCGTCCAGCCCGACACGGGTTGCCCCGCGCACGGCGGCGGGCAGGCCGAGCAGGTCCTGGACGAAGGCCCCGGCTGTCGTCTCGCCGGGCTTCGTGCTCGTCACCGGCAGCAGGTGCTCGATCTCGTCCTGATCGTCGAGGTTCTTCGAAGACACCCGGGCCCGCGGGTTGGATCCACTGCGGGTGGCCTGCCGGCGGGTGCCCGCGATGCGGAAGACCAGCCGGACGTACGCGCAGCTGCGGACCTCCGGCATGACCGTTGCCGTCAGCAGACCCAACGGGTAGAGCAGCGCCTCGAGCGCGGTGGACTTTCCTGCCTTGGAGTGGCCCACGAGGAAGGTCACCAGGCCCCTGAAATGGCGGGCGTACCAGACGTCGCCGCGCTGGAACTCAAGCCGCTCGATCACAAACGACGGGCCCACGGGGCCTCCTTCGCATCCGGTATGCAGATCCACACCGGAAACGACCACCGGCCGTACGGGTGACGGGCTCAGCAGAGGCCCGGACCACCTACGAGCGGCGCAGGCTGCCCGGGTCCGGCTGGGTGACCTCCGGGCCGCCGTCGGCATTGAGCACCGGACGACGGCCTGGGTAAGCACGCCTTGCCGTGGCCAGGTCCCTCTCGTCGAAGTCGCCGACGAAGATGAGCACGCCGTGGAGGAGCTCCACCTTCTGTGTGGCGGTGGACCACCGGTACAGCAACGCTTGAGTGGTCATGGGCTCCGCTGCCGGCGGCAGGTCCGGCCCAGGCATACGCGGCCTCCTCTCAGTCTGTGAGCGAACGCGCCGCCACGCCGTTCCGCAGTCGGCGCAGCTTGTAGGCGCGCGTTCGACGTAGGGGCGGCGGCATCAGGCTGGAGGCGACGCGCCGTGCACCGTTGGGCTGTGGCGCCATGCGTTCAGCGTCGGTCGCCCGCTTCCATGGGGCACGGGCCGGGGCTGCGGCTGCGTACCACCGGGGCCAACCGCGAGGTCGAGGTGTCACGGACGGGTGCGAAGGAATTCGGGGCCACGGCTGTTCTGCCCGAGCCAGGTGGCGGCGTCCTTGTCGATGCACTAGATCAGGCGGAGAACCTCGGCGTGCGCTTCGGCGAGAGTCAGCCGACGGGTCCGGCCTTGACGGTCGGTCTGGCCAGGTAGAGGAACTCCGTCGATCAGCGTGTCGTGGTGGGCGGCGCGGGCAGCCTGGCCGCTGCGGGAGGTGCCCTCGGTGCCGTTGCTGACCACGCGGCCAGTGCGGGGCTTACCTGGCGATCGAAGCAAGAGCAGCTGCAGGGGCCTCGTCACCCCCGCCCTCGTCACCTGCGGGTGATTCAGGGCGGCAGGGAGTGGCCCGTTACCCGGTCACCGGCCGCTAGTCGATCACGTCACGCGGCCTCATCAGCGCCGCGAAGTCGGTTCGGCTCGGTGTGGTTGCTTGTTCCTGGTGCTGGGCTGCGGGCGGCAGCGATGGGCTTGAGGCTGCCGTGCGGGGTTACCCACCGGGCATGGCGAGGTTGCATCTTCCAGGGTGGAAAGACCATCGGGACAGTGATAAGGATCCGGCTTTCCGGGTGCCGGCGCCGGAGGAGGCCGGGCCGGATCGGGAGGTGGAGCGGGCGGCGCCGGACGGGCCGACGAAGCTGCCGAAGCCGGCGTGGGGCGCGGTGCTCAAGGGGAGCCTGCGCGAGTTCAAGGACGACGAGCTGACCGACCGTGCCGCGGCGCTGACGTACTACGGGGTGCTGTCGTTGTTCCCGGCCCTGCTGGTTCTGGTCTCTTTGCTGGGCCTGACCGGCAAGTCGGCCACGGAGAAGGTTCTGGACAACCTCAAGCAGCTCACCCCCGGCTCGGCCCGCGACATCATGACGCGGGCGGTGGAACAGTTGCAGGGCAACGCCGGCACCGGGTCGGTCATGGCGATCGTCGGTCTTGCGCTGGCGGTGTGGTCGGCGTCCGGTTATGTCGCGGCGTTCATCCGCACCTCCAACGCCGTCTACGACATGCCGGAAGGGCGGCCGGTGTGGAAGGTGCTGCCGGTCCGGCTCGCGGTGACGGTGATGCTGATGGTGCTCGCCGTGGTCAGCGCGCTGATCGTGGTCTTCACCGGCGGTATCGCGCGGCAGGCCGGGCAGGCCCTCGGCATCGGGGACAGTGCGCTGACGTTGTGGTCGATCGCGAAGTGGCCGGTGCTGGTGCTCCTGGTCACGACGATGATCGCGATCCTGTACTGGGCGTGCCCGAACGCCAAGGTGAAGGGCTTCCGCTGGGTCACGCCGGGCAGTTTCCTGGCGCTGGTGGTCTGGATGGCCGCCTCCGCCGGCTTCGCGTTCTACGTCGCCAACTTCGCCTCGTACAACAAGACCTACGGCACGATGGCCGGCGTCATCGTGTTCCTGGTGTGGCTGTGGATCAGCAACCTGGCGATCCTGCTGGGTCTGGAGTTCGACGCGGAGAGCGTGCGGCAGCGGGCCATCGCCGGCGGGCACCCGCCCGAGGCCGAGCCCTACACCCAGCCCCGTGACACCAGGAAGTGGGACGAGGAAGACGTGCGCCGCCTGGACCAGCCCTGACCCGCCTGCACGGACGGCTGATCATGGTGTGGGCGTGCCGGTTCGGGATACCTATGGCTCATGAGAGTGCTGGCAGGGCTGCGCGATGCTGACCGGGTGCTGACCCGGCAGGCCGCCTCCCGCATCCCGCCCACGGTCGGCAAGGTGCTGTCGGCGGTGGAAGAGGCCGCGGAGAGCACGAAACTGTGGTGCGGCGCGGCCGTGGTGATGGCCGCGGCCGGCGGGTGGCGCGGCCGGACGGCGGCCGCCGCGGGAGCAGCGGCCATGGCGCTGGCGCAGCTGGTCTCCAACGGGCTGGGCAAGCAGCTCGCCGACCGGCCCCGCCCGCCCAAGGAGTGGTTCCCCCACGACGAGGTCGACGACCGGCCCGAGTCGTCGTCGTTCCCTTCCGGGCACACCGCCGCCGCTGTCGCCTTCACCACGGCCGCCGCGCGGATCTGGCCGGCCGCCGGGGCGGTGTGTGCCCTGCCGGCCGCCATGGTCGCCGTGGAGCGCGTGCAGTCCGACGCCCACTACCCCAGCGACGTCGCCGCAGGCACGGTGATCGGCCTGACCAGCGCCGAACTCGTCCGCCGCACACCACAGCTCGTCCTGCGCCGGCGCAGCTGACGCGCCAAAGCCCTCTTTCCAGACCCCTGAGCGTCTCATGCACTGCGGCACCACCGGGTCATCGTCCCTGAGGGGGAACCGCAGCGCCCCGCCGGGCAGCTGCCCGGCATACGGGAGCGGGCCCGCACGGCCGTCCCCTTCACACCATGCGGCCCCTGCGTGCGGTTCGGCCGACTACGACGGACGGAAAAGGGCGAGTAGGCCCTTATCGGCCTTGAGTTAACCCTCGACGGATAGCCGTCCTGAACTGCCGTGTTCCGGGTACCCGCGTGCTCACCGGGCGGGCGCGCTGCGGCGCCCGGAAGACCTGGAGGCATGTGTACGACGGGAGGTGATCACCGTGTCGAGCATCCAGCCGCCTGGTTCCGGTCAGCAGGCCATGGGGTCGGAGCCGGTGGGAGAGCTGGTGCAGCGCGCGTCGCAGCAGCTGACCGAGCTGGTGCGACGCGAGCTGCGCCTGGCGCAGGCGGAGCTGAAGGAGAAGGGCAAACGGTACGGCAAGGGGGGCGGGCTGTTCGGCGGCGCCGGCCTTGTCGGTTTCCTGATGCTTCAGGCGCTGGTGGCCACCGTCATTGCCGCGCTGGCGGTGGTGCTGCCGGTATGGGCCGCGGCCCTCATCGTCACCGCCGTCCTGGGTGTGATCGCCGCGGTGATGGCACTGACCGGGAAGAGGCAGGTCGCCCAGGCCGCGCCACCGACACCCGAGCTGACAGTTGAGAACGTGAAGGCCGATGTGGCCGAGATCAAGGAGAGTGCCAAGCGATGACCCAGCCGCACGACGAGCCGATCGCCGAGAGCCCGGACGAACTGCGCGAGCAGGTCGAGCAGACCCGCCGCGAGCTCGGCGAGACGGTGGAGGGGCTCGCGGGCAAGACCGATGTCAAGGCGCGTGCCCAGGAGAAGGCCGCCGAGGTCAAGGAGCAGGCTGCGCTGAAGGCCGGGGAGCTGAAGTCCAAGGCCGCCGCGGCCGCGTCCCGGGTGCAGGACAAGCTGCCCGACCCGGTCAAGGACAAGGCCTCCCAGGCCGCCGAGCAGGCCCGCGCGAAGGCAGCCCAGGCCGGCCAGCTCATCCAGGACAAGGCACCTGAGCCGGTGCGGGCCAGGACGGCCCAAGGGGCCCAGATGGCTCGGGACAACCGCGGCCTGCTGCTGACGGCAGTGGGCGCCGGTGTCGTGCTGTGGCTGCTGTGCCGCCGCAAGGGGTGAGACGGTGAAGGGATCGAAGATCGCCTACAAGCCTGCCGGTCTCGCCCTGGGAGCGGTCAGCGGCATGCTCGCGGGCGCGCTGTTCAAGCAGGCATGGAAGATGATCGGCCACGACGAGGACGCCCCCGACGCCACCGACGAGGACCGCGCCTGGGGCGAAGCGCTGCTCGCCGCGACGGTGCAGGGCGCGATCTTCGCGGGGGTCAAGGCCGCCGTCGACCGTGCCGGCGCCGCCGCCACCCGCCGCCTGACCGGCACCTGGCCCGGCTGACACCCGCCCAGGCAGGAGGCCGGAAAAGCGACGGCCGGTCTCCTGCCCGGCCCGCGACCGAGCACGAGGGACACCACCATGTCCGATCAGCACGCGGCCGCCGTCCTGACGGCCGCCGCAGCCATCGCCCTGGTCCTCATCACCCGCACCGCCGTCCTGCACAGCAGCCGCAAACGCACCACCGGCACAGCACGCCCACGCCGTCGCTGGACACGACACCCCGCCGAGGCCGCACCGCCGGACGATGCCGCCTCTGCCGTGCGAGAAGCCGAACAGCACGTCCACCGCTGCTGGCAGCACCTTCGAACGCACACCGACCCGCCCGAGTGACCCAGCCCGGACCACTGCACGGGCACGCCCCACCACCCGCACCGCACCCCCCAAGGGCAGGCACCCGTCGGCCCCGAGCTGCCGGACCGGGACACCGTGGCCCGGCCCACCCGGTCCCACAACACCACCAGTCCACCGCCTCGAGCGGGGCACACATAACGGCGTCCGGCGGCACTGCGCCCTGGTCCGGTCGGTGGACCCGGCGGGGCACACCCGGCGCTTCACCCACGACCGGTTCCACCGCCTGCTGTCCGAGACCGACGCCGTCGGCCGCACGACGTCCCGCCGGTACGACGCCATGGGGAACGTGACGGAGATCGTCCGTCCGGACGGCCGGCGCACGACGCTCTCCTACGATGCCCGCGGACTGCTCACGCGTGTATTGCGCCCGGACGGCAGCACGCTCCGCCAGGAGTTCGACGAGCGCGGGAACCTGACCTCGGTGGCCGATTCAGCCGGCGGCCGGACGTTCTTCACGTACGACGAGCGCGGCCATGTGTCCACGATGCGCGACCAGTACGGCCGGGTGACCACCATCCGCTGCGACGCGGCCGGTCTGCCCGCCGAGGTACGCGATCACGCGGGCAACGTCATGCGGTACCGCAGCAGCGCATCGCCGAGAACGGGGTCGACGTACTGGAACAGGTGGACTTCACCTGGGACGGCACCTCGTTGTGCGAGCAGGCGACCAGCTGGGCGGACTCAGCTGACTCGGTGACCCTGACGTGGCACCTCAACGGGGTCGAAGCGGTTGCGCAGAGCGAGCGCCGGACCATGGCCACGGCCTCGCAGGAAGAGATAGACGCCCGCTTCTTCGCGATCGTGTCCGATCTCTCGGGTGCTCCGTGCGAGCTGATCGACGAGTCCGGCGACATCGCCTGGCGCGCCCGGGCCACCAACTGGGGAAAACTGTCCTGGTCGGTGCGGAGCCACGCTTACACTCCGCTGCGTTTTCCGGGACAGTGCTTCGACCCCGAGACAGGCCTCCATTACAACTACCTCAGGTACTACGACCCCGAAATCGGCCACTACATCAGCCTGGACCCCCTCGGCCTGGCTCCGGCGGCCAACCCTGTCGGCTACGTGGACCGCCCTTCCGTCTCCTGCGATCCCCTGGGACTCGCCCCCCAGAAGTCACCGATCCCGCCCAAGCCGTACGAGACACCCAATCTTTCCCACTTGGCACCGCATTTCAACCCGGAGGGAGGGATGAGTAACTGCACCTACGTGGCCGAGGCGTTCGACCGGTACCTTGCCGGTGAGGGCATCAGAGCTGTCCCCGGTGACATTCCGCTCCAATCCCTCAATCGACTGGAGAGCGTGTATGGACGACAGTTCACGGAAACCGGATTCTGGGACATGGTCGATCACATCCGGAATTCCGGCGACGGGGCCCGAGGTCTGGTGGCTGCGCGACCTGAAGCAGGCGCGGCAGGCCATGTGTTCAACATGGTGAACCACCAGGGCCGTGTGCTTTTCGCTGATGCGTAGACAGGGTTCGTCGATCCTATGCTTTATAAGATATTCAAGCTGATGAGGACCAACTGATGTACACGATGGAGCAGGCGGAGCTGCTGGCGGCGGAGGCTCTGCGCCAGAAGTTCGGAGAGTGGAGCGATCAGGTCGCACTTTTCGGAAACGGAGAATTCGCAACGAAAAAGGGGGACTTTTTCTATTTCGGTTTCCAGTCCGTGAAGTATATCGAAACCCGGGACGAGAAGTACTTCAACTACGGACCCAACTGCATTTCGGTGCACAGTGAGACCGGCGAGTGCCGATTCCTCGACATTCATGAGGTTCTGGCCTTGGATCCCTTCAAGACGGACTGATCCAAGTCGATGAGGACGAACTGATGTACACGGGTGGGCAGGCGGAGCGGGGCTGGACCAAGATGTTCACCGACCCCCGCCTCCGCGCGGCCATCGTCGACCGCCTCACCTTCAACGGAACCATCATCGAGACCGGCACCGACTCCTACCGACTCGCCGGCACCCGAGCCCGCGCCGAGCACGCTCACGCCAGCTGACTGGCCCCACGCTGGTCCACTGCCCTAGGGCAGCGGGCCAGCCAAGCCTCATGACCTGCGTCCCTCCGAGTGTGAACGACGCCCGTTCTTGCCACTTCACGCCGTCGTGCACCATGAGTTCAACCGACGAGACATGAGACGTGGACGGGAGCCTGCCGGTGAGGTCGGCCTCGATCTCCTCCAGGGCGGCGTCTTCCGGTCCTTGAGCGATGGTCAGGTGCGGCACGATCTCGGCAAACCGGCCGCCATACGGAGGAGCCTCAGGCCAGCGATCAGCGATCGCCTCCGTGAGCTGCCGCAGCTGTGTGTCAGGCTCGGGGACGAGATAGAGCACTTCCGGGAGCCGCCCACATCTCTCGAACCGCAGGTCGAATGCCTGGTGGCTCCCCAACACCTCCGCGAGAGCGGAATAGACGACCGCGTCTATTCCGCTCTCGTCGAGGAACGGGAAGAGCACGGTGATGTGGGCTGGAACCCCGGCCTGGGCTGAGGGGGCGAGCCGTTCACGCCACCCGCGGACGGCCGGCTCTGCCTCCGGGATCCGGACGATGAGCCCCGTCTGGCCCGCCTGAAACGTACTGGTGCTGTCATTTGCCATGACACCGCATGGTGTCACCTCTGCCGCAGACAGCACGGCTCCTTTTCCGCGGAACGATCGATCTGCGAAGCAGGTCTACGAGCGGGACGCCCACGACGGTGCCGCTGCCGCTATTTCTCGTGAACATCCAGAGTGCCGGTGATCACTGAACGCCACCGGAACCCACGAACAAACGCTGTCGGTTGAAGTGAAGGAAGCCAAAACACGAAACCCCGGGCGCTGCCATGACTGCACGGAGCCTCATGCGTCCGGCTCAACGTCCGCCAGCGGCTGCTTGCGCCCACGCACTGCTACAGCTTTGCAACACTCGGCGCAACGGCTGCCTGCTGCCCGTATCAACATCTTCATGGCCGCCACACCGCCCCGTCGTTCCGGCCGCGCCGCTCGTCTGCAGGGCGTCACCCGCCGTCGTACCCGTACCATGCCTCGTCGCCCTGCCGCTCCGATCGGGTCCCGCCCAGCGGGTCGGCGCCACCGCGTTAACCCTGGGCGCGCTACGCGGGCCGCCGTGTCCGCTCGCCGTAATGCACGCAGCATGACTCCTCGTCCGAGGCGTAGCGTTGACCGCCTGAACCCGCACCGATGAGAGGGCGCAAGCGTCCTGCGAGCAACCGCGCGGTCCTGCCAGGGACTGAGAGCCCGGTGTCTATACCTTGCTCGCGACCACCATGTAGTTCTCGGCCTCAAGATCGAACGTGCTCACTTCCGTCCGGAGTCCGACCCGGTGCAGCTCGACTTCGAGTTCCTCGTACCGGTAGGGCCAGCAGGACAGCAGTTCCGAGCGGACAAGAACCAGCCCAGTCGCATCAACTTGGGCGATCGCAATCTCGATGTGGTGCTCATCCTCCCAATGCGGCGCAATCTCCCAGCGGTAGACCACGACGGCATCGCGACCGTTTCGTCGGACGAGTCGGTCCCTGATGTCCAGCCGGGAACCTCTGGCCCTCACGAGTTCCCAAGTGCGGGATGTGAGCACCAAGCGCCCGCCAGGGCGCAGAAGCCGTGACATCGACTCCAGAGCAGCACCCCTGCCTGTCGCGCCCGCGGCATGGTGAAGCGAGTTGCCAACGCAGAACACCATGTCGAACGTGTCGTCCTCGAAATGATCGGGCAACTCTTCCCAGTTCGCCCGCACGGCCCGGACGGAGGCCCCGAACTCCTCAGACAGCTCTGCAGTCCGGCGAACCATCGCTTCGCTGGCGTCAGTTGCGACAACCTGCATGCCACGACCGGCGAGGCCAACCGCCAACTGTCCGGTTCCGCACGAACAGTCGAGGACGTGAGCGTTCGACGGCAGGAGACCGAGGACGTCATCGAAGGACGCAGCGAACTCGGCGGGAGGCAACTTTGCATCCGAGATGAGCCATTCGTACACCTCGGCAAGCACGTCATATTCCGTCACAACCACTACCTCCGTCACACAGCAGACTCACGGCGGGACGTCAGTCCATCAGAGGAGCAAGCCGGGCACCAATGGTTTTCCCAAGGACAACCCGTCCGCCCATGCCGCGGATAGCGCGAGCTGATCCGCTCGGTCATTCGCCGTGTTCGGCGCTTCGGAACTATCAATACGTCCGAACTTGGTACGCAGCGTGTCCAGTACGCGGATGAGGATGTCCGTCTTGCCGGTGTTGTTGAAGACCTCGCCGGCAGCTTGGCCCTCGAAGTGGCTGTTCAGTCCGATGAGAAGAAGATTCCGGATCTCCTCCTCTCCCATCTTGGCGCTCGTGCCCGGAGCCCGCTCCAGCGCGTTTCGCTGGTTTCGCAGCACTTCGATGCACACCTATCTCGCGCGTTCACTCGAATATCGCGAGCGGGTCCCCCCTGATGAGCCCTGGTGTTGCTGAAACTCGCCGACATTTCTGCAGCCGAACAGCATCAAGCGTTCCCCGAACTCACCATCACGCGTTGCCGCTTCCAACCGACACAATCAGTCCCGGGACAGCACACCTAGGCCGTTTCTTTCAATCATCTGATCGTTGGTCGGGGTGTGTCGTTGACTGACGCCCAGTGGGCCCGTATCGAGCCGTTGCTGCCGGATCGGACCCCTCGGCGGGGTGGGCGGTGGCGTGATCACCGGCAGGTGATCGACGCGATCGCGTTCAAGTACCGCACCGGCACGCCGTGGATGGACCTGCCCGAGCACTTCGGTTCGTGGAAGGGCGCCCACAACCGGCTGCGGAAGTGGGCCGCCGACGGCACCTGGGAGAAGGTCTTCACCGCCCTGCTCGCCCAGGCCGACGCCGAAGGAGACCTGGACTGGATCGTCGCGGTCGACTCCACCATCGTGTGTGCGCACCAGCACGCCGCCGGGGCCCGCCAAAAGGGGCCCCGCCCGGCGAGCCCGAGCACCATGCCCTCGGACGCTCCCGCGGTGGACTGACCACGAAGATCCACCTCGTCGCAGACGGCCACTGTCGACCGCTGGCGCGTAGCCGGACGAGAGCCATGTGCGGCCATCGCATGCCATACCGGCCGTTGCATGCCCAGGCGACAACCTTTCGCCGATGCGCGTCAGGTTTTTTCGCCCAGTCCAGCAGTTGTCTGTGGGCATCCCGCGCGAGTTCTTCCGTCTCCGCGGCTTGGGCGATCAGTGCGGTGACGATACGGAGGTATTGCTCGTCGGAAGAGGTGGTGGCCCAGATGTCGAGGAGGGTGAAGAAGGGAGATTCGACCTCTGTGATGGACAGCTCCAGCAGACGGGATCCGATCTGCTCCGTCCATGCTCTGGCGACGCCGTCGGGGGCGGTAATGCGAGCGAGCCACTCCGTGGTTGCGTCTCGTTCGTCGGCCCAGTGGTGCCAGTCCATGCGGATGGCGGAGCGGGCGAGGCCCGGGCGGCTGTGGAATGCAGCTGTGTCGCTGGAAGTGATGTCGACACCGACGTCCCCCAGCCGACGCCGAGGGCTGCGGCCTTCTCGGTACCGGCGTGCGACCGCCTCATCGCGGCCGCCGAACTCGGTTGCTGCCTTGATGCATACTTCGACAGGGGCGTCCTCGAGGTAGGCGGCGGCGAGCAGCATCACTCGGTCCTGGCCGCGGGTGCCTGTGCTGGTGAGCGTCTGCTCCAGGAAGTTGGTCCATAACAGGACCTCTTCCCGGATGCGGCGAAGCTCGCTGATTCCCTGCTCGTGCTCCGGTGAAGAGGGTGTGTCTCTGCGTTCGACCGCTTTGGCCAGCCGTTCAGGATCGATGCCGCGCAGGCGTTCGGCGATCGCGACAGCATCATCCGGGCTGACACTGCGGGTGATGAGATCAGACAGGACGCCGGCGGTTCGGTCGGGGGCTGCTTGGCGCAACAGGCCGCGTGTCACAGTGCGCTGGGCGTCCTGCTGCAGCCACCCGGCCTGCGCGTGGCTGCCCCAGTGCGCAAGATGGTTCCGGGCGACCTGGATGGCGTCGGGGCGTAAGCATGGAACTGGGCCGACTGGAATCGCTGAGTGATGCGCAGCCGCTGGTTGTGGCCCATGCACGCTGGCCAAGGCGCAGGACCGCGATCTTCGCCTGCTGAAGATCCTGAAGCAGGGTGGGTCGAAGTGTCAATAATCATTAACTAACCTGGCGCTGGCGGTGTCCGTACCCATACGATTTCTTCAGCCGCCCAAGGCCAGAGGCAACCGCCAGGTAGCCTCATGGAGCCCCTCCAGTCCCGCCGGCCAGCCACGGAGAGCCCCCAGGTGAACAAACCCGCCGACGAGACGGCACAGGGAGAAGCGTCCAGCTCCCATGAGTCCCCCCCTCAGGACGAGCTCGCGGCACTCCTTGAAGAACTCCGAGCCATCGAACAGAAGATGCCGCCTGCGGTGCGCGGCATGTTCGAAGACCTCCTCAACCCCGAGAAGCTCAGTCACGCTTCGGGTGTCGAGCCGCCGGAACGGGTCAGGGCCCTACTCAGCGGTGCCATCGCCGAGGACGGACCGCAGGAATCAGCGGAGACCCGACGGCTCAATCGCCTTGTCTTCCTGCGCAACACCCGGTTGAAGCACCCCACAAGTCCGCGGCCCAGCCGCCGCGTCCCCCGGCCGTACTTCTTCAGCGAGATCGCTCGAGGCGTCCAAGCGCGGGGCGGCAACCTCAGCAAGCAGACCGTGCACTACATCTTCAACGAAGGTCGGCAGCCGAGCCCGGAGAATCTCGCACACATGGAGCGATTCTTCGGCGTACTCCCAGGCTTCTGCTCGTACACCGACAGGGAAGCTCTTGCCGTGTGCCTTCGCCCCATCGTTCAGCAGCTGAGCTATCTGCTCAGGGCAGCTGAAGCGGCGGCACGCGGCATCACCAAGATCGCAGCACGTACTTCCGAGGATCTGAGCCCGGGGACTGACGCGATGACTGCGATTCTCACCGCCATTCTGTCCAGTGAGGCCCCGGAAGAGCCTTCCTAGCGTTCACAGCACTGCCCCTCTCAACCGGCGAAGCTATTGGCTGCGGCCAAGACCTGCTCAGGGTCGTGGGCCACCCGCCGGGGGATGTCCGGGGATCGCCTGCTGAGGTGAGGATTCAGTACGTGAGAGGGACAGGCGATGGTCGAAGGTCTGCCACCGCACGCGTGGTGGCAGACCTCCGCCTGCTCACGGCGGCCGTGCTAGGGGGAGAGCAAGGCCGCGATGAGCGTCTGTGTTTGCCGAGGAATCAGTTCTTCGAGGACGGTCTGAAGGCGCAGTCGGCGCGACGCTGACGAGCCCGCGCATCGACGGCTCGGAGCTGCCGCCGGGCGGTGGACAAAGCCCGGGAGAGCTCAGCAATCACCTCCTGTGCCCGCGCCCGCTCCGCCATTGCGCCATTGGTGCCCGCGCGCCAACGGCCGTCAGTTCCACACCTGTTGGCAATTGCCGTAAACTGGGCGAACAACTCGCTCATCCGGCGCCCAATCTCGGCATGGTCCTTGGCTGAGAAGTCCTCATCCTCCAGCTGCCAGCTACTCACCGGAGCCCCCCTGCCGACTGGAAGACTCTCGGGACGGGCCTCGCTGGCGGCCGCACCGCCCAGGGAGCGACCAGTCGTGGGCGGCCACTGTTGACTCCGGCGCCCCAGCCGAGATCGAACGCAAGGTGTCCGTGTCGGTCTGCGGCAATCGCCCGGCGGGCCCTCACGACCCACCGGGCACGGCTCAGCTGAACTCCTAAAGGCATGTCTGCTCCTCCAACACCGCAGGTGCCTCGTCCGAGGAACGCCCGGAGCTGAGACAATCAGCCGCCTACGACCATGGACTGGGCTGTTGCGCAGCCCAGAAGAAGAGCCCGCGCACACGTGCGATCAACGGTCGGCTCCGATCTTGCTGCAACTCGACCAGAGTGTCAATCGTTGTGAACGATCTGGGCTCGCGAAGGTGTATCTGGCGCATCGCTTCTTCCACGTCTACGCCGCGCTGGCCGTCGCCGCCGGCGAAACTTCGCCGTCCGTCGGCGACCTCAGCGGTCGCCGGATCACCGATTGCTGAACACCAGCGACATCGGCTCGGGGTCGTCCTCACCGGGCAGGTAGCCGCTATTGAGGTGCAGATACAACCGACCATCCTCGTAGATCACGGATTCCTGGCCCCTGGGGGTGACCAGGCCCTTGAGTGTGCTGTTGAGCCACATGTCTCCGGGAAGGCGCAGCAGGACCTCGGTGTCCTGTGCGCCGGGGCCCAGGCGTAGTACGCGCGCGGGTCTGCTGCCCGAGGGGTCCTCGACCACGACGACCGCGTCACCATCGGCGCGGACCGGCCGCCACATCCTCAGCTTCGGAGCTTTGAAGTCGTGGAGGCGCTTGCCCGTGCGCAGGTCGAAAGCGGTGACGGAGTTGGCCGTCGAGAAGGCGTGGGGGTCACTGGGAAGGTAGGCGGTTTCGCCGGTGACGACGACGTTCGTGCAGGCGCCGGTGTCGCCGCAGCCGGCGATGTAGTCGTCCCCGATGTCGATGATCGACTGAGTCCTACCTTCGTCGGAGACGGTCAGGATCTGGTCCGCGTCCAGGGCGTCCGAGCTGTGCAGCAGACCGATCACGAGCGGACTGCCAGAGATCAGCCAGGCTCCCTCCGTCTTCGGCACCTGATACATCCAGCGGGCCTTCCCCGTCTCAGGGTTGCGTTCCCCAACGCGGAACCGCATCCCAGCGGCAGTCTTACAGTAAGCCAGGGTCAGCAACTTCCGGCCCCCCAGGTGTTCCTCCTGGGCGCAGCCCTTGGTGGGCGCGTCCCACAGCAGGGCGCCGGTGGACGGCGCATACGCGGTGGATCCGCCGGGCCAGCCCGCCGCCACGGCGGTGTCACTGATGGCGACGGTCAGCCCGAGACCGCGCTGGACGCTGTCGGCCAGGGGCTTCTCCCACACCCTGGTGCCCTTGACGACGTCGATCACCGCCAACCGCGTGCAGGTGCTGTTCTCGCTGCGCTTGGCGTTGTGAAACACGACGGCGACCAGGCCGCCGCGGGTCACGTCACGCGACGCGGCGCACAGCGGACCGGACAGCTCGATCCTCCAGGCACGCTTGCCGGACTCGACGTCGTACCCCGGCGACCGACTCCTTCTCGCCCGTGGCGTAGTAACCGGACGTCAGCCAGGCGCCGGGGGTCCGGAAGGACTCGTCACCGATCTCAGGCGCGGGTATCCGGAAGTGCTCCTCGGCCTCGATGCTGACGGGCTTCGCAGAAGAGGGCGTGGGCGAAGCCGTCCTCGCGCCGTCGGCCCCCCGCGTGTCGTCCGTGTCCGAGTCGCGCAGTACGGCGAACACCCCGGCGCCCAGCACCAGCAGGGCCGCGAGGAGGGAACCAGCGACGAGGGCGACTCGACGCTTCCCACCACCGCCAACCGGCACGGTTGGCGGGGCGTACCTGGGCGGCTGAGGGTGACCGTGAGGCGCGTACCCCCTTGGCTGATGCGCGTGCGGAGCCTGACCCGGCAAGAGAGGGGGCTCTCCATAGGGTCCTGGCCGTGGAACAGGTCTGGGCTGCTGCGGCGGCTGGTCGTGTGCCGGAAGCGGCTCGGGCGCCTGCGACATCGGGATGCTCTCCTTCGCGTGGACGGGTCGGTCGGGCGCGCACGGCCAGGTCGGCCGTGCCTCCGTTCCCGCCATGATCTCGCCGCCCGCGAACGGGCCACTCAGGAGGGTTGACGCCCACACCGGTCGGAGAACAGCCCGTACAACCGAAGGAGTCATCCAGACGGTTCGGCTGCTGCACCATGCCGCGCAGTCCGGGCCATCGGCGCTGAGGCGTCCTCGATGGTGGGGTCGCGGGCAGTGCCCTCGACCAGGCGGTCCCGCAGGTCGCCCCCGCGACGGCTCGTGAACCGGGCCGCAGCGCATTGTCGACACCGACACACCGGTCCACTGCACGGCGGCCGGCCGTTCCGCGTCTGGCGCGCGGTCGGGGAGCGGCGGGTCGCGGGCGATCACTGGCCGCCGTGCCGGGCGGCCCAGCGCACGGCGGCCGGTTGGGGAAAGATGGATTCTTGGAAGACGGTTTCATGGGGCCTTGACCTGCCGGAGCGGGCCTGTTGGCCTGAGGGCCGGCAGGTCAAGGACTCTCGATCTACTGGGACTTACCGCCCAGCTTCAGCCGCGTCTTGAATCGCTCATACGCTCTGCCGAGTGCAGTGCATCGTGCGACCCATGGAGGCACGCCGAGAGGGAACATATGTCTAATCAGTGTGATCAGGAACCGCCGCTCCGTATCGGAGTGGCGAGATACTGAGCGCCTCCGCAATGGCTTGAGCCAGCCTGTCGCAGAGCTGCGCTAGCGCATCGACGGGCTTCTTCCGCCGGGTGCTGGGGCCTGGCGCGACTGCACCGTCATCTTGAGCGTTTGGGGCCGAACGGTGGCGCGCGCTACCGGCCGAACCTGCTCTCGGAGGTCGAGCCGTGCCCGGCGGACGATCGTTGCCAAGGCAGTGACCAATTCAGTGAGAGCGAACCGGTCGCCGATGCATTTGTGTTTACCCGCGCCAAATGGAAGGAACGCGCTCGAGGGGGGTTGCTGATCACTGTCAAGCCAACGGTCGGGGTCGAAGGCCAGAGGGTTGGGGAAGAGTGCAGCGTCTCGGTGGAGAGCGTGCTGGCAGTACGCCAACTCGGTTCCCGCCGGCAGGGTCCACGGCCCGAGTTGCGTTGCGGTGATGGTCCGGCGGGTGACGAGCCACCCGGTGTGGTGCAGCCGCAGCACCTCGTCAAGAACACGCCGCAGGTAGGGCAACTGTGGAATGTCTTTGAAGGTGATCGGCCTTTCGCCGAGGACGTCGTCGAGCTCTGCCAGGACTCGGGCTTCGATGTCGGGGTTGCGCGCGAGTTCGTACAGCGACCAAGACAGGACCGAGGCGGTGGTTTCCGTGCCTGCTACAGCAAGGGTCAAGATCTCGGAGCAGATTTCGTGCTTGGTCAACGGACGGCCATTGTCATCCTTCGCGCGCAGGAGCATGGACAGCATGTCGCCAGTGCCGTGCCCTGAGGCCTGCAGTTGGTCGACGGCTTTGTGGATGGTGGCCCGCACGGCGTCCCGGGCCTGGTTGAAGCGGCGGTTGAAGGGCAGCGGCAGCTTCTCGGCCCAGTCAGGCAGCATGATGCGGGCGCCGACTCCGTTCATGACGACCGACAGGTCGCGACGCAGCCGGCGGAAGGTCGTCTCGTCCAGGCTGCCGGAGAACACTGTCTTGGCGAGCATGTCGAGGGAGAGCTTGACCATAGCCTCGCGTACGTCGAGGACGTGGCCGGGCTTCCAACTGTCGACGGCCGCGTTCACCTCATCGCGCATGATGTCGACGTATCTAGCGATCTCACTGCGGGCGAAGGCGGGCTGGAGCTGACGTCGCTTTCGGACGTGGTTTTGGCCAGCTGCGGTGACGACTGAGTCGCCAAGTAGTTGGCCCATCTTCTCGAAGAAGCGACCCTTGTCGAGGCTGGGGCCGAGGTCAACCAGCATCGTGCGGATCAACTCGGGGTCCTGGACGATGATCGTACGGGTGCCTGGTTGGAGGGTGATCTCGACCAGAGGGCCGTAATTCTCACGGAGTGAGGCGATAAAGCCGAGGTTGTCGCGCATGAGCTGTATCGCGTGACCCAGCAGGGGCAACGATCCCGCCGCCCTGGGTATGGGGGGAGGCGCTACGAGCGTCACAAGGGTTCCTTTCGAGCCGATCACTGGGCGCCCATATGGCTTCCCTGCTGTTCCCCGTGCGCAATCCAGCGTGGGCAGTGGCCTGCGCCACGAAAGCCCCACATCAGGAAGGGGGCCTGGTCACGGCAGAGGGGTGAGAGTCTCGAGGGCTTCTTCCACCAGCGGGTGGCGCAGGTGGGCCGCGATACGAACTTGGCGTGCCCGCTCAAGGATGGGCGGGGTACCGTCCGCCGGTGTCGCCGAGGAGGATTCCGGGGTGGGCAATCCCAGACGGAGGGCGGCGTCGCAGCGTTGCCGTGCGTGCCGGATCGTCGCGGCCGCCTGAAGGGAAGGCAGATCAAGGCTCTGTGCGTCGGGTCGAGCAGTGACCAGCTCTTTCACGACGTGCGCGGGTACTGGGCTCATCCACGGGCGAAGGCTGTAGGTACCGTCCAGAATCTCCGCAAGGAGGTCCGACAGGGCGTAGCGGTTCCACCAGGTCGTTCGCGGCGGTAGGGCGCTGCCTGTGACGATCTGCCAAAGAGGAGTCAGAGCGGCGTGGTCGGCTCGCTCAGATCCGCGTGCCGCGAGCGCCGGCTTGGCGAGGCCATAACTGGCGAGCAGGGCACTGGTACTACTCGCCACGGACCCGAGCGCGGCCAAGAAGTCGAGGCCGTGGTGGCCCTGAGAGGCGAAAAGGACAGCCACAGCGGTAAAGGCGACGTAAACCAAGTCGAGCGCAACAGCGAGGGCGAACAGGCGCAGGCTTTCTTCCAGTTCGGGCCGGCCAGGAAGGGCGATCACTCCGTCGGGGCCGCGGCACTGGCGGACGGTGGCGAGGATTCCGATGGTCAGTGCGCTGAGGTAGACCAGCTGCATGGCGCAGGCTGCCGGCACATCGGCGTAGGCGGTGGCGAACGAAAGTGGGCGGGCGGGACCGGAGAGGTCGGCCGCCCAGAACAGCCCGGCCATGGCAGCGATCGCCAAACCGTACATCGGCGTCCAAACGATGGCCGAGCGCCGTAGGGCGTCTGGGCTGCGTCGGCGAGGGTGCCACAGCACGGTGAGGGCGTGGGCATGGCCAACGCATACCAGGATGGTCACGTTGACTATGAGGGAAGGGAGGCTTGGGACATGCGTGAATGAGCCGACGAAGCGGTAGACCGCGGGCGCGGAAAGCAGGTAGACGACCGATGCACACAGCAGCACGGAGGCGGTGAGGCGCAGGGCGGTGTCGCGGTCAGTGCGTGCGACAACGGCCTTCGCCATGCCGACAGCGAAACATACCGCGAAAATGAGCAGGTTGATTCCGGTGAGAGTGTTCTCGAGCATCGATCTTCAGATGCCGGTACGCCGGTGATCGAATGAGGAGGCGAGTGACCCGGTGCCGTCTGGGTCGTCCCCGAGGGGAACCATTTGCAACATCTGCCGCGCAAAGACCTCTGCGGGGTCATGTCGGTGACTGCGCTCGCCACGCAATTTGACCTGCTGGCTATCAGCGAGGACAGCCTTCACCAGTTCGGGAGGAAGCGCGTCCAGGACGTCAACGAGGTTGTCCAGTTCAAGGACGGAATGCTCGCCAAACGCGGACCGTTTTGTCTTCGACGGCCACAGTCTGCACCGTTGAAGCGGCCGTACCACGCATTGACGCCACGCGCGGATGCCGATTGAGGGCGTCTCGAGGTCCTCAATGAGGTGCCACAGTTCGTGGAGGGTGATGAGCACACGGTGCAGTGGTTCGGCTCTCGAGTTCACTATGATCGTGTCGGCCTCTTCCCCGAAGGCACACAGGCCGGTGGTTGCTCTGGGGAGCGGCTTGCAGACAAGCTGAACCTTCTGGCCGCGCAAGGCCTCAACCCGGGCCACCATCGCATCCAAGCCCAGGTCGGGGCGCAGCCCCAGCTTCTTCGCGGTTCGGACGACCTTGCCGCGCGTCATCCTGAGCGTGATCTCGTCACGGATTGCCAGCAACCACCCGGCCGCGGTGGATGTGGGCTCCGGGCACACAGGGGAGGAATGAGATATGAGCACTCACAGCACCCCCAACCGGTCACTTATTTGCGAGAGTGGGACATGCTGGGCACGAGCGGATCTGGTCGGATGCGCTGATGTTTGGGCGGCCTCATTCGTCATCGGCTGAAGACGCCCCCATTCCCCGTGTGGCAGCCCGTACTCAGTGGTCTACGCAGGGAGATTACCAGCGTCCGGACGGACGATCCTCGGTCGTGCCGTTTTCCTTGCAGCATCCGGTGCACTGGGGCGGGCACGGACGTGCAGCGTCGGCGCAGCCCGTGCAGGCGGCCACGTGTCTGAGCCTGGGTAGCGGGTGTGCCCGCACGGTGTCCGAACAAGCCGTAGGGGGACCAGGACCGTGGTCGGAGTTCTTGCGCCAGGCTGGGAGCCGGCTCGGTTGTTGAGGAGTTCACGTTTGTTGACCGACCGGCCATGGTGCACTTGGATTTGAGCTTGGTGGAGGCCAGCACTAGCAGAGTGAAGTGTTGCCTCTCTCTTTCCCTGCCAGGCCCGCTCGGTTGCGGCCGTGCGGCCAGCCTGGCCGCGACGACCAGGAAACGGTGCAATGACCAATCCGCCCCACGCCCGCCTCAGCCACGGAGCGGCCACCCCACCTGCGTCTGGGTGCCCGGCTCACTCGGAGCCCGTGCGGCTGAGCAGCGAAGCTGTGCAGGGGTCGCTTGCCGACCTGTACGAGCCGTGGCGCAAGGAACACGGGCCTGTCGTACCAGTTGAACTGGACGGGGGTGTGCCTGCCTTCCTCGTCATCGGCCACCGGACACTGCGGGAAGTCTGCTCCCAGGAGAGCCTCTACAGCCCCGACTCCCGCAACTGGGCCGAGTTGCAAGCAGGACGGGTACCAAGCGACTGGCCGCTGCTGCCGCAGGTGGCCTACCAGGAAGGCTCTACCCGTTTCCTGAGCGGCTCGGAGCATCAGCGACTGCGTGGCGTCCTCACCTCCGGGCTCGCCCAGGTCGAAACCGCGTCGGTTCGCCGCTACACGGAATGGGCAGCTGATCGGCTGATCAGCCGGTTCGCACCGAAGAGGCAAGCAGAGATCGTGGCCGACTATGCCGCTCCGTTGCCACTGTTGGTAATGCTGCGCCTGCTCGGCCTGCCGCACGAGACCGGCGAGCAACTGCTGCCGGCAATCTTCCGGCTCCTGGAGGGCGGCCCGGAAGCGCATCGCGCGAATGAAGAAATATCGGACATCATCGGCCGTCTTGTAGTCGCTCGACGTGCCAAGCCTGAACGGGACCTCGTCTCATGGTTGCTTCACGGTCCGGTCGACGGCGGTCCCCCACTAAGCGCCCTTGAAGTGGGCAACCTCGCCTGGCTGACGGTCATGGCCGGTGCTGGCGGAACCACAGGCTGGATCGGCAACGCCTTGGAACGCCTCGTGTGCGACGAGAAGGTGCACACGCTCTTCCGCGCAGGCACGGTGACGGTTGCCGAGATCATGAACGAGACCCACTGGTCGAATCCTGCCGTACAGAACGTCATGGGGCGCTATCCCCTGCAGGACGGCCAGCTGGGCAATTACCACGTCCCGAAGGGCGCACTGCTGGTGTTGGGCCTGGCCGGCGCGAACGCGGACCCCGAGGTACACGTCGACAGCGACGGGCACACCTTTACCAACGAGTCTCACCTCGCGTTCGGTTCCGGCCCGCACGAGTGCCCGACTGCAGCTCAACGCCTTGCAAAAGTAGTCGGACAGACGGCGGTCGAGCGCTTCCTGGCACGATGCCGCACGCCTCGCCTGCAGGACGACGGCGCTGTGCAGCATGGCGGATCGGTAATCATGCGGCAGCTGACGAAGCTCGAGGTCGTCTTCACCGCCGACAATCAGGCTGCGGTACGTCAGGCCACGTCTGGCTCCGATGCGTTGGGAGAGTCGTCGCGCAGCTCCCACTACCTCTTCCCGCCGAGGATGCTGACACAGCTGACCTCGCATATGTCCGACTAAGTCAGGACGTGGGCTCAACCGCAGAGCGGTTGGGCCCAGCACGCCGAGCCCTGCGCGAGACGCTGCTAGCGCGGGGCGAGGTAGACCGGCACCCGCGCGGGGGCGTTGCTCGACAGCGACGTGATCCGCTCGACTGCACCGAGCGGTTCGGCTGCGGTGACTGCGAACCGCTCGAACAGCCGCCGCAGGGCAATCTTGGATTCCAGACGAGCCAGGGGGGCACCGAGGCAGTGGTGAGGGCCGTGACCGAAGGCACGGTGCTGATGTGCGTTGACCCGGTCTGCCAGGAAGGCGTCGGGGTCGGCGAAGACGTGGCCATCGCGACCGATCGCGGCAGTGTAGATCAGGACCGGTTCGCCTGCGCGGATAGTCACGCCATCGATCGTGGTGTCGCGGATGGCGTAGAGGAACATCGTGGTGGCCGCTGGCGCGTCGAGACGCAGGGCCTCCTCCACAACACCGCCCCATGCCCGATCGCCGTCGTGACCGCTCAGTACGCGGGCGAGTTGCTCGGGGTTCTCCACGAGCCGATGGATTGCGTTCGATAGGAGGTTCTGGGTGGTCTCATGCCCGGCGATCAGCATCAGGAACAAGGTCCCGGCGAGTTCGTCCGCAGACATGCCGCCGTTGTCGAACTCTGTGATGAGAGCAGTGGTGAGGTCGTCACTGGGCTGGGCACGCTTGGCGGCGATCAGTTGGGCCATGGTGCTGAAGATGGACGTCTGGGCACCGAGCCGCTCGCCGGGCGGCGTGGTGCTGCTCAACAGCAAACTGGTGTCGGTGGCCAGCTGCCGCCGCATATCCGGCTCGTCGACACCGTACAGCTCGCAGATCACCGTCACGGGCAGCTGGAAGGCAAAGGTGCTGCGCAGGTCTACCGATGCGTCGGGCGCAACGGCGGCGAGCGTGTCGAGCAGCTCCCGCACGATCTCCTCCACGCGCGGACGCAATGCCTCAACTCGACGTGGAGTGAAAGCCCGCTGAATCGGAAGACGCAGCCGTGTGTGGTCAGCGCCATCCATGATCAGCATTGTCGGAGTTGTGATGATCTGCAGGAGCGGCCACGTCTCGGGGACGAGACCGGCCTGGTAGGCCCGCCAGTGCTGCGGGTTCTTCCGCATATCCGGGTGCGTCAGCAACGCGTCGGCGACCTCACGCCTCGTCACTGCCCAAGCGGGTATCCGGTCTGGCAGTTCGACGGGAACCAATGGGCCAATCGCTTGGAGCGCTCGTCCCTCCGCAGGAAAGTCCTGGCCGAGCGGATCGAGCCGGTAAAGGGGGCGGGCGAGGGTGAACTGGTGAGGAGCGGGGGTGTCGTCGGTGAGCCGTGGCTCGCTGACGGCCATGAGGTGCCTCCGGAGACAGGTGAGACAGGGTAGTTCGGGCCGTTTGCGAACCAACTCGCTTGGTACACGAACGGTTCGCGTAGGACGGGTATGGAGCGTACGCGCTTTCCCCGGCTTGATCCTGAGGCACCGGAACTCAAAGTGTCAACGATTGTTAACGGTGGTGAGCTGTGACGCCGGGGGACGAGCGGTGACTCCGACGCCCAGGCGAGCGAGCGCGGACAGGACGTGAGTCGGCCGCGCTCTGCTTCACCAACTCAACGGCGACACCACCTGATGTCGAGCGCCACGTAACCGGGCTCGCCGTCACTCTCACCGGCGGCTAAGACCGTGTCCTACGTGGTGAGGCGTCGTTGAGCTCGGCATGGGGCGGGGTACGTGGAGTTGGATTGTTCCGGACGGGCTGTGGGAGATCGCGAAGCCGTTGATCCCTCCGTCGAGGGTGCGGCCGCAGGGCGGGGGAACGCAGGACACGCCTGATGAGACGCTGTTCGCCGCGATCATCTACGTGCTGGTCAGCGGCTGCGCCTGGCGAGCTCTGCCGCCGTGCTTCGGCATATCGAAGTCGACCGCCCGCCGCCGGTTCCTCATCTGGTCCAGAGCCGGTGTCTGGGGCCGGCTGCACGAGGCCGTGCTGCACCAACTCGACGACGCCGGCCTCATCGACGTCACCCGCGTAGTCCTCGACACCGCCCACGTCCGGGCCAAAAAAGGGGCGAACACACAGGTCCGAGCCCCGTGGACCGGGGCAAGCCGGGTTCCAAGATGCACGTCCTGTCGGACGCCAACGGACTGCCCCTCCTCGTCGGCGTCTCGGCAGGTAACACCCACGACAGCGAAGGACTGAAGCCCATGGTGGAGGGTCACCAAACGAGACACGACCCGCACCGCAGCCGGTACTTCAAGCCCCAGCGCTTGCATGCGGACAAAGCCTACGACCGGGCTGACCTGCGCAGGTGGCTCCGCGGCAAGCGCATCGGAGTCCGCATCGCCCGCAAAGGCATCGAGTCCAGCGAACGATTAGGGCGGCGCCGTTGGGTCATCGAGCGCACCATGTCGTGGCTGTCCGGCTACCGCAGACTCAGCCCTCGCTACGAGCGCGATCCCCGCAACTACCTGGCCTTTCTCGGCCTCGCAGCAGCCCTCTGCTGCTACAAACGACTCATCCGCCTCACCACGTAGGACACGGTCTTAAGGGACGCAGGGGCCAGCCCCCGACGCGCTTTTGAAGGAATCCGCCGTATGCACGCCCAAGCCGACAGTCCCGTGGCCGCCGCTGCTGCCGCCGCTCGGGACTTCGCCGAAGGCGTGCGGCGAGCAAACAGGACCGAGGGCTTGGCTGTAGACCGTCAGCTATAGGACCCGGCGGCCCGCTAGCGCGACCGCCACACTGTCAGCCGAAAGAGGCCGGAGGAGAAGCCAGCCGAAAGAGGCCGGAGGAGAAGCGACGCGGGGTCGCGCGGCTGTGGGCGACTGCTGCAGGTCCGATCCGCTCAGCCCGTGGTCAATTGTGCCGGATTCTC
Source organism: Streptomyces sp. NPDC052773 (assembly GCF_044547145.1). Taxonomy (NCBI): domain Bacteria; kingdom Bacillati; phylum Actinomycetota; class Actinomycetes; order Kitasatosporales; family Streptomycetaceae; genus Streptomyces; species Streptomyces sp. NPDC052773. Next base: position 2,537 of record NZ_JBITZX010000010.1, on the reverse strand, counting down.
GCCCAGTGATACTCGGGCCGGATCGCTGGACCGGTCACCGGGAGTGCGTGCCAGGGGTATGACCGAACGCGCGGCGGAACACGTCGATGAAGGCGCTGGTGGATGACCATCCGCACTGGTTCGCGACCTTGGTCACCGGCACCTTCTCGGCCAGCAGGATCAGGGCGTGGTGGAGTCGTAGTTGGGTGCGCCACTGAGGGAACGTCATGCCGAGGTCGGTCCTGAACAGGCGGGAGAGTGTGCGGTCGCTGGCCCCGACCTCTCGGCCGAGTTCGGCGAGTGTGCGGTTGTCCGAGGGGTCGGACTGCAGGAGGTCGCAGACCGTCCGGAGCAGGGGACTGCTCGGTGTGGGCAGGTGCAGCGGCTGCTGTACCGAGGTCTGCAGCTGGTCCAGGAGCACCGCGCGCAGCCGCGTCCGCTCCGGGCTGTCGTCGTCCTCGGTGCGGGTGAAGGCGATGATGAGCTCACGCAGCAGCGGGCTCACCGCGAGCACGGTGGGGGTGTCCAGGCGCAGAGGGTTCTCCCACGCGGGGAGGCCTACCAGGTGCAGTTCGAGGTCACCGTGGGCCTGGTGGGCGTGGACGGTGCCGGCCGGGACCCAGATGGCGCGGGTCGCGGGGGCGACCCAGGAGCCGGCGCTGGTGGTGACGGACAGTACGCCCCGGCCCGCGTAGACGATCTGGTGGTCGTCGTGCCGGTGCGCGTCTATCCCTGCACCGGCCGCCAGTCGCTGGGTGCGCGTGGGGGCCACGGGCGTGTGGCGGACTTCCATCATTATCTGGCAGTTTATCGGAAGCGCGACACGGTGGGTGCCGTCCACGATGACAGCGTGCGTAGGAATCTCTCGATCACTCTTTTATCTGTCGGGCATGGCTGCATCGACGTCTATCAGGGCGCCGTCGCCTCCCTCGTGCCCTTCTTCGTCATCGAGCGCGCCTACAGCTACGCCGCCGTCTCGGGCATCGTTCTCGCCGCCTCCGTGGTGTCGTCGGTGGCCCAGCCGTTCTTCGGCATGCTGACCGACCGTCGGGCGATGCCTTGGCTGTTGCCGGTCAGCACGCTGGTCGCAGGGGTGGGCATCGCGCTCAGCGGGGTGAGTGACTCCTACACGGTGACGCTGACGGTCGTCGCGGTGTCCGGGGTCGGCGTGGCCGCGTACCATCCGGAGTCCGCGCGGGTGGCCAGGGTTGCCAGCGGCGGCAGCCACAGCGCGATGGGATGGTTCTCGCTGGGTGGCAACCTCGGCTTCGCGCTGGCCCCGGTCACGGTCGCCGTCGTGGTCTCGGTCGGAGGACTGCTCCTGACACCGCTGCTCATGCTGCCGGCCGTGGTCGGCGCCGCGCTGTGCCTGCCCGTGCTGCGCGTGCTGGAGACCCGGCTGTACGACGCGGCCAAGGCGCCCGTGACCGGCAAGGATGACAGGGCGTCGTTCGTCCGCCTCTCGCTGGCCGTGGTCTGCCGCTCCACCGCCTTCATCGGTCTGAGCACGTTCGTCTCGCTGTACGCCACCGAGCGCATGGACGGCAGCAAGGCCGCGGGCACGGCGGCTCTGTTCCTGCTGTACCTGGGTGGCGCGGTGGACAGCGTGCTGGGTGGTGCGCTGGCGAACCGATGGGACCGGGTGCGGGTCTCGCGCTGGTCGTACCTGCTGACGGCCGGATCGATCGCCGGTCTGCTCTTCGTTCCCGGCCCTGCCCTCTACCTGTTCGTCATCCTCACCTCGGCCGGTCTGTACATCCCGTTCTCGCTCCAGGTCACGCTGGGCCAGGACTACCTGCCCTCGCGGATCGGCACCGCCAGTGGAATCACGCTCGGTCTGACCGTGAGTATCGGCGGCCTGATCAGCCCGGTCATCGGCACCATAGCCGACAGGACTTCGCTGCAGACCGCCTTGGCCCCACTGATCCTGATGCCCGTCCTGGCCTGGCTGCTGTTCAAGACCCTGCCCGAACCCGCCGCGCCGGTGTCCGAGAACACGGCACCGAAGGGAGAAGACGCCCATGCCGAACCCTCTCCCGGCCAGCCCGATCTTCGCTGAGCAGTCGGCACACCCACTGCGGCCGGCTAAGCGGACAGACGGTCCGACGCTCCGCTCCGCCCGCGAGGGGTGTCCGCTGCTCGCCTGGGGCTGTACGGCTACCGCGGACACACCGACCTGGAAGCTGTTGTCCGCCCACTCAACGTCGGGCGGCGAGGTGGAGTATTGCAAGTGCAGCTGCGACGCCATCGTGGTGCTCTCCCGCGGCGAGGTGGCTGCGCTCATTGCTCCGGATGGTGACAGGACCGGCGGGTGTGGTGGAAGCGAGTCAATGCCGTGAACGGCGCGATAATCCTCTGTTTCGGCGCGACGCCAGTAGCTGGCGTTGGTCACGTCTCGCCGTGTGCCGGGTCTCGTCCGTCCGCGGACAGACGGGGACGGGGTCGGGGAGCGGCCGGCGGCACCGGCCTGACGGGCACGCCAGGGCGCCACGACGAAGCCGTCCTGAAGACGGGCAAGAGCATCCTCCGACATAGCGGCCTGCGCTGACCAGGTCACG